>JAVYLK010000006.1:0-56966 GCA_038740895.1 Candidatus Caldarchaeum sp.
TGTCACTCACGACCCGATTGAAGCATCGTTGATAGCTGACAGGATCTACCTCATGGAAAACGGGCTTGTAAAAAAGTCATACACAAACCCACTTAGGGACAAGGCTGAAAAGGTGCTGGAGGAATTTAACCTTTACAGATTGCTAGACTCGATGGAAAATCACCCCTTTCAAAAGGTGTTGAAATAAACTTAAGTAGGTTTTTAGCATATCGACTCCGGGGGGTGTAGCCGAGCAAGGCCAAGGCGTCGGGCTCCAGATCACGTCCCGGCTGGTCATGAGGCGGTACCCGAAGACCGTGGGTTCAAGTCCCACCACCCCCACCTCAGCTAAATCTTAAATCCTCTAGATGTTTGACTATGGGTTAGTGGCTTGAAGCGTGGAGGCCGAGGATAGTCTAAAACGACAGTTGATGAACACGATAGCCGGCGAGGTGATTTTTTCGGCGAGGCCCGGGGATGCTTTGAAGAAGTGGAGGATGTTGTTTGAGGAGAGTCAGAAGAACTTGGCCAAGGCTATGGGAGTGGCCTCGTCTGTTTTGAGCGATTATGAGAAGAACCGCCGAAAGTCTCCAGGGACTGAGTTCATCAGAAGATATGTCAACGCTTTGATTAGCTTGGACGAGTCGAAGGGTGGGCTGCACATCAGGAAGTACGCTGGCTCCGTCAGGGACTTGTCGGGTGTTGTGCTTGGTATGGCTGAGTACACCTCGCCTAGGACGCTGGCGGAGGTTGCTGATGCTATGAAGGGTGTTTGGCTTGCCGGGGAAGGGTTGAGGGACTCCTATGTCTACGGATACACAGTTGTGGACAGCCTTCGTGCGATAAAGAACCTCGACTCACACGAATTCCTAAGACTGTTCGGCGGAAACTCTGTCCGAGTCGTGGTGTTCACAAACGTCTCCAGGGGAAGATCGCCCATCATAGCAGCCAAGATATTCCCGATAAGGCCTCGGATGATAGCAATTCACGGGCCTCCAGGCAAGGAGGACGTCGACCCGTTCGCCGTGGAGCTGGCTTCGTCTGAAGGCATACCCTACGTCCTGTCTCTCCACAAAACGGTTGAAGATATACTGGACGGGCTCAGCTCGTTGTAGGAGCGTCGGCTCTCTTGACAAGCTTAGCGTTCAGTATGCCGTTCACGTACCTCAGCTCTCTCAAGATGGCCTCGTAGGGTAGCTTGACAGTCCGCCTAAAGCCCATCCCGCCTTTGAGCACTAGCTTCCTTCCGAGGAGCTCTACCTTGACGTTGCTCTCCGGGCCGGGTACTTGAGCTGTGAGGTCGACCACATCTCCCTCATGCCTTATTTCGAGAAGAAAGTCATCCCACGCTGATGCGGCTAGGCTCTTGTTCAAGGCTTTGAACCAGTAGACAGCAAGACCTACTGCTAGGCCTCCCAGAACTAGGCCTAAAAGCCCTGTCTGAAGACGTAGCATGAATGATAGAATTGCAACTCCGACTAGGAATAGCAGGAGATAGCCCAACCCGTTGAACCCGGTTCTTTTTACGTCTCTGCTCAATCCACGACCACCCTCACGTACCTAAGCACAGTTATTCCCGACTGCTGATATACTGCGCCTAAATATAAGCTATCGCCAGAAATCCAGTGGACTATAATAGCACCGTAATTCCTCCAAGACTCCGTGAATGACTGGAAGGTCTGTCTAATTTTCTCGAAATCCCTTTCGACGGTGTAGTTTAAGACTTCATGCTTGTAGACTATGTTGGCGTTGACCGTGTCGACGGCCTCGCCTCCCAGCCCGAGCTCCGTCAGCAGCTTTCTAAGGTTTTCAATCTTGGCTTCACGCGTGAGTGCGGCGGTGGGGGGTGGTGGTTGTTCGCCGAGCAGCTTCAGAAGATAGTTTCGGAATGCTTCGTCGATTGTATTGCCGAGACCCACGTAGTAAAGGCCCGTGAACGCAGCGCCCACAACCGCTATCGTTCCGATCTGCGTGACCACCCCCTCACCCTCTCTCGCTGTGTAAACAGGTATGACGTAGACGGGATGGTCGCCGACCTCGTAGAAGATTGTTTCACCGATTCTTGGCGAGGCTAGCAGGGTGCTTAACGTTCTGAAGGCTGGGTCTCTCTGAAGAGCCTGAAGAGCCGCTGTGGGGCCTAGAAGCTTGATGGGCGAGTCGGGGTCTACCTTGTAGAAGTACATCTCACCCGTGTGGGGGTAGTCGTTGCGCACCACGGCGTAGCCGGCCAGGTTGAGCCCTCTAGCCCCCCTCAGCTCGAGCGACAGGATGCCGATGAACTCGAGGCTGTTCATGTTGGGCAGCCTTGCTTGAACGAAGTATACGTCTACGCCTTGAGGAATCTCGTAAAACTCTCGGGCCTGTATGAATATGGCTGGGTCGTTGATGTGGTACAGAGAAAACTGCCTTATCTGGTATGAGAAGAGCTCCGCAGGATACCTGAGCTGGTTTTCAAGCCATTGTGGAACATCATCCTTCACGTAGTCAGAGTAGACTGTTTTGAACAGCTTGGTGAAAAAGTCGTTGCCCAGCGTAATCACCTCTATCGAGCCATCGTAGACGTCCACCAGCGCTATGCCGACGAACCTGACGAGGGGGTTCTCACGAGACCACGGAGTCTTGTCGGTTGGCAGGGAGATGATGAGCGGCATCATCCAGTAGGTTTTGACGCCGTCGGTGACCGGAAACATGTCGACGTAGTCGTTTCCTAGGAAGTATGTGAAGTAGGGGAAGAGCAGGGATACTCTGTCGTGGACGTCCCGATACCTTAGTAGTGTTATGCTGCGGTCTGGGTAGCTGAGGAAGAAGGTGATGTCGTACAGCCAGCTTAGCGGGGGCCCTACCAAGACTCCGCCCTTGCCGTTGTAGACGGCTCGGCCTATCTCGTCGGGTGTTTCCTTTCCATTTATGATCGCTGCCCATGTTGCTGAGAAGAGGCTTCGGGCTCCCCCCTCACCGTAGTATATTCTCCTCTCCTTGAAAAACTGGGAGCTGTCAACCACTTCTCCCGTGTGCGCGTCGAGCATCAGGAATCCCTGGGGGATGTGGGTGTAGACGAGATGCCTGTTGTACCAAAGGTCGGCGCTAGTCACTGTAGCGGGCAGGACGGGCTTCATCGAGGCGCTCCAGTAGAGCGTGCCGTTGAACCGCAGTATGTCCGAGTCTTCAAAATCTATGTAGGGGATGAGACCGATCTCTGGCCTGAGTTTGGCAAAGGCGGCGCTCCAGTCCCACAGCCTCGTTCGTTCGAGTATGTTCATGCTTGACCGGGTGATTGAGTCGACTTCAAACGCTTGTACCTCCATCTTGCTGAAGTTGTATGGGAGAATCTTAACCCTCAAGTCTGACAAGTACCTGTTGACCATGATCTCCTGCATCACATAGGGGCCTCTGTACTCGATCTTCTGAGCGTCTGCGATTGTGTTCTGAACAGTCACGATGGAGGCTGTTGAGAGAGCGATTATGACAATCAGCCCTGCTCTGAGGTAGATGTTGTTCAACAGCCTTCTTCCGGAGTAGTCTAGGTACCCGTAGAAAGCTAAAACCCCTGAAGCTAGGAAGCATGCTATTATCAGCACGCGTGTGTTGTAGTCGATGTAGGTGCTGAAGAAGAGGTTGAAGCCGGTCCATGCAAGACCGAGCGCTGCGAGGAATTGTATCGTCGAGGCTTTAATCGTAATCATGCCAGTCTCGCCGAACGAGATCAAGGCTTTTGTGAAAACCTTGACTATGTTCGTCAACCCGATTAATAGCAGGAGCCTTACGCCGATGGCGCTGAAGATAGGCGGTATCAGGAGTATGAGGGCTGGAGAGGATTCGATTACTGCTTCTGCGCCTACTGTCTCGCCGGGCTTGAAGGGCATGAAGGGGAGTAGTAATATCCGTTGTATCTGGCTCAGGCCTGTCTCCCAGCCGTTTAGCCATGCCAGGAAAGACATGCCGAAAACGCTGTTGGAGAAAAGGAAGGTTCCCAGAAGGAGTTTGGTCAACTGCCATGCTGTGAAGGTCTGAACCGAGAGGCGGAACCTTTCGAAGTCAAGCATCCTCGTTGAAAAACCACCCCGGAGCATTATGAGCAGAGACCTCAGAGCCCATATCGTCACCGATTTCCTAGATCTGAAATCCAGCCTGAACAGCGCTATGAACGAGAGCACGAGGCCTCCAACGATGGAGAAGTAGAAGGGTCTTATGAAGAGGTCTCCGAACTCTACGATGTTAAGGTAGACGTTCAGGAATGAGCTTCCCACCAATCCGGTCAGAAGGAACGCCACCAGAGCGACGGCAAGCGCCGCCGTGAACCGCGTCCTCCTACCCCTCGATACATACACCAAATCTAAACACTGGAAAAAGGTTTGAACGGCGTGTATTATAGCTTATTCCAAATTAGGCTAGTGCTCCAACCCCTTCCTCAACCCTAGGTAGACCGCAAAAGCTAGGGCTGGAATAATCAACAACGCTGCAAGCGTGTTGGGCAGCGGAATCGTTGGCTGAGGCTGCTTCATCACCTCGTCAAGGTATTCGACGTAGTCCGATAGCCATCTCTCGGACACGGACGACGCTCCTGTTAAAGCCTGCCAGCCGACCAAGACCGTTGGCGTTGAGAAGCTCAGTAAAAACCCGTAAGCACCTGCTGGAAAAGCCGCTACACCGAGTGTTAGGCAGGCGGCGGCTAGGCCGGCGGGTTTGTTTACGGCGGTTAGCCTAGTTAGGCTGTATGCTGTGAGGCATGCGAGCGCTGGTACTGCCTGGGCTAGGAACCTGTACTCGAAGTGTGTGAAGAAGAATACATAGGGTATGGAGACTCCTCCCCAGATGACCAAGGGCCTTGCTTCGACGACTCGGTTTTTCAACACGAGCACGCCGCCCAGCAGCGATAGAGCTAGGATCGGCGTCGTCAGAAGCTGGGGGGTTGTGCTAGCCCAGACCGACGCCCGCTCAAAGGCGCCCAACCCGGTGCGAGCTATGTCGTTTCTAACCATGATGGAGTGAGCAACAGGTCTTGACAGAACCCCTCTTCCAGCTATCTGGTACTCATCCCCGAGCCTAACGTTGTCGAGAAAGTACGGGTAAAGGACGATTATGCATAAGACAACAGCTAGTAGGATGTCGAAGAATCTCTCCTCGATGCTCGGCCTGCGGGATACGAGGTTTTTCTGCTCAGCTATCTTGTACACAGCCAACGTTGCGAACAACGCTACAAACGTAATGAAAACAGGGAACACCCTGTCTAGCAAAACAACTGTGGCGATGTCGGACAGGTACTGGAGAAACACTTCCTGGGTTAGTGAGACGGCGAGGTAGGCCGTCAAGCCTAGGAGGACGAGTGCTAGGACCTTGAGAAGCCTCGAAGTCTTTGCAACCCAGATGAGAAACAACGCCAAGACAGGTATGAGGAGGAGGTTCTGGTCCCTCGCCAGTATGGCGACTGACATAAGGATTCCTGAAAGCCACATGTAAGGACCGTACCTCAGGCCTAGGGAGAAGGACGCCAGCGCTAGAAAAGCTAGGATAGAGCCCAGCGAATCTGTCAGGATGTAGGAGGTTGTCAGGACGAAGTAGTCATGCACAACCAGCATCAAGGCGGTGAGGAAGCCTGTCAAAAAACTCTTGAAGATCTTTGAAGTTAGGAGGAAGACGGCCACGACGCCGGCCGACACCGTCAAGGGTGATATTAGCCTAGCTGTCTCGACCGGCAGGCCCGCCGTGTAAAGGAGAGCGAGAAGCCACCAGAAAAGCGGAGGCCTCTCCTCGGCGTAGGGCCCCCTTGCTTGGCTTGGTTCTATCCGGCCGCTGGCTATGAGGGCGTTGTTTATGTATGCTTTGTCGTCCCAGAAGGGTGCTTCGTTGACGAGGGCTGGAGGGAGGTAGAACGCTAGTGAAAGAAGAAAAACAGCCAGCGATAGAATGTAGTGTTTACGGGTTTTCAGCGATAGCTCGACTCCATGCAGCATGGTCAAGACTAAGCAGCTGCCTTCAACCTAAGCGTACTTGCCGCAGCTGTAGCAGTACCATCTCTGGTACTGTTCTATCCACGTAAGGTCTTTGCCGCACGTCGGGCAGGGATACTTCTCCTTCCGACCCTTCCCGGGCTTGGCGGGGATGTACGCGGTGGCTGGCTGCGGTGCTGCCGTAGTGGTGTATGCCGGGGCTGCGGCTTGCTCCGGCTGCTTCAGCTCTATCCTCTCCTTCAAGATGACTATGTCCCCAGCTGCTCCCACCATGTTCCAGGCTATCTTCTCAAGGTTGTTGAACTTAGAAAGCACTTGAAGGCTTATTTCTCCGCCGCCGATCGGCAGCTCCACGTCTTGAATGGTTCCGACAAGGGTGCCGTCGGGGTTGTAAACCTGCATCCCTATTAATCTTCCTCTCGGGACAGAAGACATGTACTTCACCGCTTGGATGTCAAAGGATGTTAAAATATTTTACTAGTGGTTTTCCGCTTGATGGGTGAGGGTTTTCGATGGACATTAGGTCGGCTCAGCTGTTGATGGATGACCTGTATGGTTTGAGGGACAGGAGGCGGGGCTTGGAGAGGACGTTTACATGGTTCGTGTCGGAAGTGGGGGAGCTAGGAGACGCCGTCGTCAAGAACAAGGAAGCTTCCAGAGTTGGGGAGGAGGCGGCTGACGTGCTTGCCTGGCTGCTTAGCTTCTGCAACGTGGCCGGGCTTGACCTGGAACGGGCCTTCACAGAGAAGTATGGAGAAGCATGCCCGCGCTGCCGTTCAAAACCATGCGGCTGCCCTCCAGTCTAGCGAGACCTCTGCCTAATCTCGTCCTCTATCTCCTCAAGGGTCTTCCCGGTGACGTCTATCCCGAGAGCGCGTGCTTTCTCGAGAATTTCCTCACGCTTCGATGCCTTCTCAAACTCCCTCTTCGCCTCCCCGAATGACTTGGCCAGCTTGGGCAGCTTGCCCGGAAGGATGTAGATGGCTATCAGTATGATGGCCGCTATTATCGCAACCTCTGTTAACGAGACCGCCATGTCATAACGTTTCTACAGCAAGACTTAAAGGTTTAGACAGAGTTGAGAAAGCTGGGGGCCGGTGGTCTAGCCTGGTATGACGCCGCCCTCACACGGCGGAGGTCGGCGGTTCAAGTCCGCCCCGGCCCACGCCTTTTTAGAATGCTTATATTCAAGCTAGTATATACTTTAATCTATGGCGGTCTCCAAGCTTTTTGGAGCCCGTGTAAAAAGGCGTGAAGACCCTCGGCTTCTTACGGGGATGGGAAAGTTCACGGCAGACCTGAGACCTCCCAACTGTCTCCACGCTGTGTTCGTCAGGAGCAGCAAGGCTCATGCCAAGATCCGCAGGGTAAACGTGGACGAGGCTTACCGGGTGGAGGGGGTTGTGAAGGTTTTGACGGGGGCTGATCTGTCTGACGGGCTTGCTCCTATTCCGTGCGCATGGCTCATTCCTAACTCGGGTCTCAAAGTCCCACGGTACACCGCTCTAGCGGTTGACAGAGTGAGGTTCGTGGGAGAGCCTTTCGCAGTCGTCGTAGCGGATTCTTACTACGCAGCCGTTGATGCTGCCCAGCTAGTCTCTCTCGAGTACGGATCGATGGATGCAGTGGTAAACCCTGAGGAAGCCGTGAAGCCAGGAGCTCCGCAGCTGTACGACGACATCCCAAACAACACGGCGTTCACATGGCGGGCTTCAGGCGGGGAGATGGATGAGGCGTTTTCCCAAGCAGACCACGTCGTCAAGACCAAGATGGTGAACAGCAGGCTTCAGCCGACGGCGCTTGAGACACGTGGAGCCGTCGCCGAATACAACAGGCTTACGGGCGAGGCGACCGTTTACATGACTTCGCAGAACCCCCATGTTCACAGGCTTCTCCTCTCCATCATCACCGGCATTCCGGAGTCGAAGCTTAGGGTCGTAGCTCCTGACGTGGGCGGAGGGTTCGGAAGCAAGATTCAGTGCTACCCTGCCGAGGCTGTTGTGCTGCATCTCGCCAGAATGACGGGAAGACCCGTGAAGTGGGTAGAGACAAGGGAGGAGAACCTAAAGTCAACCATACACGGCAGGGACCATGTCCAGTACGTCGAGGCAGCAGCTACGAAGAACGGCGAGGTTCTCGGGCTCAGGGTGAAGTCTTACGCCAACCTGGGGGCCTACCTATCGACAGCAGCCCCCGGAGTACCCACGATTCTTTTCGGAACGATGCTCAGCGGCCCCTACCGAATTAAGGCCGTCTCAGCCGAGGTCGTCGGCGTTCTGACGAACACGGCCCCCGTCGACGCATACAGGGGTGCCGGCAGGCCTGAGGCCACCTACTTGCTCGAGCGTGTCATGGACCTAGTTGCGAGAAGAGTCGGGCTCGACCCGGCTGAAGTGCGTTCACGCAACTTCATACCTTCGAACATGTTTCCTTACACAGCCCATCCAGCTGGGCTGACGTACGACAGCGGAGACTACCACAAGGCGTTTAATCGAGCTTTGGAGCTGGCGGATTACTGGAATATGAGAAGGAGGCAGGCGGAGCTTAGGAGTAAAGGCAGGCTAGTTGGGTTGGGTATTTCAAGCTACGTTGAGATATGCGGGCTTGGACCCTCTTCCGTCGCCAGGGGGACCGGGTTCGGGCTCGGCCTCTGGGAGAGTGCAGTTGTGAGGGTGCATCCGACTGGGAAGGTTAAGGTTTACACGGGGGCAAGCCCCCACGGACAGGGCGAGGAGACGACGCTGGCTCAAGTCGTAGCCGACCAGCTTCAGATACCTTTTGAAGACGTCGAGATAATCCACGGGGACACCGAGATGACTCCATTCGGTCTCGGAACTTACGGCAGCAGGACGACGCCCGTGGCGGGCGGAGCCATAGCTACGGCGTGCCATAAAATCCTGTCGAAGGCGAAGAAGGTGGCGGCCCACATGCTGGAGGCGAGGGAGGAGGACATCGAGTACGAGAGCGGCAGGTTTTACGTCAAGGATGCGCAGGACAGAGCGAAATCGTTTGCGGAGGTGGCCTACGCATGCTACGCAGCAGGTTCGAACGAGCTTCCGAGCGGGCTTGAGCCGGGGCTGGAGGCCAGCGTGTTCTACGACCCGCCCAACTTCACTTTCCCGTTCGGAACTCATGTCTGTCTCACGGAGGTCGACCCTGAGACGGGCAGAGTCTCAATCTTGAAGTATGTTGCAGTTGATGACTGCGGAAGAAGGATAAACCCGATGATAGTCGAGGGCCAGATACACGGAGGAATAGCTCAGGGAGTTGCTCAAGCTCTGTACGAGGAGGCTGTGTACGACACGGCGGGAAACCTGCTCACAGCCAGCTTGAACGACTACCTCGTCCCCTCAGCCTGTGAAGTACCCAGCATCATCTCCGACGAAACCATCACACCATCGCCGTCAAACCCTCTCGGCGTGAAAGGGGTAGGGGAGACGGGAACCATCGCTTCAACTCCAGCCGTCGTCAACTCGGTGGTCGACGCCCTGTCGCATTTAGGCGTCCTCCACATAGACATGCCGCTGACGCATGAGAAGGTGCTGAATGCTTTGAACCCTAGACGGCATCACAGCGGGCCCGGTGGGACTTGAACCCACGGCCTCCGGCTCCGCAGGCCGGCGCTGTAGGAACAGGTGCTGACCAAGTTCTCTCTATCCATTCTGAGCTACGGGCCCGTATGTAGGAATCTGCTCCGGTTTATAAATCATTAAAGAGCCGGCTTCTCAGCGAGGCAGGATGAAGATCCCTGTTGAGCAGGCCGGAAGCACGCCCGCAGACCCTTCGAGACTCGGGCATTTGTCTTATCTGTAGGCCCAGCCGACGAGGCTTTTCTCAAGCAGCGCGAAGACGAGGAAAAGGCTTATCCCTAAGAAGGATATGACCAGCAGGCCTGCGAAGACCAGCGGGACGTCAAACCTTGAGCTGGCCGCTATCATCAAGTATCCAGTGCCTTCGTTGCTCGCAACGGTTTCGGATATGACTGCGCCCACGAACGCCAGCGTCGAAGCTACCTTGAGAGAGCCGAAGAAGTAGGGCAGGGAACGCGGTATGCCTATTTTGACGAATATCTGGCTCTTCGACGCTCCTAGCGAACGGAGGACGTCCCTTATCTCTGGCTCGATTGTCGCTAAAGCGATGGCCACGTTGACAACAATCGGGAAGAAAGAGATGAGGAAAGCTGTTAGTATGGCCGGCACCTTGCCGACGCCGAGCCATATTACTAGGATGGGGACTATCGCCACCTTCGGAATCGTGTTGAAAGCTACTAGTAGTGGGTAGACAGCCCGGTAGACCACGATTGAGTATCCGACGGCTAGGCCGAGGCCGAGGCCGAAGACTATCGACATGCCGAAGCCTATCAAGGTTGCTTCGAGCGTGGCGTACGAGTGCTTGATGATTATGTCGAGGTTTTTTTCAAGCGAGTAGATCACCCTCGTGGGGGGTGGTAGGATGAACTCCGGTATGTTGAGGGCAATAGTGACAGCTTCCCAGCCGACGAAAAACCCGACGAAGACAAGCACTGGGAGACCATATTCCTTGAGGGCAGAAGACACAAGCGACGAGACCGGCTGCTTAGCCATTCACTTCACCTGTATCATTTCCCTGAGGCTGTGAGTCATGTTCACAAACCTCTCCTCGTAGCATATGTCTAGCTCCCGAGGTCTTTCGAACCTAGGCTCAACCACGCCGATGATTTTACCAGGTCTCCTGCTCATGACGTACACCTTGTCCGACAGGTAGAGGGACTCCCTGAGGTCGTGGGTGACCATCACGACCGTGCATCTTGTCCGGAGCCATAGGCTCTGAAGAACGTTCCAGAGCTCTTCACGGGTAAACAGGTCGAGGGCGCCGAACGGCTCGTCGAGCAGGAGTATTGCTGGGTCGTGGATTAGCGCTCTGCAGAGCGAGACCCGCTGCTGCATCCCGCCAGATAGCTCCCACGGCTTTCTTTCTGAGAACCCTTCCAGCCCTACGGTCTTGAGCAGGTTTAGAGCCTTCTCAACGTATTCTTTTTTCTTGTCGTTAAACCTGGACTTGTGGGGTTCGACGACCTCGAGAGGAAGCAGCACGTTCTGGAGCACTGTTCTCCAAGGGAGCAGCACAGGGTTTTGGAAAGCCATGCCAACGATCGAGAGCGGCTTCTCGACGAGGTTGTTGTTGACGTAAACTCCACCCTCGGTGGGCTTGATCAAGCCTGCTATGAGCTTCAACACGGTCGTCTTCCCACAGCCGCTGGGCCCGACGATGGAGGTGAAGCTGCCCTCCTCCACACGGAGGCTTACTTTCTCAAGAGCCTTGACCGAGACGAAGGTCCTAAACCCCGACTTCGAGAGATACTCCAGAGAGACGTTCTTTAACTCTATCAAGCCGACATCATAAAAATAGGGAGGTTTTTAAATGGTTCTCTGTTCCTTGGGCGGCAGGAACCTGTCGGTGAACACTTCGTCCGGCGAGGGCGTCCTAGGCAGGTTGAAAGCCTCGACCACTGATTTGATCGTCCTCTCCAGCCTGGCCCTGTCAACAGCTCCCAGCCCGTTCCTACGAACCTCCTCCGTCACGATGTTGTCCTTCAACGCCAGCTTGAGCCTCTCGAGCTCGACGTTCCTGTCAACCGTCGGGTCTTTCCGCTTGACAAAGTCGGCTCCAACGTCCGGGTTTGCTATCACTTCTTTCAACGCCTTGTTGAAAGCCCTGATGAACCCAGCGACTGCTTCGGGGTTGGACTGGATGAAGTCCTTCCGAGCGACGATGGCGTTGCCGTAAAGCTCGACGCCGAAGTCGGTGTACTTGAAAGCCGTTATTCTGTCAGGGTCGACTTTCAGGGCTACAAGGTTGAGGTAGCCTGTGTAGTAGAAGCCGGTGATGGCGTCAACCTCTCCCTGTACGAGCGAAGGCTCCCTGAGAGCTGGCGACATGCTGACCCACTGCACTTTGGAGGCATCTATGCCCGTTGCCTTGGCGAACACGGGGAACAGCCTTCGCGGAGCATCTCCTTCGGGAGCGCCTATCTTCTTCCCTTCAAGGGCCTTGGGGTTCGTTATGCCTTTGTCCTTTAGAGTTATCACCGAGTAGGGTGGGTTGTTGAGAACCATGTAGACGGCGACAAGCTCCTGCCCGGGGTTTTTGACGTTGAACTCTATCAAGGCGTCGATGCTGCCGTACCCCATCTGGTAAGCCCCTGAAGCAACCTTGGTAATTGTGTCGGCTGAGCCGTAGCCTCTGTCCATGATGACCGCCAACCCCTCTTCGACGAAGTAGCCCTTCTCCAGAGCAACGATGAAAGGCGCCTGAGGCCCTTGCACAGCCCAGTCGAGCACGAACTTCACGGAGACTATTCTAGGGGCTTGAGTCGGCATAACGACGGGGCTCAGGAAAATTCCAGCAACCAACCCGACAACTAGGAAGACGCCGGCTGTGGCCAAAAGTTTTCCCGACACCATGCAAATAAACGTGTTCTTGAGGGTTATTAAATATTTCTAGAAGCTGACCACGTAGTATCCTTTCTCGGCGGCTTCAACCACCACTGTAGTCGAGTCGTCTGCGATTACTAGGTTTCTGTCGATTTTATCATCTAGGTTGTAGGCCTTGAGGTTTCCTGCGCAGGCCGCCACATATGCCCGGGCCTCGTTCAAGGCTGTTAGATAGTCTTTGACCAGCTTGTAGTGGGGGTTATGCGGGTCGAGTAGATGGACGCCGGGGCCTAGGAATAGCATTCTGACCTCTGCCATCCTCTCCCTCGCCATGTTTCTTGCGATGCGTAAACCCTGCCTAGCCTTATCAATCTCCTCGGGGCCTGAGAGAATTATGAACAGAACTTTCAAGCCGGCCAATTTCTATGACCTCGAGACGTAAACCGCTGGCTTGAGCGGAATGGATTGGGAGGCTTTCAAGGCCTCGGCTGTGCCCGACGCATCATCCTCGTTGAGCACGACGACGTCTACACGAATCTCCTGCTTGATTAGCTCGGCAGCCTGAACCCATATGTTTTCCTCAACCCTGAGAAGCTTAGCCAAAGCTTCCTTCCGGTCCCCAGCCCCCAAGACTTTAGAGTATTCTCCGCACAGGTCTTCGACAGCCTTCAGCCTCTCCACAACTCTCGTCATGAGACGCTGGGCAACAGCCAGCTTATCACGGTGATGCTCCTTGAGCCATCCAAATGCATCGCTTGGCGAGGACCTTAGCAGGCGCTCAGCGAGACTAACCTTCCAGCCTGCGGCCTTAAAGATCTTTATCACAGCAGGCTTCCCCTTGACCACCTTCAGTATCTCCCTAACGTCGGCCATCAGCTCTCTCAGAACATCTTCGTGGACGAGTGAGAAAACACTGTCCTCGTCTACTCCTGTTTCTGGCCATCGGTGTGTTGACGCATACCCCTCCCCACGTAGATTTCGCCAAGCCTCCTCCGCTGCGAAGGGTGCGAAGGGTGAGAGCAGTAGTGTCCAGACCTTGACGAACTTCTTCCCTGCTTCGTTTATTCTGCCGTTGTTTCTCCGGAGCCACCACCTCCATATGTTGAGCATGCCGTAGACAGCCTCGTTGCAAGCCGTTCTTGTCTTCATCTTTTCCAAGGCGTTCTCGACATTCTTCAGCACCATGCTCGTCGACACGCTGAGCCATTTGTCCGCAGGCCCCTCCCGGGCTTCAACATCCTGCTTGCACCTGTCAACTATCGACAGGAAGTTTTGGATGAACTGTTCAGCCTCCTCAACGTTCTTCAAACGCCAGTCGGGGTCGTCCAGCTCTTCAGCTCCCAGCAGCAAGGCCAGGCGGGTTGCGTCTGCGCCGTGTCTCATGACAGCCGTCTTCAAGGTAATGAAGTTCCCCCTACTCTTCGACATCTTCTCGCCCTCGACCGAGACCATGCCGTTAACGCTGATGCTCCGGGGCCAGTGTCTTCTCTCGAATATCCCGGCGTGGTGGAATAGGTAGAAGGTAAGGTGGTTAGGGACTAGGTCTTTGCCTGAAACGCGAAGGTCGACGCCGTACCAGTATGTGAATTCGTCCCTCATTTTCTTTAGCAGGTTTAGGTCGATGCCGTGTCTTTCGGCTATCTGGGCTGGGTCTCCTTCTCCTAGAAAGACGTAGTCGAGGACTTCAGGCGTGATTCTCGAAGCTACTTCGCGATGCTTGTTGAGTATGCTGCTTACTGTGTACAGAGCCGGGTAGATGGTTGAGTCGCTCAGCGTCTCGATCTTCCACGAGGGGTCCCATGGAAGCGGAGTTCCCAATCCTGTCTTGCGTGTGCAGGCCCAGTCCTTGAGCCAGTCTACGACGTTGAAGAACCATGTCCTGACGGCTTCGGGGTATATCCCCATCTCGGCTAGGTGAGTCCTGACCTTCTCCTTCCATTCACGGTTTGAAAACTTGAGAAACCACTGGTCTTCCACGATCTTGACTATGCACTCGTCCCCAGACCTGCAAACCACCTTTCCAGACAGGTCGTAGAAGAGCTGCCCCCTACCCTCTGTCATGAGTTTCTGCTGTACTTCCTTCCTAGCCTGCGAGACTGGAAGACCTTTGTACTCCCCAGCGTACATCACACCTGTGTGGAATTCTTTCGAGTAAATCTCCCTAGTTGCTTCATCCAGCCTCTCGTCAAGCTGGCTAGTTATCTTCATCTTCTCCACGATCTCGACGGCTGGAAACTCTCCGTAGCCCTCAACCGACACCACCTTGACAGGCTTCAAGCTGTCTAGGCATGAAGGGTTCAAACCGTACTGCGAAAGAGCTTGGGGGGCTTGAGCCAGTTCTCGAAGTGCTACGTAGTCGTAGGGGGCGTGGGCGGGGACGCTGTAGACAACTCCCGTGCCCATGGACGGGTCTACGAACGGAGCTGGGAGTATGACCATCTCCCTGCCTGTTAGAGGAGCCCTAGCGTATCTCCCAATAAGCTGCCGGGCTGAAACCGTGTCGACTACCGAGACATCCTGCCACTGCTCCACGAACTTGTTGAAAGCCTCTCGGCTAACCAGAAACCTCACCCCGTTCTTTTCAAACACTTGATAGACTGCGTCGGGGTTGACCCAGAGGTTTGTAGCTCCGTACAGCGTCTCAGGCCTTAGCGTTGCAGCGACTATGTTCACGCCGTCCATGTCGAAAAACACTAGAGTAAACTCCTCAGGGTAAATCCCCTCCCCACGCAGCCGGTCGTGGTCTCCCGTTGCGCTCTGGCATCTTGGACACCAGACGACGGGGTGGCGGCCCTTGGAGACAAGACCTTTTCTTGATAAAACGCTGTACTGCCAGTTGATGAAGTTGCTGTAGTATGGGTGGAGGCTCGTTGTGTAGAATTCTCTCGTCCAGTCGACCGACCATCCTATAGCGTCGACCACTTGCCTGTTCTCGGCTGTGTAGTAGGCGCATATGAACTCGGGGTTCTCAAAGTATTCGAGAAGGTCTTCACGAACACCGTCGATCTCTACTAGCATTTTTCTTATGGCTTGGTCTCCTCGCCGCAGCCGCTCGCTCGTCCCAGCCACCGCCTCTCCCGTCCAGTGCCACGCCCACGGAAAAAGGACGTTGTACCCCTTCATCCGCTTATAACGGGCTATCACATCGCCCCGAGTGAAGGTGAAGCCGTGGCCTAGGTGGAGTGGGCCGTTTTGGTAGGAGTAGGGGACGCAGATGAAGAATTTAGGCCTAGAATTATCAGGCTCGGCTTCGAAGAGTCTAGCAGCCTTCCACTCGGCCGACCAGCTTGCTTCGTAAGCTTTCGACGAAGCAATCCTAGACCTAGCTCCAAGCATGAAGCCTAGGCTAACTAACTCCTCAGGCCTGCGCGTCAACCTGTCTCCGAATGACAAATGGTGGTTAATTTATGTTATGAACTGCCCTCCCTCGACGTCCGGCATCTCTCTCTTCAGACGCTGCGCCGCTATCTCCGAAGCCTCCTTGAGAATAGCTTCAGCCTCCGGGTCGGAGACGCTGTACCCAGTAACTGTGTCAGACACAGTTCCCACGCTGACTGAAAGGTCGTCTAGAAGGTCTTGGACTCCTCTAAGACCGTGGGATATCTCGGGCATCACGCCTCCGACGTCTTTCTGTACAGCCATGACCACTGCGGCTACAGGTCCGATTACCTTCTTCACCTCGTTGTAGTCTTTGACGGCTTCAAGCCTAAGTACAACTCCCTCGAGGGAGGCTTGGCTTCTTACGGTGGCGTGCATCATCTTCCTCAGCTGGGCCAGCTCATTGGCGTAGACGGCGGCTCTCTCGTTGTCCTTCTCCATCTTGGCCCGGACTACTTGGTTGAATATCTCCCTACCCCTCATCTGCATCGAGCGTGCTTTAGAGTCCATCCTGTTCTGGATAGTCATAAGCCTAGTTATGATCTCGGTCATCTTCTCATCGAACGGCGGCTTTGGCGGTTGTTTTTTGCGGAAGAATCTTAGCATCTGTCTCGGCGTACGCCCCGGCTGATGAGTAAAAAGGTTATCGTGAGCATCTTGGATTGATGTTGTGCGGGTATTATCCCGGAATGTTCTCGAAAAATAAGAATGGGGTTTAGGTTTTGCTCCGCCACGTCAGCAGGTAGGCGAGTCCTCCGAGCAGCACTCCAGCTGCTAGAACGAAGATGAATGCAGCTATCCAGGTTGGATAGCCCAGCGGTATTCCGTAGAATATGTTGACGTGCACTTGGCCCGCATTCCACCCACGTCCTCCAACCTCGACCGGAAGCATGGCAGCCCCTCCCAGATAGCCGCCAATCATCATCATCCACGTAGCTCCTACGACGCCGACGTTCATCAATATGAGGTGGAGCCATGCCAAGGTGTTTGCAACACCCTTGAAAGGCTTGCCTAGGACGTTTTCGATGTAGTGGTAGAAAAGGGCTGTCACCGCTACACCCATCACCCCGACAATCAAGTATGTCGTGTACCCTACTGTGAACCAGTTGCCGGCGCTTCCGAAGGCGATGACCCTGCTGAACTCAGGCCTCATGAACCCTAGCTGCCCTATCACCCAGAACAACGTCAGCCCTGTCGCAAGAGCGCCCTGCACGATCGCAGCCGATATGAACCTAGAAGCCCACTTTGAAACCAAAACTTTCTGGGACACGTCCAAGTTATCTACTTACGTGTTATTAAATAATTACGTTCACATGTCTACAAAGCTGCGCAAAAGCGTGAAGATGCACGCCACTAAGGTATTTATTAGTGCGGTGGTAGATGTTAGCTGCGGGCCCGTAGCTCAGAATGGATAGAGAGGGTCGTGGCTGTAGACCCCTAGAATACCGGCCTTCTAAGTCGGGGGTCGTGAGCACGGGGCTGGAAAGCCTCTGCCGACAGGGTTCAAGTCCCACCGGGCCCGCAGCCATGATCAAAAAAGCCTGCACACATAACGGTCTGTAACAGAGGTTTTGGCGGCAGCTCTGTCGAGTTTTACCAAAAATGGTTTTTAAATCCTTAGTAGCCTATAAGAGCGGCGACAAGCCCTGGTAGCTCAGCCCGGTTAGAGCGGCCGCCTCGTAAGCGGCAGGTCGAGGGTTCAAAGCCCTCCCAGGGCTTCATCTTGTTTTGGGTTTTGATGCTTTTATGACCCATGGTGTCCAGACGTTTTCTAGGGCTTTGGCTCGGTGGATGGTGTTGAGGATTATGACGGAGGGGATTAGGCTGAATGCCGTGTGGATGATGTTGTAGACTGCTGTGAAGAAAAGGACCAGCAAAAGGCCTTGGAGGTCTGCTGCTAGGCTTATGCCTAGGAAAGCTGAGAGCATCATCGTTGCGAAGTTCAGGAATTCTGGGAACATCATCACGAGCACGACGTAGTTGGCAGCGGTGAGGATCATCACTCTCACTGCAGTTCCCACAACTGCTCCTCCTCCAACCATGGTTCTGAAGCTCCGCCCCGACATCAGCCTTGATCCAGCCCAGAGCCCCATCAGCGAGGAAAACACAGCCAAAAACTTCAGCGTTGGGCCGACGGGAGTAAACTCGCCGACAGCCAGAAGAGCCATGTAGTATATCACAGCTGCCAGAAACCCTGACGCTGGGCCGAACCCCAGCAAGGCCGTGAAGACAGGTATCTCAGCAGGGTCGAACCTTAAGTATGGTACCGGCGGGAACGGGAAGCTCAACGGAAGCACAGCTAGGACGAGGGCAAGCGCAGCCATCGAAGCGCCTGAAGTTATGGTTGTGAGCCTCATTTCCGCAAGGACGAAGGTTGTTGGTTTTTAATAGGTGTTGAGTACCTACGTAGAGTCTTTTCATGCTTAAAACCCGAGACTTAAATAGAATACAAGTGGATGCCAAGATGCAGATGAAGGCTTCTGACGTTATGATGACCGAGTTTCCGTCGGTCTACGAAAACGACCCGCTGACCAAGATAATCGGGTTTTTCATGGAGAGAAGAGCAGACGTGGTTGTGGTGCAGGAGCAGACTGACAACAAGCTTCTGGGGATAGTGACGAAGAGGTCCATCCTGAAGCCGAACCTCAACCCCTCCACGGTTCTGGCCAAGACGCTGGCTGTCAAAACTCCGAGGATACTCCCCTCGGACAACCTCGAGAAGGTGGCTTCTCAGATGCTTGAGAAGAACCTCAAAGGCATACCCGTGACTTCTGGAGGCAGGCCTGTTGGGCTTGTCGCAGCAACTGACGTCATACTCAACTCGCAGAACTCTCTCGGCAAGGTCGAGGTAGGGCAAGTAATGACCAAGGACGTCATTACAATCGGCTCGAACGACACGATAGGCAAGGCCATTTCGCTTATGCGGGATGAGGGCGTATCGCGTCTTCCCGTTGTTGAGGGCGGCAGGCTGGTTGGCATCGTCACCGTCTCGGACATAGCTGAGAAAGTCATAAAACCCAGGATCAAGGCGTCGTGGGGGGATGTCGTCGGCGAAAGAGTTAGGACGTTGAGCAACCCTGTCAAGAGCATAATGACGAGGAACGTTATAACAACTCAGCCTAGGGAGAAGATAGTGTCGGCCGTCGAGCGGATGAAGGTCCACGGCTTGTCATGCCTTGTGGCGACTGAGATGAACAGGGTTGTGGGTATATTCACTTTGATGGATGCTTTAGAACCGTTGGTGGCTAGGCAAGAGGGTGAGAGGAGGACCATCTCGATAGAGGTGAGCTACAAGCTGGAAAGAGTTGACATGGACGTCAAGGAGAGCGTGCTCGAAGTAGCCGAGAAATTCGTGCAGAGGTTCCGGAAAACACTAGGCCACGGCGTTCTGAGCCTTTACTTCAAGGAGCACAAGGAAAAACACGGAGACCTCAAGCTCATCCACTGCAGGGCGAGACTGAACTCCGACAGGTATCAGTTTGTCGGCATCGGCGAGGCCTGGAGACCTGACTTGGCGGCGAGAACTGCCCTGAAGGTAATCGAGAGGCAGTTCCTCGTGAGGAAAGAGCTGGCGTCCAAGTACCCCTACGGAAGAGAGTTCTTCGAAAGCCTGACCGGAGCCTACTGACCCTTCTCCTCCTTCATCATGGCCAAGTATTCGTCAACCTCCATCTCGATGATTAGGGAGCCGACGTATCCGCATGACCCACACCTGTAAACCTTCCCGAGATAGCCTCCAAGATGAAGGTCGATGCTCGTGCCCTTGCAAGAAGGACAGACCTGAACAACTTTCTTCTTCAAACTTCCTCAGCCTTGGCCCCACTCCGGTGGGCTAAGACGCTTATCTTTGAGGCCACGTTTCGCGCCATTTCTTGGAAGGCTTTGGCAGCGGGAGATGCAGGGTCTGCCAGTACTATGGGAAGTCCTTTGTCGTAGTTGACGGAGACGTCTGGAACTAGGGGGATTCGGCCGAGGACAGGTATGTCTAGCTCTTCAGCCATGCTGTCTATGACGCTCTCCCCGAACAGCTTGGACGCTGTTCCGCAGCAAGGGCAGACGAAGTGGCTCATGTTCTCGACCACGCCGATAACGGGGATTCCGAGCCTCCTGAACATTCTCAAAGCTTTCGCCGCTATGACGGATGCGGCTGCTTGAGGAGTTGAGACAACCACGACGCCTGTTAACGGGATTGTCTGAGCTAGGGTGAGGGAGGCGTCTCCTGTCCCCGGGGGAAGGTCGACGACTAGGTAGTCTAGGTCGCCCCACACAGCCTCCGTAAGAAGTTGTTTGACGGCGCTAGCCACTAAGGGCCCTCTCCAGATTACCGCCGTGTTTTCGTCGACGAATAGGCCTAGGGACATCACCTTGATTCCCAGCATTATCCTGGCGGGGTCCACCTTATTCTTTCCCAGAATCTTCGGAGGCTGGACCACTTTGACGATCTTCGGCATCATAGGTCCGTAGATGTCTGTATCGACCAGCCCGACCTTTGCGCCAGCGAGAGCAAGGCTGCAGGCCAGGTTGATGGAGACCGTCGTCTTTCCCACCCCACCCTTGCCGCTTGCGACCGCTATCACGTTCTTAACCCTCGAAAGCTCGTCCAAGCCGGCGGCCGAAGGCCTGGCTGACCATACACGAGCCGTGACCTTCATGTCCAACTCCTCAACACCCGGAACCGCTTGGACAGCTCGCCGAACGCTGTCTTCAATCTCCTTGTTAAAAGGGCATGCAGGCGTAGTGAGCTCCAGAGTGAAGCTAACCTTGGCGCCGTCGATGCTCAAGTCCTTTATCATGCCGAGGGAGACGACGTCAATCTTAAGGTCGGGGTCGATTACCGTCCGGAGAGAGCTCAGAACCTTGTCCCTGTCAACCAAGAAACCCACACGCCAACTCACAGCCCTGGAGTTTATTTATGTGTTTCCTATCATCAAATTATGTTTACAAGCTTCCACGCAGCGTCGTCCACGTGATGGATGTTTTTAACCACCCTGCCCCTCGAGGCCTCAGCAGCCTCGGACGAGTTTATCAAAGCGCTGCCGACAGCCAGAGGCTGTGAATGCTTGTCATCCCTCACAACAACCAGTTCGCCCTGCTTGAACTCGTCCATCCTCGTGATTCCGGGCCTCATGACGTCTGCGCCCGAAGCTATTCTGGGAACAGCTCCCTTGTCGACCCATACTGACGGCAGCCTGTCGACGATCTCGGCGTTCGGCTTGACTAGTACGGGGACCAGCCAAGCCTCCTTCTCCACGAAGACGTAAGGCCCTAGAACAATCAAAGAAACCTTCTCAGCGTCAACCCTCTCGACACCACGCTTTACAAGCTTCTTCAGCTGCCCCTGGTCCAGAAAGCTACTAAGCCCTTCGACGACCTTCTCAGCTTCCTGCGAAGGCAGAGTCCTCCTCCTCAACAACCCATCACAGCCAGCCTTCAATAAAAAAATGAGTCAAAAACCCAAAATAGCACGAAGACGACGTTGCGTCTAAGCGGGGGTTGCCAAGCCTGGTCAACGGCGCAGGGCTTAGGACCCTGTCCCGTAGGGGTTCGTGGGTTCAAATCCCACCCCCCGCACATAACTAAACAATTTCGTGACGTGCAGGGAAAACTATAGGACAATGCCCACATAAGCTGAAAGAAAATGTGGAAGCTAGGCGTGCAGACGCTTTGTGTCTTATAAGAGTTTTATTGCTTCCTCCCTCGGGATAGCTGTTAAAGTTTCTATCCACACGAAGTCAGAAACTGTGATAGCCATCTTAAGGGCTTCTTTTTCACCTGGGGCTTCGAAGGTGACTGCTACATCATAGCGTCCAAGGGTCCAATACCAGCCTAGAATTTTAATTCCGGTTTTCTGAAGCTCCTCCTGAATCGTTTTTGTGGATTGCTGCACCATCCCATTGCTTGGTTTTTCCTTAAACTTGCCCAAACTAATGAAAATCACACTAATCGCCTCATTCCTCAGAGACGTGACCTTGGACCAAGGCTATTCTCTATAACGCCCAGCTGACGCAACATCCCCAACTCATCATAGTTCTCCCACTCCTCCACAACCTTGCCATCCCTAAATCTCATGACACCTATAGTCCTAATCGATATCTTTTTGTTCGTGGGAGGCAAGCCCATCAGATCACCACTATTGGTTCCCGATATTGTCATACGATAGCATAGCTTGTCGCCGGCTGTGAAGATGTCGTCCACATGAATATGCATATCTGGAAAAGCTTTCAGCATTTCACTGATGAACTGTCTCCAATCTTCCCTTGTCAGATTAGCTGTCTCACCATTTCCATGGTAAACAAATCCCCTATCATATAGCTCGTCTATAACACTTAGTTCTTTTCGATTGTATGAATCAACCACCTTGTGCACGGCGCTTTCCATTTCAATTGCTGTCATGAGAAGGGGTGGTCCGTGTGGCTATTATATTCGGCATAGCTACGTCAAAACCGGTTAGTCATACACCCTTAATTACGATCACATAGGCTGATTTAATAGGTCGATAAAAATAAACGGATAGATCTGTCGGATGAGAAACGCCGTTCAAAAGGCTCTTATGGCGTGGTCTCTGTCCGGCCGCTTGCGTCAGCCAGTGCTGCCTGATCGGCCCTCTTCAGCCAGCCAGAGTATTCCTCAAAGAGCTATTCTCTCCGCTATAGTCTGCCTCGCAACCTACTAAAAGTTTCCTTTTTCCGTCTCTGTTATATACATTATGTTCCAAGGCTTGTAATTGCTCTAACTTTATAATCAGACGGGTGAAGTCTGACGCAATGGTAAAGGTAACTTCAGAGGGGGTGGAAATCGTTTATGATGACGTAGGAAATGGATAACCAGCACTGTTGTTTATGCCGGGCTGGTGCCGTAACCGAACGGTTTTCCAAGACTTGGCTCCAGGATGCAGTGCGCATAGGCGGACACTCGTTCTTGACTGGCGAGGCCACGGGGGATCAGGACAACCTAAGGGCGATTTTGGGTTCGGTGAGCTGGTATCAGATGCGATAGCAGTGATAGAAGCCAGCGGGTCCCAACAAGTTGTTCCGGTTGCACTTGCCCACAGCGGCTGGATAGCCATCGAGTTAAGGCGTAGGTTGAGGCAACGGATTCCAAAACTTGTGTTAGTCGACTGGATAGTTCTCGAACCACCTAAGCCGTTTCTTGAAGCCCTAAAGGGAATGCAAGACCCTGATAAGTGGCGGCAGACAGTAGAACACATCTTCTCACAATGGTTACAGTGCGCAGACAACAAGAGGCTTATCCAGTTTGTTCGCCGAGAGATGGGGTCGTATGGTTTCCAGATGTGGGCGAGAGCAGCAAGAGAGATTGCTGCAGCCTACGCAGAGTCAGGAAGCCCTCTCCACGCTCTATCTTCATTTAACCCGCCTCTTCCTGTATTGCATCTGTATGCTCAGCCACCCGACCCAAACTATTTGGCAGCCCAACAAAAGTTTGCTTCTTCACATTCATGGTTCAACGTGCTCAAGCTAGAAGCACGCAGCCACTTCCCGATGTTCGAGGTCTCTGACCAGATGGCATCCGCCATAGAGCGGTTTGTTAGGTAGTGGGAAAACGAGATTGCATAAAATCGTGGGGCGAAAAGTCTTCGCAGTAATGGCGGAGATTCGGTTGTTGGATATCTTCTCAGAACGCTAGCTTAAACGTTGTGATTGCTATTTACGAGGAGCTCCTGCACTATGGGGTGCAGGAAGTTGAAGCCGCTGTCATTTACCATTCCATGTTGGGTTTTCTGTCTTTAATCTCAGATGATTAAAAGGTATGCCTCACGCTCTAAAGACATGTCTCCAACGTAACTTTATTGATATTGAATGGGGTAGCTAACGATGGCCGTTATTTCAATGGAACATACATGCTGCTTCTTGTCGCGCCTACGCCAGCCCTGCCGTGGACGACTTTCTTGTTTGTGACGACGTATTCGCCGAGCCTGTGGCCGATCATCTCAGGAACGATCTCGACGGGCTGAAACTCCTTACCGTTGTGAACGTGGATGGTTAACCCGACCATCTCGGGGATTACAACCATGTCCCTGCAGTGTGTCTTAATCGGCTTCTCAAGCCTCTGCCCCGACTCTAGAAGCTTCCTAGCCTTACGCACCTTGACCAACAGCTTGGACTGCGCAGGAGTGAGCCCTCTCTTGTAGAGGCTTCTCCTAGCCCTGCTGGGCAGGAGCTTTATCACTGCATCCATGCTCATGGACGTGAGCTGCTCGACAGTGTAGCCTCTGTAGGTGAACTCCCGAACCATTACCAGCCGTCAAGGCAGACCGCCTGCATATAAACATGAACTAACATACGGAGCCAAGCCTCAAGCCATCTTCAGAATGTGCTCAGCCACCTCCTCAGGAGTCACCAAGCCGGTTGGAAAACCATACTCCCGCAGTTCCCAAGCAATCAAAGCCGAGTCGGGAGGTTTCACGAAAGCCCTGCCCAACTCCTCGACCCTGCTGAAAATGCTGCGGACATCGCCGTCGAGATAAACCCGTCCCCCCATCATGCAGACGACTCTCCGAGCGTATCGTGCGACGACCGGCATGTCGTGTGTGATTATGATGATGGTGTGGCCCATCTCGTTCAGCCTTTTGAGAAAATCCATGATTTCGAAAGACTGTTTGAAATCCTGGCCGGTCGTCGGCTCGTCAACTATTATCACAGGCGGCCGCAGCGTAAGGATAGATGCTATGGCGACCCTCTGCCTTAAACCTTTCGGCAGGAAGAACGGGTGTTTGTCAAGGTAGGGTTCGCCGAGGCCGACTGTACGGAGAGCCTCGGAAACCCGGGTTTTTATCTCTTCCTTGGACAGTTTAATGTTCGACGGCCCGAACGAAAGCTCTTTCTCGACGGTTTCGTTGAACAGCTGGTGGTCAGGGTTTTGGAACACGTACCCAGCCTTCGTCGCAACAAGGCTGCGTGGTGCTTTGCCTATTTCAAGATCGTCTACTCTGATGCTGCCGTGCGTGGGGACGTAAAGTCCCGAGATGCATTTAGCGAGGGTGGTCTTGCCTGAGCCGTTCTGACCAATCAAGGCGACAAAGTCTCCCCTCTCAATAGAAAGCGACACATTGTCTAGGGCCGGTGTACCGTCAGGGTAGACGTAGGAGACATCCCTAACCTCTATTATTGGCTGGCTTGAGACCCTCAGGGCCGGTTTATGCTCCTCAATCCCTTCTACATTCTTCCTCAACAAACTCCGGAAAATTTTCAAAGCCTCTTCAACGCTCAGAGGGATAGTCCCCTTGTACAGGTTTGAGTTTTTCAACAAAAAAGATATCGTCATCCATTCGGGAGGGTACAGGCCTAGGTCCAGGAGAGTTTGGATTTCTTGGAAGAAGTTGAGAGTTGGCTTGTCTAGCACGACGACGCCGTCGTTCAACAAAATCATGCGGTCAGCTATGCTCGCCAGCCTCTCCATCCTGTGTTCCACAACAACGACTGTTGCGTTGTATTCTCTCTTCAAGTTTTCAAGCACGTCGAAGACCTCGTGCTTACCTATCGGGTCAAGCTGAGACGTCGGCTCGTCAAGAATCAACACTTTAGGCTTGGTCGCCAACGCCGCCGCTATGGCTACTCTCTGCTTCTCTCCTCCAGACAACTCGTAGGGAGGCTTCTCCAAGTATTCTCGTGGAAGCCTGACGATGTCGAGTACCCATTCAAGCCTCTCAGCTATCGTCTTGTCAGAATAACCCATGTTTTCCAACGAGAAAACGATCTCCTCCTCGACAGTCATCGTCACGAACTGGCTTTCAGGGTCGGAGAAGACATAGCCTACATTCCTCGCTATAGTGGCGGGCGAGCTTTCCCTCGTGTTGAAGCCCTCAACCACGACCTCTCCCCTCATCTCCCCGTAGTAGTTGTGTGGGACCAGCCCGTTGAGCGCCATGGCCAACGTTGTCTTTCCCGAGCCGTTGACTCCGACCACGCCCACTATTTCCCCGTCGCTTATGCGTAGGTTTACGTTCTTCAAAACCCAGTCTTCCGAGTCCTGATACCGCCACCAAAGGTTCTTAACCTCGATCATGTTCCGAGCTCCTCACAAGACGTAGAGAAGTGATTGCGAGGCGCTCAAGAGGTCTGTCGACAGCTTTAGCACGAGTATTGCGGCGAACGTTGACAACAGTCCCGACACAACTAGGACGTCGACTGTCCTTATTCTGTACTTTTTCGCTATGTAATCGCTGCGGGCTTGTGCTGGTTTTAGCGCGAAGCCCCTTGAGTCGAGAGCGTTGGAAACTTCTTCAGCTCGTCGGAGCACCAGAGCCGTCATGGGGATGATGTAGAGACCGAATTTTCTAACCTTCTGCGTGAAAGGAAGCTCGGACAAGTCCAGCGCTCTAGCCCTCTCCGCCTCCCTAATCGTCAGGAAATCTATCAACGAAAGCCCGATAGACCTTAACCCCAGTCCCGCCGCATAAGTAAGTGCGAAAGGAAGCTTGATGGTTCTAAGAGCTACAGTGACGTCCCTCTCCCGGGATGTGCTGAGGAAGAATATCACTATCAGAACGGCGAAGACGAGTTTTGAATACACCGTTATAGCCCATCTCAGGTTCTCCCACGCAATAATTATCGGCCCTAGCCTAGCTAGGACACGGTATCCCTCAACATAGCCCCCGAAAAACGTGTAAGCTATTGCGATTATGGCGAGCAGGTTTAACAGTATTGCCTTGTACTGCCTCAGTATCATCAGCTGTATTTTGGAAAACTTCATGACGACTAACATCAGCAAAGAACCGAAGAGGTTAACCTCCACGACGTCTATCAGCATGGGGTAGGCGCTGACCACTAGGAGGATAACAACCTTAGTGAGAGGGTGGAGCTTTTGAATGGGGGAGTCGACGGCCAAGTATCCTAGTAATGTTCTCCGCATTCTTGTCATTTCTCAAAAAATTTGTGGAGTTTGGTTTTTACGCCAGCCAGCCTTTGCAGAATGCTCTGCTCTTGATGATCAGCGGAGACAGCGCTCGGAGCAGGATCAGTCCGAACACTAGGCTGGGGACGCCGTTGCCGATTGTCCATCCAGAGAAGAACAGGGGGACGGAGGCTACGGTGATGAGGCCGAAGTACTGGAGAGCTGTGACGGCCCACGTAGCTCCTAGGATGTTGTTGATTATGACTGCGAAGGCGATGTATCCTCCTATGTCTCGTGCTCTACGGAGCCTTGGGTCTAGCTTGAGGAACTTGAAGGCCAGTAGAGGGACTAGCCCCTGAACGATGTTGGACGGAAGGTATGCAAAGCTGACGTACAGAGGCGCTCCCGCTAGGGAGTTGGATATGAACGGGAAAAGTCCACCAGCCACGACTCCCCAGAGGCCGAACCAGATGGAGCCGACCGCTTGAACGGCGACGCCAGGCCAGAACCCCGTCACCCCGAAGCCCAGCGGAACGGCCAGGCTGCCGAAAGCCCCCGCTACCGCGCCCACGCCTATGAGCAGGGCGAACACAGCTAGGTGTATGGTTCCCGGCTTCCTTACCTCCCCCTCCCTAATCTGCCAGACCTCTGACATATCCCCTCAAACATAGATATTGCGACACTGTATTTAAACTTACTATGTTTCAGCCTCTCTTCTTCCTTCCAGTCCTCCGTGCGGCGATCAAACCCACCTTCCTCCCCGGAGGAGTTGTACGCTTCACCGTCTCGGGCCTTCCTATTCTCTTGTGGCTTCCTCCGCCGAACGGATGCACTGCGGGAACCATGGCCACGCCCCTCGACTTCGGCCAGTACCGGTGTCGGGCTCGCATCAAGTAATGCTTCGCGCCGGCTTTGAGGAATGGTTTCTCGTTCCTCCCTCCGCCGGCGACAACGCCCACCACCGCCAGAGACCTCGCCGAAACTTCGACGTCTTTCTTGGACGGCATTCGCAGGATCGTCCTGTCGCCGACCTGAGCCATCACAACGGCGTACCCTCCCGAAGTTCTTACAAGCGTTCCACCGTCCCCCGGAACCCTCTCAATCATCGACACGGCAGTGCCCTCCGGCAGGCTACCTAGGACGACTATGTTCCCTGCTGAAGGCTTCGCCGACCCACCCATCTCAATCACCTGCCCGACGTACATCCCCTCGACAGCTGGAACCGCGAACTCCGTGCCGTCGAAGCTCACGAGAGCCACAGGAGCCCCTCTGCCAGGGTCGTGGACGATGTCCCTGACGACAGCTGCTGTTAACCCTCCCGAGTTGATTAAGCTGGTCGGGTAGCCCACTTCATGCCTGCGGTGTTTAGACGCTATGAAACGCGGGGAGCCGCGGCCGATGCGCTGAGCTCTTATGTTCCTTCCCATACCTGTCCACCTCAGAAGATTCCCAGCTTGACCGCTAACTCGGACGCCTTGTACTCGGGCTTCAGCTTGACGAAGGCCTTCTTCTCACCCCGCGGGGTTATCAGCGTGTTGACCTTCTCGACCTCAACTTCGTATAGATGCTCGACTGCACGCATAATGGTGTTCTTGTCGGCCTTCAAGTCAACTATGAACACGAGCTTGTTCTCCTTCTCGATCAGCGAGACAGCGTCCTGAGTAATGACAACACGCCTGACAACGTCTTGAAGGTTCATTCCAGCCTCTCACCCAGAACGTTAAGCGCTGATTTCGTGAAGATGGCCAGCCTGCCTGGATGACCGCCCGGAGCGAGGTCGAGGACGCTGAGGTTTCTCGCCTCAACCACGTCAACTCCCTCGATGCTTTCAGCAGCCTTGGCGAGAGCGCACTTCTTAGAAACAACCAGCAGAGGGCCTCGCCTCCTCTTGTACCTCCTGCCCCTCATCTTGCCCTTGCCGGGCCTTGTCTTCACCACCCCGCATCTCTCAAGCTCCTCCCCAAGCCCCAGCCTGGTCAGAAAAGCCTTAGCCTCCCTCGTCTTACCGACGTCCTCGACGGCGTCGTCAACAACTATGGGGAGGGGTGTGTCGGCTGGTACTCGGTGCCCCCTTTCTCTCACCTTTTCGTTCGACGTGGTGAATGCGAGAGCTGAGAGAAGAGCGCTGCGGAGCTCCTTCTTGTTCAAGGCCTTGTGTATCCTTTTCTCAGGGACTGGCGGATGAGTCGGCCTCCCGCCTACGGCTGACGGAACCATGCCGCCTGACCCGTACTTGGGTGTTCCACGTCCACGTATCCTGGAGATGCGGGCCATGCCGAACCCCGGCCCCCACGACTCCACTGAATGCTTGTGCCCCGAGATCTTCGAAGCACCCTTGGGCTGGAGGCGGTGTGTCGCCAGGTGCACGAACGCCCTTCGGACCAAGTCCTCCCGCATCGGCGCAGTGAATGCCTTGGGCAGGGATGCGGCTCCGTTCCTGCTCCCGTCTGCTTGGTAAACCGGCACCTCGAGCGTGCGTGGTTTTTGGACCAGAAGAGAAGCCGTGAAGTCCATCATGCTACACCTCAACCAAGTTTATCTGCGGAGGCTCCAGAGGCTTCGGAGGCTTGGCGGGGCATCGTAGGACAAGCGGCCTGAGAGGTGTGCCTGGCAGACTTCCCTCGACGAGGGCGTACTCCGTCCTCACCAGCCCGAACCTGTGCCATCCTGACCTAGGGTTGATGGAGCCCGGGTCCGACCCTATCTTGAGGATTCGTTTGTTGTACTCGGTTCTTCTGTGATAGCCCATCTGCCCAGACCTGGGAACGGTGTACATCACGTAGTGAGGGTTCCAAGGCCCGATGGCGGCGACTCCTCGCCTAGTCTTCCTCGACTTCCTCTGAAGTATCGAGACGCCGTACCTTTTCACAACGCCCTGAAAGCCCCTGCCTTTAGACACGCCCACGACGTCGACGAACTCACCGTCCTTGAAGACGTCAGAAATCCTAATCTCCTTCCCGAGAAGCTCTAACCCCTTCTTCAGGCTCTGGCTGGGCGAGCCGCCGAGCTTGATCTCAGCGATGCTGGGCGTCTTGCCGGCTCCAACAAGACGTGGCTGCGTCGCCACCACCAGCCGAACTTCGGCCAAGTCTTCACGCAGCTGCTCAACCGCTTCAGGACCGGGCGTCGGCTTGAAAGTCGGGCTCCTCCTGACCAAGTCCTCAACTCCCCGGCTGCTCCAGACCTTTCCGACGTTGACTAGCCTACTCCCCTTCTCAGCGTACATAGACAAGCCGACGACCTTGAGCGGCGGAGCCGCTACAACGGTGGCAGTGGACACGACTTCGCTTCCCTGAGTGGGAGACCCGGGCCTGTTGTCGATAAAGTGTACGGATGTCATGCCGACCTTGTAGACTATGAAGCCGAGAGGTCCTTCACGGCCGTCGGGCCAGTGCTTGACCCTGGGGAGAAGGCTTCTAGACCTCCCCCTAGGAAGGTATGCAAGAGAACCGTGCCTCGGCCTAGAGTACTTACGCCTACCCATTCCAAACTACCTGAAGTGCTTTCAGGCGTGTATGATAAAAACCTTAACGACTGCCAAGCCCAACACTTATCTTCAGCCGTACATCCAGTAAACCACCATGTCCGACATCGTCGACGAGATTGTTAAGCTCATAGAGTCGGAGGGAGTTGTTGGCTTGGCTACTCACAGACACTATCCCCGGGAAAAGATAATCTACAACCGGTTCGGAAGATGCGGTTTCGCAATAGACGTGGTGAAGGTTGAGAACGGCCAGAGGCGGAGCTACTCCGTCCTGGTCGAGGCTGAGGCCGAGGCCGTCGAAGGCGTGTTCCAGAGCTTCTTAAACCTTCCTGGCAGGATAAGGTACTTCATCAGCATCCAGGAAGACGGGGCAAAGAAGCTGAAGCTGAAGACCGAGACCTACCGCAACGCCGCCGAACTATTCGAGCGGGTTGAGAGGGTTAGGCAGGTCTTCTACCGTGTCTACAACTCGCTCAAACAAAAACACCGGGAGGAGCTGGCGAGAGTGGGAGAGGAGGTCTTCCACGCAGTAGGGTTGACCGCCGACGAGCTTCACCTAGGCGTATGAACCCTTATGACACCAGGTATCCGGAAGGTCTTGGACTCGTCCGCTGTCTGGACAAACACGTCGCCGCACTTGACGCATCTAAAGTACTTGTTGACCCCGTCCTGAGCCTTCTGGTCGCCTATGTGCTCGAGGACGTGGCTGCAGTCCTCGCCCATCCGATGAAGGCTCCGTCGATGTTTTATAAATCTTTTATCCTCCGGACACCGGTTGTCCGATGATACGTTATCTGGTCTCGGTAGGGGATGGAGGGGCGAGGCCGAAGACGTTCGAGCCTGAGCGTTCTCACGTCGTCAGCTTGGAGGAAGGGGTTGCTGCCGCTCTCCACGTTTCAGGAGAGGGGTTTTCCGCTGAAACTTACTACGAGGCGGGCTTCGACAGAGCCGTGGTTCAGGCTTTAGGCCCAAGCCCGACAGGTTTTGCGGAAGAGGTTTTGCAGCCTGGACGCATGGATGCTCTGCGTAGTTTTGACGGTTTTTTCGCAGGTGTGGTAGTCGAGGATGACGTTGTCGTCTTCAGGGACCACGCAGGCCTCGTGCCCCTCTACGTCGTCGACGGCGGGGTTAGGATTGCCACAAACATGCCCGCTGAGGCTTATGCGTGGGCCAGCAGCCCGACCCCTCTTCCACCTGGAACGCTGCTGAAGATGCGTTCAAACCAAGCCTTTCAGACAACCCGGCTAAACCCCATGGAGGCAGGGCCCGAAACGCTCGTTAACAACTTATCGCGCTGCATCAAGCGACTCTGCCCAAAAACCCACGCCATCTTCTTCTCAGGCGGGCTGGACAGCCTGCTGCTGGCTAAGCTCGGGCTAGACGTAGGGCTTGAGCCCAAGCTTTTCACCCTAGGCGTCAGAGGCAGCTCCGACTTCGTCAGAAGTTTCAGGGCTGCAGAGGTACTGGGGCTGGACGTTGTACGGGTGGAGGCTGAGCCCGTAGAGGTCAGAAAGGCCCTGACGGAGCTGGAGGCCGGCCTTGGCAGAATGAAGCCGATGGATGCGTCGATATCTGTGGCGATGAGGATGCTTGCTGCTAGGGCCGCTGAACTGGGGTGCGTAGCCTCGGTCTCTGGACAGGGTGCTGACGAGCTGTTCGGCGGGTACATGAAGTACAGCAAAGCTTTGGTCGGTCATGGGCTTCATGCCGTGGAGAGAATGATGATGGATGATTTTTCCAAGCTTAACGAGTTCGGCCTACCCAGAGACTTCTTGGCTGTTCGGTCGGCTGGAGCTTACCTGATAACACCTTACCTATGCAGGGAAGTCGTGGAGGCTGCTCTGGGCACACCACTAAGCTTGAAGCTGTCGTTTGAGAATGGAAAGGTTGTAAGGAAGAAAGTGCTGAGAGAAGCATGCAGAGTGGTAGGCCTAGGAGAGCTAGCGGAGGTGGAGAAAAAAGCCCTCCAGTACGGCACGGGGCTAGAGAAGCTGCTGAGAAGGATCCGAGCCTCCGGCTGAAGACTGCAGTAGCCATCCTCAAACGACTGCCTCGTACTGGGTGGGTTGAGCTAGGCGTCAAGCGGGCTGAGACAGTCGCCAGCCACAGCTACGGAGTAGCCTTCCTGGCCATGGTTGAGGCTTCGAGGAGAAACCTCGAAGTGTTGAAAGCCGTCGAGATGGCTTTAATACACGACCTTCCCGAGAGCTACCTTGGAGACCTCACTCCCGCCGTGAAGCAGAGAATTCCGCCGAGGCTTCTGACGGTCATCGAGAAGTCGGTCTTCAACCAGCTTATCCACAGCCTGCCGCCCGGTCTGAGGCAGCGCTACGCCGAGCGGTACAGCGAGTACCTGAGCCGCCGTTCTGCCGAAGCCCGTCTAGTCCACAAGCTCGACAGGGTCGACCTGCTTCATGAGGCGTCGTGGCTTAAAAAACATTACGGCTTAGACACTAGTAGGTTTACATAGGAGTATGAATTTATTCCCCTAGTTGTAGTGTTGAAAGGGTTGGCAGAGGACGAGTACGTCGTCGAGGCGTTTTTGTCGAAGTTTCCGTTCCTCAAGGAGATAAGAGAGTACGTGGCCTCGCTCAACCTGAGGCTTGAGGACTTCGCCGACGCCCGTGTTCTTGTCGAGACCGCCGTGAAGAGGGTTGAGGAGGCGTTGTCAAAGGGTCCGGGCAGGATGCTCATAGCCGACCTGCCTTCAGATGTGGAGATTCTTTCGCACCCCCTCGCCATGGCCTTGGTGGCTATGCTCGACAGCGTTGTCGCAAAAAGACGGTTCGCCGCCCATGAAGCTGAGCGATACGCCCACATGATCAAGAACGTGCGGGAGGGGCAGAAGCAGGTAATCCACTACGTTATGTCCAAAGTTCTCGGGATGAACGTCCGCTTGGGCAATCACCCCCATGAATTCTGGGTGCATTTTCCAGACTACTTGAAATTATCAGTAAACCTCAACGAGCCACGCTTCAAGCTGGTCAACAGGCTGGTCGAAAAAGGCTACGTAGGTGTTTCAAGACCCGAGGCTATAACACTCAGTAAGAACGGGCTTGAGATGCTCATCTACGAACGGCTCAACAAAGTCGGCAGAGTCGAGCCCCCCGAATTCCTGAAGGAACATGTCAGCCGTCTGACCAAAACACTCGAGTCCTTCACCTTTTCAGACAAAGTTCCATCAGTGAGGCTGGGGCCGGAGAACTGGCCGCCTTGCATGAACGTTTTGAGAACCCGTCTGCAGGCCGGAGAGCCGATAAGCCACTTCGCCAACTTCACCCTCGCCGCATTCATGCTGAAAATAGGTGTGGGGGTTGAGGAGGTGGTTGCGGTGTATTCTCAGAGGGGAGACTTTGACCCACGCATAGCGCGTTATCAGGTCGAGCACATCGCTGGCCTCAAGGGAAGCAGGACTAAATATTCCGTCCCACGCTGTGCGACTATTCAAGCTCATGGTCTCTGCATAGAGGAGGGCCGGTTGTGCGGTGGAGTCAAGAGTCCGATGCAATTTTATAGGAGGAAGGCTAGGGCTGTTGGAGGTTTAAGAAAGGTTGAAGATAGCCAGCCTGCGTCTGACGGCAGCTAGGAACACAGGGCTTCTTGCGGCGACTCAAGCTCTCAACACCCTCATAGTCCAAGTTCTCGTAGTTTACGCCCCCATATCCATACTCCTCTTGGGGGGATCGCCTTCCCTAGCAGGGCTGGGTATGGCTTTCGTGTGGGGCGGGCGTTTAGTAAGCACTTTACAGATGGGGGTGTTGATGGACAGGGTGGGCAGGAGACCCGTGATAGCTGGTGGAATGGGTCTGGCGGCCGTGTCCCTGTCCATCGCCGCTCTGGCTCTATCAAGCTACCGGCTCATCCTCTTCCTGAGCAGCCTGCTGTTGTACGGCGTGGCCCGGGGCATGGTCGAGTTTACGAGAGTAGCCGTGGCCGACATCATGCCGCCCGAAAGGAGAGGTTTTGGAACGGGCGTCCTTTTGACCGGAAGCATAGCCGGAACACTCGCAGCCCCTCTGCTGATATACAGCACATCACAGCTCCACGCCTCAACCATATCAAACATCGTCGACTCCCTCAACTACGCTATAATCCTAGCAGCCGCGGGAATCGCAGTCGCTCTGATGGTGTGGCCAGAACCTCTGAAGGTAGCCAAGCAGCTCAACAACCCGGCGCCGAGCGGTTTAGCCGGCTTGCGATTAGTTGCGAACCCAGCCATCATGATGGCTGTGCTTGCTGCAGCAGTCTCCACGGGCGTGATGGTGGCGGTAATGTCGCTAAACACCGTTGTAATGTACGACCATCACTACACCGCCGTAGAGATATCCACGGTCGTGATGATTCACGTATTGGGTATGTACGCTTTCTCCATACCGATTGGAAGGCTCTCAGACAAGTATGGACGGGTCGCCTTGATGATGGCGGGGCTGGGTCTGGAGGGGGCTGGAACCTTGATGATTCTCGTCTCTGACTTGTTCCCGGTCGTCGCCACAGCCCTGTTCCTCGTCGGCTTGGGCTGGAGCGCTGTATGGGTGTCTTCTTCGGCCTACATAGCGGACCTGACGACGCCCAGCGAGAGAGGGGGTGCGACCGGCTTCGCAGACGCAGCCACGGCAGGCTCGTCGATCGTAGTCCCGCTCGTCTCGGGAATGGCGTTGGAGGTAGGGGGAACGCCCAGCCTCGTCGCCATATGCACAGCCATCACGGCCCTAGCAGTGGCCGCCTGCTATAGGCTGGTTAGGAAGTAGTCAGACCTTCGCCTTCGAGAACCTCCTGTCAACGTCTTCCCAGTTGACGACGTTCCACCAGTTGTCGACGTAGGAGGCTCGGTCGTTCTTGTACTGTAGATAGTAGGCGTGCTCCCAGACGTCCAGAGTCAGGAGCAGCGGCAGTTCGGGCGGATGCATGAAGTTCTGCTTCTCAACCTGATAAATGACTAAGGCGTCTGACTCGGAATCGTAGGTAAGGACGGCCCATCCAACAGCCTCGACGTTCTTGGCGGCGTCGCTGAACTGCTTCTTAAAAGAGTCAAAGTCTCCGAAATCCTTGTTGATTTGGTCGGCGATGACTCCTCCGGGCTTCCCCCCTCCCTTGCCGGGCGGAGCCATGTTGGGCCAGAAGACGGCGTGCAGCTTATGGCCGCTGAGGTTGAAGCTGAGGTCCCGCAGTATTCCACGGATGTTCTCAGGGTTCTCGCCCTTCCGGGCCTTTTCCAACCGTTCCAGGGCTGCGTTGGCTCCGTTGACGTAGGCTTGATGGTGCTTCGTGTGGTGCAGGGTCATTATTTCAGCTGATATGACGGGTTCGAGAGCGTTGTAGGCGTATGGCAGGCTTGGAAGAGTATACTTCCTCATGCATGCTAGCCTGCATGGCGTTAATAAAAAACTATCGCATCAACAAGGATGAGGTTTATCCATAGGAACACCCCATCAGCCGTGATTAGGTTGGAGTCGGAGGACTTCAGGAAGGTGTTGAACTTACTGAGGCAGCGGTACGGCCCAAGAGACCCTCCGCTCCACGTCTCGGGCGAGGACGCCTTCTGGGTGTTGATAGGCGCTGTGCTATCGCACAGGACCAGGGATGAGATGACGGACAGGGCTTACAAAAGGCTTCGGCAGAGGTTCCGGAGCCCTAGAGATCTGGCTGAAGCCGATGTCGTAGAGATCGTCAAGCTCATCAGGGATGTGGGGTTCTACAGGCAGAAGGCGAGGAGAGTCAAGCAGATAGCGAGGATAATAACTTTTGAAAAAAGCGGCGTTGTCCCGTCCGACAGGTATGAGTTGATGAAGCTCCCTGGAGTCGGGCCGAAGTCGGCCGACATCGTTCTGTCTGTTGCTTACGGTATGCCGGAGGTGGCTGTGGACACGCATGTTGAGACCGTGGCGAAGAGGCTGGGCGTTGTGGATGCGAAGGCGGGCTACGAGGAGATAAGAAGCGCGCTCAAGAAACTAGCCGCAGCAGACGAAGTACGTCTCATAAACATGACGTTCGTGAATTTCGGCCGAGAGGTTTGCAGGAAACCTAGGCCGAGATGCCAAATCTGCCCGATAACATCCTTCTGCAGATACTACGCGGAGAAGGTCAGAGACCCAGCTCCTTGAGCTTTGAGAGAACTTCTTCAGCGTGGCCCTCGGCGTTGACCTTGTGGAAGGCAGCTCTAATTACTCCGTTTGCGTCTATGACGAACGTCTTGCGGACACACCTACCCCTCTCCTCGCTGAAGGAGTTGTACAGGGACGCAACCTTACCGCCCTCATCCGAGAGGAGCGTGAAGTTGAGGCCGTACTTTGAGATGAACTTCCTGTGAGATTCGGGGTCGTCGACGCTGACGCCCACGACGTTGACGTTTCGGCTCTTAAGCCTCGTCATCGAATCACGGAAGCCACAAGCCTCAGTAGTGCATCCTGGCGTGTCGTCCTTGGGGTAAAAGTACAGAACGAGAGCCTTATACCCATGCAGCAAGTCTCTCAGGCTTCTAACTCGACCATCTTGGTCGGGTGCTGAGAAGTCAGGGGCCTTGTCCCCAGCCTCGGGCTTCATTTCATGCTGAACGAGTGGCCGCACCCACATGTGGAGGCGACGTTAGGGTTGTTGATAGAAAACCCAGACCCCATCACGTCCTCGACATAGTCAATCTCAGAGCCTTCTAGGAAAGGAGCGCTGAACGAGTCCACCACAACCCTTACGCCGTAAGCCTCTACCACCACGTCGTCGTCGTAAACGTTCTCGTCCAAGGCCATGCCGTACCTGTAGCCGGAGCAGCCTCCTCCCGTTATGTATATTCTCAAGGCAAGCTTGTCGTTGTTCTCCTCAGCTATCAACTGGGCTATCTTCTTGGCTGCTCTCTCCGAAATCCTGAGCGAGTACGTCTCCAGCTTTGACTCCATGCCGTCGTGTCTGGACGTCGGCTTTATTAAAGGCTTTTGCTGGTACAAATTTAAATAATGTAAGCCGCATGCTGCAGTAGCTTGAAGGTTGCAGCCGAGGACCAAGAGTCGATAACCATAGAAGTCGGCGACATACCTCACTACGTCGTCAACGCCCTACGCCGCACCATACTTAAGGAAGTCCCAACCATGGCTGTCGAGGAGGTGCTTGTGATAGAAAACTCATCCAGCATGACCAACGAAGTGCTTTCTCACCGCGTATCCCTGATACCTTTCATCACCGACCTGAAGAACTACAAGCTTCCCGAGGAATGCGAATGTCAGAGCAGGCTCGGATGCGAGAGATGCGTGGCCAGGTTCGTCCTCAAGGGAGAAGCATCGACCTCCGTAGTCACGCTGTACTCCAGAGACATAACTCCAGAGAAGGAGGGGGACGTCGTCGCTCCTTTCAGCGGCGACATACCCATCGTCTACTTAGCCCCGGGCCAGAGGGTCGAGATGGAGCTGTACGTAAGGCTGGGCAAGGGTAAGAAGCATTCGAAATGGACTCCGGGCGTAGCGACGGTCTACCGTGAGGGCGGTAAAACCTACCTGTATGTCGAGAGCTACGGTTTCCTCCCTCCGAGGGAGATATTCGTAAAGGCCGTGGAAATAGTTAAGAATAAAGTCATAGCCTTCGAGGATAGCTTTGGGGAGATGGTTGGCGATGCACGCCGCAAGGAGGGTTGAAGTAGCTGTGAGGAAGCTGGGAGTTAGGACGGGTTTGGGCAGGAGGCTGGTGGACGAGGCTGGACGCAGCCGTAGGACTGTGAGAGAGGTTAACCTATCACGCCTTGAACGACACGCAGGCGAGAACGACGTCGTCTTCGTACCAGGCAAGGTTCTGGGCAGCGGAGTGATTACAAAGAAGCTGACGGTTGGGGCTTTAAGCTTCTCCGGCACAGCCGTTAGAAAGATCACGGCCGCAGGGGGGCGGGCTCTGCTGGCGGAGGATTTTCTCAAAGAGTTTGGACAAAGGAAGGGAGTGAAGCTAGTTGGATGAGAAGACCTACGTGGTTAACGCAGAGGGGTACAGGCTAGGACGCCTGGCTTCCAAAGTAGCCAAGCTACTGCTTGAGGGGCATAGGGTCAAGGTTTTCAACGCCGAGAAAGCCCTGATAACAGGGAGTAGGAGCTCCATTCTCGAGCACTACTTGATGCTCAGAAGACGCCGCCAGTTTTCTTCCCACAAGAAAATAACCGTCTGGTATCCGACGAGGGCCGAGGCTATACTGAGGTATGCTGTGCTTAGGATGCTTCCCCGTAAGAAGTCAGAGGGTGTTGAAGCCTCCAGAAGGCTTGAAGTGATAAGGGGGGAGGCGAGCCTTTCGGGTGAGCCTGTCGAGTTTCCAGACGCCAAGCATCTAAGCCAAGTAAGCAGGTCGGGGAAAGTAATACGTGTCATGACGCTTGAAGAACTGTCGAAACAGCTGAGAGGAGGAAGGCCTTGAGGAAAGCTGCTCAGCACTTTGTCGGAAGACGTAAGACCTCCGTCGCAAAGGTCTTCGTAAAGCCCGGCAAGGGAAGCATCTTCTTCAACGACACCCCACTCCAGTTGCTTGGAGAGTTTGTTAGCAGCAAGGTCCTGACGCCTCTCAAGCTCGTGCCCGATTTCTGGAACTCTCACGACTTCTTCGTCTCAGTAAGGGGGGGAGGAGTCGTGTCGTCCGCCGACGCCGCAGCCATAGCCATATCCAAGGCGGTCTCGTCCATGACTCCCGACGGTAGGAACATCATAGCCAGCTACGACAGGCATCTCCTAGTTGACGACCCGAGGCAAGCAGAGCCCAAGAAACCCAACAGACGGAGCGCCCGAAGGTTCAAGCAGAAAAGCTACAGGTGAGGAAAGGTTGATGGTCCCCGTGCGTTGCTTCAGCTGCGGCCGCGTAATCGCACACAAATGGGACGAGTACAAGGCAAGAGTCCGGAGAGGAGAAAACCCGGGCGCCGTTCTGGACAGCCTAGGGTTCAAGAGATACTGTTGCCGAAGGATGTTTATTTCAGCCGTGGACTTTATGGACGAGCTGATCGAGTTTCATCAAAAGTACGTGTCGGCCGGTGAGTCTCAGCGTTGAGGCAGTCTTTCAAGATAACTGACTGCGAGGCGTGCGTGGTTTTCGACAGCAGGGGCTCTGAAACCGTCGAGGTCGAGCTTTGGTCGAGTCAGACCTCGGCCCGTGTCTCAGCGCCTTCAGGGAAAAGTAGGGGGAAGAACGAGGCTGTGCCGTTCCCGCCCAAGGGGGCGGGACAAGCCGTCGAAGTTTTTGAAAAACAGCTTAAGCCGCGACTAATAGGATTCGACCCGGCGGACCAGAGGGGCCTAGACACGCTGATGAAACAGGTCGACGGAACTGAGAACTTCTCCAACATAGGCGGAAACCTGTCCTACGCCGTCTCGGCGGCTGCAGCCCTCCTGACGGCACGGCTTACGGACAAACCTCTCTGGAGGTACATTTCAGAGCTATCAGGCATCAAGCCGTCGATGCCACTGCCCCTCGGAAACATCCTAGGAGGAGGCGCGCACGCGGGAGGAGGAGCCCCCGACGTCCAGGAGTTCCTCGTCTACCCGTCATATCCCAGGTCGGTCGAAGAGGCTTTGAAAATCAACATCGAAGCCCATCGAAAGCTCGGGCGCATCCTCATGCAGAAAGTCGGCGGATACGGCGGAGGGAGGAGCGACGAAGGAGGATACTCCCCGCCAGTCGACGACTATTCAGCCCTCAAGTACGTGGCCGAAGCAGTTGAGGGGTTTGACGTCGGGCTTGGGCTTGACGTTGCTGCTTCGACGCTCTACGATCCCGGCTCGGGGGTCTACGTCTACAGGAACCGTGGCGTGAAAAGGACTAGGCTTGAGCAGCTCGAGTTCATAAAGCAGCTTGTTGAGGCCTTCCACCTCTCCTACGTCGAAGACCCGTTTGAGGAGACGGACTTCAGCTCGTTCGCCGAGCTTTGCCGCACGTTTCCAGACCTACTAGTGTGCGGGGACGACCTCGTCGTCACCAGGAAAGAGCTGGTCAAGAAGGCTGCGGACAACGGTTCTGTAAGAGCTGTGATACTAAAGCCCAACCAAGTCGGCTGCTTGTCCGACACCCTTGAGGCGGCGGCTGAGGCTGAGAGGCGTGGCATCGTAAGGGTTGTCTCGCACAGGTCTGGGGAGACGTGCGACGCGTTTCTGGCCCATCTGGCTGTTGGGCTGGGAGGCAAATTTATTAAGGCAGGAGTTGTTGGAGGTGAAAGGGTGGCTAAGGCTAATGAGCTTCTCCGAATATGGCGTAGGCATCGTGGCGAGCTTGCCATCGCGGAGGCTGGTTCTAGGTGACGTTGTCGGCTGAGCAAGAAGCTGCGATTCTAGAGCAGCTGGTCAAGTACAACGTGCACATAGGCTCCCGTATAAAGGTCAGGCACATGGAGCAGTACATTTTCAAGATGAGGTACGACGGCGTCTACCTTTTCGACATCAAGAAAATCCTCGAGAGGCTTAACCTCGCAGCTCGGATGATATCCTACTACCCTCTCGACAAAGTCGTCGCCGTTTCTACCCACGTCTTCGGCATGAAGGCGGTCCAGAAGTACGCCGAGCTCACGGGAGGTGTTGCGATCGCCGGCAAGATGCCTGCTGGAATGCTCACCAACAGGACTTTGAAGAACTACTTGGAGCCGGCTTTGGTGATAATCTCCGACCCTAGGTACGACGTCCAGGCGCTGGAGGAGGCTCGGATAGCAAGAGTGCCTGTGATAGCTATGTGCAGCACGGACAACACATGCTCCAACGTCGACCTGGTGATTCCGATGAACAACAGAAGCAGAACCTCGCTCCCTTACGCTTTCTGGTACCTTACCCGGAAAGTTCTGGAGGAGACTCGACAGCTCTCGCCCGACTTCGACGCCTTGGTCAAGCCCGAGGATTTCATGGCTTTAGCTGCTTCAACCGAGATCGAGTGAGGAAAGGTAGCAGCAGCGTCTCCATACCCCTTCTGAGCACGGCGGCGTAGTGCTCCTCGTCGTAGCCACGGTCCTCCAGCAGCTGCAGCGGCGCTCCACCACCTCGCCTGACCACGTACTCGACAACCTGCCCGGGCCGGATCTCCACACCACGCCGTTCAAGCATCTTTGCGGCTGAAACATGCCTCAGCCTTCTTGCATAACTCCCCGGGCTTGCTCCTAGGCTCCTAGCTATCGCCAGCTGCTCCGGCTCTACAGAACCCGAGTAAACCATCCTGACATACTTTCTGTATGTTTCTAGACATTCCTCTGCTTTCATTTGGAGAGATTCGGGGGAATCTGCTTGAGCAAGCTTTTCCAGCATCTCCTCCTGCATCTGCTTGGCAAGCGGCGGCGTGTCCCTCCTCCTCAGCTCGACCCCACGCACCTTCAGCCGGCCATCCGCGTAAACCCCGAAGTACCTGTTGTTCACAGGCCTACCCTCGTGCATGCGTGAAGGCAGGAAAGCTATCCACCGGTAGGTTCCCTCGTACTCCAAAGGAAGGCCGAGCCTCTTCTCAAGCTCGTCCCTCAGCCTCCTGTAGTCGTCTTCCGTCGCATCCCTCCTCCAGACCCAGAGGCAGTCGACTATTCCGTGGAGGACTCTAAAGCCCAGCCCTTCAGCGGTCTTGACGCTTCTCAACAGTGTCTCCCGGGCTAGGGCGCAGACAGCCATGTGGGCTTCACGGCTTCCGAACTTAGCCTTCTTGTAGCCTAGGTAGCCGAACGACGTGACGAGTATCCATTTGAGGGCGTCTGCTCTAGCTTTGTAGGTCTTCAACCCGGTCTCCGCATACAGCCTCTTGTACTCCATCCTCTTCCTCAACGGTGTTTCGACGGCCAGCGGAACGACTCCACGCCACCTCCTGCAGACATGGTACCCCAGCTCCGGTATGTCGCTCCCCTGACAGCAGCTGCAGTTGACTGTCTCGCCGCTTATGTTGTTCTTCAGCATCAGCGTCGGATACAGGCTGTGGAAGTCAAGCTCGCCGACGTTCCAGTAAACACCCGGCCTGTGGTCTAACACCCATCCACCCCTGTCGGCTACGACAAGCTCAGCCGCCGTGGAGCAGTAAGGCCTGCACGCCTCGACGGGTATCAGCAAGTTGTTCAGATAGGCTTGACGATACTGGAGGGAGGTCATGCACCGGCCTATTGTATACCGTGCAGCGTCTTGGACCGGCACTCTTACGGTGCGGGCTGTCTCAAGCACGCCTTCGAGGCCTGTTTCAGCGTAGAGCATCGAGTTCTCGGCATCTACGTGCAGACGACCTCTGAGCCTCTGCGCAGCGAACCTATGATACGTTTTGCCGTAGCTAAAGTAAGACACACCCTTCGAGCTCGTCGACCTGTTTCTCTCCCTTCCCAGCCGCAGCTGAAGACCGTTCTCCCCCGCTCTCCTGTGCAGATACTTTACCAAGAACCTGTCCCCTCCACGGGTTATCAGCACGTCGACGTCCAGTTCGTCGAGGAGAAGCTGCAGCTGCTGCAGGACATCGGCCTCGCATCCGTCGAGAACAACATCCTCACCGTCTACACGAAGCCTCACGCACTTGAGCCTGTCGGAGAACCGTGGCAAGGGCCCTGAAGAGTCGACTTCAGCCTCCAGAAAGCAATTCCGGAGGAAAGACGTGGTGTAGGAGACGCTGTCGACCTCCTCGCCCGGCTGGGGTAGGCCGTCGCACGTCTTCACGGCCGCCGTGGGCGCCAGTCCAAACTCGTAGAGGAACTCCTGCAGGACCGGGATGTCGACGTTGTAAGCTTTCACGCCTAGATGACCCCAACGCTCCACTACAGCCCGGGCCAGATGTTTCTTCTCAGACGGGGAGGCTAGCACTTCCAGAACTTCGGCGGCTCCTGCGCCCGGGATTCTTTTCTCCACGAGCCTCGTCTCGTAAACATCGGAAAGCATCCTGTCAACAGCGGTCAGGACATGCAGCGGCCCTGCAAGGTAAAGCCTAGACCTCCATCGGACCAAAGCCTTGAAAACACCACTCTCTCCCCTCAGCCACAGACAGACGCTCGAACCATCCAAACAGACGTCAACAAGCCTTCCTTCCACATCCAGCAAAGCCGTCAAGCAGGGATATATCGTGATAGAGCACGGCGAAAATGCAGCCGGGCCCGGTGGGACTTGAACCCACGACCTTCGGCTCCGGAGGCCGACGTTCCAGAGAAATCTTCTCTGAGTCCATTCTAAGCTACGGGCCCGTCAACCAACTTTTCTCCTCTTCATATAAAAGGCTTAGCGGTCTCCTAGCTGGCCACGGTTCCCCCGTCGTGGACATGCATGGGTTTATCAAGCCGTAGAGAACCCACGGCGATAAAACAACAGATGCCGACAAAACGAGCTGGTGCGGTGGCTGGACGGCACAAAGCGTTCTTGCCGCTGTGAATGAATGAGTTGGGGTTTAGAGCCGATTCCTAGGGGTCAGCGTCTCTCGGACGTAGACTTTCACGCATCTCCGGTTTTCGATGAGATGGACAGCCAGCACGACCGTGGCTAGGAGCGACGCTTGCGTGTGAATGTCCTGCCACGTGCTTTTGTCAGCTGATAGGACCTGTATCCTGCCTGACTGCGGGCCTCTGGGCCAGAAGTAGAGAACTGCACCGGTGGAGATCGTCGCTACTCCGAGGACGACCAGAAGGTAGAAGATGATTATTCTGGTCTTCACGGTATGAAAATAGCCTCCTGTCTAATAAACAGGATGTATGAATAGTTCATCAGGCCGGTAAACAACCGCAACCCTGTCGTCCTCAGCCGTGGTCTCTGCCTCCTAAAAGCGCTCCCCAGTAGTTTGCAGGTCTGGTTAGCCGGCCAAGGGTTTAATTCATCCACAGAACTGTGTCAGTTGATGCTGTCGGAGTTGGATGACCTGATGGCTAGAACAGGATACGATGCGTTGCTGGTTTTAGGCGACTCGACCCACTCCTCGCCCGAGCTTCTCTACTTGACGAGGGCCCACATACCTCGTGGTGGAGTATACTTCAAGCGTAGGGATGGTGAGCCTCAGCTGGTTGTGAGCATGCTTGACCTGCCCAGCGCACGCAAAGGAGTTGTCGTAGACGTCAAGCCCTACAGCGACTACGGCCTTGCACAGCTTCAGAGAAGGTTCGGCCCTGGGCGTGGCTTGGCTGAAATGCTAGCCGCCATGCTCCGTAGGAACGGAGTTGAGGGGAAGATCGCCCTAGCCGGCAGAGCCGACGTGCTGACGACAACCTATCTGGTCGACTTTCTAAGGAGACGAGGGTTTAGAGTAGAAGGCATGCCGAAGCCCTCTTTCTTAGACCTGTGTAGAAGAAAGAAGGATAGGTGGGAGGTCGAGGCTGTAGCTGAAGCGGGGCGGCGGACAGTACGGGTTGTGGAGAGGTTGGAGAAGGTACTCGGGGAGTCGGACGTCCGCAGAGGAGCTGTGTACTATGACGGGCAGCCTCTCACCGTCGGTTTTCTGAAAAGGCTTGTTAGGTCTTGGTGCGGCGAGATGGGTCTGACTCTTCCAGAAGGCCTAATCCTTGCTTCGGGACCGGAGTCGAGCGACCCCCATGCGTCAGGGGAGGATGGTAAGCAGCTATCGGCGGGCGAGCCTCTGGTTTTCGACATATACCCGGCTTCGGAGACCGGATACCGGTACGACTTCACAAGAACATACTGCGTCGGGAGACCCAAACCACAGCTCAGGAGAATGTTCGAAGACGTGCTTACCGCCCACACTCACGCAGTCGAGACCATTAAGGAAGGAGCTAGGTGCGGGTCGGTTTTCGCCGAGGCTTGCGTAATCCTCAGGAGAAGAGGATGGCCCACACTGTTGGAGACTCCTAACCCTGTCAGAGGATTCGTCCACGGCCTAGGCCACGGCGTAGGGCTCACCATAGGCGAGGAGCCGTACCTATCCAGGAACTCACTCACACCACTATCAACCGGCGACGTCTTCACCGTCGAGCCAGGGCTGTACGAACCTGGGTTTGGCGGGGTGAGGATTGAAGACGTAGTGGTCGTTGAGAACGGCAAGGGTGTGAAGCTCGTGGAGCATCGGTACGTCCTAGAGCTTTAACCGATGTACAGCCATACGACGTATGCGACGAAGGCGCCGTAGACAGATGTTAGGAGGTTCACAATCTCGTTGTTGACCAGCTTGCTGCCCGATAGGTAGACCGTTGACTTGCCGCAGTGGGTTTTGACCTCCACAACCTTACCGCATGCAGGACACCGGTACCGGGACTGGAAAAGCCCGCCGAAAAGACTGTCGAAGAGGCTTCCGCTGAAGCCTGCTGCGACAGCGATGAGGAAGACGCTGAAAGGCTGGAGCGACATCCCGAGGAACAGCCCGTACAACACCATCACGCCGGCGAGCAGGAAACCTGTGAAGAACCCTGCGGCTAGCCCTAGAGGGCTGACGGCTCCGGGCGTGCCAGGGCTCGCTTCCTTCAGCGACGTTATCATCCTCGGCTTGCTTTTGGAAAGAAGGCCTACCTCTGTCGACATGGTGTCTGCGAAGACCGACGACACGGCTCCAAGGTACGTGGCTAGGGTGGCTGAGCTCTCGAGGCCGAGGAAGTATCCTGAGGCCGTGATTAGGCAGGCTGTAAACCCGTTGGCGAGGACGTTTGACCAAGTTCTTATCCCCCTCCCAACTTCCCCGTACTTTTCCCTATACCGGAAGCGTGTGGTGAAGCCTGCGACAACGAAGAAGGTGAAGATGGCTAGAAAATGGCTCCTACCACCGAGAACGTAGACACAGTACCCGACTACGACGGCTGCAGCCAGACCCCTACCGTCGAGAAAACGCCCGCCCAGAGCGATAACCCCTATGACCGCCATCACGAGAGTTGCTTCGAGGAACAAAGACAGCATGAGTTTTCACTTTCCGCAAACCATCCTGGCAGCCTCCTCCAAACTCATCGCTGCCTGCTGTCTGGTTGCAAGGTCTCTCAAAGACACCCTCTCCGATTCTCTCTCCCTAGAACCCACTATAATTAAGTATCTGATGTCCTTAGCCGAAGTGTTTTCGATGACGTCGGGGAGCTTTTTACGCGATACGTCGACAACTACGGAGCAGCCTCTCCTCCTAAGGAAGTCAGCTACGTATGCCGCATACCCGCGTGAGTCGTCGCTTACGATGGCTAGGGCCGCTGTGGGTGGTTTTTCAAGCTCGTATCGACGTTTTCCCCTCAGGTACATGCTAAGCCTCGTTATGCCTACTGAGCATCCCACGGCCGGCATTCTACCTCCTCCGAACAACTCCACAAGTCCGTCATACCTTCCGCCGCCGTTGAAAGACAGCTCTTCCCCCTCTATCCTCTGCTCAAAGATCATGCCTGTGTAGTACTCCAGCCCGCGTGCAAAACCCAAGTCCAGCTCAAACCGTAAAGCTTTGTCAACCTCCCTCAAGACATCAACCACTTCAGCGAGGTTTTCCACCGCTCTTAACGCGTTTTTCCAAGATGAGACTAGGTCCGAGGCTTGTTTCAGGACTTCGTAGCCTCCCTTCAAGCTAGAGAGCCTGTGAAGGCATTCCAGCGTTTCGCCGTCGAGGTATGGGGCGGCTGTCTTGAAAGCTTCCTCGCGCATCCCACGGTCCACCATGGAGAGAAACTTGTCCTGAAGCTTTGTCTCCATTTTCTCCAACAAGCCCCTCAAAACGCCGACGTGTCCAATCCTGAAGGAGAAGGAATCGATGCCCAGCCTTGCGAAGACGTCTCTGCTGGCTAGAATTATCTCGGCATCGCTCGAGGGATCGCTGCTTCCGAAAAGCTCGAACCCTCCGTGCCAGAACCTTCTCCTCCGACCCCACTGCGGCTCGTCGTACCTGTAGCAGTCGGCGATGTAGCCCAGCCTCAGCGGCGTGGGCTGTTTAGAGAGCTTGGTAGCCACGAGCCGGGCTATCGAAGCCGTCACCTCAGGCCTGAGGACGAGCTTCTTGCCGTGGACGTCGGTGAAGACGTACATCCTGTGTCTTATTTCGTCGCCCGACTTGGCCTCGAAGAGCTCCAAGTACTCGAGGGTGGGGGTCTCGACCTCCTGGTAGCCGTACAGCTTGTAAACCTCCCTAATCACGTCCACAACCTTCTGCTTGACGGCGAACTCCTCGGGCAAAAGGTCGTCCATGCCCCGGGGTGTGTCGAACTTCAACGCAAACCCTATCCGAAAGCGCTCGGAACCCTATTTAGATGTTTTACGTCCAAAGGATGTTTCATACATCAACTATATTATAGTGTTCTCCGAACGTACCTGCATGAGCTCCAAGTCAACCACGATCCTTGTCATAGCAGTGGCGGCCTTAACCTTTTTAAACATTTACCAAACACTAGTCATACACTCGGAGACGAGGAGCCTCGGCCTCCAGGTCTCGACCCTCGCAGCCCAGATTCAGAGAACTCAGCAGACCGTGAGCGTGGATACGGTGACTGTATACAGCTTGGTGAAGGAAGAGCCGGACTTTAGCTCTCTGTACGAGATGGTTAAAGACTCGGTTGTGATGGTGAGAGTTTTCTCCTCCTCCGGGTCGGGAGTTGGGTCGGGCTTCGTCTACGACACCTTGGGGCATGTTGTGACGAATCAGCACGTTGTTAGAGGTGGGACGTCCTTCCGGGTTGTTTTCAGCGACGGCTCGATGTACAGGGCTAGGGTTGTGGGTACTGATGTTGACAGCGACATAGCCGTGCTGAGGATAGAGAACCCGCCTGAAGGGCTGAAGCCGTTGCGTTTGGGAAACTCCTCCGAGCTGAGGATAGGAGAGCTGGTTGTGGCCATCGGGAACCCGTTCGGGCTTGAGGGGACAATAACCTCCGGAATAGTGAGCCAGAAGGGGAGGCTCCTGCCTACTGGGCGCGGCTACTCCATCCCCGGAGTCATACAGACAGACGCCGCGATAAACCCCGGGAACTCGGGAGGGCCTTTGCTCAACATGAGGGGCGAGGTTGTCGGCGTCAACACGGCGATCGAGCCTTCAGGCGTCGGTATAGGATACGCAGTCCCTTCGTCGATCGTCTCACGTGTTGTTCCAGCCTTGATTCAGAACGGGTCTTACCAGCGGAGCTGGATGGGTATTTCAGCCGTTTCGCTCGACATCGACATAGCTGCAGCCATGGGTGCGAGCGTTTCGAAGGGTGTTCTGGTCGTCGACGTTGTCTCTAACAGCCCTGCGCAAAGGGCTGGGCTTAGGGGCGGGGACAGGAACGTAGTTGTCAACGGCACGCCCGTGAGGGTTGGAGGAGACATCATCACCGCCGTCGACGGACGTCAGGTGGCTTCGATGGACGAACTACTCCTCTACATGGAGGAGAGGACTTCGCCCGGGCAGACGGTCTCGCTGACGGTATTGAGGGGCTCGCAGGTTATCGAGCTGAGTGTTGTTCTCGCCGCACGGCCTTAGGCTCAGAGAGGTGTATGCTCGTCACAGAGCCGCGAAGGCTCTCCGAACAGGTCAGTCTCATCATCTCGTCAAGCGCTGCGGAACCCTTATTTAAGGAAAAACGGCGAAGTACATCCTTCTGTTCGTCTTCCCCTTATTCTCCAGCTTAGTAGCCGTTATCCGGCCAACCTCCGACGTGTTCCTTACATGAGGCCCGCCGTCAGCCTGGACGTCGACTTCTCCTATCTCGACGATTCTCAGCAGGGGTATGTCCGGCGGGAGGCGTCCGGCGAGCTTGACGAGCCCCGGGGTAGACAGAACCTTCTCCCTCTCCATGTAGTAAGTTTTGACAGGGTATCCTCTTCCAAGCCTCCGGTTTGTCTCCTCAACGCATTCTTCCATCACGGCCCTGTCGAAAGACTCGAGGCTGAAGTCCACTCTACCCTGGTCGTGGGAGATGTTGTTTCCCGTTATGAGGGCGTTCGTCTTCTCAACCATGGTCGCTGCGAGGACATGCAGACCGGTATGCATCCTCATCAAACGATAGCGTCTCTCCCAGTCAAGCAGACATTCTACCTCGGACCCCGCTGATGGAACCACTCCCTCAACGCGGTGGACGACCTCGTCGCCCTCAAACAAAACCTCCAAAACACGTGCCTCACCGCCGGCGTGCACTATCACGCCTGTGTCCGACACCAGCCCCCCTCCACGGGGGTGGAAAGCTGTTCTGTCCAGAACAACACATCCGTCCTCAGACTTGAGGACCGTGGCAGCGAACTCCCTCATGTAAGAGTCATCTAAATAGAGAAGCTCCGTGCTCCCCTGCTTCATGGCTGTCTGCTTTCATCCGATTGGTTTAAGGGTTTACGAAGCATTAGGAAGACCATCTCGGCTTCAAACGCCTTCCTGTTCTTGGTTAGGTTGACGCAGTCCACGGAGAACTTGACCAACCCTTTGTCGGTAGCGCTCGTTTCCCTCTTCTCAACCACGAGAGCACGGGCTGTTATGACGTCCCCCGGATGCGTGGAAGACCTGAAGTAAAGCTTCTCCACGCCGGTCAAAGCGGTTATGTGGTCGAAGATAGTCGTCTGATAAAGCAGGCCGATCACGAAAGATATCACTAGAGCTCCGGGGACGACTCTAGACGGAAAACCCCGCTGCTTTGCGAAGGCGTCGTCGAGGAAGAGCGGGTTGACCGCCCACGTCAGCGAGGTGAATAGCTCAACGTCCGTCTGCGTGATCATCCGGCTGGAGGCCTTGAACTCCTGCCCTACCTGAAAATCTTCAAAGAACATTTCACGTGGGCCAGTTCTTGTCCAGCTCGGACTCGGAGTTTTCGACAGCCTTCTCGACGTCGACGGTCATTCCCAGGGATTTGAGGGTCTTCCCTAATGCGTATATTGTGTTCACTATTTTATCACGACTTATGAGCCCGATGTTCGAGACCCTGATCATCTTGCCCTTGTAGGGGCCGAGCCCGCCGGCTATCAACACGCCGTACTTCTCCTTCATCACACTCCTTATCGCTGTGTCCGTCAACCCCGGCGGTATGTGCATGGCGGCGACGATCGGAGACTCGAAACCTCTTGCCGCGTAGAGCTCGAGGCCGTAAGTCCTGAGGCCTGCGTAAAGCCCGGCAGCTCCGGCGGCGTGTCTAGCAAGCCATTTCTCGTAGCCGTATTCGAGGATTATCTTCAGAGCTTCGTCAAGAGCCCAGAACAAAGTGATTGCCGGGGTGAATGGGGTCTCCCACCTCTCGAGGAAGGTCTTGTACTTGACCAAGTCGAAGTAAGGAGGCCTGACCTTCTTCTTTCTGATCTTCTCCCATGCCATCTCGGACACGGCTACAAAAGCCACTCCAGGCGGAGCTGCGAGGCACTTCTGGGTGCCGGCTGCGAACATGTCGATTCCGGTCTCGTCGACAGCAACCCTGACTCCGCCAACAGCCGTGACAGCGTCCACGGCCAGCAACGCATTCCTGTCGTGGCATATTCTCGCGATCTCCCTGACTTCACGGGAGATTATCCCGGTGGATGTCTCGTTGTAGGGGAATGCCACGATGGAGACGCCAGGGTTTTCGTCGAGCAGTTTCTTCACAGCATCTGGGTTGGGGCCGTGCCCGTTGTCGAGCTTGGCTTTTACCACGTGTGCACCGTAGGCTTCGAAGGCCTCCGCCATCCTCTCAGCGAAAAGCCCAGCCGTAGGGACCAGCACCTTGTCCCCAGGAACCGTTAGGTTTGAGGCAGCAGCCTCGACGGCTCCCGTGCCTGAAGAAGTCAGCACGTACACGTCTGATTTTGTTTCGAGGATCTTCTTCAGATTCTCGACGAGGCTTCTCATCAAAACCCTGAAATCTTCAGAGCGGTGGTCTATCATCTGGCGAGCCATGGCACGTATAACTCTCTCGTCAATCTCGGTTGGGCCTGGAATCATCAACAACAAGGCAACGCAACCTCACTCGAAAAACTACCCGCCAAGTCTTAAGTCTATTGGTTTGAACCTAGCGGCTTTCAAAAACATAAATACCGAAGACCGACCAGCGAGAAATGTGAAAAACGCCGTAAGCAGGTCTTCAGCCGTGCTCGTGGCTCTGCTGATCGTGGTGGGCGCCTTCGCCGCAGCTGGATGGGTTAGAGAACCAGCATCAGTGACGGTGGTGAGGACTACAACAGTCGGCGCTGGCGTCGTCGAGACAAGAACCATTACACAAACCACGACAAACTTCGTGGTCTCTACCGTAACGAACGTTGTAACAGTTACGGCGACGCCGGCTCCTCCGACGCCGATTAAGATGAGGCTAGCCAGCATAGCTTTCCCAAGCTACATGATGTTCCTCCAGCTTATCGTGCAGGAGAAGAGGTTTGACCTCAAACACGGCTTGGACATCACTTGGGTTCCCCAGCCCACGATTCCAGGTTTCTATGCCACAATCAACACGGGCGAAGCCGACGGCATCCCTGGCGGAGGGCCTCTAGTCTTCCAGAGGATGTACCTTGAGGGGAGTAAGCTTGTGATAACAAACACCCTTGTCCCGATGTCGGCGGTCTACATCGTCACTACTCGGGCTGACATCAACAGCGTAAGAGACTTGATTGGGAAGAAGCTCGCCATAGACGTTGGGGCTGCCGAGTTCCTCATACTAAGAACCTACGGAAGGAGCGTGGGCATCGACGTGGAGAGAGACATCACGATAGTGCCGTCAGCGTACCCCGTCGCCAGAGGAAGGCTTTTGACCGGAGAGGTCGACGCAGCAGTCCTGGTCGAGCCCCACATAGCCCTAGCCAGAGCCGAGAGGCCTGCAATAAGGGCCGTGGTAAACTTGAACGACTTGTGGACGTCTTTGACAGGCCAGCCTTTCGCAGTTTACCTTGTGACGGCTTTGTCAGAGCAGTACGTTAAGAACAACCCCGACGCTCCGAGGAGGTTAATCGCCATGCTCCAAGAGGTAGAGGACTTCATAGCAAGGAACCCAGTCGAAGCCGATAGAATCCTCGCTAAGGGTATGAACATTCCCCAAGGAGTGATGCTCTACGGAATTCTCTCGGAGAACGTCCGGTTCAAGTCGGTTGCAGCCTGGACCGACGAGACGAGGCCTGTTATTGAGAGAATGTTCCAAGTAGCCAAGGAAGCCGGAGTCCTTCCTGAGGTACCGGGGCCCGGCATAATATACCGACCGTAATTCTTAAAACCACCACCTATATTTTTATTGAATGTGTCTCAGCAAGTTGTTTCTGAGCATGCGGCTCTGAAGGTGTTTAGGGGTGTCTCAGGCAGGAGGTATTACGTGGTTTCGCTCCTAGCTGTGGCTGCTGCTTGGGAAGTAGCTTCGTGGTTCCTACCACCCTACATCCTCCCGAGCTGGGCCTTGGTGCTTAACACGCTAGTGAGGCTTGACTTGACCCATGCGTGGATAACGTTGGGCAGGGTTCTGCTAGCTCTTACAGCTGCGTTCACAGCAGGGCTGGCGCTCGCAACCATGATGTACATCTCGCCCAAGTTCGAGAAATACATGACGCCAGTAGTCAACCTCATCATGGCTGTTCCCGCCATATGCTGGGTTCTTTTTGCAATTCTATGGTTCAGAGGACAGGAAGTCAGAATATTCTTTGTGCTGTTCGCAGTATGCCTACCGGGATACGTGATAGACATCCTTGACGCAATCAAAAACATCCCCTTCCAGCTGAGGGAGATGATCCTGTCTTTCAGGCCCTCCACAGCCCAGTTTATCAGGAAGCTGATACTCCCCGCGATAGTACCTAACATTCTTACCACATGGAAAGTAAACCTCGGACTAGCCATAAGAGTAGTCACGGTTGCGGAGCTTGTCGGGACTTTGACCGGCATAGGCTACGCCCTAAACTTCGCACTAGGCCAGCAGAGCATAAGGGAGATTACGGCGTGGACGATCGTACTCGTTGTTTCGCTTCTCTGCCTTCAGGGAGTAGTTTACCTAGCTGAGAAAAGGCTGCTGAGGTGGCGGAAGTGATAGAAGTCCAGAATCTCACGAAAGTTTTCAAGACTCAGAACAACGCCGAAGGCTTCCGAGTCATCGACAACCTCTCGTTCTCGGTCGTGCGTGGTGAGAAGGTCGGAATAGTCGGTTCGACGGGCTGCGGGAAATCGACGTTTCTCAGGATAGTTCTGGGGGTTGAGAGGCCTACGGAGGGGAGGGTCGTCGTTGACGGCAGAGAGCCTTACCATGAGTACAACTACTTCAAGGGCAGGATATCGGCTGTGTTCCAGGAAGACCGTCTACTGCCGTGGAGGACGGCGATCGAGAACGTCATCATAGGATTGGAGATCATGAACGTCGAAAAGCCTAAGGCCTTTGAAGAGGCTGAGAAATGGCTTAGCCGCCTCGGCCTGGAGAAGTTTGCAAGAGCCTATCCCTCGGAGCTGAGCGGAGGAATGAGGCAGCGTGTAGCCATCGCAAGAGCGCTCATAGTAAACCCCGAGGTCGTTCTGCTAGACGAGGCGTTCGGCCACTTGGATGAAGTGACGTCTCGAAGGCTTCGGGCCGACTTTTTTAAGATACTGAGCGGCAGCGGCACGACTACCGTGATGGTCACTCACAACCTCGACGAGGCTTTGGAGAGCGTCGACAGGATTCTAGTCTTCGGCAAGCCGGCCAAGATACTCGGCGACTTTAGGCTGGAAGACTACGAGCCCGAGCAGCTTAAGCATCTGCTTCAGACACTGATAGAGATGAACGTTCCTTTGGAGGAGCTGGACTTCGGCAAGGTTTAAACCCGAGAAAACACCTCAGAGGGCATGCTGTCCTACGCCGAAAGATACCGCGTGATTGGGAGGTCATTCCCTAAGATAGACGGTGGGATGAAGGTATCGGGAGGTTCAAAGTACATAGACGACTTGGAGCTTCCGTGCATGCTTCACGGCAAGATACTGAGGAGCCGGTACCCGCACGCTAGGATCTTGAGAATAAGCACGGAGCGGGCTTGGAGGATTCCAGGGGTAAGAGCTGTGATTACGGGTTTTGATTTTCGGTTCAACAACATGGGGGTGTTGAAAGACCATCCGCCTCTCAAGACCGGCAAGGTGAGGTCTGTACGGGACGAGGTTGCTGCCGTGGCTGCAGAGACCGTTGAGCAAGCTGAACGAGCTCTGGATGAGATAGAGGTCGAGTACGAGCCTTTGGAGGGTGTGTTCGACCCGGAGGAAGCGTCCAAGCCCGGAGCCCCGCTCGTACACGAGGAGGCGGGAAGCAACGTGGTTGACCTGGGCTTCAGGTTCACCACCTCAGACGACAACCGCTTCTCAGAGATCTTCACGAAAGCCGCTGCAACGGTTGAGGACAGGTACCAAGTCCAGTACATGAACGCCTCACCGCTAGGGACCATGGGCTGCATAGCTCACTACGACGCAGTGGGAGAGCTCACAGTCTACACCAACACTCAAGCCCCTTTCCTTTACCGCCACGAGCTGGCTAAAACGCTGGGCTTCAACCCGGCCAAGATAAGGGTGGTGCAGCCTGAGATAGGCGGGGCCTTCGGCCGGGGAATGGACATCTACCCTCTCGACCCGATAACCGCCGCCCTCTCGATCAAGACAAGGAGGCCCGTAAAAATAGTGTTCACGAGGGAGGAGGAGCTCCAGTACGCTCCACCACGCCAGCCCGCCATTATTGAGATGAGGACTGCGGCTGACAGGGATGGTAGGCTGTTGGCGAGGGATGCTCGCGTGGTTCTGGACGCAGGCGCCTACGTTTCTTGGGGGCCGTTCGACGGAAGAGTGATGATGGCGACCGCCACCGGGCTATACAGCGTCGCCGAGGCAAGGTTCGTGGCTACCGTCGTCTACACGAACAACCCTTACACAGGCACTCAGAGAGGTGCTGGAAACCCCCAGATAACCTTCGCAATAGAGCAGCAGATGGACATGCTGGCTGAGGAGCTCGGCATGGACCCCGTTGAGTTCCGTATGCTGAACGCGAACAAGCCTTACACAACAACGCCGCAGGGCATGAAGATCACGACTTGCGAGCTGAGGGAATGTCTCCGCCGAGCTGCTGAGGAGGTGGGCTGGAGGGGGAGAGGCCAGGCTGGACCGAACAGGGGCATAGGGTTTGCGTCATTCTTCCACGTCGGTGGAGGCGCTAGGGTTTATCGTTCAGATGGCTGCGGCACGGTTCTCTCAATCGACGACTTCGGCGTCGTCACAGTCATCACGGGCTCAACCGACCTGGGTACGGGGTCGGACACAGCGATAGCTCAGATTGTTGCAGAGGAGCTTGGGGTGCCGGTGCAGAACGTTCGTGTAGTGAACGACGACGCATCCATCCGCCCATGGGATGTAGGTACGCACGCAAGCAGAGCCACCTTCGTTGCGGGGAACTCGGCTTTGATAGCAGCCAAGAAAGCCAGGGAGGTCATAGTCCGTGCGGCGGCGGAGGCTTTGAACACGCAGCCGTCGGACCTCGTGCTCGAGGACGGCGTAATATATTCCCGGCAGTCTCCTTCGAAGAGGATTGAGCTGGAAAAGGTCGTGCGGAGAATTCACTTCAGGGAGGGGGGCAGCAACCTCGTCTTTTCAGCTTACTACGACCCGCCGACGGAGATGCAGGACGAGAGATGGATGGGCAACCTTTCAGCAGCCTACTCTTTCGGAGCTCAGGCGGCGCTTGTCGAGGTAGACCCTGAGACGGGCTGGCTCAAGGTTCTGAAGATTGTTTCGGTGCATGACTCGGGCCGCATACTGAACCCGATGGCTGCGGAGGGACAGGTTCACGGAGGTGTTGCGATGGGGCTTGGGTACGCCATGTACGAAGAGATGGTTCTGGACAACGGCCGTGTAGTCAACGCCTCGCTCGCAGACTACTTGCTGCCCACGTCTCTCGAAACCCCTCCGATTAAGGTCGTTTTCGTCGAGACTCCGGACCCTGCTGGGCCCTACGGGGCGAAGGGCATCGGCGAGACGGCATGCATCCCCACGGCTGCGGCCATCGCTAACGCTGTTTACGACGCGCTGGGGAGGAGGGTGAAGTCGCTTCCAATCAAGCCTGAGAAGCTTCGGTAGGGTTGTTGCTGTGTAAGATATAATAGTGGGCATAACGCCGTTATAGTCGAATGACCGAAAAACAAACCCTCGAAATAGACTACAGCAAGTACGACTTTAAAGACCCCGAGCTGTACGTCTTCAAGTCAAAGCCAGGCCTCTCAGAGGAGGTCGTGAACGAGATATCACGGCTGAAGGACGAGCCAGAGTGGCTGAGACGGTTCAGGCTAAAGTCTCTGGACATCTTCCTCAAGAAGCCGATGCCTCTGTGGGGCGCCGACCTAAAGTCCGTGGACTTCGACAGGATACACTACTACATCAAGCCGAGCGACAGAAAGGCCACGAGCTGGGACGACGTCCCCGAATACATCAAGAAAACGTTCGACAGGCTTGGAATACCCGAGGCTGAGAGAAAGTTCCTCGCCGGAGTTGGGGCCCAGTACGAGAGCGAAGTCGTTTACCACAACCTTCAGAAAGAGCTCCAGAAGAAAGGCGTGATCTTCGTAGACCCCGACACGGCTTTCAGAGAATATTCGGACGTCTTCAAACCCTACTTTGGTAAAGTAGTTCCCCCCGAGGACAACAAATTCGCAGCACTCAACAGCGCCGTCTTCAGCGGCGGCAGCTTCATCTACGTCCCGGAGGGCGTCGAAATACAGTACCCGCTCCAAGCATACTTCAGAATCAACGCAGCCAACGTCGGCCAGTTCGAGAGAACCCTCATCATAGCCGAGCCCCACAGCAGAGTACACTACATAGAGGGGTGCACCGCACCCATTTACTCCACATCATCCCTCCACACCGCAGTAGTCGAGATCGTCGCCAAGAAAGGCGCATACGTAAGGTACACAACGCTCCAGAACTGGAGCAGCGACGTTTACAACCTCGTCACCAAGAGAGCCCACGCCTACGAGGAGGCGACGGTCGAATGGGTGGATGCCAACATAGGTAGCAGGGTGACGATGAAGTATCCCAGCGTCTACCTTCTAGGCCGCGGGGCTAAGGCTGACATCCTATCGGTGGCCTTCGCAGGGAGGGGCCAGCATCAAGACACGGGAGCAAAGGCGGTTCACCTAGCTCCTGACACAACCTCGAGAATCACCGCAAAATCCGTCTGCAAGGACGGTGGGAGAACGTCTTAC
>JAVYLK010000007.1:0-49377 GCA_038740895.1 Candidatus Caldarchaeum sp.
GCAGCTCGGCGGGCGCTATGTAGGTGATGGAAATGTTGCTGAACTTCGACAGGAGGTAGGAGAGGCTGCTGGGCGTTCTTCCATACTTTAGGTCGCCCATGATCCCCACGCTCAGCCCGTCAACCCTGCCCAGAACCTCCCAAACGGTGTAGACGTCTAGGAGAGCTTGAGTGGGGTGCTCGTTCCAGCCGTCTCCAGCGTTGACGACCGGGCAGCTTACAATCTTCGAGGCCTTTTCAGCGGCCCCTGCCTCCCTGCTCCTCAACACTATCACGTCGGGAGAATAGCAGTCGAGCATCTTCATCGTGTCCTCGAAAGACTCGCCCTTAGCCCTGCTAGTTATCTCCTCAGCTCCAAAATCCACCACCTCTCCGCCCAGCCTCTTCATGGCGAAGGCGAAGCTCAGCCTGGTCCTCGTGCTGGGTTCGAGGAAGACCGTGGTCATTATTTTGTCCCCAGCTAGGTTGAGGACTCGCCTTTCCTTGAACAGCTGTTTAAGCTTCCTCGCTTTTTCAAACAAGTTCAGAACCTCGCCTCTCTCGAACTGCTTCGCTGAGATTATATGCCGGTTCATGCAGGCCGATTTCCTAGACTCTATTTAAGCATGCGGCATGGGTAGAATCCCTCGAAAAATTTATTCATCAGAACAAACCGGGATAGTCGTGTGCAGAGTTGGTTTGATTCTGCCTTCGTCGAACACGACGATGGAGAGGGAGTTCAGCGAGGCGTTGGCCGGGAAGGCGACCGTGCACGGTGCGAGGATTAAGCTTGAGAGAGCTGTTTACTCTGAGCTGGCGGCTTTGGAGGACGAGGCTCAGAGGGAAGCTGAGAAGCTAGCCACGGCTGAGGTTGACGTGATTGTCTATGGCTGCACAAGCGGCAGCTTCATCAAGGGAAGCAAGCAGTACTTGGGAATCGAGAGGAGAATCGAGGAGTCTTTCGGGATTCCGTGCGTGGCTACGTCGGGGGCCGTCGTACGGGCTCTCGAGAGGCTGGGCGCTAAGAACATCACGATGATAACGCCATACACACACGACATTACCGAGATAGAGAAGCAGTACCTGCGGGCTCACGACGTAAACGTGCTTAACTACTTTCACGCGTCCCTGACGGAAAACCTCAGAATAGGCAGGGTTTCAGACGAGGAAGTAGCCCGCTGGGCTGTTGAAAACCTTCATCCCAGCGCTGAAGCCGTCTTCATTAGCTGCACGAACCTCAGCACTTTCAAGGCGATTAGGATGGTCGAGGAGAGGACGAACAGGCCAACTATATCCAGCAACTCGTCGACTTTGTGGAACGTGGTTAAGAGACTGGGGCTGGACGCCGACCTCTCGCATCTCGGCCGGGTTTTCACGCTTTAGGCCTTCAGCTTCGCTTCTTGATGACCCACTTCTCCCTGACGTGGTTCCCCTCTTTGTCGAAAAGCAGGTCTATCATCTCAGCCTCGTAGCCTATCTCGTCCAAGGCCGCGAACATGGTGTTCGTCATGATGTGAGATGGTGCCTTGTTCTCGTCGGTGAGCCTCACAGAAGAGTCCAGCACCGACACGCCGTACATGTCGACGACCGCCTCGTTCTCCCCCGTCCGCTGTATCACTATCTTGTTCATGTAGCCGGACTTCTCAAGGTACCGGGCTACGCTCTCCAGCGTCTCAAGCGGAGTGCTGCCCACCTTGACTTCGCCTTTTTCAAGCAACGCCTTGAAGTGAAACCTCCCCACTTCACGGAAGACCTCCACAGCCTTTTCCCTGCCGACGAATTTGTTGACGGCGCTGCATATGCAGTAATTCAACGTGTCGAAGAAATTTTCATCTATCATGAGTTAAGCGCGCCTTTTTCGACTAATTAATATTTTCTCAGCCGCCGATCGTGTGCATGGGTCTTATGAGCGGGCTTACTCTGCCGCTCTTTATCATGGTCTCTACTCCTGCAAACTTTCTGCGGAACACGCTCCGAATAAACTCGGCTATCTCCTCGTCCGAGGTCCCTCCCCTGACCAATTTCTTAACGTCGTACTCGTCGCGGCTGAAGAGACATGGAACGATTTTGCCGTCGGCGGACAGACGTATTCTGTCGCAGTCGCCGCAGAAGGGCTGAGTCATCGAAGTTATTACGTTGATTTCTCCGGGGCCGTCGACGAACCTGTAGGCCACGGACGTGCTTCCAGCCTCCCGCGGAAGCTTCACAAGCCTGTATCTCTCCTCGATCTTGGCGATAATCTCCCTACCGCTGACGAGCCTATCGCTGCTCCACGCATGCCTGCCGTCGAAGGGCATGTACTCGATGAACCTGATGACCATGCCGGTTTTACGGCCAAGCTCGACGAAGTCGTGTATCTCGTCGTCGTTGCAGCCTCGGGTTATCACGCAGTTAATCTTGACCGGCTTCAGCCCAACCTCCCTAGCTTTCCTCAACCCCTCCATGACCCTGCTGAAAACCTCTCTCCGGCCGACTATTTCCTCGAACCTTTCAGGCTTGAGGCTGTGGAGGCTCACCGTGACGCTGTCCAGCCCAGCCTGCTTGAGAGCCTCAGCCTTCTCCGCTAGGAAGTAGCCGTTGGTCGTCATCGAGACGCTCTCCACTCCCGGAACATTCTTGATGAGCCGGACGCCTTTCTCGACATCCCTCCTCATGAGGGGCTCGCCGCCGCTCATCCTTACCTTAGACACTCCCATCGAGGCGAGGATCTTAACCAGTCGAGCCATCTCCTCGTAGGTCAGTATCTCGGAGTGGGGTATCCAGGCTGGATGTAGTGGCATGCAGAAGTCGCATCGGAAGTTGCATCTATCTGTGACGGAGAGCCTTAGCTTACGAGCTACTCTGCCGAAGCCGTCTACGAGCTCCAACCCCCATGTATGAATGTAGGCTGGTTAAAAAAGAGTTTGGTCGCTACTTGATCTGTTGTAGGGCGTGGCGGTAGATGTGGGCGATCAGCCCGAACAGCATCACAACAACCCCTAGGTTGAAAAGCGAAAGGTTCTTCAACCCCTCCAAGTACTGCTGGAAGGCCAGCAGCGAGAGAATACCTATGACGGCCAGAAGCCCCATGATAAGCCTCACAGACCACTCGTAGGGCAGCTGTATCGTGACTGGGCGTGCTCTGGGAGCTGGCTTGGCGGCCTGCTTGACTGGGGGTGCGATGTACTTGTAACTTATGGCGAAGGTTGCTGCTACTATGAAGAGCAGGGCCGGGTAGAAGACTAGGGGCTCTATGTAGACGGCTGTGAACGCATCAACCCTCGGAGTGGTGTAGAAGCCCCAGACGGTTGTGACGATTATCAACACTAGGGATGTGAGGCCCACGGCTGTGAGGAAAGGTCTCTCCTTCCAGCTGAGCTTCTTGGACCTGTCTACGAACGGGATGAGGAGGAAGAACAGTATGAATAGGAGCGGGAGCAGAGCGCCCGAAGTGAACCTCTCCAGCCCTGTCCTGATGAAGGCGTAGATTGCTGTCAAGTACCATTCAGGGACCTCGACGATGGCCCGAGTTGGGTCGTACTTCAGACCCAGGTCGACGGGGTACAGGCCTCCGGCTATGAGGATTGCGCCTATGACTCCGGCCACGACAGGCGGGTCGAAGACGAGGTTTCGCGGGAAGTGGACGAGAGCTAGGAGAATCATCACCATGGGTAGGATGAAGACGTGGAGGGCGTAGAACCTGATTATCAGGTCGTACAAGCCGCCGCCGAGAAGTATGGGCGCCACCTGGGGCCCCAGAAGCGGGGCTGCGTTCGTAAGCCCGACGGCTATGTTGACGGCCAGCATCGCTCTCTGGTTGAGTATCAGGTCGTAGCCCGTGAAAGCCTCCAGAACCGTGACCGTTCCTAGGATTATTCCCGTGACCCATATCACCTCGTTCTTGACCTTGTACCGGCCGCTGAAGTACTGGTAGAACATGTGTGCGATGGCGAGGAAGACCATGGCGTTGGATGCATGGTAGTGGATGTTTCGGAGGAAGAAGCCGAACTCGATGGTCTCCTCAATCTCCTTCACGCTGTTGTAGGCTAGGTTGACGTCCGGCCTGTAGTAAAGCATCAGCAGGGCGCCGGTGATGCCCAGAAGCAGAAACACGATACCCGTGAGAGTCCCTAGGTAGCCGAAGGGACTGACAGCTAGCCTTGGGATTTGAAACCTGAAAGTCACTATAGGCGTTCTTTCAAGCCTCTCAACAAGCCACTTGAAAAACTCGTCAAACACCCTGCCTAGAGGACCGGCCTCCGCTTTCTGAGACATTACGGTTGGTTATCAGCTGTCTCTCTATATAAAAATAACTCCAGCTCCACGTAAAGCCATATGTTTAAGAACCGAACAACCCTGGTCGTAGAGCGGCATATGTCGGCTAGGGTTCACGTCGCTGTCGACGTTGGGGGGACGTTCACGGACCTTGTGGCCGTCGACATGGAGAGCGGTCGGATGTTCAAGGTTAAGGTGAGGAGCACTCCGTCGAGTCCTGAGAACGGCTTCCTCGACTCTGTGAAGTCGTTTCTGGAGATGGACGGGCTTGACCCCGGTGTGGTGGACCTGGTTGTCCACGTCAACACCATCGGGACGAACCTTTTCAGGGGCCAGCTTGGGCTGAGGGTTCCACGTGTTGGCCTGATAACCACGTTTGGTTTCAGGGATGTTCTCGAGATAGGTAGGCAGAACAGGGCTGAGCTTTACAACTTGTTCTACCAGAGGCCTAGCCCGGTCGTCCCCAGGGAGAGGAGGCTGGAGGTGGCGGAGAGGGTTGACAGCCGTGGGAATGTGTTGAAGGAGGTTAGCGTGGAGGAGTTGGAAAAAGTCGCGGAAGCCTTGAAGAAGTTAGGGGTCGAAGCCTTGGCTGTCTCTTTCCTGAACAGCTACGTCAACCCCCACAACGAGCTCAAGGCTAAGAACTATCTAGCCGAAAAGCTCCGAGTGCCCGTCTTCGCGTCCTACGAAGTTGACCCAGAGCACAGGGAGTACGAGAGAACGAGCACAACAGTCGTCAACGCAGCCCTAGCCCCCGTGGTTGCACGATACCTCGAGTCCGTAAGGCAGGGGCTCATGGAGGTAGGGGTTGCTGCGCCGGTGCAGATAATGAGTTCTGCGGGCGGGCTTGTGGACGTGGTTGAGGCTGCGACGAGGCCTGTGGCTTGCATCGAGTCGGGGCCTGCTGCGGGAGTCATCGGCGCATCTAAGCTGGCTGCGTTGACGGGCTACAGGAGAGTCATCAGCCTCGACATGGGTGGGACGACCGCCAAAGCCGGCGTCGTCGTCGACGGCCAGCCTACTTACGTGCCCGAGATAGAGGTGGGTGGTAAGGCGCATATGGGGAGGATGGTTAAGGGAAGCGGCTACCCTGTGAGGTTTCCCTCAATCGACTTGGCCGAGGTCAGCGCCGGCGGTGGGACTGTTATAGACGCTGACCCGGGAGGTTTTCTCAAGGTTGGGCCGTTGAGCGCTGGAGCTGAGCCGGGGCCCGCCTGCTACGGGCTTGGAGGAGTGATGCCGACGATAACTGACGCCAACCTCGTGCTTGGCAGGGTTGAGTACCTGCTTGGGGGTGAGATGAAGCTGGACAAGAGGCTTGCGGAGGATGCGTTGAGGCGTGTTTCGGACAGGGTTGGGATGAGCGTCGTCGACTGTGCATGGGCTTCGCTCGTGCTCATCAACCTCCAGATGGCGAGGGCTATACACATCGTGACGCTGGAGAGAGGCTTGAACCCCGCTGAGTTCGTTCTCTTCGCATTCGGAGGAGCAGGGCCCATGCATGCGGCAGAGCTGGCCCAGCAGACCGGAGTCTCAACCGTGATAATCCCGCCCAGCCCCGGCCTCTTCTCATCCCTCGGGCTGTTGATGACCGACATGAGATACACCTACGTAAAAGGGCTCGTCAAAGTACTCGAGCCAACCGACGAAAGCTTCCTCGAAAACCTGTTCCGAGAGATGGAGACGAATGCAATCAACCAGCTGTCGAAAAGGCTTGACCTCGCCGGGTACATCGTGCTGCGGAGCCTAGACCTTAGGTATAAGGGTCAGGGGTACGAGATAGAGGTGGAGGCAAGCAGGCCTCTGAACCTCCGCAGAGCGGTGGAGCTTTTCGAGGAGAAGCATGAAGCAACCTACGGGTATACTCACTCCGGCGAGGATGTGGAGGTGGCTGCGGCCAGGGTTGCGGTCGTTGTTCCGTCGAAGCGGCCGGTCTTCACTCAAAGGCCCAACTCCCCCACCAGCAAGAGCGTGAGGCTCAGACGCGTCTTCTTCGGGCAGGAGTTTGTCGACGCCAACGTCATCAGACGCGACTCGCTCCAAGCCGGCGACGAAGTTGAGGGTCCTGCGGTGCTTGAGGAATACGACTCGACTACTGTAATCCCTCCAGGTTGGAGGGCTTCGGTGGACGGCACAGGGTGCTTGGTGATGAAGCGATGAGCATAACAGTCGAGATAGTCAGGCACAGCCTTCTCTACATCTCTGAGGAGATGGGCGTGGCCTTGAGGAAGTCGGCTTTTTCGCCCAACATCCGTGAGAGAGCAGACCACAGCTGCGCCATACTCGACTCGGCTGGCAGGCTTATAGGCCAGGCTGAGCACATCCCCGTCCACATAGGGTCGCTGCCTCTTGGGCTGAGGAACACGATCAAGTACTTGGAGCAGAAAGGCGTCGAGGTCTCTCCCGGCGACATGTTCGTGCTGAACGACCCCTACATCGCTGGAACACACCTGAACGACGTAACCACGATAAGGCCTGTCTTCTTCAACGGCCGGCTGGCCGCATACGTGGCCAACAAAGCCCATCAAGTAGACGTGGGGGGAATAGACCCGTCCAGCATATCGATAAGGGCGGAGACCTTGTGGCAGGAGGGGCTGGTGATACCGCCCGTGAAGCTGATGGAGAGGAACAAACTGGTCGACGATGTCGTCGAGATAATCAAGTCCAACACACGGATGCCGGAGATAACGCTGGGAGACCTCAGGGCTCAGGTGGCGGCGAACCTCATGGGCGAGAAGAAGGTCGTCGAGCTCATCGACAAAGTGTCTTTCAAAGTCTTCAACGAGGCCGTTGAGCAGATACTCGACAGAACAACCCTGCTCGTCAAAACGGAGCTGGAGAAGATCCCCCACGGTACTTGGCACGGCGAGGACTACTTGGAGCTCGATGACAGGGACTTGGTAATCAGGGCGAGGCTATCGATAAACTCTGAAGGCTTTGACGTCAGCTTTGAGGGTACTGAGAAGCAGGTCGACAAACCGGTCAACGCCGTGCTGGGGGTCACGACGGCGGCGACCACTTACGCCCTGAAGACGATGCTCCCGGCTGAGATACTTCTAAACGACGGCTTCCTCCGCACACTATCAATCCACGCTCCTCCCGGAACGATAGTCAACCCTGTCAAGCCGGCTCCCGTGGCAGCCGGCAACCTAGAGACAAGCCAGCGCATCGTAGACGTTCTCTTCAAAGCGCTGTCGCAGGCTATGCCCGACAAAGTTCCTGCGGCGAGCAACGGCAGCATGAACAACCTGATGATGGGTGGAATCCATCCAGAGACAGGCAAGGCGTGGGCTTTCTACGAAACCATCGGAGGGGGTGGAGGCGCTCGGCCGGGGATGGACGGCGTCGACGGGATTCACAGCCACATGACGAACACGCTCAACACACCGGTAGAGGTCATCGAGCACTACTACCCCGTAATTTTCATCTGCTACAGGCTGAGGGACGGTAGCGGTGGTGTTGGCAGGTGGAGGGGAGGCATGGGCATCGAGAGGAGCTTGAAAGCTTTGGCGAGGATAAACGTAGCCGTCATGGGTGAGAGGTCGAGGAACAGGCCTTGGGGTCTTCGGGGAGGTGGAGACGGTGCGCCCAGCGAGTACTTGGTGGTCAGGGCGGAGGGCGAGACGCTGAAGCTGAGGTCTAAGGACGTGGTTGTTCTGGAGAAGGGGGATACTCTGGTCATCCGTACGGCGGGAGGGGGAGGATACGGCCGGCCAGAAGGGTCAGACTAGGTTGTCAACAATCACAGCCATCATTATGATGAACAGCTGCGGGCTTGTGAGCTTGAACAACGTGTAAGCCGACTTTTTGGACGGCTTAACGATGAGCGCAAGAGACGGAATAGCTATAACTGCTCCGCTGAGGACGGCCGCCGTCAAGTAAAGCAAGCCGTACTTCTCGGGGTACAGAACGTAGAGCAGGAAAGTGAAAATTACTGAGATAATGGTTGTTGAAGATATGCAGCGTATGGCTGTGGCCTCCGAAGCCACGACAGGCAGCATGGGGACGTGGGCGTTCCTGTAGTCCTCCTTGTATATCAGGGCTAGGCTCCAGATGTGCGGCGGGATCCACAACACTATCAAAGCGGCTAGAATCCAGGCCTCTAGAGTAGGCCAGAGGCTCGCAGCTGTGTAGCCGGCCATCAACGGAGCCCCTCCCGAATAGCTGCCGATGATGATGTTTAGAGGAGTGCGTCTTTTAGCCCACAACACGTACATCACCAAGTAGTTGAACATCCCGCTGGACATGAAGAAGAAAGCCACAGGGTTTATCGAGAAACTAATCACGAGCGACAAAGCTATCAAGCTCAGCCCAAAGGCTAGGGCCTTCCACTCCGGCGATATCAGTCCACGGGGAAGAACTCTGCGCGAGGTTCTCTTCATGCTTGCGTCGAGGTTTCTCTCGATGTAGTTGGAGACGGCCTCCGTCCCGGCGACGCCTAGCGTTATCCCAGCAAAAGCAGCGGCGAAAAGCGAAGGATTGGGCAGCCCGCCCGAGCCCGCAACCATTCCCGCCACGCCTGTGAAAGCGAGAAGCCACCAGACGTTGGGCTTGGTCAGCAGGAAGTAAACCTTGACGGTTTCAAGAACCTGAGACATCTTCTTACCTACTTGTTTTGAGATAGTATTTGTAGTCCCCTCTCAATCCCACTCTTGCGAGGACGCCCTTCTTGTGGAGTATGCCGAGAGCTTGGCTGACCTTTCTGCTCTGGAATTTAATGTTAACGAGCTCGGAGACCCTCTCCCTGACTTCTGCCGTCGAACGAGGTTGGCTGAAGAAAGAAGACGGTATAACCTGCTCCTCGAGTATCCTGAGCACTTCGACGGCCTCCGACTTACCCCTCCGCTTGGAGACCATCGTCTTCGGTTTCTCCCTCAACCTTTCCAGCACAGCCCTGTAGACCTCTATCAAGTCGTTGACCTGGCTCATCGCCTCCTCCTTAGAAGCAGCTTCGCAGGAAACCTCGACATCGTCCGACTCCAGCGTTATTACATACTTCGGCATGCGAGCACCCCCGGCCTAGAACCTTCTGAACTTCAGGAAAAGCTCGCCGTTGACTAGAGTGATCTCGAAGGCGGCCATGTTGGCGAGCCTTTCCCTTAGAACGGGGGGAAGATAGATCCTGCCGTACTTGTCGGCCTCGAAGACATACTTGACGTCTTCAAGCACCAGCGAGACCTCCCGCTTCTTAGCCTTCTTCAGAAGCTTCATCGGTACAGTTATGCGGCCGTGCTCCCTGACTGTCCGGCCGAGCTTCCGGCTTATCGAGACGGTCTGAGCAACGCTCAACCCGCCTGCGATGGATGGAATGATGTAGACCGTGTCGCCGTCCTTGATCTTGGTCTGAAGGCCTTCAAGGTACCGGATGTCCTCGTCGTTTAGGAAGATGTTGACAAAGCTTCTCACGGAGCCTGTCTCCGTGAAAAGATGCTTCTGAAGGGCTGAGAACCGGTTAGTTAGGCTCTTCAAAACCTCTCCAACCGTCGCTCCGTCAACCTCAACCACGTCCTTGCCGTCGGCGTACTGCCGGAGGGGGGTTGGGAGATAAACCTTTACAGGCATGTGCCTTTTACCATAGTTTGAAAGCTGTATATAAATTCGAAGTCATTCAACCGACACCCTCTCCTCGACAAACTCCTTCCCCGACCCGTGATCGACAGCCTTCCAGCAAGCGTAGCCCGAGACCCTGCCCCCCGAGACGGACACGATTAGGTAGAGCCATCCCGGTAGAGCGTACTCTAGGTCGTAGCGTGAGGGGATGGGTGCTGCGTCGGGATGAGAGTGGTAAACGCCTACCACTTCAAGCCCGCGCTCGGCCGCAGCAAGCTCCGCCCGGTAGTACTCCATCGGGTCTACCCTGTACCGGATTCGCCGGTTATCTTCGTGGACGTTGGATACGGGGTGGATCTCGACGACCTGTCCGGAGCTGGCTAGCATAAGCCCCGCAACCTCGTATGGATATCCGTCTTCACACTCTCTGAAGATACGGCCGAGGATGTCTCGTTTCACGATCATCCGAGCCCGCTCTCTACGTCGGGGTAGTTGGAGACGTCGTCGGGTATGATGATGACCACGAGGCCCTCGTCCAGCTCGTTCAAAAGCCTCAGCGCAGCCGCTGCTGCAGCACCTCCCGAAACGCCCGAGGGGACACCTGAGCGGAGAAGCCTCCTAGTCGTCTCGACAGCCTCCTCCGTCTTCACGTAGTATCTATCGTCGGCGATGTCTTCACGGTAGAGCTGGGGTCTGGACGTAGGGCTCATGTACTTGAGCCCCTCGATTCCGTGGAACTCGTTCTCGGGCTGAACCTCCACAACCCTTATCATGGGGTTCTTCTCCTTAAGGAAGGCAGCTGTTCCTTGGAGAGTTCCGGATGTTCCGACACCCGCAACCAAGTGAGTTATGCCGCCGGCCGTCTGCAGCCAAATCTCCGGCCCCGTCGTCTCGTAGTGGGCTCTCGGGTTGGCTGGGTTGCTGTACTGGTCGGCGTAGAAATACCTCCGAGGGTCCTCTTCATAGATCTCCTTGGCTTTTTTGATAGCTCCATCCATGCCCTCCAGAGCGTTCGTGAGGACGACGTCGGCCCCGAAGGCCCTAATCTTCGTCAGCTTGGTTTTAGAGATGTTAGACGGGGCGACTATCTTGACGCTGTACCCCATGGAGGCTCCCAGCATGGCGTAGGCGATGCCCGTGTTGCCTGAAGAGGCGTCCAGCAGAGTCTTAGCCGGCGTAAGCAGACCGCTCCTCTCAGCCTCCAACACGATGTTCAGCGCAGGCCTGTCCTTGACGCTGCCGCCAGGGTTGAACATCTCGCATTTTGCGAACACCTTAACTGCCGGCTTTTCAAACGCTCTGAGGCGCAGCATGGGAGTGTTGCCTATGAACTCGGCTAAACCACGGCCTTTGACGTTCTCAAGCAAAGCCCCGCCGAACGTCATGGCTTTCCAGCCGGGTTAAACGGTCGTCTTCGACTCCTTCCTCTCCATCCATCTTTTCTGGAACTCTTCAACGGCTCTGTCGGTCTCCCAGCATCCTATCATGGCCTTCTCAGCAAGCCATGAAAGGAAGATGTTCCTCAAAACCTCGGCGTCGCTAGACCCCATCTTGTTCCGGAGGAAGGACACGCACTTGTACTGCTCGTCCGACAACGTAACGAGTATATGCTTAACCATAGCGCGACCAAATTACTGTATTATATCTATATAAGTTTAATTCAAAACCCTGCACAGTTCAGGCCATGGGCCGTCCGCATCGGGAGCAGTATCTAGCTCCCCGGGAGTTGAGGGAGCCACAGTACCGGCAGGCTACGGGAGGCGGAGGTGGAGGCGGAGGAGGTGCCGTGGTCTGGACGACGTGTGTCTCGGGCTTGAACACTATGGTGGCCTGTTGTGGTTGCCTGCTGCGGCCGTGCCAGAAGGAGGCGCCTAGCGAGACGGCCGAGGCCGCCCATGCGGCGTAGAATCCGAGACCCCAAACAGGCTGGGGCATGCCGGGAAACAGGAAGTAGGGAACGACGGAGGCTACGGCTAGGGCGACGACGCCCAGGACTCCCGTTCCGAGCGGGAAGACGCCCACAAGCCCGGCGACAGTCAGCAGGATGAAAGAGAAGATCAGCGTGTAGGCGTGGATGACGGAGGCCGGGCTCGATAGGCTGGGTATGAAGCCCGGGTTCTCGATAAGCGGCCTAACTATCTGGAACAGCGTGGTCGGGGGGTTTGTCGCGAAGGGGAGGATGAAAACCGAGGCAAGAATAACAAGACCCATCACAAATCCAACAACCCTGCCTGGATGAACCAAAACCTCTCATAAGGTAAGGGGGTTCCCATTTAATAAGGACTCACGAGGCGGCGGGGTCTGACAGAGGTTAAACGCATGCGTCGCAACGCTTATGCGGGGGGTGGGATTTGAACCCACGAACCCCTACGGGACAGGAGCCTCAGTCCTGCGCCGCTGGCTTTGTCCAGCTTACGCTGGGCCAAATTGACCAGGCTTGGCGACCCCCGCTTCGTCATATGTGTTGTTTGGGGGTTTATTTTATTTTGTTGTGGGGCTCGTTTACTGCCGTGGCATGAGGGTGATTATCTGGGGGTGTTCTGCGAGCTTGAGGAGCCTGTCGGGCGTGGATGAGACGTCTACGGCGTATACCCCCGTCGCTTCAGAGATGTCGTTGACGGTTTCGCCTGTTAGCCATTCTCTCTCCCGCGGGGATTTGTCCACGTACCCATACCACTTGACGAGCCGGAGGTCGTTCCGCTGAATGATGGCTAGAGCCTGCTCGGGCGTCTGAACATCTTTGAACGGAGCGTACGCCGAGACCGGGGTGTTGGGGGAGGTTGACTGCCTCTGCTGCAGCCAAGCCATCTCAGCCCTGTACTCTCTCCCATACCCGACCCGGCCCTTAAGCCCGACTGCGTAGACCGTTCCATCACCGTCCACCTCCAGAATGAGCTCGGGCAGGGTGTTGGTTGGATACGGCTGGAAGGCGGCCGGGCCTCTCACAGCCACGCCGACGTCGGCGTTGTAGACTGAGCCGTGGCATGGGCACTGGAACTCTCGCTTTTCAGGTATGTAGTCGTAAAGGCACCACAGGTGGATGCATACTTTGCTGTAAGCCCTGAGGTCGCCTGAAGGCAGGTGGACTAGGATGTACTGCCGGAAGGGGTCCGAGTCCACCATGGTGTCGCCTGTTGCTGGGAAAGGGAAAGTATACTTCGAGTTCACGGGGAAATCCTTCAGGTTTATGATCCGCTGTCTCAGCCTTTCACCCCTCGCCTCGGGCCTGAACAGGAACCCTCCCCAAGAAAGGAAAGGAGCCAGAGTGGCTAGCAGGGATGCGCCGAAGATTGTTCTGAGAAGGCTTCTCCTTGCGCCTGCCATGCCTCCTACATTATCGCCGATTTTATAGGTTTTACCTCTGCTGCTTCCTAGCGTTCTTAAGGTCTTCGGAGGTTATGCCGAGCTTCTTAAGAAGAGGCTTGATGTCCGGCTGCTCCAGCCCGGCAGCCTTAGCCGAGAACTCTACTATCATCGGGAGGTACTTGGTGTACATGCTGAGCCTTTTAGCCGCAGCCTCCCGCTTCTCGATCCTAGATAGGTAGAGCTTAAGGTTTCGCCCGCATTCACGCAGGGCCATCGTGAGCTCCTTCTCGATCTCAGGCCTGTCGGCTATGGCTTCCTTGCCGACGGTTTTGTAGGGGATCTTTGTTGAGCAGATGCTTGTGAAGACGGCTAGGGGTGCGGGGCGTGAAACCTTGTAGTTCGCCCAGTCAACCTTCTCCTCAGCCACTTTCCAGGCGACGTCTGCCCTTTCGTCGTAGAGCAGGGGGATTTTGTTGGCGAACCTGTACAGCTGGAAGGTGTCGGAGGGCGGTATGTTGCCTCCGTAGGCGACAGCAGCTTCGACTATGAAGGGATGACCCCCGTAGGACGAGGGTTCACGCTGGACAACGTAGAGGAAGTCGGGGTTGAAGATCTTCCTAATCCCGGCTTCGAGGAATTCTTTCCCTACCGGGCTGAGGGGTGTGGGGTCGGGAGCTCTGAACCTGCCGTAGGTTTTCAAGGTGTTGACTAGTCTGCTGACCTCGTCGTGGCTTAGCTTTTTGGGCGATGCGTCGGGCTTTAGCCCAGCTGCCTGTATTACCTCACGGGCAGTCGTCGGCCCAACTTTCTGGAAGGAGGAGGTCATGAAGGAGACCAGGGTCTTGGCTTTTGTCTCCGAGATGAGGCGTGTAATCAATTCGACGTCAACTCCGACCGGGTGTGGGAGCGTCTCCGTCGGAGGCTCTGGAGCCTTCTCGACCGAGCGCGGGTAGTGGTATAGCCTGCCTCGGCTGTCGACGAACGTGAGTGTGGCGTGGGGGTTGACGACCGCCGTGTGCTTGAAGTAGTCAAGGACCTTGGCCCTGCTAGCGGCGTAGTCCGCCTCGAGGCTGAACTCGACGGCTGTTCCTCTCCAGCTGTTTGGGCTCTGTTTTTTCTCGGAAGAGATTATTCGAGGCTTGTTCTCGACGACGTCTATCATCAACTCGTAAACATGCATGGTTTTGCCGTCGGTGCTGGAAGCTACTCTGGCGGGCTTGTTGGTTGTTATCTGGCCGTAGAGGATGGCCATCGTGCCTCCGAGGCCGAAAGTTCCCCTAGACTGTTTGAAGCCGTACTTGCTGCCGTACAGAACTGTTGCGAAGGCTGAGGGGATTTTGTCGCCGGGTACTCCGACGCCGTTGTCCACCACCTTGAGCCTGTAAAACCCTTTCTCCCCATCCTCCTCCACAAGCTCCACGAATATCTCTGGAAGTATCCTGCCGACCTCGGCAGCGTCGAGCGAGTTCTCCACAAGCTCTCTGATGCTCATGTAGAGGCTTCTCGCCGGGCTGCTGAACCCCGCTATGTCCCTGTTCTTGTAGAAGAACTCGCTGGGCGAGATGGCCTTGAACGAAACCTCCAAAGCTATCCCTTCCTAGACGTTTTAGCCGTATGATATAGGGTTGACGTCTCACGGTCTCCAGCTGGAGTGATGCCTCCCCGGCTTGTCGATACGTTCATAGCCGTGGCTTCCGAACCTATCTCGGAGGGCTTGGATGAGGTTGGCCGGCAGCCTCTCCCTTTTGATTGAGAGGAAGTAGTTGTAGGATGCGTCGAGAACCGGCGTCGGTATGCCTGCTTCCTTGGCGTAAGTTATCACGCTCCTCCAGCTCTTCTCTTTCTCCGACAGCTGGGATGCGAGGAAGCCAACTCTGAGGAGTTGCTGTGCGTCGCCAGCCTCAGCCAGAGCCGTTCGGAGGTCTTTGAGCATCGACGCCCTTATTATACATCCCGCCCTCCAGACCCTCAACACCTCGTCAACGTTTGTGCCGTAGTCGTAGACCTGCGAGGCTGCCTGTATCAAGCTGAGGCCTTGGACGAAGCTGATTAGGGAGGTGCACCAGAAAGCATCCCTCAGCATCTCAACCATGTCGACGCTTGCTTTCCCAGCAGCCGGGCCTGCTCCGTAAGCTTTCGACAGCGATGTTCTCAGCTGCTTGAGGGCTGAGATGCTCCTAGCGGAGAGTGCTGCGTCTATGGAGGGGGTTGGGATGCCCAGTTCAGCCGCAGCCTGCACACACCATCTTCCCGTCCCCTTCTGCTCAGCTTTATCCATGACGAGCTCGACCAAGGGCTTGTCTGTTTCAGAGTCTCTGAAGGCGAGGGCTTCAGCTGATATTTCGACGAGGTAGGATGAGACCTCGGTGTTTCGCCACTTTGCGAACAAGGCGCTTATCTCGTCGCTTGATTTTCCAAGCCCTGTTCTGAGAATGTCGTAGGTCTCAGCTATGAGCTGAAGAACCGCGTACTCGATCCCGTTGTGAACCATTTTTACGAAATGGCCCGCTCCCTTCCTGCCCATGTATCCGGCACACGGGTCGCCGTCAGCTCTCGCCGCCACAGCTCTCCACAATTCCTCCGTCGACTCGAAGCCCCTCAACTCGCCGCCCACCATGACCGAAGGGCCTTTCAACGCCCCCTCCTCGCCGCCGCTTACTCCGACACCCATCAAAACGACGCCAGCACGGCTTAGAGAGGCCTGCCTCCTCTCGGTGTCAACGTAGTGGGAGTTTCCGCAGTCGTAGACAAAATCCCCGCCGGCGAGGTGTGGCGTGAGCTCGGCCAGCACGGCGTCCACCGCACGCCCAGCCTCAACCATCAGAATCACACGGCGGGGTTTTTCAAGCATCGCCGCCAGCTGCCCAAGGCTGTACGACGGCTTGACCTCCCTCACCGACGAGACGAGGCTGTCGGTCTTCTCCCTCGACCTGTTGTAAACCACCACCTCATAACCCTTGGAAGCGATGTTCTTGGCTAGGTTCTGGCCCATCACGCCTAAGCCTACCAGACCAACCGCGCTCAACCTACTGAGTCGTGTTTTCATAGCTATAAGAGATTATTCTGACGCAATTGTTATATATCGTGGCCGTGCAGGTTATCCTGTTGAAGATAAAAGAGCTGATTAGGAGAAGACCCATAACCGTCAACAGCGACGCAACGCTTCACGACGTAATCAAGTTGATGGCTGAGCAGAACATAGGGTTTCTGGTAGTGGTCGAGGGAAGCGACATAGTGGGGGTGTTTTCGGAGAGGGACGTCATAAGGTCGTTGGCTGAGGAGAAGAACCTCGACAAAAAAGTCAAGGACATAACGCGGACTGACATCATCAAGCTGCGGTCGGACAGGACGATTGAGGAGGCTGCTCAAGTCATGGGTAAGCACAGGATCAGGCACATCGTCGTGGTTGACGAGAAAGACAAGCTAGCCGGCGTCGTCTCCGTGAGGGATATTCTTCAGGAGCTTTACTCAGCGGGCCCGGCGACGGATTAGAAACGCAGCGTCTTCGACGCCCAACAGTCCATCCGCATGCCTGCATGAACCTCGAGGCCGGCCGGCCTCGTGCCGTCATAAATAAAGGGCGTTTACTTAGCCATTCTTTCTTTAACGATCTGTGAGACGATGCTGCATGCTGTGGCTATTCGTTTGTCTGCGAGCCTGTAGTAAACGATGTTGCCGTCACGCCTCGAGTTGACGACCCCGCTACGCTTCATGTAGCTGAGGTGCTGGGAGACGGTGGGCTGGCCGACTCCGAGGGCTTCGGCAAGCTCGCCGACAGACTTCTCCCCTTCCATCAGCAAGTGGAGGATCATCAGCCGCTTCGGATGGGCCTGTCCCTTGCAGAACTCAGCCAAGGCCTCGTAGAACTCCTCGGACGTGATGGTTTCGCTGACGCTCATGACCTCTCCTCCTCCTTGAGGTAGATGTCGAAGATGGGCTCGAGCGTACCCTTGAGCGTCAGCCAGTAGAGTCTTGCGAAGCTTTTCTTCATCAAGTAGCGGAGACGAGTGGGATTCATGGGCTGAGGCTGCCTACTGTAAGACCCCGAAACGAACAGGGCCCTGCCTCCGCCTACCTCGAGAGGGCAGTTAATTCTTCCGTTGTACCGCCGCTCGCCGTCGACCCCAAGTATCTTGCCCGCGATGTTGTGGGCCACTACCCCTGACTGCAGATGAGCCACAACGCCCGACTTGGATATCGGGATGTTGGTGGCATCGCCCAAGGCGTAGGCGTCGTCGAACCCGTTAACACGCATCGTGTGCTTTTCCGCAGGTATCCACCCGTCCTTGTCTCCTATTTCTGACGAAAGGACGACTTCTGCCCCCCGGTGTGGCGGGACGGCTATCAGAATGTCGTACTTAACCTCCTCGCCCTCGGCTGAGTTTATTGTTTTCCTGGCTGGGTCGACGCTCTCCACGTTGAAGAAGGTGGAGACGGTGATGTTTCTCTCTTCCAGCAAAGGCTCGACTACTTCGGCTATCGGCTTGGCTGGGTATGCGTGTGGATATGGTGTCAGGAAGGTCAGCTCGACTCTATCACGTATCCCACGTTTTCTGAAATAGTCGTCGAGGAGGAACATGGCTTCTGTCGGGGCTGGCGGGCATTTATGTGGCACGCCTGCTATCGCGACGACAACTCTCCCTCCCTCGAACCTCTGGAGAGCCCGCCATATTTCCTCAGCGGCCGACGGTGTCGTGTGGAAGTTGTACGAACCCTCGGCCAGTCCCGGCGTAAGGGATGGGTCTGCAACGGATCCTGTGGCTATCACGAGGTAATCGTACTGGATATCCCTCCCGGCCACGACCTTTCTGTTGTGAAGGTCTATTTTCTTAGCCGGCTCGTTGATGAAAGCTATCTCTCTTCTGAGTAGGCTTCGCTGGTTTCTGACGTATGTTGAAGGCTTTGCGCCCTTGAAGGCTATGTCGAGGTTGGAGGGCTGGAAGAAATGCTGGTCGCTGCCGCTTACGAGAGTTAGTGAGACGCGGCCGTTGTTTATCTCGTTCTTCAGCCGGCTTGCCAGCAGGTTAGCTGTCAGAGTTCCGCCGGTGCCGCCGCCCACGACAACTATTTTGCTCGTCATATCTCAGCCACTCTTCGCAACCACTCGGACGACGATCCTCACGTATTCCTGCTCCTCAACTATCTCCTCGACGACGTTGCCTGTCTTCCTAGCCCACGCTTGAATGTCGGACTTGGCGGCTGGGTCTGTGGCCAGCAGCTCCAAGACGTCGCCGTTCTTAGCCTCCCTGTATGCCTTGAAAAGGTCTGTCAAAGGGCCTGGGCAGAAGCTCCCCCTCGAGTCTATCACACGCCTGCTAGCCTGAGTCATGTACTCATTCACCTCCTAGATGAAGATTACCTGGCCGCCCTCGCTGAGCTGGATGAACGTCGCAGCCCCCACCACGTCGTCAACCTCGGGAATGAAATCCTCCTTCCTGAGACCCATGACGTCCATGGTGGTTGAGCATGCGTGAAGCTTGACGCCGGCGTCCTTGGCGTTTTTCACCAGCTCTCTGATGGACGGAACCTTCTGCTTGAGCATCTTCCCCTTTAGCATTCTTGTCGCCATGCTGGTCATGCCTGGGAGGATTCCGAGTATGTTGGGCATGGGAAGGCCGGGGTTGCCGACTGAGGCTATCTTGAGGCTGTCTATCTTCCTTTTGTTGATTACGTCCATTCCCCAGAATGTGAAGAAGATGTGGACCTCGTAGCCCATGACGGCCGCTGCGTTGGCGAGCATGAAGGCAGGATAGGCCATGTCGAGAGTTCCTTTCGACAGGATTATGCAGAGCTTGGATGTCTGCTCGTTTTTCTTGGCTTGGGTGGAGAGTGTTGCTTGAGTCATGTTTCTTCGAGTATTAGTATATTCGGATTTTGATATATATCTGCTGTAAATATCGAAAATACTTCAATCGGGAAGTATTCAAAAGTACCTATCAGTCAACACCTTTCACAGCCAGAACCGTCCTAGCCCCGCCGAACAACCCCGCGAACCTCTTAACCTCAGCTCTCTCAGCCCAGCCGAACTTCCTCAGCAACGAGGCCGTGTAAATCTTCCTCCAGTCGAGACCAACCGTCTTACCCCAAGCCTTGAAAACCCTAGGGTCTATGTAGTTTCGGAGAGAGGTGGTCAGGTTGTAGTCCTTCACCTTGACAGCCAAATCCAACGCCAGCCTAGCCTTCTCGAGGCTGGAGGCAAGCCGGGCTCGTTTCTTCTCCGTCTGCGCCTCCTTCAGCTGCTCCATCAACCTCCTAACCCTCTCCTCCTTCTTCATGATGGAGGACTCCCAGTTCTTCGGTGGAGCTCTCTTGTGGTTAAGGGCTTCGGCCGCCCTCAAGTTGGCCAGCCTGGCGTAGTAGACCGCCTTGTCGGCGGAGGTAACCTCCTCACGTGGGACAGAAGACAGAAAATCCTTGACTACCTTTGTCGCTATGTATGTCCTGAAGACCTTCGCCGTCAAGCCTTTGGCGACCTGTCCGAGAAACCTGTTGACGTGCCTGCTGTTGATGCTCTGGAAGATCTGCTCGCCCTCCTTCTTGCCGTTGAGAAGCTCTCTGAAGACGTCATATACTTCCGGAGGCTCTTCCCGCAGGTCTAATTGCTTCTGCCATCTGACGCTGTCCTTGCCCAGGAAGTCGAACTCGACGACCTGCCTCGACAGCTTGACGTGCTCCACCCTCAGCGTCGTTGCTCCTACTGTGTCGGCTTCGTCGGGGTCTTTCTCGTCGCCCACCCTCATAGCTAGCCTGTCAATCAAATAGCATGCCAGCGCCACCTCACGGTGCTTTGGGTCGCTCGACTTCAACCCCTCCATAATCTTCCTGCGCACCGTTTCTATATGGCTCTCGAGCACCAAGGCCTTGTCGTACTTACTTCTGTCCCTCTTCTGCTTGATGTCTGCTGTGTCGCTCAGCCAGACGTACTTCTCCTTCCCAGTCAGCTTGTCGTTCCACCTAGCCAGCCACATCGAATCGTGGTCGTGGACTATCTGACCCCAGTCTCCAGGAGGTATGGGCGCGTCCTCGCCGAGGTTGAGCGTTATGTCCCGCTCGTAGATTCTCGGCTTCCACCTACCCCTGAGAGGGTGGGCGCCGCGGCCCATGAAGATGCCCGGAGGCTCGACCATCCAGTTAGCTACTTCAAACCTCTTACCATCCATCTCAGCCCATCCGTAGCGAGCCTTGAGCTCCTCTCTCACCTTTTTACGCTCAGCTGACAGCTTTCTCCTGTAATCAGGGTCCTGCTTGAGCCTCCGCTCCCTCTCGACGCATTCAAAAACCTCGCTGAAGTCGACCTCCTCCAGCGAGACGTCCGAGTAGCGGCCGTTGAACGTCTTGAGAAAGTCGTTGAGGAAGTTCCTGCTGAAGACCGGGTCCTCGACGTAGGGCGTGTCCTTCTTCAACCCCCAAGCGTAAGCCATCTCCTCCTGAAGCGGATCCAGCCTAACCTCCTCCCCCCTAATCCTTATTGAAAGCCCTTTAGGCGTGTAGGGAGGTGGGAGAGCAACCCCGTTGTGGACAAGAGTGCGCCACTTGGCCAAAAGAACCACCTTTGAGACAGCTAACACGGCGTCTAAACAGTCGCTATAAAAAGGTTCTCCAGCCCGGAAGAGCCCATTAATAAAAATAGGGGATGCTTAGGAAGGCCTAGCCCTGTACTCCTTCATAAACTCCTCGTAGACTCTCCTCACTCTATCCGCCGCAGGACCTTCGCCGAAGACACCCTCCCTCGACACCCTTACCCGGTCCATCACGACGATTGTGTCGGACTCTTTGTGGTAGACCACTAGGTTGGGGAACAGGCGGTTGAGCCTTTCTGCCAAGGCTGACATGTCGGGGCCGGATTCCAGAACCTCGATGCGGGAGATGCTGCGGCCGGCTATGAACAGCTTGCTGTAAGTGTTTCCGGCGTCGTCTCTCACGTCAGCCATCCAGAGGCTGTAGTCGCTGGGGTTGTAGGCTAAGACACGGCCCGTGTAAACGCCCGTGGAGGAGACGACTTTTACCGTCTTATCCTGCATGAGGGCGAACTCATCGCTAAACCTTTTGGAAGCAACTGCCGAACTCACAATCCATCGAGTTCATTATAATCTGCTTGTTTTTATGGCCTCCGTCATGTTTTTATCCTCCCCTCGTCAGGAGTTGCAGCATGACCGAGGACTTGACGGGTGGATGTCTTTGGCGCTGCTCTAAAGCCTAAGCCTCTGTTTTTCATAGGTTTTACGGTTGTGGAAGGTGGTTGAGCATGGGCGAGTCCGAGGGTTTTCGAGTCACGCCTTGGGATGTCGAGGGCGCTGTAAACTACGAGAGGCTCGTCCAAGAGTTCGGCACCCAGCACATCTCAGACAAGCTGATGGACAGGATTGTGAAGGCGGCTGGTGGAGATAATCACATGCTCAGGCGTCGTGTCTTCTTCTCCCACAGGGACGTGGACCTTGTCCTCGACGACCACGAGGCCGGCAAAGGCTTCTTCCTCTACACAGGCAGGGGCCCGAGTGGGCCGATGCACATCGGGCACATCATACCATTCTACTTTACGAAATGGCTTCAGGAACGATTCGGAGTAAACCTTTACATCCAGCTGACGGACGACGAGAAGTTCCTCGAGGAAAGCCGGGGGCTCACGCTGGAGGACACGGCTTACTGGTCTAACGATAACATGCTCAACATAGCCGCCGTAGGGTTCGACCCCGACCGCACGTTCATCTTCAGGAACACGGAATTCATGGGCAGAATGTACAGGCTGGTCCTCAAGGTCGCTAGGAGGGTAAACTTCAGCTGGGTGCGGGCAGTCTTCGGGTTCAACGACCAGACCAACATAGGGATGGCTTTCTTCCCAGCTGTCCAGATAGTGCCGACGCTGTTCGAGCGTAAGAGGTGCCTGATACCTGCGGCTATAGACCAAGACCCCTACTGGAGGATACAGAGAGACATAGCGGAGGGGCTTGGTTTCTACAAGTCGGCGGCCATTCACAGCCGTTTCCTGATGCCTCTGACGGGTCCGGCGGGTAAGATGAGCGCTTCCCAGCCCGAGTCAGCTGTTTTCCTCACGGACAACCCTAAGGACGTGAGGAGGAAGATTTGGCAGGCGTACTCGGGAGGCCAGCCGACCGTGGAGCTGCACAGGAAGCTGGGAGGCAACCCCGACGTGGACGTTTCTTTCCAGTGGCTTTACTACTTCTTCGAGGAGGACGATCGGCGGGTTGAGCAGATAAGAAGCGACTATGTCTCAGGCAAGCTTTTGACGGGCGAGCTTAAGGAGATCTTGATCGAGAAGGTTCAAGGGTTTCTGGAGAGGTTCAGGGAGTCGAGGGAGAGGGCTGCGGACAGGATTCATCTCTTCACCCGTTATGGTAAGCTGGCCGAGAGAATGTGGGAGAGCTGGTCCGACTAGTCTTCGACCGGGCCTTTGTATATCGCCCTAGGCCTGAACAGCCTGTTGTCGGCCTGCTGCTCAACGACGTGGGCAGCCCATCCAGCCGTTCTTGATGCGACGAATACGGGTGTGTAGAGGCGTGGAGGTATCTCCATGAGTTTGTAGAGGGCGGCGGCGTAGAAGTCTAGGTTGGGGTAGAGGTTCTTCTCCCTCTCCATTAGCCTCTCGACATGGTCGCCCACACGGTAAAGCCTGTCGTCGCCGACAATCCTACAAGCTTCTTCAAGCAGCTGCTTGGCTACCTCAGCCCGAGGGTCTATCCCCCGCTTGTAAACCCTGTGTCCGAACCCCATCACCCTCTCCTTCCTAGCCAGCTTCTCCCTGACCAGCCTTTCTGCCCCCGCTACGTCGTGCTCAAAGACCTCGACAGCCTTCTCGTTCGCACCTCCATGCAACGGCCCCTTCAGAGCAGCTATGGCGCCGACAAAAGCACCGTACATGTCTGACAGCGTCGAGGCGATGACGCGTGCTGCGAAAGTGGATGCCGCGAGCTCATGCTCGACGTAGAGTATGAAGAGCGTTTCGAAGGTTTTTGCAGCCCAGCCCTCGACTGGTTTCCCCTTGATGAGCGCTAGGATGTTCTCCGAGTGATTATACTCCTTGAAAGGCTGGCTCCATGTTTTTCTCTGCAGCAGGTTGTCGAGGTTTCCGGTCAAAACTCCAGTCTTGGCGATGAGCCTCAAGGCCTTCCTCCTATTCGCCTCTAGGCCGGTGTCGTCGAGCTCAGGGTCGTATGCAGCCAGCATCGAGATGCCTGTCCTCAAAGCGTCCATGGGATGGGTGCTCGAGGGGAGGCTTTTCACGGTTCCGACCACTTCGTCCGGGATAGTTCTATTGGACGCCAGCTCCTCCCCAAACGCTTTGGCCTCGTCCCTGTCGGGCATCTCGCCGTAGAGAAGGAGGTAGGCTACTTCCTCGAAGCTGTTCTCACGCGCCAGCTTCTCAAGGCTCTTCCCCCTGATTATTATGCGCCTGTTCTCAACGTCTATGGTGCTTATCGTAGACTCTACCGCGGGAACTCCCTCCAGCCCCGCCACGTACTGGCTCATCCTGCGACCAGCACCTCCACAAGCTCTGAGACGCTGCCAAGCCTGTCGAGGCGTTCAACCACCTCGACCACTCTCTTCCGCTGGCCTTCGTCCAGCACATCCGCAGACAGCCTGCTGAACTTCGTCTTAACCTCCTCATCCGTCATAGGGTTCTTGTAGTGGCCTCTTGGAATCGCCTCCGAAGCCTCCAGCCTTCTCCCGTCCCTCAAAACAACAGAGACCCTGTTCGGCAGCTCCTCCGGATACCTGGTCGTTAGCATGGGGTCTTCGTAGACCCTCACTCTGTTGATGAACTGCCTTATGTCTTCTCGGCTCATCCTCTCGTCGGTGAAGCTGTCGAGCCAGACGCCCCCGTCGAGCAGCGTGGCTGCTACTATGTAGGGGAGGCTATGGTCCGCTGTCTCTCTCGTCGCTGGCCTCCACTTCTCAGGGTCTTTGGCTAGGATGGTGTAGGAGGCTTCGAACGTGTCCACTCTGACCTCAGCTATGTCGGCTGGATGAGCCTTACCACGTATCTTGAGAGCGGCGTCGACGGCTGTCATGGCGTGGTACTCCACTGGATGGTGTTTGAGGTAGGTTTTGAGCACCATTTCCGGAGGATTGCCAGGAGTAAGCGTGTCGAGCGTGAAGGGCTCGCCCGAGACTTGTCTGAAGAAACCCATCTCGCCCTCGAACGGCTGGGAGGGGCCCGTCATGCCGTTCTCGGCAAGCATGCATGCAAACACAGCGTTCCTGCAGGCGTTGGCCGCAGCCGCACCCTTCCACATCGACAGCTGTCCCGCTCTGGTCTGTCTCATGGCGGCGTGAGGGATTACGGCAAGCGACAGGGCGTTCGCCAGCCTTTCTTCATCAAGCGTCATCAGCTTTCCAACACCTGCGACAGCACCCACCATCGTGAAGTTAACGTGGTCCCAGCCCCTCCTCCGCAGGCTGGCGGCGTCGCAGAGCCGGCATCCAACCTCGTACGCGACAGCAATCGCTTCAACCAGCTCCCTCCCGCTAGCTCCGCAGGCTTCGCCAACAGCCACTAAAGCTGGAATCATGTCGCTGGGATGAAGCGGCTCCTTCGATAGGTAGGTGTCGTTGAAGTCCAACGCCCTAACCCCTACGGCGTTGACGAAGGAAGCCCATTCCGGAGTCGTCTTCATGCCCGTGAGCCAGAGGGTCGCGCCCGAGGTCTTCGCCGCGTGTCTTGAAGCGGCCTGACGTGAAGCCGTCGAAACTCCTTCGTGGAATGCTCCAAAGAAACATCCCAAGCTGTCTAACACTCTCCTCTTGACCTCGAAAGCCACGTCTTCACTCAGAAACGTCTTGGACGAAACGAATCGAACTATTTGATCCACAACCCTGTCCGACACGTACTTTATGCCAACGAGGCCGGTATAATAGTTCTTACGTGCTTTTGTCTAACGGCCTGCCGACGGCTCGTAGCAGGAGCATCATCACCAGCAAGCCTACGAAGACTAGGAAAGAGCCCATGACGGTCATGAAGCTGAGGTCGGCGTACCTTGTCTCGGTAAGGGTTGTTTTGACGGCGAGCGTGAAGTACTCCACGACGGTCGTCGTCAGTAAAGTCGTGTAGCTTACCGTCCTCGTCGTAGACATCGGCAGGGTTGTCCTCACCGTGGTTTCTAGGACGACGGCCTTCACTTCCTCTCCGTGAGTCTTCATGGTTTCGTTGGCTAAAACCCTCAAAAAGTTCAAAACAGCCGGCTCAGCCGATGGGCTTATCACGAAGTAGATCGGCCCGGGTTCGGTTGAGCTGAAGCTGTTTAGTCCGTTAGGCCCGTCTCCTAGAAGTATCCACCCGCTCCTGTTGCCGAGCGTCTTCGCAGAAGCGGTGTAAACCTCTAGCCGGTCGTCTGAAGACCAAGATACTGCGATGGTTGCGGGAGGGTTGACTTCGAAAGGCCCTAGCACCAGGGCTGAGCCGGTTGTTATGGTCATCCTGTCCATGTGGGCTAACGTTCTAAGAGACGTTGTTGTTGTGGGATAGGTCTCGGTGATGGTGGTTGTAAGCCTTGTTGTCGAGACAACCTCAACGGTGTTGGTCTCAGTTAAAGCGGACCACGTGGCGTCCTCAGCCTTAACCGTCCGCAAGGACGAGGTTTGGACAACTACGGAATCTTCTGAAGTGGAGACGTAAGGGACCCCAACAAACCCTAAACCTATCAAGAGTAAGCCGAACACTATGAGCGTGGAGACGGCTAGCTGAGCACGCACACCCGTCAGCATGTTAAGCAGTATAAAGATGTATGGAGTTAGAAGAAGTCAAAAACCTTGTTCTACTGAGCTAAAGGTGTGGAAGAGACTTTAACGAGAACAGACTTCTTTCGGCCATCGCTTGTCTGAGCTCCGAAACAATCTGTCTAACTGCGTTAGGGCCTCTGTAAGCCAGCGCCGTATGGATCTGGACGGTGTCGGCGCCGCTTGCTAGAGTTTCAAGAACGTCGTAGCCCGTAAAGATGCCGCCGACAGCGTGGATTTCAAACTCCTCCCTGAACATGTTCCTAACCTCCTTGACTGTCTTGAGCATGTGCCTGTACAGCGGCTTACCGCTCAAGCCTCCCCGTCCAGCGGAAACCCTCGGCTCGTCGACAAGCATGGCGTTGACAGCCGTAATGCCGTCGAAGCCTGCGTCGTGCCAGATTTTCACAGCTCTATACACTGCTTCTTGCTCGTCCCTCGTGAGGGGCGGAGGTATCTTTAGGTAGGTTGGCTTCTGCTTATTATGCCGCAACTCCTCGGCTGTTTGTTTAAACCTTTCAGGCTGGAAGTAGCTACGTAGGGGAGGTGTGTTCGGAGAGCTTAGGTTTATCTCAACTCCTGCGGCGTGAGGCTGAACCTCTGCATAGCATTTCACTAGGTTTTGCTCGTTCTCGTCGCTCAAGCTAACCAGAACAGGCGTCTTTACACCATTGTTCCTAGAAATGTTCTGGATAAACTTTCTCAGCCCAGGGTTTGGGAAAGCCATGGCGTTGACAAGCGCCTGCTCCTCCTTCCTACGGACGATACGCGGCTTCTTCAATCCTTTCCTCGGGTTCATGGTTGCTGTGCCGACTACCATGTAGCCGAACCCAAGCCTCTCCAGGCTAGCGATATGCCTGCCTGTTTTGTCGAACCCAGCCGCCAGACCTACTGGGTTTTTCAAACGTCCAAACTTAACATCCAAGTAAAGCGCTTCGTCGTCAAGGTCGGCCATGCGGGGCGTAAGCCTCAGAAGCTGCAGGCCAAGGTCGTGAGCCGCCTCTGGTGGGATCCTAGTCAGAAGCGAGTGAACCAGCTCCAGAAACATGTATCCTTCCTGCCGGGTTTTACCCGACAAAATAAAGATGAGTAAGGGTTTCAGTCGAGTGGAGTTTTTACGGCGGCCGACAGAACAGCTCTACCGGCCTTTTCTACGAAAGGCTTCAAGTACTCTGCGTCAACCATCGGAGTCATCTCAGCTAGGTTGTCGCTGACGATCAGTGCTGAGCCTGTCTTGACCCCCCTCATCATTCCTAGGCCGAAAAGGGTTGCGCACTCCATCTCTACAGCTACGTAGCCTCTCTTAGCCCATTTGGCTGCGAATTCCGGGTCCTCGGCGTAGAAGGCGTCGCTCGAGAAGACGGGCCCCACGTGGCCGGCTAGGCCGTGGCTCTTCATCTCGTTGACCAGAGTTGTTAGCACTTCGTAGCTCGGCACAGGAGTTATGTGGACGTCTGGAATGTACTGCTTCAACGTCCCCCCTATGTAAGCCGCCCCCGTAGGTATGACTATCTCGCCGTTCTTGATTCCTTTCACGAAAGCTCCGCATGTCCCGAGCCTGATTATCAGCCTCGCCCCCAGCATAATGAGCTCCTCGAACACGACGGCCGACGAAGGTCCTCCGACGCCGTGGCAGGCAACCGTCACCGGAATACCCTGAAAAGTGCCGGTGTAGGTTATGAAGCCCCTGTTCTCGTTGACCAGCCTCGGGCTGTCAAGCATCTTCGAAAGCTGCACAACCCGGGCAGGGTCTCCTGCGGTAACCACACGCTTAGCCACGTCTTTCGTCTTGAGATGCTGCGGCTCCATGCATCGAAGCTCCCACGGCTACTCAAAAACGTTTCTAGAAAAGTGACACGCTCTCGACGTCAGCCGGAGCCAAGAATATCCTCTCCTGGTCCACCTTGAGAGATATGCGGCCGAGTTCGTCGAGGTCTTCGACGTAGCCTATCAGCTGCGTGCCGTTGGACAGGGTTACGCTGACAGTTGTTTTTATGAACTCCATCACGTCCCTTATCCTGTCGATGAGCTCAACCCTCCAACCAGCCTTGTAAAGGTCGTACTCTCTGGCGAACTCGCTGAGTATGTTCTGCAGCAGCTGTTTCTCGTCAACCTCGCCGCCCACCTCAGCCGATATCGACGTGCTGTCGCCCAGCCCACCTGACTCGGACTCCTCCGGCTTGACGTTGCAGTAAACACCTCCTCCAGCGTAGGCTCTCACAATCAAGTCGTTGAAGGCATCGATCTCAACAGATACAGAAGCGACTCTAAGCCCGGCTAACGAGATTTCGAAAGGCCATCTGAGGAGCGGCTGCAGGCCAGTGGTCCGGGCGATCCCCTCGACCACGGACAGCGCCGTCGTCAAAATCAGTAAAGGCGTGGTGGTGGCGCTCAGCCGGGGGTATACAACCGAAGTGAACCAGAGTCCTCCCGTTTTGACGGGCTTGAGCCTGCCGACCCCCGTCCTCTGGCTTCTCGTGTACACCGTAGCCCCCTCGTCAACAGTTCCAAGGCTCCTCGCCTCGTCAAAAGTTGACGCCGTCTCCGCCACCTCAAAAACCCTGCTTTGCTCAGCCTTCAACCCGTCAATAATAAAATCACTAGGCTTAATCCTTTTCCATCCCGGCAAAGACTCACGTTTCGGTAAGCAGCTAACCGTTTTGTCAGCATACTCTCAAATACGGTGAACGATGCATAAGAGCCATGACTTCGCAAATACCTGGCTACACGTACGGGTCGAAAGAGCTTCCTGCTGCACCGGTCTCCGACGAGGAGTTCAAGCTGCTGAAGACTACTGTTTTGATGACTGACGAGGATATCAAATACCTGAGGATGGCGGGTGAAGTTCTCAAGGACCAGGTTAACGACGTCCTTGACCTTTGGTACGGCTGGGTGGGTTCGCACAAGCATCTTGTCCACTACTTCGGCGACAGGAATACGGGACAGCCGATAGGAGCTTACCTTGAGGCCGTTAGGAAGAGGTTCGGGCAGTGGATACTCGACACTTGTTTCAGAGAATACGACCGGGAATGGCTTAACTACCAGTACGAGATAGGAAGGCGCCACCACCGGGAGAAGAAGAACAAGACCGACAGAGTGAACTCGGTCGACCACATCCCGCTGAGGTACTTGATAGCCTTCATCGTCCCGATAACCGCTACCATAAAGCCCTTCCTAGCCAAGAAAGGCCACTCGGCTGAAGACGTGGAGAGGATGTACAACGCATGGTTCAAAGCCGTTACGCTGTCCGTGGTTCTCTGGAGCATACCCTACGCAAACAAAGCCGACTGGTAGCTACTTGAAAAACTCCTTCAAATCCTTCGCCTCCCCTCTTTTCACGTACATAATTTTTGTGTCCACCTTGACCCTTATGCCGAGGCTTCTGAAGAGGCTGTAAAGGTCTCCTCCGTCTATCTTTTCCTGCAACCTCCCCGACTTGACCAGCTCGGCAAGCTTCTCGACCACAGCCATGGCCTCGTTTGGGTACTGCTCTAGAGCTGCCTGCAGCACTTCGTCGCCTCTAGGCCCGAGATGAGTCTTCAGAATGTCTAAGGGTGTCTGCTTCTGCTGCGGCTGCTGCTCCTTCTTCTCCGACATCCTAGCAGCTAGACTCATCATCCTTCGCAGCTGTATTCTCTTCAGCTCCAAGTCGTCGACCTCCTTTCCCTCCTCATTCATTTCTAGTCCCCAGCCTCACGTTGCGTAGCAGCACAGACGGCCCTCCGAACCAAACTGGAATACCCTGCATGGGGTCTCCCTTTCCGCAGTATCCTGCGTAGAAGCCTAGGTCTTTTCCGACAGCGTCGACGGAAGACCACAAGCCTTTCGTGGTTAGGTCGACGACGGGGTTTCTGACCATCTCAGCCAGCCTGCCGTTCTTTATGAGGTAGGCGACAACTCCGACGTATCTCTGGTTCCACCTGCGGTCGTCTATGTTCCATTCCTGGTAAGACTTGATGTAAACACCTTCCCCAGCGAGCTCAAACAACTCCTCGAGGCTGTGGTCTCCGGGCTTGAGGTAGGTGTTGGCCATCCTAACGATCGGCTCACGGTTGTACATACTCGACCTCGAGGCTCCGTTGCTGTGCGTGTTGAGGTCGGCGGCTGTCTCCCTGTTGTGCAGCAACTCGTTCAAAACCCCCCTGTCGATCAACATCCTTTCAACCGCTGGAACACACTCGTCGTCGTACAAGTAGTATCCGAACGACCTCGGAAGCCGCGGGTCATCCACAACCGTTACCTTTTCGCTGCCTATCCTTGTCCCGAGAAGACCGGGCTTGACATAAGTCTCGCCAGCCTGCGCAGCCTCACGGCCCAGCATCCTGTCGGCCTCCCCAGGATGTCCGCAAGACTCGTGGCAGACCAAGCCGACTATCTCAGACCCTAGGACGACGTTGCACGGCTCCTTTGGCGGAGCGACAGCCTTTGTTAAAGCTAGGCTGATGTCGCCTGCCTCCGCACCGATCCTGCCGGGTAGGTCCCATCTCTCCACAGCCTCCCAGCCAGCTGCTTCGCCGAGGTTCTCGAACCTCTGAACCGACCCCCTCTGCGGGTGGTAGGCTGTGATGATGTAGTTGCAGACCGCTCTGCATGCTCTGTATTTAACGTCGCCTCCGTCGCTGTTTACCACATGCTTCTCCGTGTCCCACCTGCCCACAGTTATAATCCTTGAGACGAGCTTGACGCCGTGTTTCTCAGCCGTTTCGACAGCGTTGCTGTCCGCTTCCTTCAGGTATTCCATCTTGTCCTCGACAGCCACGTCCTCGTACTTTATCCTCGGCTTCTTGAAGTCGGAGGCTGATGCGAGCTTCTCGTCCGACATCCTGATTTTCTGAGACTTGCGCGCCGAAGCCCTTGCAGCTGAAAAGGCCTCCACAACAGCTTTCCTAACCATGGCTCTTTCGAGCCTGTTGACGTAGGCGAACCCGAGGCTCCCGTCAACCAGAACACGCAGCCCTATGCCTTTCTCAACCGAGTCGGCTGAAACCTCGGGCACACCGTTCTTCAGCAGGATCTCCGAGCTGATGTCTGCCTGGAACCGGGCCTCGACGTAGGATGCGCCCAGCTCACCTCCTTTTCTCAGAACCAAGTCGAGAAGGTCGTCCATGCTGCCATACAGACGTGAACCGATTTTATTAAATTTAGTACTTCGTCCCCTTAGCCTCCTCAGCAAGGTACAGAAGAGTTTTAGCCCTGTGGTAGGTTATCTTAGCCCTCTCGAGGATGGTCTTCCTAACCTGCTCGTCTAAGCCTGGGTTTTGGGTGGATAGCTTCTCGATCATCTCCTCCAGGATGACGACGACGAGGTCGAGACGGGCCTCCATGGCGAGCATCCTCTCACAGTACTCAAGCTGCTCCGTCAGCACTCCGAGGGCTTGTCTGTCCTCAGTCATCCTGTCCATAGAACGCTCGACATCAAGGAATAATAAGTTTTTCCAATAATGTAATATACCGAGACCGTGAACAAAGCTCATGACCGCCGCCCATCCAAAGATAGACTGGGCTACGCTGGTCGAGACCGTGCACGCCCTTCCGATGTACCCGGCGCACAAGGCTTACGTGCGGGACAAGATACTCCTAAGCCAGCCCGACGTCGCGGCTGAAGAACTTGTTAGAAGGCTCGGCATCACCCGGGGGGAGGCCTTGGTTATTCTCTGGGAGCTGAGGAAGACAGGGGAGGAGGTTTTGCTGATGCTTAGGGAGGGGTGTTCGAACAAACCACGCTACACTTTAGCGGCTCTGGGCGGCACTTTCTCCACCGTGCACGCCGGCCACATGGCTCTTCTCCTAACAGCCTTCTGCAACTCGGAGAGAGTGTTAATCGGCGTCACTTCCGACAGCTTCGCCTCCAAGCTCTCTAAGAAACATCCAATACCTCCACACGAGGAACGGCTTCGAAGCCTCCGACGATTCCTCAACGACCAGGGATGGCTTGACAGAACCCAGCTCATCCCGATCGAAGACCCTTACGGGCCCTCCGTGGAAGACCCAACCATAGAGGCTCTGGTCGTAAGCCCAGCCACCGCAGGCCGAGCCGTAGAGATCAACGCAAAAAGAGCCGAGAGGATGATGAAGCCGCTCGACGTCCTCGTCTGCCCCCTGGTTGTGGCTGAAGACGGCCGGCCCATATCTACTACACGGGTCATGGCTGGCGAGATTACGGTTGAGGGAAGGGTTAGAAGAGGCTAGGAACGAGGTTTGCCGAAGCTAGGTAGGCCGCTAGCATGATGACGAGCATCGTCTTCTTCGAGGTTTTGTGAAGGACGTGGACGGCTATTCCTAGGTAGGCAGACGTAAGCACACGCCAGACAACGTTGCGGACGAGGCTAAGCTGGACGAGGAACGTCCCGGGCTCGTCTCTTACGGCGGCGACGGAGGTGAGGACGATGTTCTTTGCTTCAACGTCGTCGAAGTTGAGAGAACTCGCTTCAACCGTCTCAGGCATCGTGTAAGGCGGTGAGGAAGGTCTGTGCAAAACAGCCCGGAGCTCCGTCTCAGCCATTATCCTAGAAACTTCTTCAGCGGTGAAGGCGCCTGTCTGGACAGGCCTCGTGTCGGCGTAGACCCGCGATATGTTGGCTTTCTTAGCGTACAGGATGCTGTTCTCAACCAAGACCTTTTCTCCAGCCATGCCTGTGTATCCTAGCGAGACGTTGTAGAACACCACATCGGTAAGCTCGACTCCGAAGATGTAGTACTTTTCAGGAGGAGAGGCTGAGGCGAGGACTACGTACGAAGCGTTGACCACCGCGACTATGAGGAAGACGTGGAATACGGCGTTTATGAACGTCTTCATAGGTGGAGCCTGTCTGCCGAACAACCGTCCCAGAATCCTGCCCACGCCTACGAGGACAACTACGGCGACGAAGACGGTCGTGAGGCTCGACATCACCACGTAGTCCCATCTGAACAACCTGATCTCGACGAGCGAGTAAGCCTCCAGCCCGACCTCGTAAACGGTTTTGAAGCTGAGGAACACAAGCCCAGCAAGTATCTGAGTTATGGCGGCGGCCGTGAAGATTGTCAGCCCGTTCCTTACGCTTGACACCGACTCTAGGAGGCTGAAGAACTGGTGAGGCTTGACGAGGAGAGTCAACGGGTTCATCAACGTTAAGCGGCTTTCGGTAGGCTTTAAGATTAGACGAACATGTCAGGGATGTCGGTGTCGCCGGAAAAGATATTTAACGGCGCTAGAAACCTCTTGAAGCAGGTGAGAGCTTGTCTTCTAAAATAACGTATGTTTCTCTTTTCGCCGACGAAAGCCTGCATCCTGCCTACGAGAAGGCCTTGGAGGACGTTAAATCAAAATACCTTGGAAGACACTACCCCATGTACATAGCGGGGCTGGAGGTTTTTTCAGAGGACGGCGAGTTCGAGGAGAGAAGCCCGGTAGACAGGTCCATCGTCGTCGGATACTTCCAGAAGGGCAACGCAGGCCACATGAGGAGAGCTGTCGAGGAAGCTAAGAAAAGTTTCCGAGCATGGTCGAACTTGGACTGGCGTGAGAGAGTCAGGATAATCCTGAGAGCGGCTGAGCTTATCGATGAGAGGAAGTTCGAGATAGCAGCCGTAATCACGTACGAGGCTGGGAAGAACAGGCTCGAGGCTTTGGCGGAGTGCTGGGAGGCGGTGGACGCCTTGAAGTACTACGCCCGGGTTATGGAGGAGAACAACGGCTACGAGAGGGACATGGGCCCTGGCGGCCCCGGAGAGGGGTGCAGGATGGTTGCACGCCCCTACGGCGTGTGGGTCGTCGTCTCACCGTTCAACTTCCCGTTCATGCTGGCGAACGGCATGATGATGGGCGCCCTGATCACAGGCAATACCGTGGTCTTCAAGCCGACCAGCGAAACACCGCTTTCAGGCCTCCTCCTTTACCGAGTCTTCAGAGATGCGGGCGTTCCATCAGGCGTACTCCACTACCTCACGGGACCGGGGTCGGCGTTCGAGGACGAAATCGTCTCCAACCCCGACGTAGCTGGAATAGCCTTCACAGGATCGAAAGAAGTCGGCATGAGGCTTTACCGGAGGTTCACATCATCCCAGCCCTACCCCAAGCCCATACTCCTCGAGATGGGCAGCAAGAACCCGACCATCGTCACCAACAAAGCCGACGTCAAGAAAGCCGTTCTCGGCGTTGTGAGGGCCGCTTTCGGCTACGGAGGCCAGAAGTGCTCTGCAACCTCACGGCTCTACGTCCAGAAGGAGGTGAAGCAGAAGTTCTTGGACGAGTTGGTGAAGGAGACCAGCATGGTCAAGATAGGGGACCCGCGCCGTAGGGAAGTTTTCCTCGGGCCTGTGATAAACGCAAGGGCGGTCGAAAACTACAGACGCTACGTTGAAATGGCGAAGAGAGATGGCGGAGAGGTGTTGTACGGAGGGGAGGTGCTTGCGGGGGGAGAGTTTGACAAAGGCTACTACGTGCAGCCGACGATAATCGACAAACTTCCGAGAGGCCACCCGCTCTTCAAGCAGGAGCTCTTTCTACCAATACTCCTAGTCGACGAGTTCGAAACACTCGAAGAGGCGTTGCGTGAAGCCAACGACACAGAATACGGCCTCACAGCAGGCATCTTCTCAGAAGACACCAAGGAAGTCGAGTATTTCTTCAACAACATCGAGTTCGGCGTGACCTACGCCAACAGGAAGGGGGGTTCTACGACGGGAGCCTGGCCAGGGGCCCAGACATTCGTCGGCTGGAAGGCAAGCGGAGCAACAGGGAAGGGAGTGGGAGGCCCGCACTACTTGCTGACGTTCCTCAGAGAACAATCTCGGACAAAAGTGGTTGAGTAGGAATCCAGGCCGAAAACAGCGCCTTTTCTACGTCCTGACGAAGACGAGCGTGCGGCAAGCCTGTGCTGCAGCTTAGCGCACCATGAAGAATAACGCCGTCAAGAAACTCATCGACGCCTGTTTGTCTCCAGAGCCGTCGTCAGGGTGAGAAAGAGTAATAAGTGTCTGGACAATTTTTTCAGCAAGTTGCTGGAAAGCCTGTTCAGTAAGGCGGTGAGCCTGGGTGTACGAAGCCGTCAAGTGCTGGACGGAGACGACGCCAAGCGTTATCTAAAGGAGGCGGAAGCAGCGTGGAATGTTTACGAACCTAGAGCCGTAGAGTCGTCTGTGGCTGCTGTTGACAGCGGTTGGAATACGCTACTGTATCATGGGTTTTTCCTTTACGGTTTGAAGGCGGTTGCCGTTGACAGAGGCGGTAATGATGTAGTGCCATCAGTTGCTGAAGTAGAGCTGGTCGCCAGAACTGAGGGACTTCTCCCCCAACTGTACGTTGAAGCTGTAGCCGAGTCTCAGGAACACAGGCTCGCAGCGGAATCCTCCGCAAACCTTGATTCCACGCTGGTCGACGGTTCTCTGCTCGCAAGAACTGTAAAAGCATCTCGTCTGAAGGGGTTAAAGATGTTCAACGAGTATCTGGCCAACCTCAGACCACTTCTGGACAGAAGAATTTTCTTCGTCTCAAAGTATTCGCAGGACAACAGCATGTTTAAAGGTCTGCTTGGAGACGTTTACTACATCAACAAATCAACCTCTGAAACGGGATACACTCAGCCGGCTGCCAGAGAGCTGGAAACCGTAGGCAGTCATGTCTGGGTCTTCTACGTACGGCTTGCTAAAAACACTCCGGCGCTTCATTTCGAGTCCACACAGCCCGTTTCAGCCTCCGATATCGAGGGGTTGATGGATGCTCTGTCCACCACGTCGGTCAAGGGATATCCGGCGGAGCTGTTGATGGCTCATCAAGGAGCCGGCTTCTCGTATGAGTTGATGGTCATGCTGGCGGAGGTTGCAGGGCTTGCTGGTTTTGAGCAAGCTAGGGAGGTATTGAGCCCTGAGTAGCGTGGGGATACTTGTAGGACGGTCGATGCCGGACCGTGTCGTGTTCCTGTCCAACAGACCTGTCAAGGTGGGGGAGTTTGTGATGGTTGACGCAGCTGAAGGCCGGGTCCTGTACATGGTTGAGCGCTCGGAGACCGAGAGCAAGCTCTTGTCAACCGTCAGAGACTTCATCACGGCCGAAGAAGCCCAGCGAGCCTCAAAACACAACCCACGGGACAGAAGCTACACCTGCCTAGCAAGGGCTCTCGGCATGTTCCGAGACGGCTGGATGCCAGCCACTCCATCCATTCCACCCGAGCCGGGCTCGTACGTCTACGAGGTTGACGACAAGTTGCTGAGGGCTGTGTACAGGATGGAGGGCGAGGAATGGGTTGAGGTGGGGCGGTTGCTGAGGAGGCCGAGCGTCGTAGTCGCCGTGAACTTGAACAAAGTGGCGTCTAGACACCTCGCCATCTTGGCGACAACAGGCAAGGGCAAGTCAAACCTTCTCGCCCTCATCGCTAAGAGGACCGCCGAGAAAAACGGCACCATGGTCATCTTCGACTACCACGCCGAGTACAGCCAGATGAGAAGCAGGAAAACACACTACGTCGCTCCACGCATCAACCCCAGAAACCTTGACTCAGAGGAATTAGCCGACCTTCTCGACGTCCGTTCAAGCGCTGAGAAACAGAGAAGCATCCTGTCGAACGTGTTCAGGGACTCTCAGAAAAGGGAAAACTTCTGGAAGGATTTGAGAGAAAGGCTCAGCGACATCGTCAACAACGAAGAAAGCGACTCGAGCAAAGCCCAAGCTGCATCCAGATTGCTTGAAATAATAGAACGAGCCCTGAGCATAAAGGGCCGAATATTCGATGAAAAAAGCCGAACCGTGCTCGAGTCGTTGAAGAAAAACAGAATAAACGTGGTGGACCTGTCCGAGTTCACGGAGAAACAGGCCCAGATACTCCTACGCCACTTTCTGCTGGAGATACTCAACGACCGCAAGAACGCTGTTTTAGGCTACGATGCGACCTTCATTTCGCCCGTGTTGGTAGCTGTGGAGGAGGCTCATGTCTTCATCCCCGCCGACAAGGGCGGCAGCGAATGCGCCGATGTTGTTTCAAGAGTTGCCAGGGAGGGGAGGAAGTTCGGCGTAGGGCTTATCATCGTATCGCAGAGGCCCAACCGGCTGGACCCGGACGTCGTCAGCCAGATGGGCAGCTTCGCAATCTCTGGAATAACCCATCCAGAAGACCAAGCCTTCATCACAAAATCCACAGACTTCGTGTCAGAGGAGCTAGGCGTTAACCTACCTTGCCTCAACACAGGAGAAATGATCTTCGCAGGACAGTGGGTAAAAACAACCACGCTCGTGTTGGTGGACAAAGTGGAGGAGAAACTCATCGGCAGAGACCTCGACGCCGTCAAACAATGGCTGGAGGACAGAGAAGCAACGCTTTCGTCTCCTGAAGACTTGATTAGGCCATGATCATCGCCCACCTTTCTGACACACATCTTGGCAGGTACATGGGTGAGGATGAGGAGAGGGAGAGAGACCATTACGAGGCCTTCAGAGAAGCGGTGGATTTTATACTGGAGGACCACGTCCGAATTGTTGTCCACTCAGGCGACATACTGAACAAACCACTCGTGTACGGAACGCCGCTGAAGGTTTTACTGGCGGAGCTCGGCCGACTTTCCCAAAGCGGTGTAAAAACCTACTTCACTTTGGGCGAACACGACATAGCCAGCTACCCGGGGACGCCCAACCCGCTCCTGCTCGACTCCGTTCTCGGACTCGCAGAGTACGTTGGCGACGGAAGAAGACATGGAGACGATAAGATAAGCGTGTTCGGCTTGATGAGGCATCACAAAGCATTCACGAGAAAGCTCGAGGATAAGCTCGAGAAGATAGCGGCCGAAGCACGAAACACCGGCTCGAGGAGGAAAATTCTAATCCTCCATCAAGGACTCAACGAGCTTCACGGCCCGGCGGGAGATTTGTCCTTAGCGGTGATTCCCGACGAATTCGACTACTATGCGATGGGGCACATCCACAACCCCTCCAGCCGCGTAAAAGGCAGAGGCCTTCTAGCATACCCTGGCGCCCTGCACTGGACTAAAATAGACGACCCAGACGAATGCGGGTTCTACCTTGTCGACCTTTCTGGAAGGGAGCCGGAGCTTGAATGGGTGAGGCTGAGCAATGTAAGGCCGAAGATCGTCAGGCAGGTGGATGAAGAAGACGTCGGGATGATGGTTTCACAGCTATTGTCCGAAAACCACGTGAAAAAACCACTCCTCTCACTCATGGTCCGCACAACCGAGCGCAAGAACATGCGGAAGCTGGAGGAGGAGCTTTCGGAGAAGTACTTGCTGCACGGAGGGAGAATCATGCAGGTTGTCAGAGGAAGCAACGGCTTGGTTTACGATGAGCCGCCGAACATAGAAAGAGAGTTGGTGAAGCTGGCTTCCGAGGTCATAAAGGACGATGTTGACGCCGTCTTCTTCACAGGCGAGTTTAGGCGATTGCTTGTTGAGGGAGCTGTCAAGCATGCTTTCGAGCTTGTATGGAAACATTATAGGGAGAGGTGAAGTTGTTGATAGAGCGAATTGAGATTAGGAACTTCATGTCGCACAGGGAGACGTCGCTTGAGCTGAGGAGAGGGCTCAACGTCTTCATAGGACGTAATGGTGCGGGCAAGAGCTCTGTTGTAGACGCCCTGCTGTACTGTCTCTACGGGAGACAAAGCCGTGGAGAGGTGCGGAACGTCGTGAATAATCTGTATGGAGGGGGAGGCAAGGTTCAGGTTGAGCTCTTCTACAACGGAAGCCGGTATACAGTCTCTAGGGCCTTCGGGAAGGATGGAGGGCTCGAGCACGCCGAGGTCACAAAAGACGGCAAGCCCGTAATCGTCGGCGAGAGGAGAAAGCAGGGCGTGGCAGAGTACATCGCCAACTTGTTTGGACTGGATTATGAAAAGCTGAAGTCATGCGTCGTCGTCCAACAGGGAGAGCTTGACAGAATAATCTCGATGAAGCCTAGGGAGCTGAAAAACTTGTTCGACGACCTTATAGGAATAGGGTCGGAAGCGGCGTACAACAACATGAAGAAAATCATCGAAATGTTTGACGAAAGGGTTAGGAAGGAGCTCGAGTTCTCCGTCTCCGACGCAGGAAATCTAGAGGAACGGCTAAAACAGCTGGAGGAGGAGCAGAAGAGGATTGCCGAAGAGTTGGACAAAGACACGAGCCTGTTGCAGGCCATCACGGAGCGTGAGAAGAAGCTCGAGGAAAAGGCTCAGCGTCTCAGGAGCTTGTTCGAAACGCGTGTGAGGACCGAAACAGCCCTCAGGAACCTGTTAAACTCGGCCGAGACATGGATCAAGGACATGGCGAGGGACATCGTCGAGGCGGAGGAAAATATTTCCGTTGTGGAGAGGGAGGCCGAGTTCAGGAAGGTCGAGAAGGAACTGGACGAAGTCCGAGAGAGGAAGACAGTTATTGACAGGGATGTTGAGGCTCTTCGAAAGCGGCTGAAGGAGGAGGAAAAAAGGCTGGAGGCACTCAACAAGAATGCAGCGCTCAGCGTGCAGGCCACGGGCTTGGAGCAGGTTCGAAACAGAGCCGTTGAGGTTGGCGCTAGGATTATCGATGCGGCTGAAAAAGCCTTGGAAGCCGCCGGCCGTGGACTGGTTGAAGAGGCTGGTAGGTGGACTGATGTAGTGAAGGCTGAGTCTCGGAGCCTGCCGGAGTTGGTTGTTGAGGCCCATGAGGTCGGCCGCGCCAACGGCGTAGGCTGCATGGTGCAGGAGCTGCGGGAGTTGATAGCTAGGTTGAAAGAGGAGCTTGAGGCCAAGAGGAGAGAATCAACAGGGGTAGACGAGAGGCTTGAAGAACTCAAGACGTTTGACGGCACTACTGTTGATAAGTTTAGGGAAAGACTAGGGAGAGCCAAACTATGGCTGGAGAATAGACGTATCTCAGACAAACGGATGCTGGAGGACCTTAAGCAAACATGCAGAGATTTGAGCGGGCTGGTTGAGGGGATGAAGACGAAGAAGCTGCATGAAATAGATGTTCGGGGGCTAGAGCCGTTGTCGAGGCTTGGGGGGCGTGAGGCTGAATGGTTTGAATTCATTAGATCTAACTATGACAAGGCGGCGGCAGTAGACAGCGGGACTGTTGAGGAACTGGAGAAAGAGCTTAACGAGGTCAGGAGGGAGGCGGGTATGCTCAGAGGCCGGATAGCCGAGAAGCAAAGAAACCTTGAGAATGTTCGGATTCAGCTGAAAACTCTTCAGGAGATACGATCCAAGCTGGTCCGGGCTGTGAAATTCTACGAGCTTCTTGAGCTCGTCAGGAGAGAAGTCTACAGCAGAGACGGCTACGTCCCGCGTTCTCTCAGGTCTTGGGCGGTCAAGAAGGTCTCTCAAGCGGTTTCTCGCTACGTCGAGATTCTCAACTTACTGGTGGACGACATAGCTGTTGTCGAGGAGAATGGGGACGTCGTGGTTGAATGTTTTTCGCACGGGCGTGAGGTTTCTGTTGATTCGTTGAGTGGGGGTGAACGTGTTGGTGTGGCGCTGGCTTTGCGTCTCGCAATAGGCGATGTCTTGGGGGCGGAACGGCTTGGCATCTTCATCCTCGACGAGCCGACAGTGCATCTGGACCCCGAGAACAGGTCAAGACTATCCCATCTCTTCACATCACTAGCCCAAACAATAAACCAAGTACTAGTAATAACACACGACGAAGAGCTCTTCACGGGCACAGACGCGCATGTCTACAAATTCAGCCGAAACACCGGCGAGCCGACACGTGTTGTTGAGCTGAGTCAGTGAACTGTGTGGCCCGATTACGGATAAAGCTTATAAGTTTTTGATGTACCTTGAAACCTGCATGAATAAAGAAAAACCCATTACTCGACGTCAAGCGATAACCAACACTCTCGCCGCTGGAGCAATCGTCGGAGTTGGCATCGTGGCCGGCGTTGGAGGATATTTCCTCGGCTCCTCTTCAGGAACCCGGGTCGAGACAGTCACACGAACAGTTGCGGGCGGGGCCCAGACCGTGACAGCGATGCAGACCGTGACTAGAACTGTTACAGGCGCTAGGTCTCCTCCACGCGATAGGATCTTAATTGGTGCTTCGATAAGCTTGACAGGCGGCTTGGCGGGCTTCGGGACGGAGCAGAAATGGGCTCTCGAGGAAGTTTTCAAACAGGTGAACGCTGACGGAGGCGTCTACCTTATGGGGTATGACCGTAAACTTCCGATAGAGTTCATCGTCTACGACTCGAAGAGCGAGATTCCAACGGTTTTAGCAAACATCGAGAAGCTGATCAACGTCGACAAGGTCGACCTGCTCATCGGCGAGACGGGAAGCCACATCGGCCTAGCCCTGGCCCCTGTGGTCGAACAGGCGAAAACCCCGATAGTCGGCGTGCTGGCCACGACCGAGAAGATATTCATTCCCCCTACGTACAGGTATCTGTTCTCGAATTTCCACCTCGCACGAGACGAGGTAGGCGTATACTTCAACTACTTCAACAGCCTGCCACCCGGCCAGAGGCCTCGAACCATAGCTGTCTGGGAAGAGGCTTCAGACCTCGGCGCCGACAACGCAACATGGTTTGAAAACTACGCCAGACAGTACGGGTACGAGATCGTTCTGCGTGAGAAGTACACCCCGGGATCCGACCTGACTGCTCTAGTGACGAAGACAAAGGCGCTCAACCCGGACGTGGTGGGTGCCATTCCAGGGCCTCCGGACGCCATCAACATGATCAAGATAGCCAAGGAGCTCAGGTTTTCTCCAAAGATCTGGGCCTTCACTAGGGGTACGGCTACGGGAACGTTCGGATCACAGCTTGGAGCCGACGCAGAGTACGTGACGGCCGCCTTTGTATGGCATGAATCGCTGCCTGGTGCTGCAGACTTGGTTCGGAAGTATCGTCAAGAGACTAACAGGCCTCCGACCTTGCTGGGCATACATTACTCGACGGGCCAGATTGCGGTCAAGGCTTTGGAGTGGGCCGGCGTGCTCGACAGGGAGAGAATAAGAGAAGCTCTCGCAAGCCTACAGTTCCAAACCATGATGGGGACCGTTAGCTTCGGGCCCGGAGGCAAGATGAACAACACCGACAAGCTGATTCTGCTTTTGCAGTGGCGTGGCGGAAAGCTGGAGATAATATGGCCGTCCGACAAGGCTACGACTACGCCGACATATCCCTTCCCGGCTTGGGAATCCCGTTAAGGAATGCTGGCTCTCTTCACCCCAACCCTATTTATTAAAACCGTCTCAACCAGTCCCTGAGGCATGAATTTTATAATCAGCACCACTGTCAGCCCGAAGACAAGCAGGCTTATCTCCGTTATCGTGAACTGGAGAAGGTAGTAGATGCCTAGGTAGAGCACGGCTCCTATCAGGGGGCCGGTCAACGTTCCTCGGCCGCCGATCAAAACCATGAAGAGGGGGATTATCGTCCACTCTATCGAGAAGACATGCTCCGCTGGAACGTATAGAAGGTTGTAGCCGTATATTCCACCCGTCAAGCCGGCGAACAACCCACTCACGACAAGGGCTAGGACCTTGTACTTCAGAGGATTCACCCCGCTCCCCGCGGCGAGAACTTCGTTCTCCCTGATCGAGACGAGAGCTAGCTTGAGCCTCGACCTTAGGATGAAGTATGTTGTGAGGGATGCGGCGATCAAAAGCCCTGAGAGAAAGTAGTAGTTCTCTATGCGGCCCAATCCTGGATACGGCGCAACCCTCATGCCGTATGCGTGTACGTTTAGGATCGCAATCTTGATGGCTTCAGCTAGGCTGAGTGTGCCTATGGCGAAATAATCCCCACGCAGCCTGAGTAGAGGCGACATCAACAAAGCTAACCCGACTGCTGCAGCTCCACCGCCCAGCACGCCTAAGTAGGGATGCATTCCGGCGGTCGAAAACAAGGATAAAACATAGGCCCCTACGCCGAAGAAGGCTGCATGGCCAAGGTTCAGCTGCCCTGCGAAGCCCCCTACTATGTTCCACGCCAGCGCCAGCGTTGTGTAGGCTGAGAAGATGAATGCTAGGGTTATGATGAAGTTGTTTTCAGCAGCCATGGTAGGTATTGATAGCAGGACCACCATGCCAGCAGCAGCCAGAGCAAATCCCAACTTCATACCTCTCTCACCTGCTTCTCTCCGAAAAGTCCACGAGGCCTAAAAAGAAGCAAAACTATCAGCAGGGCATATGCCACAACGTTCCTCAGCCCGGACCCTAGGAAAAACGAGCCGTAAGACTCCCCGATTCCAAGGATCAGCCCTCCAGCTATCACTCCGGGTATGTTGCCCACGCCTGAGAGAGCCAGCACGACGAAAGATTTGAGCAGGAACTCGGGGCCGAAGGTGGGCTGGAAGCTTAGAAGCATGGCTATCAAGCCTCCCGAAAGGCCTGCCAAGCAAGTGCTCAGGATGAAGGTGAACGACTGTAGTCGTTGGACTGGAATACCCAGCGTGGCCGCGGTCTCGCTGTCCTGTGCAATAGCTCTTATGGCTCTACCGACGAAAGTCCTCGTGAGGAAGAGATACAGGGCTGTCAGCACGGAGACCGACAAACTGAAGGCTATCAACCTTATGACCGGGACTAGCAACGGTCCCACGGCTATGCTTTCTGCCGTGAAAGGGGTGACGAGGCTCCTTGGGTCGCCCGTCCAAGCGATCAGCATGCTCGCCTGCATGATGAGCAACAGCCCGAAGCTGGAGACGATGGGGGCGTCGAAGCTCTTCGTCAAGCCCCTAATCATCAACGTGTTGACCAGAAACCCTAGGACGGCTGAGGCTGGGATGGCTAACGCTATCGATATGAATGGGTCCAAGCCTAGCAGTTTCGAGACCCAGTATGTTGCGTAAGCGCCGAAGATTATGAACTCGCCGTGGGCTATGTTTAGGATCCGCATCACCCCGAATATCAAAGCCAGCCCCATCGTCACCAGTGCGTATACACCCCCGAGGAGTATGGCGCCGACCATCAGCTGCCCGAACAAAACCTCAGCCGTGAAAACCACTAACTCTTCACCTCTTTCCCCTGCTCGAGATGAAGCCAGGTCTTGATGAGGTCTGATAGAGACTCCGATAGCTCCGACTTCTTACCGCCTCCACGGATTTCGCCCAGCTCGAGGACGTAGACATAGTCCGCCACCGAAACACACTGCTGGATGTTTTGGTCGACGAGTAAGATTGTTATAGACTTGCTGCGCAAATCCTCTATGTGTCTGTACACCTGCTTGACCATCAGAGGTGATAAGCCTGCGGAGGGCTCGTCGAGCATAAGAAGTTTAGGCCCTGTCATCAAGGCTCTTGCTATCTCGAGCATCCGTTGCTGCCCGCCGCTCAGTGTGCTGGCCTTGTCGTCGAGCTTGGAGGCTAGGTCTGGAAACGTTTCAAGAACATCCTTCAAAGTCTCCTCGATCTGTTCCGTGTTCCTCCTGATTTTCCAGCCGCCGAGTATCAGGTTTTCCCTTACTGTGAGCTGAGGAAACACGCTTCTTCGCTGGAGAACCACGGACAGACCGTGGTTGATTCTTTCCTCTGTAGAGAGTTGGTCTATTCGGACGCCGTCGAGGAAGATCTCTCCCTTCCTGGGCTTGAGTATGCCTGCTATGGATTTGATCAGAGTCGACTTACCTGCTCCGTTAGGGCCTATCAACACGGTTAACGAGCCGTCGTTGACGTCGAGGGAGATGTTGCGGAGGATCTCGATGTCCCTGTGGTACTCCACGGTGAGGTTGCGTACCTTCAGCGTCAAGCCTCACAACCCTAAGTAAGCCTCAACTACCTTGGCTGAGCTTCGGACTTGGTCGGGGTCTCCCTCCAACAGCACGGACCCTGCGTTCATGAAGACCAGCTTGTCCACCATCTTGAGGATGGATGGAATGTCGTGGCTTACTATGAGAAGCGTCTTCCCATGCCGGCGTAGGCTGCTGACGATATCTATGATCTTCTCCTTTATTATGGGATGTATGCCTGCTACAGGCTCGTCCATCATTAGGACGGCTGGGTCGGAAAATAGAGCTCTAGCTATGTCGACCAGCTTCTGCTGACCTCCTGAAACATTGCCTGCAAGCTCGTCGCCTAGATGAGGTGGCAGTCCTACGAGTTGCATCATTTCGATGGCTCTTTCACGTGCTTTCTTCCTGTTCTTCATCCACACGCTTTGAACCATGATGTTCTCCAGCACAGTCATGTGTGTGAAGACGTTCGTCACCTGAAACACTCTGCCAACTCCTAGCTGAGCTATGCGATATGGTGGTAGTCCATCGGCTTTTCTGCCGAATATTCTAACCTCGCCGCTTTCGGGCTTGTGGTAGCCGTTGATGACGTTGAGGAGTGTTGTTTTGCCCGAGCCGTTTGGCCCTATCACTCCGATGGACTTTCCCCGCTCAACCTTCAAGCTACATCTGTTGAGAGCCCTGACTCCGTAAAACGATAAAGAGACGTCGCTGACCTCGATGGCTGGGCTGGTGGACATAAGCTACTTCCCAGACCTCCGCCATATACCTAGCTGGTACATGCGTTCGATGTTCGTGCGGATAACCTTCTCCTCGTACTCCTTGTGCTTGTATGGCATCGTGTTCAGCCAGAGGTTTTTTGGATAAAGCGGCTTCTCGTATATGAGCTGTATGATTTCTGTCCTCAGGTCTTTCATCCAGTTGGCCCAGAGGGAGCGTGAGCGGAAGTCTCGGAGGGCGTTGATGTCTATGACGCCTGCGCAGTAGGACGAGCCTGCACCGTATTCGTGCTTGCCCACGATTCTACCCTTGTAGTCGACGATCATGGATTTTCCTCCGAAGGTGTCGATGGGCACGGGCGAGTCGCTTGTGAGGTAGTAGGTTCCTGTGTTGGGTGCGACGATGTAGATGTTGTTGTCTAGGGCCCTGGCTCTGTTCTGCACCTCCCAGAACTCGTTCTGCGTGTGTGGATGGGGGTAGCTAGGCCTGTATACAACTTCGGCCCCGTTCATCGCAAGCCCTCTGATGTACTCTGGGTAAGAACCCTCGTTCGCCAGAGCACAGCCCAGCACGCCTATCTCCGTCTCGACTACTGGGAAGAAGGCGTTGAGGTTTCTGCCGTGTATCCTAACCCATTCATCGTATATGTCGTGGGGGCAGATTGAGTGCTCCACAGGGAAGAGGGGTGAGTTTTTGTAGTGCCGTAGGATTATCCGGCCCTGAGGGTTTATGATGAAGGCGTTGTTGAAAAACCTGTTGGGAAATCTTTCATCGGTCGCCTTAGCTTGAGCGATGAGGTAGGCGTTGTACTGCTTCGCTATCTCCCCAAGCCGGTCTGTTTCCTCTCCCGGAATTTCTATGGCGATGTTCATAGCGTACTCCACGTGGTCCATGTCGAACACTTCGTCTGTGAACCCTTGAAGACCTCCCTCCGGCAAAGCTATCAGCTTAACAGGAAGGTCTAGGCTGCTAAGCCAAGACGCCGCTGCCACAACCTCATGTATGTGTTCTATGTTCTTCAAGATCTCCTTTCGCTTCCTCACCCCCCAAACAGTCGAAGATATTCCAACTGCAGTGTACTGCTCCATAACGGTATAATTATGCCACCAAAACAGCCTATAACTTTTACTTTCAAGCCACTGTCGTCTTCGAACCTATTTTGCGTGGAGGGTGGTGGCGGGAATGCACGTCCTCGATAGCCGAGCTGGCTGCTGAGTTCGGGCTTGTTTTTCAAGAGCCTGAGACGCAGCTTAGCCCTAACCGTCGAGGACGAGGTCGGCCTCGGGCAAGCCATGACCGGGCTGCCCCGGGACAGCAACCACGGTGAAAAGCTTAATTTCCCTATGCGCGCTTCTTCGGTGCCTTGAGCAGGTTTCTCTTCAAAGGCGGCTTCGTCATCCCCGTAGACGGCAGGAGGAGAATAATAAGGGATGGATGCGTGCTAGTCGAGGACGACCTGGTTGAATTGGTCGGATCAAGAGAACTCGTCCTGCCTCATGCGGCAGGGGCTGAAGTAGTCGATGCTGAGGGCTGCCTGATCATCCCCGGCCTCGTCGACACACATGTCCACCTAGCCCAGGCATTGCTTCGTGGGGTCGTGCCCGACAACCTAACGCTGATACCTTGGCTGAGAAACTGGGTGTGGAGGCTGCAGGGTGTTTACGATGAGTCTGACGCAAGGGCCAGCGCAGCCCTGTGCATACTCGAGATGCTGAAGACAGGAACGACTTCTTTCATCGAGGTTCATATCCACACACGCTACGGCTTCAACGGCATCGCCGAGCTCGTCGAGAGGTCGGGGATAAGAGGAGTCCTGTCTAAAGCCGTAATGGACATGAAAGGTTATGCGGCTGCCGAGAACGCTCTGCCGCCTGGAATGGTCGAGGACCGGGAGGCGTGTGTAAGAGAGTTTAAGCAGATGCACTCTAGGTGGGCTGGACGTGCCGACGGCCGGATAGACGTCTGGCTCGGGCTGAGAAGCGCGGGAGCGGTCTCCGAAGACCTTTACCATGAGGCCGCGGCCCTAGCTCGAGAATATGACACGGGCATAACGAACCACGTTGCAGAGGTGAGGGAAGACGTTGAATACTACCGGAGAGCGTTCGGCACTACGGTCTCAGGGTTTCTAGAGAGGTTCAACTTGCTCGGGGAGAGGCGTGTATACGCCCACTGCGTCTGGGTCGACGAAGATGATATGAAAAAGTTCGCTGCTACGGGGACGACCGTAGCCCACTGCCCCTCCTCCAACATGAAGCTAGGCTCCGGCATAGCTCCGGTCTCGGACATGCTGCGTCATGGAGTCAACGTTGGCCTTGGATGCGACGGAGGACCCAGCAACGACGCCTACGACATGATTAGGGAGATGAAGACAGCGGCTCTACTGCAAAAAGTACGAACCCATAACCCCGACACACTAACCGCTTGGGATGTCCTAGAGATGGCGACGAGGAACGGGGCCCGAGCCATGGGCAGGCTCAACCGGCTGGGCAGCATAGAGCCGGGAAAGAAAGCCGACCTAGTCGTGGTATCTCTGAAAAGACCATCGGTCTCGCCTTTATCCAACCCCCTGTACCTGCTGGTGTACGCAGCGTCGGGAGCAGATGTGCGAGACGTGATGGTTGACGGGAGGTTTGTCGTGAGAGACGGGCGATGTCTCACGCTCAACGAAGAAGAAATCATTAAAAACTCAAACAAGCACGTGGAGCGTGTGTTGGCAAAGGCTGGATTGTCGACAGACTTAGTTGCGACAACCTAACCACTATGTTTATATCAAGGATGCTCAACCCCGACTCAGCCATGAGTCTTCTGAAACTAACAAACATCAGCAAGAGCTTCGGCGGTATCAAGGCCTTGAACGACCTTTCTTTCGAGGTTGAGGAGAACCAGATAACTGGGTTGATAGGTCCTAACGGTTCGGGGAAAACAGTCACTTTCGACATAATCACAGGCTTCACCAAGCCTGACAGCGGAAGCGTGCTCCTGAAGGGGAGGGAGATAACCGGCATGAAGCCGCATAAGATAGCTCGTCTCGGGCTAGCGAGGTCGTTTCAGCTCGTAAAGCTCTTCCCCAACATGCGCGTCCACGACATACTCGCCTTCGGCGGTCAAACCAAAGACCTGATAAAACAGCTGTCTGTGTTCTCGCTGCGGAAGGAGGCTGAGGAGGTTGAGAAAAACATCGAGGAGGTTTCTCGCTTCCTCGGCATATCTCAGTTGTTGGACGAGCGTGCCGTTAACCTGAGCTACGGGCAGCAGAAGCTCGTGGAGATAGCCACTCTGCTTGTGATGAGGCCTGAGCCGAAGCTACTGCTGCTTGACGAGCCTGCAGCAGGGTTGGCTGAGCATGAGATCAAAAGCATCAAGAGCGTCATGGTAAGGCTGAAAGGGATGGGCAAGACCTTCGTGGTCATCGAACACAACATGTTCTTCATCATGGATATTTGCGATAAGATAATTGTACTGAACTATGGAGTCAAGATCGCTGAGGGGAAGCCGGAGGAGGTCAGGAAGAAGGCTGAAGTCGTAGAAGCTTATCTGGGGAGTGAGCACAGTGCTTAGAGTGGAGAGCATAACCAGCGGCTACGGCAAGACAACAGTCATCAGGGATGTTTCGCTAGAGGTCGGGGCCGGCGAGGTCGTGGGCCTGCTTGGGCCTAACGGAGCAGGTAAGACAACGCTGATGTACACTCTCGCAGGAGTCCTGCCTGTGTTCCGGGGGAAGGTGTTTTTCGAAGGCAAGGAAATCACGAAGCTCTCGCCTGAAAACAGAGTTAGGCAGGGACTTTCTGCAGTACCGCAGGGCCGGACAGTGTTTCCCTACATGACTGTCAAGGAGAACCTCGAGATGGGGGCCTACGGGTCGAAGAATAAAGGCGGCCTCGAGGAGGTTTATGATTTGTTTCCTTTTCTTAAACAAAGGCTAAACCAGCTGGCGGGCACGCTGAGCGGAGGGGAGCAGAAGATGCTGGAGATAGCGAGGGCCTTGATGTCTAGGCCGAGGCTTCTGCTGCTTGATGAGCCTTCGCTGGGTCTGGCTCCACGCATAATAGACGCCTTGTTTGCAACTATCAGCAAACTGAGTCGGGAGAAGAACCTGGCTCTCATGATAGCTGAGCAGAACATCTACAAGACCTTAAGAATATGCAGCAGGGCTTATGTAATGGGCGTGGGGGAAATCTTAGCGGAGGGCCCGAGTCAGGAGTTCATGCAGGGCGATAGGCTTTC
>JAVYLK010000008.1:0-48381 GCA_038740895.1 Candidatus Caldarchaeum sp.
GATGATACTTTCAATTCCCTCTTGCGGGATCACATTTTCGCATGTTGAGGCCGTGGTCAGTGTAGAATTTTTTCATCTTTCAATTCCCTCTTGCGGGATCACCGAGTCTAATTCTGCTGTTTTTCGGGGTTTTACGGCGATCTGTTGTGCGCCGTCTTCAGTTGTAAAATGTTTAACGGTACTATTTAACTATTCACCTACGTCTACCGAAAAGCTTATCACCAGGCACCCCCCAGCACACCCTGCTATACCAACAAACACCACACTTATCCAAACTTCTTCCCACGGGAGGTCTCTCCGAAGCTATCATCCCACGCATCGCATCAACAGCCCTCTTCACAAGCCTGCGCAAAGACTCATTCACATGAACAACATACCTACCCCCACCTTCAGCATAGAACAACACACCTCTTTTCACGACACGGCCATAAACATCCTCAACAAGCATGGCATAAGCAGCAAGCTGGACAACATCCTTCAGCTGCGGCCTCCCCTTCCCCAAACCCGAATGCTTAAACTCACAAGGAACAAGCTCACCATAAACAGCATGAACCAAAACATCCAAAACACCAGACAACCCAAGCCTCACACTAACAAGCCTAACATCAGTCTCAACACGCACAGCCCTAATCTCACGAGGCAAATACTGAGCATGAAACCGAAGATGACGTTCACGACCAAAAACCATGCTCTCCGTCTCAGGCTCAAAAACACGCAAAACCAAATTAATGTAGGGAATCTGCTCACAAAAATAGAAATTCTTCACAAACCCGACAGGAAGAAGCTCCTCATCCCCGCTCAAACCAAAAAACCACCAGCCACATCATCCTCGCCACGCAATTCCTTCCCAACAACAACTCTCAAACGATAAGAAGCAGGCGTCAACGGATAGATCTGAACATTATCAGTCTCCTCGTCGATAATCCTCCTAGAAACATTCCTCACATCACTTATCAAAGCAGAGCTACAAGGACCGATGAAGGCGCTCCGCTGAACACGTGTCAGCCCAAGCCTCTTCAAAGCAGCAGCCAGCTCGAACCGCCTCGAATCATCCGAAACATCATAAATCACAAGGATAAAAGTAGGCTGGGTCGACAACCATCACCACCTCATCCTGAAACCAACATACCTCCCCACTTCACCTCTCAAATAAGAAGCCAAACGCCTAGCCTGCTCCACAACCGCCCTCTCAAAAAAACGATCTTTACGCTGAAGGGTCTGAACAACCGCCGAAACAACATTCCGTTCAAACAACCTCTCATCAAGCAAGGCCTCAGCTTTCTCAACCGCCAGCATCATGATAGTTCTATCGACCACGCCTGGGCGGAACTCCTCCATCAAATCACTAACCAGACACATATGCCTACCGCGGGGCAGATGAAGAAACCCGACAAACGGATCCAGATTAGCGGAAAGCACTGCGCTCCAAACCCTGCTCCGCAAAACTCCGTACCCAACGTTCAAAGCCTTGTTGAACACATCCTCCGGAGACCATGCAATCCGTCCCACGAACCCAAGCTCCCTAGGCAAAACAAGAGAAAAACCAGACCAGTAACTCAAAGCACCCTGAGCCTCGTAAGCCCTTACACTATCAACAGAAGAAGCGCTCGTCAATGAACGACCTGCCTCAGCAATCCGGTCCGCAAAAACCATGAGCTCTTTACCGACAGGCATGTTCCTCGCCAAGAAATACTGCGCCCTTTGGTAAATCACCAAACGCTGGTTGTGAAGCTTGGCTGAGACAATCTCCCTCGCAACCTCAAGCCCCCTACCGTCCCGAACAGCCTCGATTTGCGCAAGCCTCGTCAACACACCCCCGCCCTTTAAAGCATGCAAAACCCTGCTGACAGGCCTACCGCGATGATAAACAGTCAACTCGACACCAAACCTCGCAGCAAGCTTCAAAGCATCAACCGAAACACCGACACCACGGCATCTTATCGAAATATGCGAAAGACTCACCGGCGGCAATTCAACCCTCGAACCATCACGAGACCTCAAATAAAACAACCCCTTCCTAACCCCTAGGTACGACCCCGGCTTGTCGATAACCAGCTCACTCATTTCCCATACCTCCACCAAGGTTAAGAAAACGGTGGCTAACCACTCCAAACCCAGCCGTCCGGTTGCCGCCAACGTTGCTGAAAAACGAAAACCGTAGAAGAGAAGAGCAAATCCTCGCCATCCTCACATCATACAGGTCTGACGGAATGCTGAAAACAGCTCTCCCAACAAACCCCCGAGACCATCTCCCATTACTTTCATAGACCTTGTAGGCACGCAGACCCCTGTATGTTTCCAAAGCCACCCCTCCCTCCAGCAGCCAGTCGGAGAAAGACCTGTAGCGGAAATTTCCGTGGCCAAATTGCCTGAACAGCCTTGCAAGGCTGCGGAAGAACAAGTAGGGGTCCGGTACAATCACGTAGCGGTAAACCGGCCTTACCCTCGGACGCAAGCGCCTGGGCAAAAGCGAGCCGAGAAGCCCCGCCCCCTTCTGAGTACTGCGGAAGTAAGTCGGCGACTGGAAGACAACCTCAAACCTTGAAGCATCTACACCCCCGTCAGACGTCTCGCGATCCCAGTTAACAACAGAGACCTCGTTCAGAGAAACGTCAACACCACAAACCACTATCCTAGGAACCTCGCCCGAAAGCAGAAACCTGCCGAAAACCTCCGCAACCCTGTCATTCAGCGCAGTGATCCGAAACTGGAACGGAACCCCCGGATTAATTACGCCGTAGAAAAAACTTCTCCCCTTCACAGTCTCTATCGGCGACACGCTGTAGGGGCTCAGAAACCTCTGTTCGTGAACCCTTGTCGCAAACTCAGGGTCAACAGACTTGAGGGCGTGAAAAAAGACCCCCCGGACAGCATAGCCGGAGAAGAACTTGACCTCCAACGGCCGCAGGCTGACCATCCTCAAGCAATAACTTACAACCATCCGCCCCACTCAAAGGGATGTAAAGAGGTGAAAAACTTTTCCAAAAACAAATTCACTAAAAACTTCAACCCGCCCTAGAAGCCTCAAAAACAATTCTCCCCAACCCAGTGATGTGAACAAAACGGCCTCTGTCCCTCTTAATCGTCTGGACGAAGCCCGCTCTCTCCAGCCTTCTCACCCAGCGATAAGTCGTCGAAACAAGCTTTTTCAAACCTTTAGCAATAGAAACAACGTTTTGACTCCGCATACACAACTCAAGAATCCTAAGGTCCGTGTCTCGCAGCATGCCCACGGACCCCGTCCTCCACAAAGCCGGCAGCGATACCTCGACCATGTCCTCCGTGCTTGAGAAGCGAGGAATGTGTTTAAAGCTTTGTGAATATGTTAATGGCTGGCTTGAGTAGGTTGCGGTTGGTGGAAAGGCCGCTGCTCAAGCGGCCTGTGGTGGTTGTCGGGTTCGGCGGATGGGCTGACGCCGGGAATGTTTCAACCTTGTCCCTGCTGTACCTCCGGGAAGCTGAGAACTCGGCCCGTCTCGGCTATGTTGACGTCGGCGACCTGCTGGACCACACGCAGCACAGGCCCTACGTGGCCATCGAGGGCGGCTTCATCAAACATCTTGAGATGCCGGCGTTCGAAGTTTATTACGCCGTGAAGAATGAGAGAGACTTGATTCTTTTGAGCGGCTACGAGCTGAGCCGTGGATGGAGCGAGTTCGTCGAAGCTCTGTTCGAGCTGATGGATGGATTTGGCGCCAAAACTGTCGTCACAATCGGAGGTCTCGTCGACAACACGCCACACACAAAACCAGTCCGGATAACCTTCCTCACCACCAGCGAGCGTTTTTACGCCAAATGCATGCATGAAGGCCTGAGACCTTCCAACTACACGGGCCCCGCTTCCATGCACAGCTACATAGTAAAGAGCAGCGGCGACCGTGGATACGAGGCTTTCTCGATTTGGGGGCACGTGCCAAGCTATCTCAACATCGCCAACCCCAGAGTCGTCCTCGCCGTCCTCGAAAAACTATCCTCAATCATCGAAACGCCTCTCAACCTCAGCCGCCTCTACGTCGAAGCAGCCCTCTTCACCAGCAAAGTCAACAACCTCGTCGAAAAAGACGAAAGACTCAAAGAAATAATCAAAAACCTCGAAGAAGAATACGAGGAGCAGGAAAACCGGCCGGCATCCGCCGATTAAGCATTCAAGCCCTTCGTAGAACAAGCTTATTGGCTTTTCATGGTTGAACACTGCGAATCAGCGTGGCAGCACACACGGCCTCGGGCTCTGGATTGTTTTTGACGGAATGTCTTCGTCTGAGGTTGGAATGCCGTTGATGGCGAGGCATGGTCTTGTTCTTCGACGAATGTAATCGATGCAGCAGAATTAGGTGTTCATGCGGAGGGAGAGAGCTCGCAGGGTGCCGTGGAGAGCCTGCGTGAGTCCGGTGGGTTTTGGAAGAAAATCCCAGGTCTATATATAAGCTGTTGTCTTACTACAGCGGCGCCGCATCCTCGTAAAGGCTTAAAACCTTTAGCGAGTAGTTGTTGGTTATGGAGGCTGTAGCCCGGCCGGTGGCTTTACTGCTTGTTCTTTCGCTTTTGACAGGCCTTCTGATCCTCTTGTTCGACGGCTTGCTGTGGTTCGACAACCCCAAGAACGGACATGCATACTCCCTGGTTGTGTTCAGCGCCGTGCAGTTGATTCTATTGCTAGGGGTTGTCATGGGGAGAAAATGGGCTGGAAAAGCTGTGCCTTACTGGGCCGCATCGTACTTGGCTATGCTTTTGCTCAACCCTCTGACAGGGCCTTCGATAGGCGTACAGCCGTCTGAGTTTGCGGCTTACCTTTTCGGTCTGACACCCATATCGAGCTTCAACTCAGTAAGCTGCCCCTTCCTCTGCCCGCCGTTCGCAGTAAGCTACCTCGTCCTAACCATCATCCAGCCAATTCTGCTGATCGTGTCGAGACGGGCTGTACGACGAATGGGATGAACAAGCCTCATCCAGCCGCATTAGGGCTACTCCTCCCAGCGCTCGCGGTTCTATTAGGACACGGCTACGACCTCCTCGTCTCCTACGTAGCAGCTCGAAACATCGTCCAGGGACTGAGCCCCTACGCGGGAGGCGAGTACCCCAACCCCTCCTATCCATCAGAAGTGCAGGGAATCGGAGAAACGCCTCTCTGGCCGCTTTACCTTTCAACGTCCTACCTGCTATCTTCAGGCGACTTGATTCTTTTCAACGCGTTGACGAAGATCCCCATCATCCTCTCCTTGGCTGCGCTTGCTGCGACGGTCAGGCGGGCGGGGGTTGAGGGAGCCGGTTTCTACACATGGAACCCCTTCGTGTTGATGACGACTGTTGCGTGGGGCAAGCCCGACGTCGTCGCAGCCACACTCTTCATATTCGCTTTGCTGAACGCGGAGAAGCGTCATCTCTCAGCCCTGCTGTTAGCCGTCTCTCTCAACATCAAGCCCCTAGCCCTAGGAGCACTACCAGCTCTAATCGCATACCACGGACTGAAGAAAGGGCTCGTCTATCTAACAACTACCACAATCATCTCGCTGACCATTTTCTTCACCCCGTTCATCCTGATGGGCTGGAGTGTCTCCACAACTGTCGGAGGGTTGGCCAACTGGCTTTCTGAGGTGGGAGGAATGTTCCCGCTTAACATCTTCGAGTATTTTTATGGATGGAGCTACGACGGCATAAACCCTTACGGACCGGTGGTTGGGGTGCCGTGGCTAGCGGCCATCTTGATCACTTCGACGCGCGTAATGATAGGGAGGCCTAAATCCCTGAGAGAGTTGACTCTGAGCGCTTTAGTTGGATGCACTGTTTTCCTAGTCATGAGGCCTAAGGTCTCCGAGCAAAACCTCATACTTCCGTTTATCTTGATGCATTTGCTTCGTGGAAGGCCTGTCTCAGGAAGGCTTTGGGCCTCAGTCGTCTTGTTCTCTGTGCTGAACTATTCCGTGCCGCAGCTTCTCTATCCTTTGTGGCCGTCTGTGGCTGTTGACTTGTTCAGGGAGACGTGGATGTTTGAAGGCCCTCGTCTAATAGCTCGGTTCGTGTCGTCGATAATATTTTACCTGCTTTACTTCATGGAGTTCAGGAGGCTGATTAAACGTGGGAACAGCTTGGCTGGGTATGGCTTTGGTTAACCTTCTGTGGGCCGCCGCGTCTTTGTTAGACCCGGCCTTCGCCAGAGAACCATACCTACCGAGCCCAGCGCTCGTTTTCATGATCCACGCCGGTATAGGTGCTGCGATGTTAACCAGAAGGCTGAGGTTCCACGCCCTGCTCGGTACTGCGGCAGCCACCGCCTACTACTCGCTGTTGGTCAAGCCGTTCGCTCCAATCGCTGAGCCCCAGACCGTGGGAATCTCCGCCGTATCTCTGTCCATGGCCTTGTCGAGGTTCGAGGAGACGAGGTACGTTGTGTTTTTGAGGAATTTTTTGCTGAGGGCAGGAATAGCCTATCCACTGTTCGAATGGGGGGTTGATGCTTACAGGAACCCTCTGCACTTCACAAGCTACATAATGGGCAACAGTGTCGCAAGGACGTTAGTCTCACCCGTAGGCGTGGAGAACGCCGTCTTCCTCCTCTTCGCCGCCGAGGTCGTCCTGTCTCTCCTACTAGTGTCGGGGTTTGGTGCAAAGGCCGTCGGCCTCTTAACAGCAGGATTCCTCTCCTTCCTCTCGGCCGTCGCACTCTACCCGCTAGCGCTACCTCAGAACATCGCCCTGATAACGGCAGCTATCGATTACAGCCAAAAGCAGGCCTAATTCATCCGCTTGAACTTCATGTCCGTGTAAATCTCGTAGGGCTTGAGCAGGATGTAGAAGGGGCCCAGCCTTTTCCTTAGCCTTGCCTGTGTCTTGGCCTTCCAGATTCCAAACCGCAGCTTCTCAAGAGAGAACTCGTGCTTGAAAAGCAGCTTGTGGTCCCATCCATGCATCGGCTTTTCCCATTCAAAAGCCTCCATCCTGTCCTTCACCTTTTCGTACAGCCCCGTTCCGGGCAGCGGGTATGGGACGGTCATGCTGAAGTAGTCCAGCGGCAGGCTCGAGGCAAGCTTGATGGTCCGCAGCATCGTCTCGCTCGTTTCGCCTGGATACCCGAGGATGAAGAAAGCACCTACCTGAAGACCGGCCCTCTTCGCCGTCTTCACCGCTGAAACAGACTGAGCCACCTTAATCCTTTTGTTCATCAGACTGCGGAGAACGTAGTCGTCGCCTGACTCGAGCCCGAAGATCACCTTGTAGCAGCCGGCCTTCTTCATCGCCTTCGCAACCTCGGCGTCGAAGAGGTCAACCCTAGAAAGACATTCCCACATAACGTCAACTCGCTGTTTGACAATCTCCTCACACAGCTTGATGACGTGTTTCTTGCTAGCGATGAATAACTCGTCCGCAAACCAAATCCTCTCATAACCCCATTTGTTTCTAACCTCGTCCATCTCCATCACGATGTTCTGGGGCGACCTTACGCGGTAAACCCTTCCATAGTCAGGCCTCCAGCAGAAGTCGCACGAGAACGGGCAGCCCCGGCTAGCCACCATCGATGTCATCGTGTATCCGTAGTTCTTGCGGTAGTATGACTGGTATGCCTGATGGTCGAGCAGGTCCCGGGCTGGAAACGGGAGGGTGTCGAGGTCTTCAACCAACGGCCTGCTGCCCGTGAAAACCACGTGTCCTCCGTTCATCCGGGGGCTGAGCCATAAACCTTTCACCCCTTCGAGCCTAGGCTCTCCACGTCGATCCAGCTTGTCGAGAATCTCCGCAACAGCCAGCTCTCCCTCGCCCTGCACAACCATGTCAAACTCTTTAAAAAACATCGAGGGATAGCTGGAAGGCATAGGGCCGCCGGCCAAAACAGCGTCGCACGACTCCCTCGCAGTTAAAGCCAGCTGCTTCGCCATGTTAACCATGGAGAGCATGCAGTAAATCCCCACCACCCGGGGTCTCTCATGTCTAATCTGCCTCTCAGCCTCAGCCTTGTCGTGGAACGTGCAGTCAAGCACCTTGACACGGTATCCTCTCTCACGGACGTAGGAAGCTATGTATGAGATTCCAAGAGGTGGGAACTGCCAGTGCCTGGACCTCCCGTCGTAAAAGTAGGGAAAGACCAGCAGCAGGTCAGTAGCCATCTATCTGTTGCTGGATGAAGAGTTTATAACATTTTTCCAACATCCTTGTCTAGGAAAAGTTGCAGGGGAGTGGATGCTTTAGGCTGTTGCATGGGTTCGAAGCCTACCTTTTGCCGGCTGGGCTCAGCGGGATGGAGATACATGGGGTTGTTAGGGGTCTTGGCCTGAAGTATCGCGGAGACGACATAACGGGCGAGGGAATGGGGGTTGGGGGCGTCGTCCTAAGGCTCAGGGGCGCGACACGCTTCCCGATGAAAAGCTACGACTCGTGCGGCGACGGAGTGGCTGCGAGACGGTTCATCCTCAACGGTCTTTCGAGAAGGTTCCTCGGCCCATTCGACGTGACCAGAGCCCACAGACACGTCCGGGAGAAGCTGTCGCCGACATACGTCGAAGGAGGCAGCTTGTCGCCGCTGTTCGAAAACCTCATCAAGCTGAGGACTAGGCTGTTGAAGACCAAGTATGTAGTTGCGGAAACAGCCGAGGTCTGCGAAGTGAGGTATCGTTTCTCCGAAAACTCCATCGAAGTCGACGTGTCCAGGGAGAGAGGCTGTGGAACGTTGGTCGTCGCCAACGAGATGTCGGGCGAGTTGTTCGACAAGCTCTTGGTCGACGGGCATGCTATTCGCATGAAGCCGTGGACAAGGCTCCACACCGAGTCCCCTGCACTCTATTCAACAAAGCTCGGAGTCAAGCTGGCCTTATGCTTCGACGGACAGCTGGAGCTCTACGCAGGCAGGGAGGTTCATCCACCTAGGCTTAACTGGGCCGGCGTTGACTTGATTCTGCACGACGGCGAGATGGATGCACACTACACAGTGAAACTGGCCAGCAGCCTGGCCGAAGCAGTTTGACCCCTTATTGACGGCGAGCCCTGCCATACAGACCAGCCATGTAGACTATAGTCAGCATCCACAACGCCGTCGACGGCAGATACAACAGGCTCAGGAAGTTGAAAGGAGCTGCCTCCATCACCTGGTCTCTTATGTTCCGGAGGCTGTCCTTGACCTGGTCTACACCCTGCTGGTAGGTCGGCGAGTCAGCGTTTTCCCTAGAAAGTCTCTGAGCCGTCGAAAGAAGGCTTCTCAAGTCCTTGGTTATCAGGCTGAAGTCTGTCCTGGGTGTTGGGAAGAGCCAGACAGGGTTCCCGCTGCTGGGAAGGATTTCCAGAGCCCTCTCTATGTAGGCTGCGATCTCCGCTGCGTCGGACGAGGATGCTCCTCTCATCAAGTAGCCCGATGCATAGTCGAGCCTGTAGTAGGTCTGGTAGTAGTTGTAGACTGAGCCGACGAGGCCTCCAGCTATGATGGCGACCAGCACTAGGCTGAGTGCTTTTGCTTCACGTGTGTGGACAGTTTTTTGATGCTTGGGAGCGTGGTTGAGCGACAGCAGCCCCACGTAGAGAAACGACGACCCCGAAATAGTGAGATAGACCGTGTAGCCGGTTAGCAGCTTAACAGCCGAGATTAATGAGAGAATCAGCAGCCATACTCCTAGCGCTACTTCGAGGTAGGACTGGAGGTCTAGGGGGAGGACGTACTTCTTGCCTCGCCATTCTCCCTCGCCGAACTTTGGCGTCCGGTGGAATTCCATCCTCCTCCCCCTGAGAGCATCGACGACAGCCAAAGCGTTGTTCAGCGTCATAGAGGCTGTGAACAGAACCATGTGCGGAAACTCTCTGAGTCCTTTAGGGCCAAGCTTGCCTGCGACAAGGGCAGCAGATATCATGGCCCAAGACGATGCCGTTAGGGCGTTGCCCGAGGGCACGCCTGCTAGGATGGCTACCGGCGTTATCAGGAGGATTGTTAAGAACAACAATTGTGGAATGTGTCTTGTTAGGTGGAGGAAAGACTGGATCTTTAGACCCAACCCGAGGTCTGATTTGAGTATGGTGGGCAGGTGCATCTTGGCCGTTTCCACGGCCCCGTAAGCCCACCTGTACTGCTGTCTCTTCGCAGCTTGGGCCTGCGGCGGAACCTCTCCGGGACAAGCCGTGTCGCCGAGGTAAACTATCCGCCAGCCTCGAAGCTGCGCCCTAACGCTCAGCTCAAGGTCCTCGGCCATCAAACCCCTCCAGCCGCCCGAATCCTCTATGCATCTTCTTCTCCAAACGCCTGCTGTGCCGTTGAAGTTTAGAAAGTACGCCATGGAAGACCTTGCCTGCTGCTCGACCTCGAAGTGAAGGTCGAGGTTCAGAGCTTGTCCCCTAGTTAGCGCAGAGGCGGCTCTGTTTATGTGCTCCCAACGCGCTTGCACCGCTCCTATCCTTTCGTCGGCGAGCAGGCAGCCCACTGCCTTTTTCAGGAAATCTTTCGGAGGGATGAAGTCGGCGTCGAAAACGGCGATGAACTCGGCCTTCGTCCGGCTGAGCGCTTCTTGAAGAGCCCCTCCCTTAAATCCCTGCCTAGACTCTCTCCGGAGATGGAGAAACTCAACACCGGGTTTCAGGAACCTTTCAGCAGCTTCCTTTACAAGCTCAGGGGTGTCGTCGTCGGAGTCGTCGATGACAACTACTTGAAGCCTCTCCTCTGGATAATCCATCTCCGAAACAGCCTTTATAATTCTCTGCACGACGTACCTCTCGTTGTAGACGGGGATGTGGATTGATACTGAAGGCCATGTGGGGGGTGTTGCCAGCCTTGGCTTGTGGTGGATGATAGTCGAGATGAACGCAAGGTAGACATAGTTGATAAGATAGACCAGCGAAAACACGCTGAAGGCGGTAATTATTGCCTGAACGGCTCCGCCGAGAGACATCGGAGAAGCTTATCAAAAACCGAGCCCATTAAATTTTTCCCTAATTCGTTAAGCCGGTTGTCGACGCTTACTCAAGTGCTTTCACGGGCGTAGACACTCACTATCCCTCGGAACCCTAGACGTGTATAGAACTCCACCGCTATCTCGTTCAACGCAGGAAACTCGGCGGTTATTATGTCGGCCTTTTCCTTCAACGCTTTAATCGCATGGTCCAGCAGCAAAGCCCCGACCCCCTTCCTCCTGTACTCGGGGAGGAGGTAGAACTCAACTATGTTTCCCTCCATGCGTGGTTCGTAGAACTTTCTCTCCTTTATGTCTGCTTTGATGAAGCCCACGACCTTCCCCTCGTCCTCGGCGACTATCACGAGAGAGTCTGAGGCATCGATGGCTTGTTCGAAATACGTGCGGGATGTCTCTGCTATGTCGTTCCTCACCCGCAGCAGGGGGTCAAACTCTTCGTTCAAGCGTTTGAGTCTTATGTTCAGCTCCACCAGCCTTGGGAGGTCCCTTTTTTCTGCTTTCCTGAAAACAACTCCACCCATGCTAATCGACCTGCGGTAGAGGTTTGATGAACCGCATCTCCATCAGCGACATTAAAACCTTTCTAGACCTTTCTATCGTCTTCCTAGCCCTAGCGAACTCCTCGTCGTAGCTCAGAGGCCTTCTGGCTACGGCCTCGGCCGACGCCTGCTCCGCCACCGACGCAGCGACGTGGACGTAGACTTCCCAGTCTTCCATCGTCGGAAGGATGTGGTCGGGGGAGAGTTTATCGTCGGGGATGAAGCCGGCCAAGGCTTCCGCAGCCCTTAACACCATGCCGTCCGTGACCGTCCTAGCTCTGACGTCGAGAGAGCCTCTGAAAACCGACGGGAACACAAGGCTGTTGTTTACCTGGTTGGGGTAGTCGCTCCTCCCCGTAGCCACCACGGCGGCTCCAGCCTCCTTAGCCTCCCAAGGCCACATCTCCGGCACAGGGTTAGCCAGAAGGAAGACGACAGGATTCTCCGCCATCCGCCTAACCCACTCCTTCTTAACCAACCCCGGGCCGGGAGACGCGGCCGCAATAAGCACGTCGGCTCCCTCGAGAGCATCGGCAAGCTGGCCCGAAACCTTGCTCTTGTTCGTCTTGAGGGCAAGCTCATACTTCCAAGGATTCTTGAGCATCAACTCGTCCATGTCCTCCCTCTCGGCGTGAAGTATTCCCTGGCTGTCCACAAGCATCATCCTAGACATGTCTGCACCAGCCTTCTCCAACAGCCTAGCCGTAGCTATGTTCGCAGCTCCTGCGCCGAAAAGAACAACGACAGACTTCGACAGCTTCCTGTCAGTTATCTTGAGAGCGTTGTAGAGACCTGCAAGAGTAGCTCCCGCTGTGCCGAGCTGGTCGTCGTGCCAGACAGGTATAGACATCTCCTGCCGCAGCCTGTCCAAGATGTAGAAGCAGTCGGGTGAGGATATGTCTTCGAGGTTTATGCCCCCGAGCCCCGGCTCGAGTGTTTTGACGACTTCTACGAATTTGCTCCGGTCTCGTGTGTTCAGGCAGATTGGGAAAGCGTCTACCCCGCCGAGGAACTTGAAGATCAAGGCTTTTCCCTCCATTACTGGCAGGGCTGCTTCGGGCCCTATGTCGCCTAAGCCGAGGACCCTCGTGCCGTTGGTTATGACCCCTATGGCGTTCCATCGCCATGTGTAGTCGAAGCTCATGCCGGGGTTGCCAGCTATGGCTTTGCAGACAGCAGCTACTCCAGGCGTGTACCACACTGCGAAGTCCTTCAAAGACCTGACTGGGATCTTGGGGACGACCTCCAGCTTACCGCCGTAGAATGGAGCCGCTCTGACGGCAACCTCTCCCAGCTTATCCCCCTCGGCCATGATGCTTAGGGCAAGTGGGTATTGATAAACATAATTTGATTTAGAGTGCAACTATTAAACTCCGAATGATGAGTAGGTTGAGGGTGTGCTGGGGTTGGAGCCGGTTCGAGAAACCTATGCGATGATGCCTCCTGGAACCGATGTCGTGATGTATCTGGTCTTGGTTCCTTTTGCAGCTCTCTTCTTCTACGGCGTAGCCTACCGGCTTAGGAGAATAGGATTTCGCAGTCCAGCTGATTTCAGGCTTGTGTTGAACGGATTAACACAGCTCGTCAAGTACGGTCTTCTGCAGCGTAAAGTCGTCTCAGAGAGGCTGGCTGGATTGATGCATGTCCTAATCTACTCGGGCATCATAGCGTTGTTCATAGGTACTTCACTGGTCTTCCTAGACCACGACATACTGAGGCTCTTTGAGCTGAGACTGCTGAGAGGAGATTTTTACCTGTTCTATGAGTTATCGCTAGACTTTATGGGGCTGGCCTTGCTCGCCGGTCTATGCATTCTGATGTACCGTAGGCTGGTGGCTCCTGACAAGCGTTTACGCTTCAAGACAGAATATCTGATGACTCTGGCCGGCCTGCTTTTCATAGGAGTGTCGGGTTATCTGTTGGAGGGGTTGAGGCTGGCTGCTGAGCCTCGCCCTTGGGGTGGATGGAGCTTCGTCGGGATGGCGATGTCCTCTGTTTTCGAGGCTTCGTTGACGGAAGACGCTGTAAGAACCCTATACGTCGGTGTCTGGTGGAGCCATGCATTCGTAGCCTTCGCCATGGTGGCCCTCATACCCTACTCATCGCTAGGGCACATGTTCTCAACTCTACTCAACATCGCTGTCAACGCACCACTCCAGCAGCCGCTCGGAAAGATGACGACACCCTTCAAGCTAGACGAGCTAGACCCATCAGCAGAGCTCAAGCTCGGCTTCAGAACCCTCAAGGAGGTAAGCTGGACGCAGCGACTCGCTCTGGACGCCTGCACCGACTGCGGGAGGTGTGAGGCCGCATGCCCAGCATTCTGGGCTGGCACGCCATTATCTCCCAGGAACGTTGTGCAGAAGCTGAAGGGTTTGATGTGGTCTGAGGACGGGCTGGAGAAGGATGTCTTCAGCTCGGGAGTCGTTGAAGAGGATGAGGTGTGGGCTTGCACTACTTGCCACGCCTGCGTCGAGGCCTGCCCCGTGCTGATAAGACCCATGGACTACCTACTCGAGATGAGGCGGGCTCTTACGCTTGAGGGGAGGCTGGACAAGAAGAAGACGACGATGCTCACAAACCTCGCTAGGTACGGAAACCCCTACGGCCTAGACCCGTCCGAGAAGCAGCGGCTGCTGGAGGAGTTGGCGTCAGTGGGTGTCAAAACGATCCAAGAGAACCCTGAAGCCGAGTACCTCTACTGGATAGGATGCGCATCGACCTACGACGCTCGAAGCCGGTCGATAGTCAAGAGCATGGTACACATACTGCAGAAGGCAGGAGTGTCTTTCGCCGTGCTTGGCATGGATGAGTTTTGCAACGGCGACCCAGCCAGACGCGTAGGGGAGGAGGGTCGTTTTCAAGAGATGGCTATGGCCAACGCCGAGATACTCAAGAAACTGAGCGTCCGGAAAATGATCGTCCACTGCCCCCACTGCTACAACACCTTCAAGAAAGAGTATCCTGAATTCGGCCTAAAGCTCGAAGTTTTCCATCACACCCAAATAATCGGAGAGCTCCTCAAGTCCGGCAGGATAAAGCCGGCCAAACCTCTGAAGGAAAAGCTCACCCTCCACGATTCATGCTACATCGGCCGAGTCAACGGCGTCTTTGAAGAGCCGAGGTACGCCCTCAGGCAGGTCGCAGGCTCTGAGAACTTCGTGGAGATGGGGAGGAGGGGTGTTAAAAGCTTCTGCTGCGGAGCCGGAGGAAGCACTTACTGGTATGAGGTTAGGCGGCATGACCGTGAGAGTATCATCCGGATGAAGGAAGCTCTCGATACTAGCGCCGACGTGCTGGTCGTTGAATGCCCCTACTGCATGCAGATGTTCGGCGACGCAGCTAGGGTGATGGGTGCGGAGGATAAAATTAAGCTCAAGGACATCGCGGAGATCGTGGCTGAATCTGTTTGAAGAACGATAACCCTCCGCCAACTTTGTTCCACATTCTCTTCTCGATGTAGGTCAATGTCTCCGACTTCAACCCGCTTTGATTTGTCTTCAGGCCCTCACGGTAAAGCTTGGTAGTAAGCCCAGGGGCGGCGATGACCTTTCTGCGGTAAGTGTCTGAGCCGAGAAAACAGCCAGCGAGACGACGACAAGGGTCGGAGCTGCTTTGTTTACCCCTAATGGCCGCCGGTTTAAAAGCCGAAAATGAGCAAAGCCTGTTAATCGACAGCTCTTGGAAAGCCGGTGAACGTTTAGACAAGGGATGCGGCTACAGTATTTTAGTCGCCGCTGACATTCAGCTCCGAGGCATGCCTGACATAGTTGTGTGCGTGAAGCAGACAGTCGACGTCTACCAGCTCAAGCCCCATCCAGAAACTCAAGCCCCTCTGACGACTCAGGCCCAGGCTAAGAACAGCGACTTTGACCTCAACGCCCTCGAGGAGGCCGTAAGGATTAAGGAGAAGCACGGCGGCAAGGTCGTCGTGGCTACTGCGGGGGTCGATGTAAAGCCCATGCTCGTCAGGGAATGTCTGGCGATGGGGGCTGACGAAGCCTACGTATTCTCCGACCCAGCCATGATAAAGGCCGACGGATACGTGACCGCCGCGGTCCTGTCTAGGATTATAGAGAGGCGTGTTGGGAAGTGGGACCTCATCCTGTGTGGAGAAGCATCTCTCGATGAAAACGCTTACCAGACGGGGCCTAGGCTGGCGGAGGTCTTCAACGTACCCCATGTCTCTTACGTCAACAAGCTCGAATGGCTGGGCGGGGCGGTCAAGGCTTGGAAGTCGCTGGAGGATGGTGTGAAAGTCGTTTCATGCAAGACCCCGGCTGTCGCAACAGTGGGGCTCGAGATCAACACTCCACGTCTGCCGAGCCTACTGATGATCAGAGCTTCTCAGAAGAAGCCGCTCAACGAGGTTAAACGAGACGAGCTCGGTCTCACCGACGAAATGCTCACCCCTAAGTCTGAAATCCTGGAGGTTAGGGCCTTGAAGACTGAGAGGCGTAAGCAAGTCTATGATGGGAAGCCGGAGGAGCTTGCTGAGAGGCTTGCTGAAACCATACTCGGGTTGGGGGTGTTGAAGAGATGAAGGCTGTCGTCTTCTCGGAGAAGGCGGAACAGGCTGCCGGGGCGGCGGCCTACTTGAAGAAGAGCCTGCCGGGAGTGAACGTGTCCGCAGCATCCTTCAACGAGCTTTCGCCTCAGGAGGCTGAATTGCTCGGAAGAGCTGGAGTTGAGCGTGTGTGGCTTCTTCCCAGCCGCGTTTGGACTGCTGGAGAGCCCTCTGCCTCAGCCGCTTTGGCGGAACTAGTCGTAAAAACATCCTCCGACCTACTTGCAGTATGGGCCTCCAAGACAGGTAATGAGTTAGCTGCGAGGGCTGCTCAACGGCTCGGATCCCCGTACGCCTCCGAGTGTTTCTCGCTGGAGAAGACTTCTGGAGGGATTGTGGCTAGAAGGCTTGTGCTGGGCGGGGGATATGCGTCTACGGTGCTGCTCAAGCACAACCCGTGTGTCGTGAGCCTCAAAGCCTCAGCCGAGCTAGGTGATGAAGTGGGGGCTGAACCAGTTGTGGAGAAGCTGGACGTGTCTGTCTCAACACCTGAGCTGGAGTTCGTCGAGTTCATCAAGCCTGAGACCTCTCACGTGGAGCTGGAGAAGGCTGACGTGATTGTCGCAGTCGGAAGAGGGTTCAAGAAAAAGGAGGACCTAGCCATGGCTGAGGAACTCGCCCGACTTCTAGGGGCTGAGGTAGGATGCAGCAGGCCCATCTCAGGGGACCTTAAGTGGCTGAGCGAGGAACGGCACATAGGTCTTTCGGGCAAGAGGGTGAGGCCAAAGCTCTACTTGGCTCTAGGCATATCTGGGCAGGTGCAGCATCTAGTCGGCATGAGGGACTCGAGGACTGTCATAGCAGTCAACACAGACCCCAACGCACCCATAGCCGCCGAATCCGACTACCTGTTCGTCGGAGACCTCTACAAAATACTCCCACTCCTAACCCAGAAGCTGAGGGAGAAGCTGGGAAAATAATCATGGACTACATCACCGCTGTTTTCGCCAACATGGGGCCCTCGGGCAGGAGGGGCTTGTTGAAGATAAACAACAGGCCGATGATAGAGTACGTTCTCGACTCGGTTCCAGACGACTCCAAGACTATATTCATCTTGTCGAGCAGGGAGAGCATCGAGGACTATCGTTTCTTGGCCGACGAGTACAGCGCCGAGCTGGAGGAAGCTGTTGATGAAAGGCTTGACATGCGTTTTCAGCTGGAGCCTGTCTTCAACAAGGCCGGAGCTGAGAGTGTGTTGGTGCTGCCGTGCGACACTCCCTTCATCAACAAAGACGTCACAAGCTTTCTCCGCAGCATCGTCACGAGGTTCTCGGCGGGGATCCCGCGCCCGGTCTTCGACAAGCCCGAGTTCATGCCCGCATCCTACAGGGTGGAGCCGTTCCTCAAAGCCATGAAGGAGAACCCCGGCATGCGTATCTCAGACCTGGTCAGGCACGTTAACAACATACTCTACATCTCTGCCCAAAGCTTCCGGGTCTTTGACGACAAGCTTAGGTTCTTGACCCGGGTTCAAAACGCCTCCGACGCAAGGAAGGCCAGCCAAATAATGCAGGCCCTTGAAGGATGAAACGATGACTAGGCCGCTGCCCGTGGGAAAGCTGCCGGAGGCTGTCCTCAAAAGATACGTCCTCAAGCACAGAGGTTATGAGCGTGGGGATGTTGTTCTTTGGCCTGGGTTCGGCGAAGACGCCGGGGCCGTTAAAGCATCCAGCGATGTTTACGTCTTGTCGACAGACCCAATCACGGGTTCGAAGCAGTTCGTGGGATGGCTGGCTGTCCACGCATCAGCCAACGATGTAGCCGTCTCAGGAGCTAGGCCTCTCTGGTTCTCTTCAACAATTCTGCTGCCGGAGAGAAGCGGGCATGAAGACCTCTCCAGAATCGCCAAACAAATCAGCTCGGCGTGCCGCCGCCTAAAAACCGCAGTAGTGACAGGCCACTCCGAAGTAGCTCCGTTCGTCGCATCACCCACAGTAGTAGGACACATGATAGGTAGGCTCGCTGCCGGCAGGCTGATAACCAGCAGCGGGGCGCGTCCCGGCGACTACATACTGATGGTAAAGTCGGTGGGGCTTGAGGGGGTCTCCATCATAGCCTCAGACTATCCGATGCTCCTGAGGAAGAAGAAACTAGACCCAGGATCTATCAGGCGGGCGGTGAGCCTGATAAGAAAGACCAGCGTGGTCGAGGAGGCTTTAGCTTTTGCAAGAGCGGGCGTCTCGGCCATGCACGACCCGACTGAGGGAGGGCTGCTGGGAGGACTGTACGAGATGGCTCAGGCTTCGTCTGTCGGCTTCTACGTGGACAGGTCGAAGGTGTTGGTAGACCCTCTGGTTGCTCGGATAACCAAGGCGCTGGATATCGACCCGCTCAAGCTCATCAGCTCGGGAACGTTGCTGGCCACAGCACCCAGGCCTAGGAGGCGAGTCGTTCAAAAGACGAAAGCTAGCGTCATCGGCAGAGTTGTTGAGCGGAGAGAAGGCATGCGAATCTTCAGCGGGAACAGCGAGCAGAAGCTGAAGGGCCCCGTCCAGGACGAGCTGTGGCGGTTCATAACTGAAATGTAGAATAAACTTTTATTAACCTGGCCACCGACAAACTGCGTGGAAGTCCTTGAAGCTATAAGGACTAGGCTTGAGCTGAAGGAGTACGACGCCCGGGCTGTTCCGAAGGAGGTTGTGAGAGAGATATTCGAGGCGGCGAGGCTATCCCCGAGCGGGCTCAACAGCCAGCACTGGAGGTTCATATACGTAGACGCGCCAGAGGACTTGAAGACTCTCGCGGAGATAAGCCTGTCCGGCAAATGGGTCTCGGGCTGCTCTTTCGCCGTCATAGTCTTGACATCCCCTAAGTACCCATGGCATCTCCTCGACGCAGGACGGGTAATCACGTACATGCAGCTGGCCGCTTGGAGCCGTGGAGTCGGCTCGAGGATATACACTGGATACGACGAGAAGGCTATGCGGATGAAGTTCGGCATACCCTCCGACTACCACATAGCTTGCGTGGTTGGGTTCGGCTACCCCAAGAAGAAAGTTATAGGCCGTAAAAACAGACAGCCTGTCGAGTCTTTCGTTTTCCACGGCAGGATGGGCACGCCTATAGGGTTTTAGTTGGAATGGACAGCGCCAGCTTCCTGATCGCCGCCCTTAGATGCCTCGACACGGTGGACTTCGACAGCCCCAGCTTCTCAGCGATGTCTGTCAGACTCGCCTCTCTTTGAGGAGAGAAATAACCCATCGAGATGGCTGTGAAAAGCACATCGCTTTGTTTCTCTGTCAAAACTTGCCGTAAGTTCAGTGAAGACCTTCTAAGAACATCAACCTCGAGCCCCTCAGCCTTCATGCTGTCAACAATCTTCTTCGAAACTATGGGTCCGGGCGTTAGGAACGAGAATAGTACGCCGACACCTTTTATGAACATCACGTAGCTAGGGATCGCGGAGTTCCTAGACAGAGTCTTGCAGGCCGTGCAGCTCGGCGCGTCTATCCACAGAAAGCTGCGGCCCATTGTGTAAACCGACGTGTCCGGTGGAAAAACATCTCTTACGTCGACCGGTTTGGAGAGCTGTATGAGGTGGCTCGAAGTACTCTCGCCCACCCTTATGTTTCTGAAGGTACCCTCAAAATTCTTGGACAGAAGCATTTGTACAACCCTACAATTGCTGTTCTTGACCACCACCGCGAGCTGGGTCGGCGAGGTTCTCAAGCTGTCCAGCAGTCTAACGATTTGGTGAGTTAAAACCATGATTTTAAAACAAAAGCACCACCTTAAATCATAAACATGCAAAAAATCACCTAGAACCTTTAAATCATGCGGATGCATGATGCAACAGTGTTGCATAAGTGATTTTTAAAACACGCATCAGCAAATATAACCATGAAGCCTGTTCATGTCTTGTTCGTCATCGCAGTATTGATGGCTCTGACGTCAGCCTCGGCTTTTGAGTATGCTCCGGGCGTGCCGGGCAACCCGCCTCCCAACGCCAAGCCAGACAAGACCTTCCTGCTGGTTGCGGATGAAGCCGACGTAGTGATCGACGAAGGCATAGTGTTCAGGGCTTTCGTTTTCAACGGCACGTCTCCCGGGCCGTTGATCTTAGTGCAGGAAGGTGATGTTGTTGAAATAATCGTGAGGAATCAGGGCAAGTACACCCACGGTCTATCGATACATGCTGCGAACACGCAGACATCCAAGTTTGTAGGGAACATCGCTCCCGGCAGCGAGGGTAGGCTGGTTTTCAAGGCTGATTTCCCTGGAGTTTACATGTACCACTGCGCCCCGGGAGGGCATGGGATTCTCACACACACTCTTGCCGGGATGTACGGCATGGTCGTGGTGGAGCCTAAGAGTGGCAGCTATCTTCTTGAACGTCAGCTGGGCCGGGAGCCTGACATAAAAGTCTATCTCGTCCAGCACGAGGTTTACCTCAACGGTCGAGACTTCTTCGACGGCAAAGCAGCCTACGTGATGTTCAACGGCAAAGTGTTTCGCTACGTGGGCGAGCCCATACAAGCCCGGCCAGGAGACTACGTCAGGTTCTACTTCCTTAACGTAGGCCCAAGCCTGACGTCCAGCTTCCACGCCGTCGGAGGGATCTGGGAGTATTCTTACCAGGGAGGCAACCCCTCCAACGTAGCAGTAGGCCTGCAAACAGTGACGGTCGGCCCTACAGACTCGTACGTCATCGAGTGGCGTGTGCCCGCTGAAGGGAACTTCCTGATAGTGTCTCACGCCTTCGGCACGCAAGCCATCAAGGGGGCTGTGGGGTTAGTAGCGTCATCAGTCAACGCAACACGGACACCTGTGGTCTTGCCTCAAGGTTCTTCACAAAAGCCCGACGGAAAAGTAAAGCGTGTCGTAGCGCCTTTCGAGCCAACTTCGCAGGAGGAATCCCGAACATTTCTTCCGGGCGAGAGAGCCGTGATACAGATTGTTGGGAACAGCTTCTACCCTAAGATATCAAGAGTTCCCGTTGGGTCGACAGTCGTATGGGTTAACGAGGACGTGCTGAGCATAGGGTCTGGGGAGATCACGGGACAGCACAACGTCGCAGTCGTTCAAGGCCCAGTCTCTTTCGCCTCGCAGCTGCTGAAAAACGCCGAGCAGTTCAGCTTCAAGATTGAGAAGGAGGGAGAATATAGTTACATCTGCGGCATACATCCCTACATGAAGGGTGTGATCGTAGCTTATCAAGCAGCGGGCCTCTCTGTCGGAGGCGGGGGGATAGGTTTCACGGTCGACCTCACCGCCTTGATTGTTTTCATCGGAGGACTGGGCGCTCTGTCGTTTCTGATTTTCGTAGGCGAAAGGTCGTCGAAAAGGAATGAAAGATAAGAAACTTCTTGTTGCTCCGCTGTCCGCCATACTGCTCGCATCATTTCTTTTGTTTTTCTTCTCGCAAGCTGGAGACGGCGTAGGGGCGGCTGGCGGGGATTACATAGCTAGCGGCCGCCCTCTCCCGGGCTTCAGTCTCAAAAACACCCGGGGGGAAGTTGTGAGCCTTGATTCTTTCCGTGGGAAGGTGGTGCTTGTATTCCTCGGCTACACGAGCTGTCCAGACGTATGCCCTATGGCTTTGAAGAAGTATGCTGAGGTTGAGAGGCTTTTGGGCAACAGAGCCGACGAGGTTGTGATGTTGTTCATAACAACCGACCCCCAAAGAGACACTCCCAGCACTCTGGAAAAATTTGTTGCAGGCTTCAGCCCAAACATCGTGGCTCTAACGGGTACTTGGGAAGAGTTAGCAGCCGTCTGGCAGAAATACCACGCAAGGCCGCTTGAGCAGGCCAGCGAAGGCTCCTACGTGACACACTCGGCTGTAATATACGTGGGCGACCGAAGCCTAGTCCTCCGGAAGATTTTAACGCCTGAGATGCCGGCGGAAGAAATGGCCAGAGAGATAAAGAAACTTATTTAATCCTGGCTAACGCAGTCCTGAAAGCCGTCCCCTCGACAAGGCTCCTAGTCAACTCTATCTCTTCGAGCCATTTTATACTCTGGTAGCATTTCTGCCGTGGAAAAACTAGGCGAAACGGTCCTCCACGCTCTCGAGTAAGGAGACGTCCACGATGCATGTATGCGACCAGAATGTCATAGGCTTCAGCCAGCGGGAAGCACTCGGTGTAATCACTTGACTTGAAGACCGCGTAGTTCGCTTCAGGCATGACTCCGGCAAGGCTGAGCAGGGTTCTCACCTTTACTCCAACCCAGTCCGTGTTGGGGACAACCCAGCCCTCTAAGCACACGAAGTCTAACGACAAGCGGTCAGGAGGAAGCTTTATAACGTCGTCAACCGCCAGCTCCAGAGGCTTCTCAACACAGCCCGTTATACGCAGCCCTCGAATATTGCCTAGGCCTGTCGGTTCTGGCGAAGCCGGTAGGTCGTCGAGCACATGAGCCACGTGCTTAGGCATGTCGGCGGGAGATAAAACGTTTTGTCCCCACGTAGGTTGATAAACATTTAAAGAGCGCAGACTCTCCCGAGATATTTCAGGAACAGATGATTGAGCTGGGACGTAGATATTCACCGCAAGCTGTCGAGCAAGCTGTGATGGAGAGGTGGAAGAGGCTCAACGTGTTCAGGAAGGTGGAGGAGCTGAACAAGAACGGGCCCCTTTTTTCCTTTCTGGAGGGCCCGCCGACGGTGAACGGATACATGCACATCGGACACACGAGAGGCCGGGTTTACAAGGACATCGTCCTACGGTACAAGACCATGCAGGGCTTCAACGTCTGGCGGAGGGCTGGATGGGACTGTCAGGGGCTGCCGACGGAGATAGAGGTTGAGAAACGGCTAGGCATAACAAGCAAGCGGGACATCGAAAAGATCGGGCTTGAGCGCTTCGTCGAGGAAGCCAACAAAGTCGTCGACCACTACCTTTATCACTGGCGGAGAGCCAGCGAGAGGCTCGGACTCTGGCTCGACTACGACAACGCCTACGAAACCCGTAGGGAGGAATACATGGAGCACGTCTGGCACCTGCTCAAGAAAGCCTACGAAACCGGAGACCTCGTCGAAAGCCACCGAGTAGTGCCCGTCTGCCCCCACTGCGAGACAGCACTTTCCCAGCACGAGCTTGCTCAGGGATACGAAGAAGTATCCGACCCCTCAGTCTACGTCAAAATGCAGCTGAAGGACGGTGGTTTCATCATAATCTGGACAACCACTCCGTGGACTCTTCCAGGCAACGAGGCGGTAGCTTTCGCCGAGGAAGCCCTCTACGCCGAGCTGGAGGTCGACGGAGAAAGGTGGTACGTGGCTGAGAAACTTCTCGATAGGTTTTGCACCGAGGTGGGGCTGAAGAGGTTCAGGCTCGTCCAAAAACTTCCCGGAACATACTTTCTGCGCAGACAGTACACCCATCCACTAGAAGATGAAGTGCCCTTCCACAAAAACCACGCCCACACGCTCATACCGTCCGAGCACGTCTCGCTAGAGGAGGGAACGGGCTTCGTACACATAGCCCCCGCCCACGGGCCCGAAGACTTTAGCCTAGGAGTCAAACACGGGTTAAACGTCTTCTGCCCCGTTTCAACTCTGGGCAGGTTTACCGAGGAGGGTGGAGTCTACCGAGGCTTAGACGTCGCCGAGGCCTCTAAGCAGATACTGGGAGACCTTGAGAGGAAAAGACTGCTGGTCAAGAGCGGTGAGATTGTTCACAGCTATCCCCACTGCTGGAGATGTGGGACGAAGCTCATCTATCTTGCGAGCGTGCAGTGGTTCTTGAAGGTTGACCGGATAAAGGAGAAGATGGTTGAGGGAAACAAGAAGGTTAAGTGGTGGCCTGAATGGGCTGGGACGAATCGTTTCGGCGACTGGCTCGTGAACGCACAGGACTGGTGTATTTCACGCAGCAAGATATGGGGCACGCCTTTGAACGTGTGGAGATGCGAGTCCTGCGGTTCGAAGAAGGTCGTCGGCTCCAAGGATGAGCTTGAGACGGCTGTGGAAAAACCACCTGTGAAACGTATGCACCGCCCATGGGTCGACATGTACGTCTTCAAGTGTGAAAACTGCGGAGGCCCCATGAAAAGACTGTCTTTCGTCCTAGACACGTGGCTAGACTCCGGCGTGGCTTTCTTCGCCAGCGTCGATGCTCTCCACCACCCCGATCTCTTCGAAAAACTCTACCCCTTCGACTTCATCACCGAAGCCATGGACCAGACGAGAGGCTGGTTCTACACCCTTCTCTTCGCCTCGACACTTCTCAAGGGAATTCCGCCCTACAAGTCAGTTCTCAACCAAGGCCATGTTTTGGACGAACTCGGCAAGAAGATGTCGAAGTCGCGAGGCAACGTGGTGTGGGCTGACGAGGCTTTCGAAAAGTTTGGAGCCGACCCGTTGAGGCTATACCTTGCCAGCAAAGCTGAGGTCTGGGACACTATAAACTTCGTGCCTTCGGAGGTTATGCGAGTAGCCGAAGACCTGAACATCCTATGGAACGTCTTCATCTTCGCCTCAACATACTCAAGCATCGACAAGTTCGACCCAAACAAACATCATCTCGAGAGCTACCTCGACGTTCTCAGGCCCGAAGACAGGTGGATACTCGCGAGAGTCAACGACGTGGTCTCAAAAGCCTCCGCAAACCTAGACCAGATGGAGATACATAGAGCGGTTCGTGAAATCCTAGAGTTCATCACGGAGGATTTAAGCAGAACCTACCTGCGGTCGGTGAGGAGGATTGCTTGGGCTGAGGCTCAGACAAGGGAGAAGATGGCTGTCTACGCCTGCTTACACTACGTTCTCAGAAGAACGATTTTGATGCTAGCTATTTTCGCTCCGTTTATTGCTGATGCGCTGTACAGCGTGGTGAGGCTGGAGAACGACGAGGAAAGTGTCCATCTGCAGCGATGGCCGGAGGTAGACAGGAGGTTCATGGACACAAAGCTTGTTGAGCAGATGGTTGTAGTCAAGAACGTGCTTACTTCTATTCTAGCCGCCCGCCAGCGGGGGGGAAGGAAGCTGCGCTCACCAGTCCAGAGAATAGTGATTGTTCCTAAGGACGGCAGAATCTACGAGGCCGTCAAAACCTTTGAATCCTTCGTCAAGGAGTCGGCCAACACCGAGCAGCTGGAACTAATGCCGCCCGGCTCGGCTTTCAAAGAACTAAAATGGGTTGCCGAGGCAGACCTTTCTCAAGCCGGGCCCATGCTAGGCCGGAGGCTTCCAGCACTCCTGGAGCACCTCAAGAAAGCCGACGGGCTGCAGCTGAAGAACCTCATGGATGCGGAGGGGGGTTTAAGGATAAACCTCTCGGGTGAGGAGTACTTCCTGCCCAGCAGCCTATTCCGCTTTAGGAAGGTCCTGCCCGAGAAGTACTCGGCTGCAGAGAACGAGTCTGCGGAGGTTTACGTCGACCTCTCCGTTTCTGAGGAGTTGGAGGCTTTGTCCGCAGCGAGAGAAATCATCAGGAGGGTTCAGGTGATGAGGAAGGAGGCCGACTTGGACATTCTAAGCAGAATAGCGTGCATGGTTCAGTCGGATGACGAGGAACTTCTCCGCAACCTCCGAAGCTTGCAGGCTTTCGTTGAGGAGGAGACACGGTCCAGCATCACGTTTACAGGGCTTGACACAGCCATGCCTGCCGGATATTTTGTGCGGGAGTGGGATGTCGACGGCGTCCCGGTCAGGATAGGCTTGAGGCAGGAAGGCGGTAAGACTTATAACTAACTGGTTGGGCGTCTTTACGAAATGGCAAAAACCAAGATAGGCCTTGCCCTTGGCGCCATAGGCGTCGCCGTCGTGCTTCTCCCCGTGTTGCTGCTCTTCATAACAGGCGGGTTCGACTCGCCGATTCAAAAACTCTACGACACCCCGCTGGCTCCCGGCCTACCTTTTGGAATAATAATAACAGCCGCCGGCGGCGTAGTCAGCTGCGTCGGGCTGCTGCTGTTCATAAAGGGTATGAGGGCACCGCCAGACTACTCAAGACCACCTCCAGCTCCCCGTAGACCCTTAAAGAGGGCTCCGCCGCCCTCCGACCTAGCAGTGGTTGAGAGAGAGCTTGAAGCCATGCTTTCCGAAGACAAGCCAGCCATCGAGGTAAGGACTGTTGAGCCTCGACGCATCCAGAACCAACAGGCTGCGGCGCAGGTTCAGGTTGAGGAGGCTAAGCCAATGGCATCGGCTGAAAGGGTGAAGGTGGTTACGAGGGGTGTTGACGAGGTCTGCAAGACGTGCGGGGCGTTGAACGTGTTGGGCGCTAGGGTTTGCAGCCAGTGCGGGGGCGAGCTGTACAAGCCGGACCCGAAGGCTCTGCCTTGTCCCGTGTGCGGAGCGCCGGTAGACGAGTCCATGAAGATAGGTGAGAACGTTGTCTGCACCGTTTGTTTCAGCGAGCTCAGAATCGCTCAGGCGTAGGGCACTGGGCATGTATGTGTTTAGGTGTTAGGATGATGGAGTCGACACGTCCCCTCACAACCATCATGCGGAGCTTGAACAAGCCTGTGAAGGTTTATCTGAAGAACGACCTGAGATACGAAGGCCTGATGGTTGAGTGCGACAACTACATGAACCTTCTTCTGGAGCACGCCGTAGAGTACCAGGGAGACAGCAAGACAGCAGGATATCCTAAAGTGCTGATCAGAGGCAACAACATCATGTACTTGGTGCTCGAGTAATAACACTTTTCTAGTTGTGATCCGCCTGAGAAGTTAATATTTCAGCAAACATCCCGATGCGTTGGTGAACGGCGATTGTCATCGTTCGTGTCGGTTGAGCCTCTAGACCGAACCCCGGTAGACCAGCAGGAGATCGAGATGGTTGAGCGTAAGGGTCTCGGTCATCCTGACTACATCATAGACAGCGCTTGCGAGGAGGCTTCTCTGATGCTATCCAAATATTACCTCAAGGAGTTCGGCAGGGTTTTGCACCACAACGTCGACAAGGGTCTTCTCGTCGGTGGGAGGGCCTACAACACCTTTGGCTACGGCAGGGTCGAAGAGCCTATAACAATCATCATAGCTGGGAGAGCTTCTACAACAGTCAAGACAAACAGCGGGGTTGTCAACGTTCCCTACAGGGAAATCGTGAGGGAAGCTGTGAGGTCCATGATCAAGAGGAACTTCCGCTTCCTCGACTTCGACTCCCACATCCAGCTAGAGGTGAGGGTTAGGGAGAGCAGCCCCGACCTAAAGGCTGTGGTGGAGAGCAGCAGCGAGATGCCGCTAGCCAACGACACCTCTTACGGAGTTGCCTTCTACCCGTTCACCCCTCTTGAGAAGCTTGTGTACACGGCTGAAAGGCATCTGAACTCTCCTTCTTTCAAGTCTAAGGTCAGGGAGAGCGGTGAGGACGTGAAAGTCATGGGGCTGAGGAGGGGGAGGAAGATAACCATCACCATCGCAGACGGCATCGTGAGCACTCTGACGAGAGACAGAGACCACTACATAGCCGTCAAGCAGGCGATCAAGTCAGAGGTGGAGGACTTGGCCGCTAAGCTGGCTCCCGACAACGACGTGTCGGTTTTTGTCAACACGGCCGACAAGTATGGGGGAGCTGGCGGTGAGGAGGTCTATTACCTGACGTTTACGGGCACTTCCGCCGAGCACGGCGACGACGGCAACACGGGCAGGGGCAACAGGGCCAACGGCCTGATTACGCCTAACCGGCAGATGTCTCTCGAGGCGACGGCTGGCAAAAACCCAATATCGCACGTGGGCAAGATCTACAACGTTCTAGCAGGGCTGACCGCGAAGAGGATATACGAGGAGACGGGGAGAGTTAAGGAGGTCTACGTTCGTATGCTCAGCCAGATAGGCAAGCCCATTAACCAGCCGCTGAGCGTCTCCGTCCAAGCAATACCTGTTGAAAAGTTCGACCTAGGGCTTGTCAGAGACATAGAGGCGATTGCGCTGGACGAGGTTGGAAAAGTCCGTAGAGTCACGGACTTGATTCTCGCCAGAGAGGTCTCGCTCTTCTAGAGGTATGAGTCGAGTCCTCGAAGCCTTCTGTTAACCTCCATGCATCTCCTGGGAGTCAGGCACTTGAACTCGACTCCTGAGCTGGACATCTCCCTTATTGCTGTCTTGGTGGCTGAGGGAGCTGCGATTATCCCCCGAGGCCTCCTTCCAAACTCTCTCTCCAAGTCGTTGAGATAGCTGACCAGCTGTCTAACGTCTCCGCCGGTGGCAGTTTTTCTCTTCAGCTCCACCACGGTGAGCACTCCGTTCCTGTCCAGCCCTAGGACGTCGACCCTGCCGGCTTCTTTCACGGGCCTTTCGTCCTCAACTGGCTTGAACCCTTCCTCTATGAGGCTTGGCTCGGCTAAGACAGCTCTCTTCATCTCCTGCTCCGAGGCGAACATCTCAAACTCCGCTGTGTCGTTCAGGTTGTAGACAACTAGTGACGGCTCCTCCGTGAACAGTATCTTCAACGATTCATCCCCGTTGCTGGCCCTTACGACTAGACGGCCCTCCTCCACTCTAAGCTCCAGCGCCGAGCCCGGCGGCTGCCAGTTAACTGGCTCGTGGCCGACAGGTCTGTGGACAAGAATGCTCCTGTCCCGTTTTATTATCACGAGCCTCTCGCCTAAGCCCAGCCTCGAAGCTCCCCGCCCCTCGTAGACCACGGTGCAGGGCCCAGCCATCACTATGACCGAGCCGTTGGCCAGCCCTCTCCTAACCGCTTCTATGAGGCTCATTTCTACCGGGGGAGGTTGAGCAGCTCGAGCAGGGCGATGTGGGTGTCTGACTTGACGGGGAAGTATACGAAGAACCATGCTGCTTGGATGATTGCTACCGCCAGGACTACTGCTCTGGAGAATTTATCGTCGGACAGCACGAGAGGCAGGCCGATGGCTAGGGCGGGCAAGGTGGGCAGGAAGTAGAACGTGTAGACGTAGCGGTTGAGTAGGTGAGCTAGAAGGAAGTAGGGCCCGTAGCTGAAAATCATCCACGCGAAGACGAAAGCATGCTGGTGGTTCCTCCCTCTGGTCTGCACCGTGGTGTACGCAGTTATGCCGAGGACTAGGGCCGTCGTCCACCAAGCAGGGCTGTATATCCCCCAGTAGGCTATGGGGTGCCAGACACGGTCTCCCGCCGACACCGTGACTAAGTGGTAGGGCGCTGGTGAGAACGGTGATACAGGGCTTATCCAGCTGAGCGGCAAGTCTACGGTTGTCTTCCCGTCGGGGTTGATGACTGTGCATCTGAGAGGAAGTTGAAACTCGCCACACTCGTACCTTAGCTGGCTGTGGTAAGAGATCATGAAGTCGAGGTGGGCGAACGGGTTGTTGAAGGCCTTAAAGCTGTAGTCGTAAGCAGCGATTCCAGCAATCGTCACGACGAGCATAATAAAAACGGTCTTCTCGAACACGGGAGACCAGTCGTAAAACGCCGCCCTCAGACTGCCTCTACGGGAATAGGCTAGAAGAAGGAAGTAGGCTAGAAGGCCGACAACGTTGAACAAGACGGCTGTTTTGCAGAGAAAGCTCAAGCCGAGTAAGAATGCTGCGACTACGTGCTTGTTCCGCAGAAAAAACCAAGTACCGGCCATCAGGAAAAAGAGCGCAGGTCCGTCGAGCATGGCGATCGAACCTATGTTGAACAACATCACGTCTGAAGCTATCAACATCGTCGCAAGCAGCGTTATGTCTCGTCGACGTGTAAGCTGCCAAGCAATCAACGGGGTAAAAGCAGCTGCAGCCGAGGTGAGGACGGCGGGCGCAAACCGCCATCCCACCGGGTTGTCGCCGAGGGCCAGCATCGACCCCGCGATAAGGAGTTTCGACAACGGAGGATGTTCGTGGTTTGTTGAAACTCCTCTCAAAAGCTTTCGCACAGCAGGAACGTAGTGAGCTTCGTCGAAGACGAACCCACACTCAGTAGGGAAGCTTCCGCCCGACGCTTCTATGCAGTTTTCGACGGATGTTGTGGGGGAAGGCGTGTTGATGATGGCCAGCCTGAGAATCAGCAGTATCAGGAAGCATGCTAGTGCGACTCTTTTTCCAAAGCCTTGTGGGCGGGAGAGTGTTTGGAGGACTGTCACGATGAACACCTACGTGGCTTGCTCATGTAGGGCCCGTCAAGCTCGTACCCCAGCCTTCGGTAGTAGTTTCTAACTCCTACGCCGCTAATCACCACCACCCTTTCCAAGCCCTTTTCTTCGAAAACGATCTTCTCCACCTCCGTCATCAGCAGACGTCCAAACCCTCGGTGCTGCGAAGTTCCCTCGCCAGGCTCCAACCCAACAGGCCTCATCAAGCCGTAGACATGGAGCTCACGGACTAGGCCAGCGTTCTCAAGCTCAGGCCTCAGCACCCTGCTTGGAATCCTCAGCCTGACGTAGCCGAGCAAAGCGTCCGAAACCGGGTCGTCCAAGGATATGAAGTACTCCACCCCCTCCGAAGCCCTGTACACAAACCTCCGCAGCTCCGCCCTCTCAGGCCTTACACCAACCTGCTTGTGAGCATGCTCCCTGCACCGTATGCAGCGGCACTTCCCCCTGGCTTCAACAACCTGCCTCAAGTTAGGCGTTCTTAAGCCGTCGAGAGAAACCTTCACAGGGATCTCCCTCTGAACCCTAGATATCCTAACGTAGGGCGGAAGACGTTCCATGAACTCGGCCAAAACCTCCACGAGCTCCTCTTCGGAGTAGGGAGTGTACTCGCCACGTCTCCACATCTTCTCAAGCTCGGTGTTCGGCAGCACGAGAGTCGGATAAATCTTGAGATGGTCTGGCCTGAACCTGTCGTCCTCGAAGAGATTAAGCAGCATTTGAAGGTCTTTGGCAGGGCTTGAGCCGGGAAGGTTGGGCATTACGTGGTAACATATCTTGAACGACAAGTCTCTCAGGTCTGAAGTGGCTTCGACCACGTCGGCTAGGCTGTGGCCTCTGTTGACCAGCCTGAGTATGTGGTCGTCAAGCGCCTGAACACCGACCTCTACACGGGTCACGCCCATTTCTACCAAACTGGACGCCAGGTTTCTCTTCACCCAGTCGGGCTTCGTCTCGATCGTTATCCCTGAAACATGGGTTCGTGAGTTCTCAGCAAGCTTAAGTGCTTCTTCCAAGCTTCCTGAAGGGACTCCGTTCAAGGCGTCGAGACACCTCTGGATGAACCTACGCTGAAACATGGTGGATGTGGCTGTGAAGGTTCCGCCGATTATGATTAGCTCCACCTTGTCGACTGCATGCCCCATGTCTCTCAGCCTTTTTACAGCTGACATGACTTGGAGGTATGGGTCGTAGCCTAGCGATGCGGCGTTCTTGACTACAACCTCCTCGCCCGTGTAGCTCTGAGGCGTTCCGTAAGCCCTCCCTCCCGGGCAGTAGACGCACTTTCCGTGCGGGCAGCTGAATATCGGAGCCACGACGGTTATGACCGAGACGCCGGAGGCGGTCTTGACGGGTTTTTTGAGAACTCTTCCTCTGCCCAGCATAGCCAGCTCAAGGTCTGAAGGCAGTTTCGAGAGCCTTAGCTCAGCCGCCAGCTTTTTCTTGAGTTTCTCAGCCTCCGGCCTCGATAGCAGTCTTTGCTCAGCCAATTCCAGCCATCTCTCTCCTCAGCCTCTTGCATATTAAGGAGACCTTGTTCAAGGCATGAATATACCTCGGGCCTAGAGGGCCTGCGTACACAACCTCGTCGTACCCCATCCCGAGCACCTCAGCCGAGAACTCTTCGAGCTTTCTCGAGTTTCCCCAGAAAGCAAACTCGTCAACCCACTCACCGGAGGACGACCGGTAGAGCTCCTCCCAGCTGCCTGAATTGAGCAGGTTTTCCACACGTCTTCTAAAATCTTCGTCGATCCCCATCTCCTCTAAATGCTTCGGGCTAGTTCCCGTCATGAGGTAGGCAGCGTAGGGTATGACTGTCTTCCTCGCCTTGGCCTCATCCTCGTGGACAGAGGTGATGACGTATGCGGCTTTTCGGAACCGGTTGGGCGCTGTTTGTCTAAGAAGTTCGGCTGATTTTTTCAGCTTCTCCAAGCTGGACCAGTTAACTAGTACGCCGTCGGCTGCTTTCGTGGAAGCAGTTATCATTCTTTCGCCCTGAGCTCCTACTAAGACAGCTACCGTGCTTGAATTAGACGATGCTGAGAGGATGTTTTTAACTGCTTCAACGGCGTGAACGACTTTCTCGACCGGTTTCTCCCTCGCTATTCCAAGCCTTTTTAGAGCCAGCTGGTCTCCAGCACCTATGGCCAGCCTCACCCTACCGCCAGCAATCTCACTAAGAGTAAGAGTGTTTTGAGCGATTAAAGCTGGATGCGTTGTGTAGGGGTTGACGACGGCTGGGCCTAGGAGGGCTTTCCTCGTGTTCATCGCTATCAGAGACAACGTCATAAAGCTACTTCTGTTGAAGTAATGGTCGCTGACCCAGATCCCGTCAAACCCCCTCCGCTCCACCATTACGGACGCCATCAGCAGCTTCCATACAGGGTCTTTAGGCACCACTTCGACCGAGAAGAACGGCCTCAGACATCACCACCTCTCAAAACTCTTCTCGTCTTGTCAGGCTCGCAAAGCCTGCACGCACGTGCCAGAAGCCTAACACCAGTCTTCGAGTAAATCCTCCCTGAAACGAACGACCGCCAGACCAACCATCCCAGCACTGGCGGAACCTTGTCTAGGTTGACGCTTGACATCAGAACCTCGAGCAGCTTCTCAGCCCGCTTCCTGTCATCCATGCTGTCAATCGTCTTCGAGGAATTCCAATATAACGTTGTTGAAGGCAGCCGGGTTTTCTTCATGGACGCTGTGGCCTGAATCGGGGTCAACGTACATTCTTGCGCCGACCTGTTCAGCAAGCTGCTTGCTCTTCTCGAAGGGAACTATGGTGTCGTGCCTTCCAAGAACGAAAAGGATGGGACAGCTGATCCTCGAAACGACGTCTAGGCTGAACTCTCTCATGATGTTGACGGCTTCGAGTAGAACTGTTCCCGCACGCTTAACGGACTGATAGTATCCCTCTACCAAGGCGTCGTCCACCAACTCCTTCCTGACGTAAACACTCCTCAACACTCTTCTGATGACAAACCTGCTGACGAATAAACGGGTCAAAAACCCTCCAAAAGGCCTTCTTCTACCAACCTCCATCAGGAGAGGCCTGCGGCCCGCCTCGGAGCCGAAGAGGCTTGGGTTTACCAGTACAAGCTTCTCAACCCTGCTAGGCCTTGATGCTGCAAAATACGCCGAAACAACTCCACCCATAGAATGTCCTATGAGGCTGACCTTCTCAACACGTATCCTGTCTAGAAAACTCGTTAGATGTGATGCTAAGAGCTCTAGATGCAGGCCTGTCGGAAGCCGTTGCGACATGCCGAACCCCGGAAGGTCGACCGCTATCGTCCTGTAGCTTTTCGAGAGCGTCGGCAGGGTGTTCCTCCAGCTGAAAGAGGACGAAGCCCATCCGTGGATGAGCAAAACCGCCCTCCCGCCACCTCTCTCGACGTAGAAGGTCTCGACACCGTCGACGAGTACTTTCGACCCAGCAGCTACATGCTCAGACCAGCTGCTCAACTCAGCCCAGCCAAGCATCTCTTCAACATAAGCCTTCCGGCCACCGTGAAAAACATATATACCCTTCAGCTTCTGGAGGCTTAATGTCGGGGTATGTTTCGCCCCGTGCGAGGGTCAAGGGATATCTATCTAGGAGCACGTATGTTTATGGGTCTACCGAGGTTGGAGAGGGTAGCTTCGTCGACGAATGCGTCACTATAGGGTATCCGTCGAGGCAGCGGCTGCTCAAGGTGATTGAGAACAGGCCTGTCGAGGAATCGCTGTTGGTCGAGGAGGCCAGCGTGGGTAGTTTCGTGGGGCCCCGGTGCATAGTAAGGAGGGGCTGTATCATCTACGACGAAGTGATCGTCGAGGGAGACGTTGAGCTGGGCCACAACGTTTTGGTGAGGTCTGGCTCGATGATTCTCAGCGGCTCAAGGGTTGGCAGTTCCACACTTCTCGACGGAGCTGTGTTGGTTGGCAGGAACGTCAACATACAGTCCAACGTCTACATCCCGCACCTCACCAAGGTGATGGACAACGCCTTCATAGGCCCCAACGTGGTGATGACAAACGACCCCTACCCCGTGGGGTCGCCTCTCAAGGGCCCCACAATAGGGATGAACGCCGTGATAGGAGCGGGCTCGGTAATCCTGCCCGGTGTTGAAGTGGGAGAAGGGTCTGTCGTAGGAGCCGGCAGCGTCGTCACCAGAAACGTCCCGCCCAACGTCGTCGTCTACGGCGTACCGGCTAGAGTGGCCTACGACGTCAAAGAGTATTTACGAAAGAAACAGAGTTATCTCAAGCAGTAGCTCGTTAATGCTGGAGGCTTGAAACGTGCGGAGACTTTAAAAACAACCTTTTGACTGGATATGTTAGGTGAGGAAGAGGAAGAAGTAATGGCCGAGATATGCCCGACATGCGGTCTGCCCCAATCTATATGCGTTTGCGGAACGATAAGCCGTGAACAGCAGAGAGTGAAGATAAAGCTGGAGCGGCGTAAGTGGAACAAGCCAACCACTGTCATAGAGGGGTTGAACGGAACCAAGAAAGACCTTCAAGAGATAGCCTCCAAGCTCAAAGCAGCCCTAGCCTGCGGAGGAGTCGTGAAGGACGGTTTGATACTTCTTCAGGGAGACCATCGTGATAAAGCTCGGGAAACCCTGCTCGAGCTCGGGCTTTCCGAAGAAAATATAGAGGTGATTTAGGCGGGCAGGCTTTCGAGTATGTCTTTCAGACCTTTGAACCGGTTCCGCACCGTCACCTCAGTCACTCCAGCCGCCTTGGCTATGTCTTTCTGCGTCAAGTTCTGAGTCGTCTCCTGGCAAGCCATGTACAGGGCTGCAGCAGCTATGCCGACCGGGTCCTTGCCTACTGTCGCCTTCTTCTGAACCGCTTCTCTGAGCAGCCTCAACGCCTCCTGAATTGTTTTCTGGTCGAGGCCGACCTTGGAGGCTATTTTGTTGACGTAGATTGATGGGTCTGCGACAGGCACCTTCAGCCCCAGGTGCTTGAGCAGAAGCCTGTACCCCTGCGCGATGGTCTTCCTTTTAACAGCTGGATAGGAGCGTTCAAACTCTCTCAAGTCTCTAGGCGTTCCCAGCATTCTGCACGCCGCATACGTGGCTGCTGCCATGATCGATTTAATCGAACGACCCCTCACCAGACCAGCTTTGAGCGCTCTTCTGTAGATGAGCATAGCTCTGTCGGAAACCGTCTTCGAAAGGCGGAGCTTGTCGTAGTATATCTGGAGTATGTTTACGGCCTGCTGCAGGTTCCTGGTTTCGCTGGAGTTGATCTGGGATGTTGCGTCGAGTTTCTTGAGCCTGAGCATCTTCTCCCTCGTCTCCTTAGATAGTTTTCGGCCAGCCGCATCCTCGTCAACCCTCTCGATTACTGTCGAGAGACCGTGGTCTCTGTACATAGGCGATAACGGCGCCCCGACCCTGCTCCTGCTCCCCTCCTCCTCGTCAAGGTTCCTCCACTCAGGCCCCATGTCGACGTCCTTCTCCTGTATCACAAACCCGCAAACCGAACAGGTTATCTCGCCGGTCTTCTGGTCTGTTACTAGCATCTCGTTTCCACATTCCGGACAAAGCTCTTGTTCTCTCCAACTTCTTCTAACCATTTCTACCACCCTAGAAAGACATATAGGCTGGTTGTTTACTGATTTGCCTATAAGTCTTTCCTGCCTATCATCTGCACACTGATTAATAAACTTTTCCAAAGGTGTTTACAAAAATAAATCCGACGCGGGAAAGGCTTAAACCCGGATTGACCGAACTAAAGCTGTTCAACACTCTGTCCCGCTCTCTCGAGCCTTTTGAGACATGGACCCCCGGCGTGGCAACAATCTACGTCTGCGGCCCGACGGTCTACGACGTGGCTCATCTAGGCCACGCCCGAACCTACGTGGCTTTCGACGCAATAGTCAGGTTCCTGGAATTCATGGGGTACGAGGTGAGGTACGCCAGAAACATCACAGACGTAGGTCATCTGAGGGACAGCGGGGAGGACAAGATGATTCACGGGGCGGCGCGGCTGAAGAAACACCCGATGGAGGTGGCTGACAAGTACATGATGGAGTTTTTCAGCGACATGAAAGCCTTAGGCGTCAGGAGACCCAACATACAGCCTCGGGCGAGCATGCACATACCCGACATAATCCAGGCCGTGGAGAAACTCCTCGACAAGGGCTACGCCTACAGGGTTGACGGCAGCGTCTACTTCGACGTCTCCAAAGTCCCGGACTACGGCAGGCTTTCGAGAGTCAAGCCAGAAGAGATGGAGGTACATCGTGTCGAGCCAGACCCTAGGAAAAGAAACCCGGCTGACTTCGCTCTGTGGAAAGAGGCGGCGCCAGACTATCCTCTCTCGTGGAGGACGCCTTGGGGGTACGGATTCCCCGGATGGCATATCGAATGCTCCGTCATGAGCATGAAGTACCTAGGCGAGCGGATAGACATCCACGGAGGCGGCCAAGACCTCATATTCCCGCATCACGAGAACGAGATCGCCCAGTCGGAGGCGCTGACAGGGCGAAAGCCTTTCGTAAGATACTGGCTACACACGGGGGAGCTCACCGTGGGCGGGAGAGGAATGCACAAATCTTACGGAAACTTTTTGACGATAAGGGACGTGCTGAAAGAATATTCGCCTTCTGTGATCAGGCTGTTCATACTCTCGGCTCACTACAGGACGCCGCTCGACTACAGCGAGACTGCTTTGCAGCAGGCTGAGGAGAACTTCTCTAAAATAAGAAACGTTTTGGAGGACTTGAGCATCTCTGTCGAAACAGCTGGGCAGGGAAGTGAAAACCCCGAGTTCATGGATGTCGTCAACCGGTTGACGACAGATTTCATCAACTCCATGGCCATGGACTTCAACAGCTCGAACGCACTCGCTTCCCTCTACGAGTTGGTCAAGCAAGCAAACCAGCATCTCAACCGGCACGACGTCGGCAGGGAGGAGCTGCTGTACGCTATGGAGTCTCTGAGGAAAATGTGCCGTGTTCTGGGTCTTCTCGAGGAGGATGGAAACACACAAACAACTCGGGTCCGGGAGCTGTTGAGGATTTTGCTGGATGTGAGGAGAGAGTTGAGGAGACGTGGGATGTACGAGTTGGGCGACCGAATAAGAAGTGAGCTGCTCGAGGTCGGCGTAGTAGTTGAGGATCTGAAGGACCGTGAGAGGGTTAGGATAGTTAGGTGAGCAGAATTGAAAGCTGTTTTACTTGCTGGAGGATACGGGAAACGTCTCAAGCCGCTGACCGAGACCACTCCCAAACCACTCCTAGAGGTATCGGGTAAGCCCATACTCGAGTGGCAGATTGAATGGCTCAAGAAGCTAGGCGTGAGGGAGTTTATTGTATGCGCTGGATACTTGAGGGAGAAGATCATCGAGGCTCTGGGCAGTGGCGGGAGGCTGGGCGTTAAGGTGGGCTACTCGGTTGAGGACGAGCCTCTCGGAACCGGCGGAGCCCTCAAGAACGCCGAGCACCTCCTTAAGCATGACAGCCGGTTCATAGTAGTCAACGGCGACATCCTCACCACTCTCAACCCGTTGATGATGCTGAATTATCTAAACAACTGCGTCGCATGCATAGCTTTAACCCGCCTCCCCTCACCCTACGGCATAGTTGAGTTCGATGAAAAAACCCATTACGTTAAAAGGTTCGCGGAAAAGCCACAGCTACAGAACTACATAAACGCAGGCGTCTACCTTTTTGCCTCAAGCGTCTTCGAATACCTTCCAGACCGGGGAGACCTAGAGAAACAGACCTTCCCCCTCCTTGTTGATAAAAAAGCCATAAAGGCTTTGCCTTACGATGAGGCTGAATGGATAAGCATCGACAGCCATAAAGACCTTGAGGAGGCTACTCGTGTAGTCAGGAGTTTTGCGGAAGCTTGACCGCCATCAGTAGGGCGTCCTCTCCGTCGGCGTAGTATCTTCTCTGAACCTCGCGGGAGACAAACCCCAGCTTGTGGTAAAGTGATATTGCAACATCGTTGGAGACTCTAACCTCTAGATAAGCCTCCTCGCACCCGTAGTGTTCAGCCAGCGACTTTAGCGCTTGACGTATAAGCTCCGTCGCAATCCCTTTCTTTCTGTGTTCAGGAAGGACTGCAACCGATACGATGTGTCCGGCTTTTTTAATCTTCAGAAAGTCGAGCTTAGAGAATATTCTCTCAACCCTGCACATCACGTAGCCGACAATTCTACCGTCAACCACAGCAACCCAGAAGGCCTTGGGATACACCTTGGCAAGGTCTTCGAAGAAGCTGTAGGTGTAGTTTTCTGGAAGACAGATGCGGTTGATGTTCATCACCTGAATCAAGTCCTCCATCATGACTGTGCGGAAGAAAGCCTTCGGCCGGCCGGCTTTCTCAGCCTCCTGCATGTCTCTTAACAACCCCTCCTGTTAATAAGAGTTTTACCTAATCACGAGCATTTCGGGCGGAGAGGATATTCTGAACGGTATCATCTGTCCGAGACCCCTGGACACGTAGAGCTTCTTTTCACCAAGGCTGTAAAAACCCCTGACGTATTTCGAGTTGCTGTAAACGACATGGCCTCCTAAAACCAGCCCGCCGTGTGTGTGGCCGGAGAGTATGTAGCAAGGGCCTTCAACGTAGTCGGCTGCGTTAGGGTCGTGAACCACCACAACCCCCTCAACCCTGTTGTTTGGATACCTCCTGCTGTTCACCCAGTCCAAGCCATGGACCCTGCCCATCCACCTGCTTGAGAAAAAGCCAGACAACTCCACCCACCCCTGCTCCCTCAATATTCTGAGCACAGCCTCTGAATGACCGCTCCAGTAGTCATGGTTTCCCAGGACGAAGAGCTTTTCACGAGCATCCAGCTGCGACACGAACAGCCTTAGGACTTCCACATCGGACGTCAGTTCGTCAACCATGTCTCCTCCTAAAACCACCACGTCGGGCTGGATCCTGTTGACCGATTCGATTAAACTTTCCTCGTAAGCTCCAAGGCTGTGTAGATGAAGGTCTGGCAGGAAAACCACGAGCGAGCCCAGCCCTGCGTCGACGAAGCTGGTCTCCAACCTGCCAGCCTCGTTAGCTGAGAGGACAGCAACTCCCGCCGACACGGCAGCTGCAGCCGACGACACAAGCAGGGCTCTCCGGTTCAACAACTGAGGTTTTGCAGCCGTCCAGCTATAAATCTAACCCAGCAATAGGGATTCTATGGATGTTCTATACATTATGAAGCCGGCGAAGACGGAGAGCAGCTTATATTATAGTGGACTAGTTATTAGCTTCGGGATATGAGTTTAGTCGGTCTGTTTGAAGAGCTTATTGGTCTGAGCAGGTTCGAGCTTGGTGGGAAAGGCTTTGGCCTTGTCCAGATGACGAGCATGGGCTTGCCCGTCCCTCCCGGCCTGATAATCTTGACGGAGGCTTGCAAGCAGTACTACCGTATGGGCGGGAGGATGCCTGAAGGCCTGCTTGAGGAGGTTAGGCAGAAGCTTGCTCTGCTCGAGGCTAAACTCAACAAGAAGCTTGGCAGCCCGTCCAACCCTCTCCTTCTGTCGGTGAGGTCTGGCGGGCCCTACTCTATGCCGGGCATGATGGACACCATCCTCAACCTAGGAATGAACGATAGTGTTGCTGAAGGGCTTGTCAAGCTAACGGGGGATGAGCGGTTCGTCTACGACGCGTACCGACGGCTTATTCAGATGTTCGGCAGGATAGCGATGGGAGTCAAGGGTGAAAAGTTTGAGAAGCTGTTGGATAGCGTGAAGCACAGGTTGGGCGTCAAGTCTGACATCGATATCCCGGCGTCGGAGATGAAGAGGCTTGTCGAAGAGTTCAAGCGGATTGTGAAGGAGGAGACGGGGCGCGACTTTCCGCAAGACCCGTGGGAGCAGCTTAGGATAGCGGTTGAGGCTGTTTTCAAGTCGTGGAACAACCCACGCGCAGTCGAATACAGGAGGTACTACAAAATATCGGACGAGCTGGGTACGGCCGTCAACATTCAGGCGATGGTCTTCGGCAACCTCGGGGAGAATTCGGGGTCGGGTGTCGGCTTCACACGAAACCCGTCGACCGGCGAGAAGAAGCTGTACGGCGAGTACTTGCCTAAGGCTCAGGGCGAGGACGTCGTTGCAGGCATAAGAACGCCGCTCCCGATAGATAGGCTGTCCCCAGAACTGAGAAAGCAGCTGGAGGAGACGGCTGAAAAGCTTGAGAAACACTTCAAAGACATGCAGGACTTTGAGTTTACGGTCGAGAACGGTAAGCTTTACATGCTTCAGACGAGGAATGGGAAGCGGACTGCGCTGGCCGCAGTCAAGATAGCGGTTGACATGGTTCACGAAGGACTCATAACTCCCGAGGAAGCCTTGCTCCGCATAGACCCGCTGGAGCTGAACCAGCTCCTTCACAGAAGGCTGCATCCGGATGTAAAAGCTAAACCCATCGCCAAGGGACTTAACGCGTCTCCCGGCGCAGCTACGGGAATCGTTGTTTTCGACACAGAAGAAGCCGCCGAACGAGGGTCTAGGGGGGAAAAATTAATACTGGTAAGGCCTGAGACGACGCCCGAGGACATTAAGGGGATTATCGCTGCGCAGGGAGTGTTGACTTCTAGGGGTGGCATGACTTCGCACGCCGCAGTCGTGGCGCGTGGGATGGGTAAACCCGCCGTCGTGGGCTGCGAGAGCATCACAATAAACATGGATGAAAGATACTTCAAAACCTCGGAAGGTTTGACCGTCAAGCACGGAGACGTCATAACCATCGACGGAGGGTCGGGGCAGGTATTCCTCGGAGAGGTTCCAACCGTCGAGCCGGAGCTGACGGGCGAGCTTAACGATTTGCTGGCGATAGCCGACAAGTATAGGCGGCTAGGCGTGAGAGCTAACGCCGACACGCCACAGGCGGCTGAGAAGGCAAGGGCTTTTGGAGCGGAGGGTATTGGGCTGTGCAGGACCGAGAGGATGTTCAACGCACCCGACAGGCTGCCGATAGTCCGTGAGATGATAATGGCCGCCGACGACGAGGGCCGGCGTAAAGCTCTTCAAAAGCTTCTACCCTTCCAAGTAAACGACTTCGTAGAGATATTCACAGTTATGAGAGACCTGCCAGTAACGGTTCGTCTGCTCGACCTCCCGCTCCACGAATTCCTCCCGCCGGCCGACCAGATCTTGAAGGAGATGCTGGATCTGGTGAACAAGCCTGGAAAGGAAAAAGAGCTGGCTGAAAAACAGTCGTTGCTCAGGAAGGTTCAGATTCTGCACGAGCACAACCCGATGCTTGGACACAGGGGATGCAGGCTTGGGATAACGCATCCAGAGATCTACGAGATGCAGGTGAGGGCTATACTGACGGCAGCCATACAGGTGAGGAGAAAGATAGGCAGCACGGCGAAGATCCAGATAATGCTTCCTCTGGTCAGCGAGCGGAACGAGATGGCTTACCTTAGGGAGGTCGTCGAAAGGACTGCCAACAAGGTTTTCGAGGAGATGGGGGAGGAGATAGAATACAAGGTCGGGACGATGGTTGAAACCCCCAGAGCCGCCATCACGGCTTCAGAGATAGCGGGGGTTGTGGACTTCTTCTCGTTTGGAACAAACGACTTAACCCAAACAACTTTCGGGTTCAGCAGGGACGATGTCGAGGCGAAGTTTATGGCAAGCTACTTGATGAAGAAGATACTTCCAGCCAACCCCTTCGAGACTCTGGATGTCTCCGGAGTCGGCTTCCTTGTAAAGCATGCAACTGCCGAGGGAAAGAAAGCTAACCCAAGGCTAGAGGTTGGAATATGCGGAGAGCACGGCGGAGACCCTGCAAGCATAAAGTTCTTCAACGAGGCAGGTCTTGACTACGTCAGCGCCTCACCTTACAGAGTACCGATAGCGCGGTTGGCTGCGGCTCAAGCCTCGCTGCAGATGCGTGAAAAGATACCGATAACAATCTAGCCTTCCATCAGCTTGTTCTCCTGCCTAGCCGTCTCATGCATCACCCTGTACTTAGCCATGTTTCCAGCGCCAAACCTCTCCAAGTATCCCCTCTCGGCAAGCCTAGCCAAGTAGGTTGAGACCGTGCTCAGGGAGATGGGCTCTCGGTACTCGTGCTGATAAACCTCGGCAACTTCTCTCGAAGTAAACGAAGAGAAAGGAAAGCGTTTCTCAATCAGCTCCATCACCCTAGTCAGCTTGTTCACCCTAACGTCAGACTGACTCTCAGACGGGCCCTCGACAAGCTCGAGGAAGTCAGCTAGCTGGAATAGCTTGTCCCTGTTCAACGCGCCTTCAAACACGATGGATATCTTGTCGCCTTCGGATGTCTCCATCTCCAGCTTGATCCTCTTCTTGCTCCGGCTCAATCCTTCAGCCCACCTCCGACAACTCCCATATATCCTTTAGAAGGCCAAACATGGTCCGGGTAATTCCAGGAAGGCTTCCAGATAATACCCGCATAACATCTCCAAACATTAAATTACCGCTTAAATCATATGCTCCAGCATGACCGAGTCATCGACACCGTTCCGCATGAGGCTTCCGTCGGCAGATTATTTCGCAGGCCTTGTCAAAGCCATTTCAGCGGTTGTGGACGAGGGTTCTTTCACGGCTGACAAAGAATCCCTGAAGCTGGTAGGCATGGACCCCGCTCACGTCAGCATGGTCAACTTCGTTCTCGGCAGGGACGCCGCCGAAGAATACTCATGTGAACAGCCGACAGAGATAAGGCTGAACATACCGGAGCTGCTTAAGTTCCTCAAAAGAGCTGGAAGCGAGTCGCTAACACTCGAGTACGACGAGACCGCCCGTAAGCTGAGGCTGGTGCTTTCTAACGCGACGGCGCGGAAGGAGAGGACATTCGTCCTGAACACGTTAGAGTCGGCCTCAAGCCCAACACCAGTTCCGAGGCTCTCTTTCGAAGCAAGATGCAGAGTGGATACGTCAGCTTTCTACGAAGCAGTAAACGACGCAGCCTTGGTCAGCGACTACACTCGGATAACCATAACCCCTAACTACCTGATGCTCAGCAGCAAGAGCGACTTGGGCCTCAACCAAACCAAGCTGGAGAAGGACGGCAGCCTCGTCCACGAAATATCAACCGACAAAGAAGTCTCAGCGAGCTTCAGCCTAACTTACCTCGAGAAAATAGTGTCATCCAGCAGGCAGCTGTCAGCCGAAACTGGAATTGAGCTGTCAACAAACAAGCCCATCAAGCTAGCATTCCCTATAACCGCCGGGAAAATAGAGTTCCTCATAGCTCCCCGAATGGAATAATATATAGAAGCAAACACATCATCCATCCAAGGGGCCGTGGTCCAGCTTGGTCTAAGATGCGCGGCTTGGGCCCGCGAGGTCCCCGGTTCAAATCCGGGCGGCCCCATGCTGCAGCAGCCGGGAGGGTATTTTCATTTTTTGGGCGGCTTCAGCTGTTTTGACGGGTTCGTTTATGTCGGACGACATCAGTATGCAATCAGCTATGAAGATGGCTTTTAAGCCGTCGAGAGCGTTTACGAGGGGCTGGCGGCCTGCGTGGATGCATTCTACGAAGTGGGCTAGCTCTCGCTTCAAGGGCTCTGAGTAGGGTATGTTGGGGATTGTCAGCTGTTCAGCTTTTTCAACGACCAGCTCCTGCTCTATGAACCTAATCGACACAACGCCTTTCTCGCCGGTGATGTGCATCTCCCTCTTCTTGCGTGGAGTCAGCCAGTTTGCCTCCATCAAGGCGCTCCGCTTCTCTCCGTATGAAAGGAAAACCTGAGCGTGGTCTTCGTGGCTGTGCCGTAGCCTTCCGCACTTGGCGTAAACCGTCTCCGGAACCTCGTTAAGGATCCAGCCGGCGAGGTCTATGTCATGTATGGCTGTGTCCTTCACGACGCCTGTGTCTCCTATTCTCTCCGGCCATGAGCCTATCCTCCGGCTGTACATCAATAGCACATCGCCTATCTCGCCTTCGGAGATGAGCTTGTGGGCGAGCTGGACAACGGGGTTAAACCTCTCTATGAAGCCGACCATCACCGTCCTACCTGTTCTGTCAGCCTGCTCTATGATTCTAGCAGCTTCCTCGACGTTCGTGGACATGGGCTTCTCTATCAGGATGTCGCAGCCAGCTTCGAGAAGCTTCAGCGCTATGGGGGCGTGGGTTGTGGAGGGTGTGCAGATCGTGACTGCATCCGGCTTCACTGTTTTCAGCATTTCATCTAAATGCTTGAAGAACGACGCCACCCCGAACCTCTTGGCTGCCTTCTCGGCGCGTCCTACGTCGAGGTCGACCACAGCCACAAGCTCGACGTCCGACAGCTCTTTCAACACCCTTAAGTGGTTTACGCCCCAAAATCCTGCGCCCACCACTGCAACCCTTACCATCAAACCATCCCTACACTAACGGCAGGAACCACGCAGTCTTAAAGTTCTCCTGAACCTCGGCCGCCAAGTCCAGCCTGTTAGACGCCACAACAACGCCGGCAAACCCCTTCAACAAACCGGCTCCTCTGGCCTCGAGCTCCTCTTCGTCGACGCAGACGGTCTTGACAGGCTTCCCCTCGAACATCATGCGAACCTCCTCCTTCCTGTCGTCTGGGCAGACAACGGCTATGCTTACGAGTTTTCCACCACTCCGGCTCAGCTTGACGACCTCTCTCATTATTGCGCGTTTCCTCCAGCTGGAATCCTTGACCAGGCTTCTGTGAGCGTTCGCCAAAAAGTTGTAAGATGTGTTTTTCACCACGCTCCCGGCGTATCTCAGGGCGTCTACTTGTTTTTCCGCGAGAACCTCGTCGTCCCCGACCAAAGGCCTCAGAAGCTCTCCGGATTTGAAGAACTCTGTAAGATGGAGGGTGGCGAGCCTTCGTACGGCTTCTGAAGCCAGGGCTGTCAGGTTGGCGGCTTCAGCCGATTCGACTGTTTTGAAGAAAATGGGCTTGAGAAGTTTGATTGTTTCGGGGGCGTTCTCTTCTCCGATGTTTGACCAGCATGGAGTTTTGCTGAATGATGTCTGACAAGCTCCCACATAGTACAGGCCGTGCGGATGATATGGGTTGTGTTGTTGAAATGTTTTGATCAAAAGCTTTGCGTCGCCCGGCCTAGTCAAGCCACAGAGCACAAATTTTTCTAACCTCCTGGTCATCGAAGCGGCTGTCTTCGTAAGGTTCTCGGCTTCGGCGAACGTGTCGGCTCCTTTCCTTATCGTGTTGACGCAGACCCAGACCTCGTCCGCATCAAAGGGTCTCGGTTCCTTCACGAGGCTGAAAAACCCGTCGCTGCACATCTTCACGAACTCAGCTCTGCTTAGTCCTCGGTGAATTTTTCTCGAGTAGTTGAGTGCCTGCCCGGAGACATAGGGGTTCGAAGAGTAGAAAACAACCATGTGGCCGTGCTTTGAAAGTTGGAGTGCTAGAGGAATGTCGGAGGCTTCGCCAGACACGAAGAGTATCCTCATTCCCCGTCCGCTCTTAGGAGGATCTTGTTGAGCCAGAACTCAGCTGTCTTCTGCCATCCATAGACCCATAGACCGAACACAGCCATTCCTGCCAAAGTTCTGGCAGCGGACATCGTTGTGGAGGACTGCATGTCGACAACAGGCATGATGATTAGTGTTATTAAGGATGAGGCGGCTAGGAACATCAGCCAGATGACCGAAACCAGTGCCAATAACCATAGCACCGAACCGGACACTTCACACACCCCTTATGAGGAAAAAATAAGTGATGAGGGACAGGAAGGCTGAGTACAGGGAGATTAGGGCCATCCTGTTGACGGCTTGCTTCTCGGAGACGGGGCCGGTGGCCGAAACCATCCTGAGCAGCGTTATTGGAGCGTCTTTCTCACGGCTAGCCCTTATCACCCCCCCGTCAACAACCACAGGCCTTTTAGCTGCGGCCTTGGCGCTCCTCAGCCCTCTCATCGAGTAGATTATGTGGAACTCGTTCATTATCTGCGGTATGAGCGCAACGATGGCAACGACTTCAAGCCTTCCCGTGATGGTTATTAGAGTAAGAACCGCCCCCACGCTTAGGCTTCCGATGTTTCCGGCGAAGACCTTCGACGGATACTTGTTTGCTGTGAGGAAGACGGCGAGCGCTGTCGCCAAAGCTAAACACAGGATTAGGGTTTCTGTTTTCCCGTCTAGCAGAGCTGCCGCCGACAACGGAAGCAGAGCGGCGAGGCTTGTGTAGGCGAGTGAGCCGTTCAGCACGTCGATGCTGTTGACTGCGTTGCAGACGACCGCAAACCCTATGAGTATCAGGATTGGGTATACTATGGTTAGACGAGCGTTTCCGACGAACGGGATGAACGGGCTTGGTGAATAAACCCCTAGCGCGACGACTGGAACTCCGGCGAATGCCAGCAACGCGGGCTTGAGCACGGGGTTTATCTCTCTAAAGTCTTCGTAAAGCCCTATCAGCGCCGCGATGGCCATCGATGAATAGACCGCAAGGGTTAGGGCCGTGCTGTTGAGGAATGGATGGGCTGCTGCGTAGCCCGCCATCACGCCTCCAACCACTACGAGTCCTCCGAGCTTGGGAACCGGGTATGGGTTGGGTTTGTGAACGTCCAGCCCCATGCATCCCGTCTTTCTCGAGACGGTTTTGCTGACGGGAATGAGCACCGTTGAAGCGATGGCAGTGGTCAGCACCGCCGTCAGAACAGGCGTAATCATGGCGGTTGTTCAATCCTTCACGGTATTAGCTTTTCTTTCTTCGAAAATTAAATAGTGCTTGTGAGGGTTGTCTGGTCTAGAAGATGACTGTTGTCTGGCTGGATGTTCTAACGCCCAAGCAGTTCTGGTTCTTTAAACATCTGGGCGAGATGCTTACTGGGAGGGGGTTTAAGATACTCGCAACGGCTCGGGCCTACGATCAGGTTCTTCCGCTCCTTCCAAAATTCGGCACCGCTGATGTTTTTGTCGTGGGTGAGTTCGGCGGAAGGAACCTGAGGGACAAGCTGGTCAGGAGTGCGGAGAGGACTCTGAAGCTCATGGAGGTTGTTGATGATTTTGACTGCGCGGTTTCAAGCGGTTCTCCAGAATGTTCTCGCATAGCTTTCGGCCTCGCCAAGCCCCACATACTCGTATCCGACACGCCGCACTCCCCCGTCAACAGGCTTGCAGCCCCCCTCTCTTCACACGTGCTCAGCCCTCGGGTCGTCGGCAAAGCTCCTTGGGTAAGGCACGGCGTACCCCCCAGCCGCATCACGCTGTACAAGGCGCTGGATCCGGCGGCTTGGCTGAAAGGTTTCAAGCCTGACGAGACAAGGCTGCGTTTATTCGGCTTGAGCAAGCACGGCTACGTCCTGGTCAGGAGCCCCGAGTATCAGGCCTCCTACCTGAATGATGTCGGCTGGAGGCTTGATGACTATGTCGACTTTCTCGACAAGTTGGCGAAGGTTTTGGACGGCCTGCGGCTGGTCGTCCTTCCAAGATATCCGGAGGAGGTGGAGTATTTGAGGAGGAAAGTAGGCGGGCGTGCTTTGGTGGTTGAGAAGCCTGTCGACGACTTGTCCCTTCTGTTTTTTTCGAGGCTCTTCATCGGAGGCGGGGGAACCATGACTCAGGAGGCGGCTCTGCTCGGCGTGCCGACGATATCCTTCTACCCCGGCAGCATGCCCGCCGTGATAAACTACCTGATTAAACAAGGCCTCGTGAGACACGTAAGGGAGCTTCACAGAGTCGCTGGCGTGGCCGCTTCAATCCTTCACAACATCGACGAAGTAAGCGCGGAGTGTTTGAAAAAAGCCTCCCGACTCCTAGACAGAATGGAGAACCCAGCAGATAAAACAGCCGATTTGATTGGAAGAGTCATCTCAGGCGGCTGAGGTATTCAAGAGTGTTCAGAACTTCTGAAAGCGTTTTCCTGCATTCCTTGACGTATTCGTTCACGACCCGTGTGTAGACGTTTCGAGGTATTCTGTTTGCTTTGAAGTCCTCGACTGTTTTGTTTACCGCCTGCAGTATTGACCCAGCTTCGTTCAGCTGGTTCTCGATGCTGTTCAGGCCTCCCGCAATCTCGCCACCCTTCAGACTTTTCTTCGCAGTCCAGAGAGTTTCTTTAGCGGTCTTAAGCCGGTCCTCGACCGTCTTGTACACCCTAGCAGCATCCTCGACGTTCTTCAACCTGTTAATCTCACCTATCATTTCCTCAACAAGCCTCTCCATGGATTGGCTGAAGCCGGCTAACTCTGCAGAGGATGGCTTCCGCTGTCTCTGTCTCATGGCTAGTGCTTGGAAGCCCGCTACGACGGCGATGGCGATGACCAGGGCCGTGGGAAGCGTGGGAAGGTTGCTGGCTGTCAGGCTCACCGACAACGCGACCCTCTGCGGAATGAACAGGTTCTCAAACCTGAATGAAGCTATCCTTCTGTTATTCTCCACGATTCTCAGCGTCCAGGGCTCTGTGCTGAACGATACTTGGTCTGCTGGGGGTGTTGCGACCGTTATCAACAGCTCGGAGAAGGTTGTGTTAAGATACCTCGGAACTTCGACTAAATACCGTCCGTCGACCTGCTCAACCAAGCTT
>JAVYLK010000009.1:0-42076 GCA_038740895.1 Candidatus Caldarchaeum sp.
ATATTATTTCCTAAATCTCCCTGCATCACTTTGTTGATAAACCTAAAGTATTGAACGTAAATAGGTTGGTCTAGGCCGAGTTCTCTTCGTATTTGGTCAAGCTTCTCTTGAGAAATGTTAGGGTCGAAACCCGCCCTGACCAATACTGGGTCCCCAGGAGTGCTTGCCATGATGACGAAAACAATCACCGAAACCCCTACGAAAACTGGCGCCGCTAACAACAGCCGCTTGACGACGTATTTTATCATGCTGGAAAAATCTGATTTAGTTTGTATATATTCGTTTGTGAATGCCTCGTTTTCTAGTTGGACTTTTTTTGGTAGTAGTTTATGACTCTCCGGAGGCCTTCTTCAAGGCTTACTCTGGGTGCGTAGCCTATCGCATGGCTGATCTTCTCTATCGACGGAATGCTTTTCATGGGTTTCGATTCGGCCGGCGTTCTGGGGGGTAGTGTCTGGAGCTCGGACGACGAGCCCGTCATCTGCTTAATCTTCTCCGCCAGCTGTCTCACCGACACGGCTCCTCCCGTGCCTACGTTGAAGGCCTCGCCGACCGCTTTCTCGTTGGTCAGGCAGAGCTGGACTGCGTGGCAGAGGTTGTCGACGTGGTAAGGGTCGGTTATGTCTGCCCCGCCGTTGTAGAGTGGGATAGGCTTGTTCTCGAGGCATGAGGTTATGAAGCGTGGAACCATCTTGACCACGGGCTCGTACTCGCCGAAGGCTTTCCAAGGCCGTAGGACTACGGCTGGGACTCCGTGGTTTCTATGGTAGCTCCAGACGGCTTGCTCGAGGGCCACTTTAGAAAAGTCGTACACTGTTCTGGGGGCTGGAGGGTCTGTCTCGACGACAGGTACTTTCTCCGGAGCTCCATAGTAGTTGGCTGACGAGAAGACGACGACACGCGACAGACCAAGCCTCCTCGCCGCCTCCAAGATGTTCAACGTACCGACGCAGTTGACGGAGAAACACCTGTAAGGGTTTCTCAACGACTCAGCTATGTCGGCGACGGCGGCCAGGTGAACACATGCTTCGGGATGAATGTCTTCAAACATCTTGAGAACTGCGTCGTTCTCAGTCACGTCCAAGCGCAGGCCTGGTCCGTCGGAGACGTCGGCCCCGACTACTTCAAACCCTCTGCTGCTGAGGTACTCGGTTAGGTGGCGTCCTATGAAGCCTCTAGCTCCCGTGATGAGAACTCTCAACTCCCCCATCCTCTCGGTGCTTTGGCGTAGGTGTCTTTTAAAAACCCTTGTAGGCACGAGCCTTAAAATATCTGTCGGGGATCGTTATCGGAGAGCATGTCGGCTTTCTCTTCGCTGGGGAAGACGCTGAAGGAGGCTTTTCAGAGGTTTCTCGCCTCGCCGTCGGCTGACAGGAATGCTGTCGAGGAGCTTGTGCGTGGTGTTCAGCGTTCGCTGCTGATGGCTGACGTCAGGGTGGAGTTGGTCAGCAAGCTGTCGGAGAGGATTAAGGAGAGGGCGTTGGCTGAAAAACTTCCTCCGGGCGTGAGCAGGAAGGACCATGTCGCTAAGATCGTTTACGAGGAGCTTACGTCGCTGCTGGGCAGAAAGCCGGTGAAGCTCTCCCCCGACGGCAAAAAACCCTACGTCGTCATGCTGCTTGGAATTCAGGGCACGGGGAAGACGACGACCGCGGCCAAGCTGGCCAACTATCTCAAGACAAGCGGCTACAAGGTTGGTGTTGTCTGCGCCGACACTTACAGGCCCGCCGCCTACGTCCAGCTGCAGCAGCTGCTGAAGCCGAGAGGGGTTGAGGTTTACGGGGAGCCGGGCGTTAGCGACCCCGTCGAGATAGCGCGCAGAGGGGTTGAGTTCTTCAGGACCATGGGCGTGGACTTTATCATAGTGGACACCGCCGGCAGGCACAGGAGCCAGGAGGAGTTGATGGATGAGATGAGGAGGCTGGGGAAGGCCATTCAGCCCGATGAGAACATCCTCGTAATAGACGGGACGATTGGACAGCAAGCGGGTGTTCATGCAGCTGCTTTCCACGAAGCGGCTCCCGTAGGCTCGATCATCATCACGAAGCTGGATACTTCTGCGAAGGGTGGTGGTGCGCTTTCGGCTGTCGCCGAAACGGGTGCTGTCGTGAAGTTCATAGGAGTAGGGGAGGCGGTGGAGGACTTTGAGCCGTTCAACCCGGGCGGCTATGTGGCTTCTCTGCTTGGAATGCCTGACATCGAGAGCCTCGTCGAGAGGGTGAGGACTGCAGAGGTTGAGATGGATGAGGAGCGTATGAAAACAATTCTGACGGGGAGGTTCACGCTGGAGGACATGGTCAGCCAGCTGAGCAGCCTTACCAAGCTAGGGCCTCTCAAGAAAATACTCGGCAAGCTTTCGCTGCCCGGCATGGATGCCTTGTCCGACACCGAGTTCGAGAAGGCGGAGGAGAGGATCAAGAAGTGGACGGCGGTAGTCAAGTCGATGACGGCTAAGGAGAAGCAGGAGCCAGCCATCATAGACAGCTCGAGAATCAGGAGGATCGCCCGTGGAGCCGGCGTCTCGGAGAGGGATGTCCGAGAGCTTCTCAAAAGCTTCCAAGCTTCTCGTAAGATGATGAAGGACAGGAAGATTCGTCAAATCCTCCGGCAGGGTAGGGGTCGTGCCTAGTTGACGTCCCTAGCCCAGCTTACCGTCGAGCTGCTCAGGTCAGGAGCCCTTTGCGACTATTGTCTCGGCCGTCAGTTCGCAAGGCTGGGCTACGGTCTTTCGAACAGGGAGAGGGGTAGGGCGCTTAAGGTGGCGTTGCTGATGGAGGCGGTCAAGAACAGGGATGAAGGGCTTGTCAAGCTGCTGGCCGAGAACGGAGGGCTGGAAGAGGCTGCTGTCCACCTGGGGCTGAGCAAGCCTGAGGGGTTTGTCTGCGGCGTCTGCGGCGGCTCTCTGTCTGAGAAGAACCTGAGAGAAATGGCTGAGATGGTTTTGAAGATGCTGGAAGGCTACGAGTTTACGACTTTCTTGGTGGGGGCCTCGGTTCCCTCCGAGGTGAGGGAGAGGGAGGACAGCCTGCGGGCTGCGCTGGGGCTGTCTGAAGCCGAGGACATCAAGAACGACGTGTCGAGGGAGGTCGGGAAGCTGTTAGCAGCCATCACGGGGAAGAAAGCAGACCACAAGCACCCGGACATAACCATCGTCGTCGACATCTTCTCGAAGACCTGCCGAATAATCTCGAACCCTCTCTTCCTGAAGGGGAGGTACCTGAAGCACAGCCGGCAGCTGCCGCAGTCGCCGTGGTCTTGCAGGAGATGCTGGGGGAAGGGATGCCATTCATGCGGGTTTACGGGGCGTGAGTATCCTACGAGCGTGGCTGAGCTTGTGGGGGAGCCTGCGAGGAAGCTTTTCCAGGCTGAGAGGTACAAGTTCCACGCAGCTGGGCGGGAGGACGTCGACGCCCTTGTTCAGAATGAAGGCCGGCCGTTCGTGCTGGAGCTGAGCAGGCCAAGGGTTAGGTCTGTACCCTTCAACGTTGTTGAAGAAACCATCAACGGCGAGGCTCGGGGGATGGTTGAGGTTAGAGTCGAGTCGCTGGCCAGTAGGAAGGAGGTGAGAACGCTAAAGTCAACCTCTGCGTTGACGAGCAAAACCTACGAGGTGAGAGCTTTCTTCGAGGACGAGCTGGACGCTGAACGAATCAAGAGGCTGGAGGAATATTTCAGGAACCGAGTAGTCGAGCAGAGAACACCTACCCGTGTTCTCGGACGCAGGAGCGACAGGGTGCGGCGTAAGACGGTCTACTGGGTTGAGGCGGCTTTAGTGGACGGCAGGGAGGCCGTGTTCAAGATACGATGCCAGGGCGGGCTGTACGTCAAGGAGCTTGTGACCGGAGATTCCGGCCGAACGGTTCCGAGCTTCGCCGAGCTGCTGCAGGCTGTCCCCACACGCCTCGAGCTCACCGTCCTGGCGGTCGAGACCCAGCCGTAAATGCTTTTATCATGGTAGATTAGTAGTTTCTGCGGTAAGCTGGAATGGCCACCTCCAGAGGCTTCAGGAGAAAGTCTAGAGGATATCTTCTAAAGCCCAGAGGGTCTAGGAGCGGGCCTACGCCGGACATCTACCTAAGGGAGTACAGCGTCGGAGACCGGGTTTACATCACGATAAACCCCAGCGTGCAGAAAGGCTCGCCGCATAGAAGGTACCACGGAAGGGTGGGGGAGGTGGTGGAGAAGCGTGGAAGGGGATACATCGTCGCCGTCAAAGTCGGGAACAAGGAGAAAAAGCTCTCCCTCCTGCCCGACCACATCAGGGGAGTAGTGGTTTAACGGATGGCTAGACGCATAGTCTCCAGAACAGAGGTCCCGATCGCATACGTCGCAGCTCTGCTAGAGAAGCAGCAGCCCAACCTCACCACGCTGCAGGCTCGTGTGCTGCAGTACTGCAAGAAGTACACGAAGCTGCAGGCGGACCAGGCTGAGAAACTCGTCGAAAAACTTGTCAACGAAGTTGGTTTGACGAGGAGGGAGGCTGTGCAGGTGGCTGACACTTGTCCGACGACGGTTGACGAGCTGCGGGCCGTGCTGAGCGGGTACAAGAGGCTAGTCTCGTTTCTTCTGTTCTCCGAGGAGAAGATGAAGACAGTTATCAGCCTCGTGGAAGACGCTCTTAACAACCGGCTACAGTGAGAGCAGAGAAAACCATGCAGCGTCAAAAACGGTACGAAGATTATGGATATGTTTTAGACGTCTTCCAGGCCGCTCAACACCGTAGGGGCGGGCAGCGGTTTGTCCACGACAAGAACGAATACGTGGTGCAGCTTCTCGGCGAGGACTTCTTCACCCTGCTCGAGGTAGCTGTCAACGAGAAGTTCAAGCCGAAGATGGGGACACGTATCTACATAGGAAGGGATGTCCCAAGGGAGATCATGAGGATCATAAGGCGTATTGGTTTTGACGAGTTGACCGAGACGGCTGTGTCTAACCTCGAGCCGGCGATAAGAAGAGTGATCGAGGAGAACCCGCAGAGGTTCATGGATTTCATAAACAACAGCGGCCTTCTAACGCCGAGGCTGCATGCCCTGGAGCTGATCCCTGGAGTGGGGAAGAAGATGCTCCAAAAATTTTTACAGGAACGTGATGCAGCGAGGTTCCAGAGCTTTGAGGATGTCAAGAACCGTACAGGCCATCCCAACCCGGTCGAGGCCTTCTGCAAGCGGATACTCCAAGAGCTTAAAGATAAGGAGGAAAAATACAGGATGTTTGTCAGGGAGCCTTCGAGGGAAGAGTTTTAGCGTCCCTTGAACTGGGGCTCTCTTTTCTCGTAGAACCTTGCACGAATGCCCTCCTTCAAGTCCTCGGTATGGAACATAAGTATCGATTCCTTCAGCTGGTACTCCATCCCCTCGTCAACCGGCATCTCGCCGCCCAGGTTCACGCAGGCCTTCGTAGCGCCAACAGCCAGCGGAGCGTTCTTGTTTATGCGCCTCGCCAAGGCCAGCGCCTCCTCCAGCAGCTTCTCATGGGGGACGACCTTGTTGACGAAGCCGAGGCGATACCCCTCCTCCGCTGAAACCCATTCACCGGTGAACAGGAAGTACTTGGCCCAGTACTTGCTGAGGAAGCGTGGAAGCCGGACTGTTATGCCTGCGCCGGGACTCACTCCTATCGAGACCTCCGGAAGGCCGAACTTAGCGTTCTGGCTGGCTACGACGAGGTCGACGGCTTGGATTACCTCTATGTTGCAGAACCCGTTGACGGCTGCTATGATCGGCTTCCTCATCTTCTCCATGAAACGCCAGACGTCGAGGTTGAACCTGTTGAACTTCTCTATCTCAGGTATTTTGCCAGCCTCGACGTTCGCCAGAAACTCCTTGGCGTCGCCGCCCGAGCAGAAGGCTTTGTCGCCCGCCCCCGTTATGATGATTGACCAGACCTCGGGGTCTTCTGCAGCTTTGTGCAGGGCGTCGTTGAACTCGGTCAGCATGGCAACGCTCATGGCGTTCCGGGCGTCGGGCCTGTTGAAAGTTATGACCGCCACCTTATCCTCGGGACGCTTCTCGTAGATTAGGTTCTTGTACTCGATCACGGAATCACGGTTGCTCTGTATGTTTTAAACCTTTATACGGGATGGGTTCCCGCATACGGATGTGAAAGCGTTGCTGAGCGTCGAGGATGTCTCCAAGAGGTTCGGCGGGATCACGGCTCTGAACAAATTGTCTCTTTCGCTCGCCGAGAACGAGATTCTTGGAGTGATAGGCCCCAACGGGTCAGGCAAATCCACGCTCATCAACCTCATCAGCGGGGTTTACAGGCCCAGCGAGGGGAGGATTATCTTCAACGGTAAAGACCTCTCAAAGCTGAAGACTTGGGAGATAACGAGGCAGGGTGTTGTCCGTACTTTTCAGATTCCGTCAGTCTTTAAAGACTTCACCGTTCTCGAGAATGTTGTCTTCCCCGTCTGCTTCACCACAGGCTTAACCATGTCCAAGGCTATAGAATCGGCTAGAGAGATGCTTTCAACCCACCGGCTGGACGGCGGCAGGAAAACGTCCGAGCTTACTCTTTTCGAGGAGAGGAAGGTTGAGCTGCTGAGGGCCCTGCTTCTGAAGCCCCGCCTGCTCATGATAGACGAGGCTTTGTCTGGGTTGACGGCGCAGGAGGCGGCTGAGCTGTGCGAGTTGATCGTGGGGAACGCTGTAGAACACAGGTTTTCCGTCGTCTGGGTTGAGCACAGGGTTAAGGAGCTCACTCGTCATGTGGGGAGGATGATTGTGCTCAACTACGGCAACAAGCTGGCCGAAGGCTCTCCCGAGGAGGTTGTGCGGAGCAAGGAGGTTGTGGAGGCTTACATCGGAGGTGAGGTGGTTTTCTAACGGTTGAGGGGTTGACTACAGGCTACGGCTCGATGCCCGTGCTGAGGAAGGTTAGCCTCGAGGTTGAGAAGTCAACGATAACCGGCATGATAGGGCCTAACGGAAGCGGCAAAACAACATGCATAAAAACCATCGTCGGCCTCAACAAGCCTTGGGAGGGAGTGATAAGCTTCCAGAACAACACGATCAACGGCAAACCACCACACGAGATATCGAGGATGGGGATATCGCTAGCCCCCGAGGGAAGACGACTCTTCGGCAAGATGACCGTTATGGAAAACCTGCTTATAGGATCCTACTCCGCTAAGAAGGACGACAAACTCCTAGACAGGCTCGAACACGTTTTCCAGCTCTTCCCCATACTCAAGCAGAGGAAGAACCAAGCAGCAGGCACGCTCAGCGGGGGTGAGCAGCAGATGCTCAACATCGGCAGGGCTTTGATGAGCTCTCCGCAGCTTTTGATACTGGACGAGCCATCGCTCGGCCTTGCGCCCGTTATCACGAAGCAGCTGTTCACGGTGATAGCTCGTTTGAGGGACGAGGGGTTCACGATTCTTCTGAGCGAGCAGAACGCCGCCCTGACGCTCATCGTCTCCGACTACGTGTACGTGCTGGAGCACGGCTCCATCGCAGTCAAGGACACGCCCGAAAACCTTCTCAAGAACACCGTCATCAGGCAGACCTACCTCGGGGTGTAGCGGCCTCCAGCCTTCTCGCCCTGTACTTGTTTACGAAACCCATCACCCCCTCCTTGTAAAGCAGGCCGAAAGCCATCATTATAGCACCCATAATCAATATGTTCAGCTCAGCGTACAGAAACCGTATGTACTCCACTATCACGAGGAAGACACCACCTCCTATAAAAGGACCCACAAGCGTGTTGACCCCGCCGATGACGCTCATGATGATCGCCTCTATCGACCATAGTATCGAGAACGAGGTGTAGGGGTCCGTGTACTTGACGTACAGCATGTAAACCACGCCGCTCAACGAGGCGACGGCGTTGCAAACAGTAAGCGTGACTATCTTGTACCATGGAATGTTGAGACCCATTATCCCGGCCAGCGTCTCCGCCGACTTGATTCCACGCGCGCCGAAGCCTATCCTGCTGTTTGAGAAGAGCCTCAGCGTGTAGTATACGCCGACCAGCATGGCGGCTGAGACGGCGTAAAGCTCTTTCACGGGGATTTGTACGGTGGGGATTCCGTAGCCCTGCGAGCCTCCTAGACCGGGGAAGTTCAGCATGATGAGCATAGCTCCTTCGGCGAACATCCAGCTGCCGATGGTGAACGAGAGCCCCTTCAGCTTTATCAGCAGGGAAGAGACGGCCAAGGAGAGCAACACTCCCATCAACAATCCTGCCAAGCACGCTAGGATGATGTTTTCGTACTGGTTTATGAAGAAGGCTGCGGTATAGGCTGAGGCGCCGAAGTAGAGCTGAACTCCTAGCGAAACCATACCCGTGGAAGAGTAGAGCGTATTCCACGCCAAAGCCAGCAGGACAAAGTAAACGTAGACCATGGCGTAGTGGAAGAAAAGAGACCTTGAATCTAGGATTAAGTAGGGGGTTAGGGCTGCTGCAAGCACTGCAAGCATCAAAGCGTTGAACGGCTGTATGCGGAGCATGCTCAAACCTCTCGATACTTGATTATCAGGGCTGCGATTATTACGAAGATCGCTGCGATGTCCTTGACGCCAACAGCGATGAACCCGCCTATGATGTTCTCGGTGAGCGCTAGCACGAGAGCCATGGCGAACAGCGAGAACATGTTAGTAGTCTTTCCGACGAAAAGAGTCAAGGCGAAGGCCTTCCCCAAAATCAGCGACCAGTCGCCGATTACGCCGCCGAAAGCCCTGAGGTAGAAGAAACCCGCCACGCCGCTTATGGCGCTGACAAGCGCAACCGACAGCAGCAGCCTTATCCTCGGGTTGACGCCCATGAGGCTCGCAACCTCCCGGTCTTCGACAAGGGCTCTGAGGGTGATGCCGAACATGGTTCTCTTTATAAGGATGTGAAAAAGCACCATTATCGAGAAGCTGAAGATGAACGTTTCCACGAGTGTGGTTGAGAACTTCAAGCCCGCCACCTCGATGGACAGGGGAACGGGCAGGCCTGTGATGGACTGGTCGATGGTTATCGTCTGCGGCGGCTGGTACATGCTAACAACTCCCTCTATAACGTAGGCAACGCCTAGCGTCACCAGCAGTGTGGTAAAGTGGCTCTCGCTCACTCTCTTGACAGCTCCCTCAAACAAGCCGGAGCTCAAAGCCGTCATCAAGCCCACGGATATTACGAGGGCTATGGCTGGGTGGATGCCGGCGCTTATCACCCAGAAGCAGATGTATCCGGCGAGAAGTATTTTGATGCCGTGGGTGAAGTCAAGAATTCCCATGAGAACGAATATTAAAGACAAACCGATCGTGATGATTGCGTATAGGCCAGCCAGCATCAAGGAGTTGACGAGCAGCTGGGCGAGAAAGTCTAACATTTTTGTAAAAAAAGGTTTAGGGTTTGTAGGGAACCGGGTCCACTACGGGCAGCTGTATGTTTAGTCCTGGGTAGGTTCTCGGAGCTATGAGCCGGTAGTCGCCGTTCTGGTACTGGACCAGGTAGATCACCCTCAACGGGTTTACGCCATCTTGACCGAACCGCACTGGCCCGATGAAGTATGCGTCGATTCCAGCCAACGCATCCCTAACCTTAGACGGGTCAAGCGACCCCGCCTTCTCGATGGCTGTTGCGAGCACTAGGACTGCCTCCGACCCTGAAGTCGCCACGGCTGCCTCCGGCCACGGTAGCTTCCTCTTGATCCTCTCGTAGATGAAGTCGAACATCGCCTTGTCGGTCTGAGGAAGCGGGTTAGGAAGGTCGTGGGCGTGGGCGAATATGGTCTCCATCAACGGGCCCAGCTCATTCCTGACTGCTTGGAAGTCGCCGAAGTACCCGCCGAAGACAGCTTTAGGAGCGAGGCCTAGTTCTCTGAACTGTCTGATAAATTTGATGTTGCCCGGTGCTGAAGGCTGGAAGAAGACCACTAGGTCTGGGTTGCGTGCTTTGATGGTTGTGAGCATGGCGGCGAAGTCAAGCTGTCCCACCGGGAACTTCTCCTGGAAGACCACTTCGTACCCTTCCTGCTTGGCTAGGTTTGCTAGAGCTTCACAGACGGATGTAGAGTAGGCGTCGTCTGAGTAAGCTATAGCGATTGTCTTTATCGGTATCTTGTCCGCCAGCTCCTTGAACCAGCCCAGAGTGATCTTGGCCTCGGTTGATCCCCGTATGTAGGGGTTGAAGACGTACTTGAAGCCTTGGTTGTAGATGGCGTCCGACCAAGCTGAAGTGGCGATGAGCGGTATCTTGTTCTCCTCGGCCACCGGAGCCATGACAGAGGTCAGTAGACTGCTGTACGGAGCTATGATTGCTGTGACGCCGTCGACCTTGATGAGTCTTTCGGCAACCGACTTGGCTCTAGCTGTTTCAGTCCTGTCGTCGTAGAGCACGAGCCTGAGCGGGAGCCTTTTATCAAACTCCTTGACGTAGACACCGCCCTTCACCTCGTTGACGTAGTCGATAGCCGCAAGGATGCCGATCAAGGTGTGTCCACCGGCCTCGGCCAGCCCGCCGCTTAGGGGCTGCGAAGTGCCGATTACTATCTCCGTCGGGACCTGCCTCGGCTGTGTTGTGAAATTCAATCCTACAAAGGCTACTGAAGCGATGACTACAGCTGCCACAACTATTGCCGCTACTAGGCTTCTCTTCATAGGCTAGTTGAGTAGACGAATTGCATTTAAGCTTTTAACGAAAACCCCTTCTAAAACGCTTAAATCCCCCAACTGCACACCATACGATGAATGTCCAAGATAGTCTACGCCGCCCGCAGCGCCGGTCACGCTGTCTCACATCACCGGCGTCTTTTCGCGGCTATGGTGGTGCTGTTCACGCTCCTCCCCGTGCCTGTCGTCTTCATGTTCATGCTCTTCACGGGCGGCAACCTGCCCGCCTACGTCGGCGTAGGCGACTTCATCTCCTACCCGCTTCTGCTAACAGACATAAGCTTGGAGAGGAAGATGGAGATCTTCCTCGGCGAAGGCTTGTTTTACATCGGCTACCTCGACCCGAAGGGCGCAGCTGTAGAGTCATCGACTCCCAACACCTACGTCTACTACGTCTTCCGGGTTCACAACCTCCTGCTCCAAATACCTACAGCCGTGCTTGCTGGGGTTTACATTTCTCTGGCGAGGACGCTTAGGAAGGAGGCGTGCGCAGCGAGCGGTAAGCCGGTGAGGAGGCCGGGTGCATTAGGCTTCTCAGGCCTGTTGGTCGACACGTGGGCGAAGATTCACATAACCTTCGCACCGCTTGGAGCCTGCCCGACCTGCATAGCGGGCAACGTCGTCACGGTCTCCATGGTCTCGCTTGCGGGAATAACAGCAGGCATGGTGTTCTCGAACGCAGCGGCGCTTACGAGCTACGCCTTGGTAGGCGGCCTAATCCTTTACATGGGTACTAAAGCTGACTGGAGAAACCACGCCCGCTGCCGATAAAGTTTTATAAACGGCAACAGCCTGCTGCAAGCGTTGATCGTCAGCCGGGCTTGGGCGACGGCTCTGTCGGCGGCTTTCATCCTCGTCCTGTTCCAAGGATTTTTGTACTCTTACGGCGTATTCATGAATTATTTGGTGGGGGAGTTCGGATGGAGCAGGGGCTCCGCCTCACTTCCCATGTCGTTGGTCGTTTTGGGCGGCGGGTTGTCCGGCATCGTTTTCGGAAGGCTGGTTGACAGGCATCGAGCCAATCACGTAATCGCTTTCAGCGCCCTGCTCACCTCCCTGGGTTTGATGCTGCTGAGCACGGTCGACAGCCTCCAGTCTCTGTACTTCCTCTACCTCGTAGTTGCGCTGGGCTCGGGCGGGGTTTCGCTGAGCGTCATGTCAGCGATTGTCTCCAAATCTTTCTCGAAGAAAACCGGGATAGCCCTCGGCGTGTCGACCACGGGCTTCGCACTCGGAGCCCTCATAATGGTGCCGCTCACAAGCGAACTAGCCCGCATGATTGGATGGCGTCACACCTACATAGTCAACGGAGCCTCTCTGGCCCTCATCACAGTCCCCCTAGCATTGAAGGCTCTAAGTCCCAGCTGGCGAAGCCATTCACCCAGCCATGGAGATGTAAGGCCGGCTGTGATGAAGCTCCACAAGCAATTCACACTCCTCTCGCTAACATACTTCATATGCGGATTCACCGTCACCATGATCAGCACCCATCTAGCGATCTACACCGTGAGCGTCTGCGATTCCACGACCGTGGCCTCGACCGCCCTCGCCCTGTCGATCGGCGGATCCGTCCTAAGCGTTGTCTTTGTCGGGGCGTTGTCCGAGAAAGCCGCCATGAACAAGCTTCTGGGCATGGTCTACCTAGCTCGTGGCATTAGCATGGTTTATCTGCTGTACGCCAGGGACGCTGCCTCCATCATCCTGTTTGCAGCAGTTTTCGGCATCACGAACCTCGCAACCGTCCCTCTGACCGCGGGCCTAGCGTCCGAGATCTTTGGAAAAGCTTCAATAGGGCTCGTGTTCGCCACCATCACCTTCATACATCACTTGGGCGGGAGCGTGGGAGCTTTCTTCGGAGGTTTTGTGTTCGACCTGACACTGAGCTACAGCTGGGCTTTTGCCGCGGGCGCTCTTCTTTGTCTTGTGGCTAGTTTGCTAAGCGTGCTGATTAATCCGAAGGCCTTAAGCGTCGAAGCCTCACCATGATGTTGAGGTAGGCAACCATAATCATGGTGCAGAGGAAGAACACGGTCAGCGCCGTAAACTCGCCATGAAGGCCGAGAGCTAGACCGACCAGCAAGTTTATGAAGAACGTTCCTACACGTCCGGTTGAGATGACCATGCCTGAGACGCTTCCGCCGTGGGCTGGGTTGTTGCGGATAACCCATGCAGTGAAGGTGGGGAGGAGAGGGCCGACGACCAGACCGATAACTGGAAGGACAAGGAGCTTGGCTGGGAAGTCTTCTATGGAGGCGAAAACTAGGAAGGAGAGGCCTGCGCAGCCTCCGAAGAATGTTATGCTCTTGACGGCTCCAAGGCTGTCTGAGATTCTTCCGAGGAGCGCCCTGCCCAGACCCATGAACACGGAGAAAATGGTGACCGAGAACCCGACTAGAGCGCCTTGAGCCGAGTATCTTATGGAGAGCATGCTGGGCAGCCACGTGGCGAACCCAAGCTCAACCCCCACTATGAAGAGAGAAGGCACGACGACAGGAATGTTTATGAAGAACATACGGAGCTCAGAGGACTTTACGCCGCTGACATGCCTAGTGTAGTCCCTGAGCTTTTTGAATGCCGTCAGACACAACGCCAGGACCACGGGCGCAGGGGTAAAAAAGGACATACGCCAGTTTACCTCGGCTAGGAACGCTGTCGCAACCGAGCCCACGCCTATTCCAAAGCCCATGCCTGCGTACATGTAGTTGAGCATGGTGCCGCTCTTGGTCGGGTAGGATGTTGCGACCAACGGGCTTGCGGAGCTGACTAGCAGGACTGAGCCGACGCCTATTGTGGCGAAGCCGCCGAAGAGAGCGGCGATTCCTGCAGGCATCGGTGATACTAGCAAGCCTAGCATGAAAACCAACAAGGCTAGCGCGGCCGTCTTAGAGTAGCCTAGCCTGTCCGACAGCATGCCGGCTGCGAACCCCATCACGCCGCCCGCGGGCATCGTTCCCGCCAGAATTCCAGCAACCTCGTAGGACATGCCGAACTCCTTGATGATCTTGGGAAGGGATGTGCTGATGCTTGCCACAGACCAGCCCAGCAGGCTGAAGGACAGGAGGCCCACGAAGATAGTCAGCTGGTTCCTCGTCAGCATTTCAGCATCCCTCATGTCCCCTAGAATAAAAACTACGCAAGAGCGCGCTACGAGTGTTTATATTCAGCCACGCTCCCTAACGCTGGGCAGGCATGCCGTCCGGTAAAAGCGTTTCAGGGACAACCACATTAGTAAGCGCCAGAGGAATACTCCGCTACGTCCCCTCTGCAATCATCCTGGTTATGTTCTTCTTCCTATGGGAAGCAAGCGTGGCTGCGTTCAACATCCCGAGCTTCCTCATCCCAGCGCCGTCAAGCATCTTCGCCGAGCTGCTGGGCACTAGGGTCAACTGGCTTGAGCACACCCTGTTTACGACCTACGAAACGCTGGCGGGTTTTGCGTTGGCGGCTGTTGTAGGCATCGCAACCGGCTACGTCATAGTCCACTTCAGGACGATAAGCAACATCATATATCCGTACATCCTAGCCGCTCAGATAGTTCCCAAGGTTGCCGTGGCGCCGTTGTTCTTCATCTGGTTCGGTTTCGGCGAAACCCCGAAAATACTGCTCTCTTTCCTGATAGCCTACTTCCCGATAGTCATAGACACGGTGGTTGGGCTTAGGGCCGCAGACCCCGACCTGCTCGACTACATGAAGCTTATAGACGCCAGGCCTCACCAAGTCTTCTTCCACGTCAAGTGGCCCAACGCACTCCCCCACATCTTCGGCAGCTTCAAGGTAGCCATGACACTAGCCATCATAGGCGCGGTAATAGGCGAGTTCGTCGGAGCTCAGAAAGGTCTGGGATACATGATAGTTCTGGCGCAGCAGCACTTCACCACATCCATAATATTCGCATCGCTCATCCTGCTAGTGGTCCTCGGCAGCCTCCTCTACCTAGCCATAGAGCTGGCGGAGTTCCTAGTCACTCCGTGGTACAGAAAAATGAAGCGCCTCTCATAGAAGGCCGAGGTCTCTCCGCACGTTCAAGGTGTACTCGGCGAAGTGTTGAGAACTTTTTATCGCAAGGTCCCTTGGCCTCTCTAGTTCTATTCGCACGATGTTCTTGATGCGGCCCGGCCTTGCACTCATCACGACTACTCTGTCAGCTAGGAAAACAGCTTCGGCTACGTCGTGGGTCACGAAGAGAACCGTGTTCCTGTATTCACGCCATATGTTTAGAAGCTCCAGCCCCATCTTCTCTCTCGTAAGAGCGTCGAGAGCTCCGAAAGGTTCGTCCATCAACAGTATCTTGGGGCTGGTGATCAAGGCCCTGCCTATCGAAACCCTCGACTGCATGCCTCCCGACAGCTCGAAGGGGTAGGCGTTTTCAAAACCCTCCAAGCCAAGCAGCCTCATCAGCCTGCTGAGGTTCGAGTCGTTCACCTCGCTGTTCCTCCCCATTATTTGAAGCGGGAAGACTATGTTTTCAACAACTTTCTTCCAAGGCATCAGCACGGGTGTTTGGAAAACCATCCCAACTCCTTTAGCTGGGCCGTCAACCCTCCTACCTTCAATCAGTATCTCTCCCCCCGAGGATGGAACGAGGCCCGCAACGATCCTGAGAAGAGTGCTCTTCCCGCATCCTGAAGGACCTACGATGGCTATGAACTCCCCCTCCTCGACGTCGAAGGAAACATCCTTGAGAGCAACAACATCAGCCCCAGTCAAGGTTTTGAAGACTTTCGAAACATTCCTAACAGAGATCATCGGAGGCAATTTAGTCAAGTTCCATGGCTGTCAGCTGTAATATAAATCGTTTTAGCCGTGTGTGCTTCCTACAAAGACTTATTTGCATCCGTGAACGTTGTAATTGCTGAAAATGAAAACATCAACTCTAGTCGTCGTAGCGGTGGTCGTAGTTGCCGTCGCAGCTGCAGGCGCGCTGTTCCTTCCGAACGTCCTCAACCCACCCCGCCAACTAGAAGAGGTGACCTTCATCCTAGACTGGATCATTTACGGCAAGCACGTGATGTACTACCCTGCCATAGACCAGGGCATCTACGAGAAGTACGGCCTTAAGGTGAACATTGTGAGGGGCTACGGGTCTGGGGACACTATTCAGAAGATCAACGCCAAGCAGGGTGAGTTTGGGTTCGCCGACTTGGGCTCGCTCGTAATACTGAGGTCTCAGGGTGCGAAGGTCGTGATGGTTGGAATGGTCCACCACGTCATGCCCCACACGATAGCTTATGTCAAGGGCAAGGGTATCAACACGCCGAAAGACTTGGAGGGGAAGACGATGTCAACGCCTGCTGGAAACGCTGTGTGGGTTTTGTTCCCCGCCTTCGCCCGCGCCGTCGGCATAGACCCGGCTAAAGTCAACTTCGTGCCTGCAGACGTTCCTGTTGCGAGGGCTGCGCTTCTGTCGGGTCAGGTTGACATGACGGGCATGTTCTGGGGTGAGAAGGGTGCTCTAGACACGGAGGCGGCTAAGCTGGGAATCCAGTTGGGCTACTTTAGGTACTCAGACTACGGTCTAGACCTTTACTCCAACGGCATCATAGTCCACGAAGACCTGCTGAGAGAAAAGCCCGACCTTGTTGAGAGGTTTGTCAAGGCAACTTTCGAGGGAATATGGTGGTCGCTGAAGAACCCAGACCAGTCGCTGGACATATACATGAAGTACAACCCCGAACAGGTCAAGGAGGTGGCTAGGCTCGAATGGATCTACGGAGGCATAGACATGTACGGCGATATTCCGAAAATGGCCAAGAACCCGCTTCAGCTCGGATGGATGGACCCCAACAAAGTCAAAAGAACAGTCGATGTGATAAGCCAGTTCTACCAACTTCAGCGTCCAGTGACGCCCGACGAGCTCTACACCAACAGGTTCGTTGAGAGAACCGGCAGCTAAACATAACCCTCATTTTTATTTCTCCAGACCAACGTATGCTGTAAACCTATTAGCTGTTGTTTTTCATCCCTGAATGTGTTCGAGCCGCTCAGGGGTGTAAAGGTTGTTGAAGTAGGCACGGCAATAGCTGCGCCTCTCTGCACATTGATTCTGTCGGAGATGGGTGCCGAGGTTGTCAAGGTTGAGAACACGAGCCAAGGCGATGACGCAAGGTTGATGGGGAGGCTTGTGAAGGGCGAGAGCCTGTACTTCTTCCACTACAACAAGAACAAGAGAAGCTTGGCCGTCGACCTCAAGACGGAGAAGGGGCGTGAAATCCTGACCAGGCTCGTCGAAGGCTCAGACGTTTTCGTCGAGAACTTCAGGCCTGGGGTGATGAAGAGGCTGGGCTTGTCGTATGAGGACCTGAGGATGGTCAACAAACGGCTGGTTTACTGCTCCGTCTCGGGGTTCGGCCAGACAGGGCCCTACGCAGGGCTGGCGGGCTACGACATCGTTGTGCAGGCTGTGTCGGGCTTGATGTCGGTGACAGGCTTTCCCGATGGAGAGCCTCTCCGCACGGGCATACCCGTCGCAGACATTCTAGCCGCCGTCAACGCAGCTGCGGCTGTCTGCGCAGCTCTCTTCCAGAGGGAGAGGACGGGTGAGGGAACGTATCTCGACGTTTCGCTTTTCGAGGCGGGGGTTGCGGCGATGGGCCAGTGGATAAGCACCTACGTGGGAAGCGGCGAGCTTCCGACGAGGTTCGGCAACAAGTATCCGGCGATAGCTCCTTACGAGTTGTTCAAGGCCTCTGACGGCTGGCTGGTTGTCGCAGTCGGCAACGAGAGGCACTGGCGGCTGCTTTGCTCTGCGCTGGGCAGGATGGACCTGATGGAGGACCCGAGGTTCAGAGACAACCAGAGCAGGATAAACCCTTCGAACAGGGAGGTTTTGGCGGAGGAGTTGAGCAAGGTTTTCTCAGCCCGGACCGTGAGGGAGTGGGTTGATCTTCTCCAACGCTCTGGAATACCGTCGGGGCCGGTCAACACAGTCAAAGACCTTCTAGAAGACCCTCAGGTCAAGGCCCGCAGCCTGCTGGCTAAGGTTGAACATCCACGGCTGGGCATGATGACCGCAGTTAGGTCTGTGCCCTTCCAAGCCGGTGGACAAGCTTTCTGCAGGCCGGCTCCTCTCCACGGCCAGCACACGGAGGAGGTGTTGAAACAGCTGGGATACAGCAGCGCGGAGGTTGAGGAGCTTGAGAGGCTGGGCGTCGTGAAGCTGTTTAGGCCGTCGGATAAACAATATATTAACCCTCAGGGATGAGTTGGCGTGAACACCGTGGAGGATGTTGTTCAAGCTCTTCTGTCTGCGAAAGTTTACGACCTTGGCCAGCCCTACTTCAACGGCATGCCTGTCCACCCCGAAGACCCGCCCTACTCGATGGCGATATACAGGTATCATCAGTTCACCAAGCAGTTGTTCGAGAAGGTTGCGCCCGGTTTCTCGGACTCGATGGAGCTTGTGATAACAAGCATGCATTCAGGCACCCACATAGACGCGAAATGCCACATGGCTCGGGATGGGCTGCTTCACCAAGGCGTCAAGGCGAACGAGATAGTCAAGCACACGGGCTACACCCGCTACGGAACCGAGGAGATACCGATCTACGTGAAACGAGCCGTGCTGTTCGACGTTCCGGCTTCGAAGGGCCTCGACATCCTGCCCCAACGATACGGGATAACCGCTGAAGACCTCGAGAAATGCCTCGAGTTTGAGGGCGTCAAGCTGAACGAGGGAGACGTGGCGCTCGTCAGGACAGGCTATTCACGCTACTTCACGACAGACAAGGAAAAGTACCTCCACGACTTCGCGGGCATAACCGAGGAGAGCGCTAGATGGCTCATCAACAGACGGATATCTCTGCTGGGCATAGACAACCTAGCCATGGCGGTGCCCAAACCCTTCAACGTCCACCTAATGTTCCTAGTCGATGCAGGCATACATGTCATGAAGAGCCTCTATCTCGAGGAGCTGGCGAGGGACAGGATGTATGTCTCGGCTGTCGTGGTTGCTCCTTTGAAGGTTGTTGGTGGTACGGGTTCCTTGGTGAGGCCTCTGGCTCTTGGTTTTAGGGAAAAAGTTAAGTGATGAAGCGTAGAAGATAACTGGAGTTGGTGGACAAACCGATAAGACGCCTGTTTTGGTGGCTACTGCTCGGGACGAAGGGAGGGCCGACAAGGTTGTTGATACTCATGCTTTTGAGGAACGGAGCAGCCAACGCCAACAAAATCGCCTCAGCTCTCCAACTAAACTACAAAACAGTCCAGCACCACCTAGAAGTCCTGCTAGAGAACGGGTTCGTCGTGGCTGAAGGGCAGCGCTACGGCATCAAGTACACGCTTGCCCCCATAGTCCTCGAGAACATGGATGTCCTAGACTCGATCATACATGAAGCTCTGTCATCGAAACAGGCTGGGGCGAGCCTCGTATGGGACCGCTCTGGCTGACGAACATAATCATATCCATAATGATAATCCTCGCCCTAATGTACTCGCTGAGGAACTACCTGCTGACGAGAAGGCTTGCACGGACCAAGTTCACCAACGCCCTCGTTGCGCTCACAGCCATCTTCCTGCTCCAGCACATGTACGCAGCTTACATGTTCTACGTGCTTTCGTGGAGCGAGGGGACCGAGATAGCCTACCCGCTGCTGATGCTCAACCTGCTCGGCTTCGCTGGATTCAGCATCTTCGTCTACTTGTCGAGGGCGTAAAGCCAGCACTTCACAACAGACCCGCCAGCCTCGACGTCGGAGGGCTTTTGATTCACGCACCTGTCGAAGACCTGAGGGCAGCGCGGATGAAACCTACATCCTGGAGGAGGGTTGGACAGGTCTGGAGGAGCTCCTGGGATGTACTCGATCGTCCTCGGGCCTCTCAGCCTGGGAATGGACTTCAGCAGCATCTGGGTGTAGGGATGCTGCGGCAAAGCAAGAACATCGTCAGAACTTCCGTACTCGACAACCTCCCCTGCATACATCACAGCCACCGAGTCAGCTATGTCGCTCACCAACGCCAAGTCATGCGTTATGAAAATCATCGAAAGACCCAGCTCTCTCTTCAGCCTCTTCAGCAGGTTCATGACCTGGGTTTGGATGGAGACGTCAAGGGCCGAGGTCGGCTCGTCGAGAATCACGAGCTTGGGGTTCATGACGAGGGCCATCGCTATCATGGCTCTCTGCTTCATGCCCCCGCTCAGCTCATGAGGATACCTGTCGGCAACCTCCTCTGAAAGCCCAACCTGCTTGAAAAGCCTTCTGACAGCCTTCAAAGCCTCCTCGAGCTTGAGCCCCTCCTTGAACACAAGCGGCTCGGCGACTTGATCGCCTATCCTGAGCACGGGGTTGAAGCTGTTCATGGCTCCTTGGAAGACCATCGAGATTACTTTCCAACGTATTTCGTCGTCGAATTTCTTGGCGTTCAGGGAGAGGACGTCAACCCCGTGTAGGAAGGCCTTGCCCTCGAAGTGCGAAACGTTGCCCGGAAGCATCCTCATCAACGCCAGCCCCGTGCTCGTCTTCCCGCAGCCAGACTCACCCACCAACCCCAGCGTCTCAGCCTCTCCAACCTTGAACCCAACTCCGTCAACAGCCTTCACAACCCTGCCCCCCGACGAATAGTAGACCTTCAGCCCCTCAACACGAAGCACTTCAGCCAAGCCTCCTCAGCCTCGGGTTAACAACAGGCTCTAGACCTAGGGATATCAACACAAAGGTGAACGCGGTCAAGACGATCAGCAGCCCAGGCGGAAGAACCCACCACCAAAGGCCTAGGTTCATCCCACCGCTACGGAAAGCGTACTCAAGGATCTGGCCCCAGCTAGGCAGGGACGGGTCGCCCAGCCCGAGGAAGCTCAGCCCAGCCTCCGCCAGGATGGCTGAGGGTGTTGAGAATATCATCTGCGAGACGAGGAAGGGAGCTATCTGGGGGGTGATGTGTCTCAGCAGTATTCTCCTCCGGGGTACTCCAAGAGATTCAGCGGCTTCGACGTACTGCGCCGTCCTCGCCTGCAGGACTATTGACCTCACTATAACGGCCAGGCCTGACCAGCCGAAGGCTACGAGGATGAGGATTATGATCCATATGCTTGGCTTGAAGATGAAAGTGAAGAAGATGAGGAGAGGGAGAAGGGGTATGTTGTTTAGGACGTCGCAGAGCCTCTGGACTGCTTCGTCAACCCTGCCGCCCAAGTAGCCGCTGACCATGCCGACGGACGAGCCTACCGCAGTCGTCAAAACTGCGGTCGCAACACCTATCAGCAGGGCGACGGGGAAGCCGAACAACAACCCGGTGGCAAGGTCTCTGCCCAGCCTGTCGGTCCCGGCAAGCCCGTAGACCCTTCCGCCTGCGACAAACACCACACGCCCCACCTCGTCGTCCGGACTAGCTCTCAAAACTTTCACCCTCAAAACATACTCCCCGGGAAGCGGGGTGAACCCTACTCCAGACGGAGACCCGAACAAAGCCCTCTCAACCCCCTCTCTCAGAACAACCTCCGACGACACCCTCACGCCGTAGGCCTGCTCGAGCTGCTGGCTGAGCTGCTGGCTTGCCTGGACGTCTCCGCTGACGTAGGCCCTGAGGGGAGTTTCATAGTTGCGCCTGTATGGAGGGGTTTCTCCAGAGGCTGGTGGGGAGGGGGTGATGGTGTAGAACAGGAGTAGGGTTCCGTCGGGCCTCTGCAGCTCGAAAAGTATCACGGGCGGGCGTTCGGCGTACTTTATGTTGGCCGCTGAGACTGAAACGAAGCTGGGGAAGCTGTCGTAGCGGTAGTCGAAGAAAGCTGAGGCCTCGTCTCCGACGTTCTCCAAGACTATGGACACGTGGCGGGGGAGTGGCTTGGTGGTGAAGAGATTCACCCACTCGGGAGCTGATTCCTTGGGGTTGTCAGCCCAATAGGCTGGGTTGTTCCAGTACCTTGTTCCGAAGTCGAGCGGATAGGTCGAGACGACGTAGGCCGACACAATCACCTGCAGAGCTAGGAGGAACACACCTGCCCTGGAGGTTCTCGACGACCAGAAGACCGACCAGCCGTCCCGCTGAGCCAACGTAGGCTCAACCACCCGACTGTATTTGAGCGTGATGCGGCTTCAAGGCCTCCACCCGCTGAGTAGGAGCAGGGTGTAGGAGACAGCCAGCACGTCGGCCGTCGCAGCCGGCTTAAACCCAGCTCGGAGAACTCTACCAGCCATGTCCTCGAAAGCCCTCCTACCCCTGTCTGTATGGAGCCCTCCCAGGTCCAGAACCCTGCGAGCCATCCTGGACAGAGTTCTCGCCGCATGCCTGCCGAACATCCTCGAGACATGGCTGTCAGGTAGGTGGCTCATGATGTTGAGGAACGTGTTTACGCCGGCTGTGTTGAGGTCTAGCTGAGTAAGCTGGTTCTTCAAGTGTTTGTATCCGTGTATGAAGCTGGCGCGATAGGACGTGGTGTACTCGGCCGCCACGACCTCCAGCCTTCCGTAGGGCTTGAAAGCCTCCAGAACTCCTATCCTCCTCTCAGCGATCCTCCGGTAGGTCTTTTCGTCAAACACATCCAAATAGGCTACACGGCCCAAGTGTCCGGGGCTTACCGTCCGGACAGCTTCGAAGATCTTCAGAGTCTCGGCTTGGTTGATTTTCTTCAGAACTTCCTCAACCCTCCGCCTGAGGTTGTTGAAGTTTCCACACGACCCTGCGGCCTTCGCAACGGGAGTGAGGAGGAGGACTGCGCCCAGATGGGTGTTCCCACCCTTCTGCCACGAAAGCATGTCAAGGCAAGCGTTCAGCACGACATCGCCGACAGACCGCCCGGCCGCCGCATCGTGAAAGTGCTTGTAGAGGGCGGTGGCTGAGGCTAAGAACTGTGAGTACTGCTCGCTGGGTGAGGACCGGTCGACAAGCCCTGGCTTCGGCGTCGTGGCCAGCTCGAGCAACAGCCCGACCGTGCAGCATCTAGCAACGTCATCGGGCGTGAGCAGCGTCTTCAAAGAACGAAGTACACCGTGAAGCTGAAGAAGAGAGCTGTGAGGATCGTCACCGGAAGCCCGGGGAAGACAGGCCTCTTCCTAGCAAGCCTGAGCGTCGCAGCGTAACCGGTCAACAACCCTGCCGCCGCAGCCGCAGCGGGTATGGTGCCTAGGTTTGTCATGGCGAAGGAGTAGAGAACCGTGTAGAAGAAAAGGTCACCAAGCCCTATGGTGACGCCTCTGAAGTCGACCACTAGTCCCCTGAGGGAGCTGGTGTCAACCTCGCCCAGCGTACGCAGATGTCCTTTGAACACGACGAGCGAGTCGTAGACCGATATCGCCACAAGCAGCACCAGCGAGGTCCAGAAAGGAATGGAGGAGCCTATTATTACCCCCGAGGCCGATGCGACGTACGCGGCGGCTAGAAGGCCCGCAGTCTCCGACTTGGAGGAGATGGCTAGGGCGGCTGCTGCAGAGAACGCTATGGATAGGGCTAGCATCGCCTCCATGCTGAGGTTGGTGAGCAGAATCATGTAAAACATCCCCGTGGTCAAGGCGACTAGGCTGAAGACCGTTATGACTAGTGTGCGGACAAGCCTCCTGAACCTTAGCAAAGCTATCAACGCAAAACTTCCGACGAACATCGCGGCGACAACCACGAGAGAGTTTATGTATGGAGTGGGCGTCAACAGCAGCGACGGCCCTTCCTCCACGTTCTCGGGGATTGGAGTGATGACGGGCTGGGGGAGGAAAACCCCTTCAACAGCCATCTGGAAAAACCACGCCATCGACAGGGTGAGGGCTACGGGGGCCAGCCTCACAGCATACTCGCTCAAAGCCCCTAGACTCATAGCTTCCGCCTTATTCCTGATACTCGACGATATAACTACTTATATACATCCATCCCCGCTCAGTCTCGTGGTGGAAAAAGCTCATCTGCGGTTCACGCCATCCGGCATAAACGGGCTCGACGTCCTGCTGGAGGGGAAAGGGTTTCCAGCTGGGTCTAACATCGTGGTGATGGGATCGCCCGGCTCCGGCAAGACAACCCTCGGCCTGCAGTTTCTAAGCTATGGATGCAGAAACGGGGAAAACGGCGTCTACGTCACCCTAGACGAGAGGCCCGAGAACATCGTCAGAAACGTCCAACGTATAGGCATAGACTTAAGGCCTCTCATAGCAGAGAACTCTCTGGCCGTGGTTGACGCATCACCCATCAGGACAATCCCGGGCCAAGTGAAGATAGGCAGCATCTCGATCGGCAGGAAGGAGTTTTCCTTGACGGCTTTAGTGGCCGCTGTGGTAAACCATGCACGCAACATCGACGCTAGACGGATTGTCGTCGACTCGCTGACGTCTTTCTTCCTCCAGTATCCAAGGGGAGCTGAGAGGCGGATGGCCTTCATGGATTTCCTCGAGGGCATAGCCCCCCTAGAATGCACTTCGTTGTTCCTCACGGAGCTTAGGATGAGCGGCTTGGACAGGGTTTACCAGTTTGAGGAATTCCTAGCAGACGGGGTCATCATAATGAGGAAGTATGTGAAGAACTCAGCAATAATCCGCTCTATACAGGTTGAGAAGATGAGGGGGGTGGACCACAACGTCGACGCTCATCCTTACCGGTTTGGACAAGGCGGGATCGAGGTTTACCCGACCGAGAAGGTAATCTAGCGCGTAGAAGCTAAAGAATCGTGGCTTTGAAGCTGCATCTGTCGGCGCCCATAGCCCTGCACGTAATCTCGAAACAGTCCACCTTAGTTTTCAAACACACCGAAAGCACTCCAACCACCACGCCGGAGACGAACTTGTCGCAGAACGGCGAGTCAGAACTCACGCCTTCACACAGATGACATTTCTTAACGTCGAAAACCAAGCTGTTCTTCGTGGAAGCCGTGAACGACACATCCAAACCCCATCCAGCTTTCAGAGTTAAGGCTACCAGCTTAGGCACGTGCCTCGCTTCAAACTTCCCAGGATTACTCCCCTCAAGACGTCTAACGTATTCGAGAGCCGTCTTCCTAGCGGACAGCTGGCCGAAATAGTAGGTAGCTGCACGTGCGTCGGCGCGAAAGTCAGGCCTCTTGGCTGAGGCGTATTCTATCACTCTCCTCATGGCTTCTAAGACAGCTAGATGAGCTTCCAGCGGAACCGTCTGCACTTTCTTCCTGAGAAAAATTCGCGGAATCAATACCAGCCTCAACGCCAGCCCCGTCGGAACCATCAGCAGTAATCTGCTTTTGAGCCTCAGCCTGCTCCTGACTTTCCCAGACGGCTCTGGCTCAGCCTCAACAATCTTCACGGCCCCGCTGGCTATCCATCCAGCCAGCTTTTCCTCAATCTCAGGCCAGACGTCGGGGTAAAGGCTCTTGAACGTCGACAGCCTGCTGCCTTCGAGCCCAGTCAAAACCACGTAGTCGGAAAGAGGCATCAAGTCCGGCCTTACGTCGCCTAGGGTGAGGAGCAACCGGTCCTCCTTGCTCTCCAGCATCTTCTTGATCGACTCTATGGAGAGCATGCCCTCCGGTAGCTCGTCGACGAGGACGCCGTTCCACTCTACCAGCAGTTTGTCATGGATAATCTCGTACCTGATGTTCTTGAGATGGAACTGGGGGTCGCATCCCCTTATCGGCATCATGTAGTAGACAAACTGGCTGTCGTGCCTAACCACAGACAAGTCGATGACGGAGTCGACTATCGCCCTCGCCTTCTTCTCAAAATCTGTGAACGTGTTCTTTGGGATGAGGTAGAACTCCACGGTTTTGGACATAGAGACATCCTTCTGCCAGATCTCGAACAACTTCAACACCTCGTCAGGGTTGTGTCTCACAAGCAGCTCAGGAAGGTATGTATGCAGGAGGATCTTCCCCTTCTCCTGCCTCCTCCTCTGGTTGACGTGAATAGACAGGTCTTGCAGCCCCTCGGTCGATACCACAGCCTGCCCGGCGCCTGCTTGGAGATAACGTGCTGAGACGACTTCGACGACGCTATACCACCGCTTCTTCAACAACGCCTTGAGAAAAGCATACCCCTCGCTGAAAGTCTCGTCAGCAACCAACACAGTCATGCCGGGCTTGAGCTTGACGATCTGGTCAAAGACCGAGTGGCCTGTCGTCGAGAGGAGCTCCGCGTCTTTCTTCACGTTAGCCGTATCCATCAGCCGCAGTATTTCCGGCCCGCTGGTTTAAAGGCTTTTCAGGCTTCCGTGATAGAGCTATCAAAGCACAGCCCATCATCCTCTCTTCAACCTCAACATGGCTGAAGAAGGTCTTCAGCAGGGCCTTGAACTCGCTGTTCCGCGGAAGCCTCACGTATGTTTTGTGGATGGAGTAGACCTTCAGCCCCGGCCGGCCAACCCTCAAGAAAGCCAGAAGAGGAGCTACGGTCCTCCAGTAGAGGGATGCCGCATGTTTTTTGAGACGGTTGTCTGGCTTGCCTAGGTCCACGACAACCAGCCTGCCGTTGGAGGTCATGACACGCCTGAGCTCGTTCAAGGCTTTTTTCATGTCCCGGGCGTCCCTTAGCGAGAAACCCATCAGAACGCAGTCGAAGGCATCGTCCCGGAAGGGTGTTCTTTCGAAGTCGCCCAGAACCGGGTGTGTGTTCCACCTCGAGCCAGACCTTGACAGCATCTCCGGCAGCGTGTCGAGCATCACCACCTCCCGCACACCCGGCTGCTGCTCGAGCAACACCGTCGTGAAGACTCCGTTGCCCGCGCCGGCGTCGAGCACCCGCTCGTCAAACCCAACACGCCCGCCGACAGCCTCTATCCTCAGCCTCCTGTCCGAGCCGAGAGATATCATCCTGTTGACCTTGTCGTAGAAAGGAGCGATGCTCTTGATAGACTGCATGACCTCGGGCCAGACACGCCCCAAGCCCGGAGACTCTTCCTCCATCGTCCGCTAACCCTCCGCCGCAGAGATTTAAACGATGCTTTGTGTGAACATACTCGATGAGGGATAGGGCTGGTGAGGCTGTTGAGCTTCTGCAGAGTAGTTTGGGGCTGAACAGGTATCAGGCTAGGGCTTACTTGGCTGTGGTGATGGGGTGCAGGAGGGCGAAGGACGTGGCGGGTAGGGCGGGCATACCGATAACAAGAGTCTACGACACGCTCCAAAGCTTGGCTGGGATGGGGCTTGTCCACAAGACTGAGAAAGGCTACCGGCCGCTGGAGCCGTCCCACGCCTTGACGAACCTCTTCCAGAGAGAGCGGAGAGCTGTGGAGAAACATCTTGAGGACAGGAGAAGGGAGTTGGAGAAGCTTGTGGGGTTGATGTCTTCTTACATGAAAGTGGAGGAGGATGAGGCTGACACAGCCCTGCTTAAAGGGGTTGAGCCCGTTGTGGTCAAGACGATGGAGGTCTGCGGGCGTGGGTCAACGCTCGTCTTCGCCGTCAGGAAAGCCGTCAAGCTCAAGCAGATATTCAAGGAAGCTGTTGAGAAGAACCGTTCGAAAAACATCGTCTTCATAGTCCATTCTTCGATAATGTTGAACGGCGAGGACTTGGAATTCTTCACCAAGCTTGGGGCAAGGGTCGTGCAGAGTCCAGCAATTCTCGTCGACATGCTTGTGTCTGACGCTGGAGAGGCGTTGGTAGGGCTTCCGCTAGACGACGAGCCTGTAGTCGTCTGGGTAAAGCATCGGGGGTTCGCGGCTTCCCTTCTGCAGGCTTTGCTGGAGAATCTTTAGGGCGGGGGAGGAGGCGGTGGGGGCGGGGAGCCTGCTCCGGGCTGTATCTGGAAGAAGGCCACGGCGAGCAGTACGTCGGCCACGAGGACGACCAAAGCTCCGACCAGCACGATGGTAAGCAACGCACCGATGAAAAGCAGAAGACCGGCCGTCTTGAACATTTTTATGCCCAGCGTGTCGCCTACGAGGTTGAGTGATTTTCTCAGGAAGAAGCTTGACACGACTGCGAAGACCCAAACAACCGCCACAGTAATCAAAATAGTCGTGAACAGGAGGCCGAAGTCGGGGCCCGTGGGCGCAGCGGTTCCACCTAGGACGGCCAACAACCCAGCACCGCCTACGACTACCCCGGCAACGGCGCCTACTATACCGACGATGGCGGCGATCAAGGCATTCCTGAAAATATCGCCTTGCTGCACGGCGTCCGAGACGTACTTCAGGGCTAGCAGGACGAGGATGAAGCCGACGATGCTCAGGACGAACCCGATGTTGGGAATGATTGAGAGGAAAAGCATGATGGAGCCGACTCCGCCGAGTAAGCGGGCCTGAGAGATTTCAGCCATGTTCCTCCCTTACCCGTGCACGTTATAAGCTTTTCTAAAGCTCCTCCACAACACCCTCCTCATGAACGATGATCACCTTGTCAGCAAGGCCGACGAACAACCCTGTCTCCAAGACGCCCGGAATTCTTCTCAAACCACTGTTAAGCCCAGCCGGGTCCTCAACCACGCCGAACGCAACATCCAAGATGTAGTTGCAGTTATCGGTCAGCACCGGCCCGTTCTTGGCCGGCGACGTGCGTAGAACCGGAACGGCGCCATCCTCCGTGAGAACCTTGACGACGTAGCCGACGGCGAAGGGGAGAACCTCCAGAGGAACGGGTTTGTCAAGCTTGCTGGAGAGCTTGTCGTGGGTTCCTGCGAATATCCTCGTCCTCGAAGCCGCGGCGAGAACCTTCTCACGCATCAACGCCGCTCCGCCGCCCTTAATCATGCTGCGGCTTCTGTCCACTTGGTCGAAGCTGTCGATGTAGAGGTCTGGGCATGGATGTCTGTCGAGCGATGTGATGGCGAGCCCTGCTTTGGATAATTCGAGATAGGTTTGGGACGAGGCTGGTATGACTTCAACGGACTTACCCGACTTTGCTATCTCGAGGATCATCAGCGAGACCGTTGAGCCGCTGCCCAGCCCCACCACCATGCCGTCCTCAACGTAGGCAGCAGCAGCCTTGGCAGCCTCAAGCCTCAGCTCCGTCATCATCCTCGCCCTCGACAACCCTCAAAACCCTCTCCTCAAACATCTTCACCCTCTTCTCAGCCTCCAGCACAATCTTCGAGAAACGGGTGTCAACCTGCTCCGGAAGGTCTGAGGGCTGCAGCACAACCACCTGCTTCACAGGCCGCGACACTTCCATCCTCCTCCTCGACACAGCATACGCCGCCCCTAATGCGGTGGAGGCCACGAACGCAGCCACGACTACAGCCAAGTCCTCCAGCAATCCCGCCCAAACGCTCTCAACCCAGTCTATAAGCGTTAACAACCTAGGAAAGCTGAAGAATACCGTCGTGCACGGCACCGATATACCTCAATATACCGCCCGTCAGCTTAGTATGTGTGAAGGCTTTAGAAGTGGTCGGCCACAAGAACTCGGGCAAAACAACCTTGGTGGAGTATTTTGTGGAGAGGTTTACACGGGACGGCTTCAGGGTTGCTGCAGTCAAGCACATCCACCACAGCTTCACCATCGACACCGAGAACAAGGATACTTGGAGGATGTCCCGTAGGGGTGCGTGGCTTGTGGCCAGCGTTTCGCCCAACGAGACAGCTGTGATGTTCCACGGCCGGAGCGGATGGGAGCAGAGCCTCGGCCGGCTGATGAGGATAATGGATGAGGAGGAGGTTGACGTAGCTGTCTTCGAAGGGTTCCACATGCTTCTAGGTGGGAGGGAGGACGTCCACAAAATCATCACCGTCAAAGAAAGCCAAGACTTAGAGTACTTCCTCAAAACTCTGAAACCGCCCGTGATAGCCGTGGTCGACATTTCTGGACGGCTTGTGTCCAAAACACCCGTTCCATGCTTCACACCTCCTCTGTCTGAAGATCTCTACCTGCTGGCTAGGAGGGAGCTTGGGCTTGTCTGAGTCAGCGGGAGTCGTTCTCGCCGGAGGTGTTTCGAAGCGGTTTGGGAGCGACAAGGCGATGGCGTTGGTAGCTGGGGAGCCGATTGTCAGGAGGGTTTCCCGGGCACTGCATGAAGCGGTTGGAGAGGTTTACCTGTCCGTCAAAACAGGAGAAAGAGGAACCATGCTCATGGAGGCAGCCCGCCCCTACGTGTCGGGTTTCCTAGTTGACGAGTTCCAGCTTGGCCCCGTTAGCGGTATTCTGACGGCTGCCAAACAACTCGAAGCCGAGACTTTACTGACCGTATCCGTCGACGTCCCACTGCTTAAGCCTGAAACGCTGAAAAACCTGCTGAACCACCTCCGAGACAAGGGAGCAGAAGCCGCCTCCGTTGTGTGGGCTGACGGAAACGTCGAAACCCTGATACAGGCAATAACCAGAAAAACCGTCGTCCGGTACGCTGAAAAGTTTCTCGGAACACGAGCCTTGTCCTGCAGGGCTTCAGACTTGCTTCGCGCAGCCACTCCTCTTCTGCTTGTCCACGTATCACGTCTAACAACAGACCCGACCGAGTTCGCTAACATAAACACACCCGGAGACCTTGAGAAGCCGAGCCCACACATCAGCTCGAAAAACCTCGTCCGGGACAGCCTCATACTGCGTGAATGCAGCTCTTTATTCGTAAGGGCTGTGGAGCAGCAGGAGCACGGCAGTCACTACGAAGCCGGCGTCAGCTATCTTACAGAGGCTTGTTCATACATGCGAAACGGAGTATCCCGTCTATCGGCCCACGCCTTCAACGACTCGGCGCAAATGTTCAAGCAGGCTGGGATGGTTGACTGGACGAGTCTCGTCGAGCAGCTGGCGGAGCTGATGGGTAAAAATTGATTTTAATTGTGGTGTTTGCGTGTATGGGTCATGGCTAAGGTGTTGATGGTCGTCCGCATTCTTCCAAGCGATTCTGACATGGACTTGGACAGCCTTCTCGAACGTGTGAAGCATGGCCTTCCAGCCGGGGTGGTTGTCAGCGACAGCCGGAGGGAGGAGATTGGGTTCGGGCTTGAGGCGTTGGTTGTCGGGTTTCTTATGCCTGAGGTTGACGGCGTGGGCGAGTCGCTGGAGAGGTACTTGACGTCCGTGGACGGCGTGGGAGAGGTCGACGTTGTCTCAGCAACCCGTGTCTAGTGGTTTACTGGCCCTCTCTCCCCAAATTCTTGCATGAAGGCTGACAACCTACGCAGAGCAGCAACCTTTTCGCCGTCGCCTATCCTCGCCTTCATGACCGCGTCCCTCAGCACAGCCGCCGCCTCGACCATCGCCCTCCTGTCCACGTAGTAAGGCCTGCCGCTCTTCGTCCCGAACGCGTAAGCGTACTTGGCAGGGTCGTGCCAGGAAACGCTTGAGCCGTAAACCAAGCACGCAACGTAAGCAAGGCCGCGAACAGCAGCCGGCCCGATGCCGCCGATGGTCAAAAGCTCCTCAAACCCGCGCACGTTCTTAGTCCTCCGCAAAGCCTCTTCGTCAAATCTCTTCGGCGGGAGAAGGGTCTCAGGCATCTTCTCCACGACGAACTTAACATCCCCGTCGAGAAGCGTTTGCTTCTTCATCAAGGCCTTCGCACGGCTCAAGTCCTCGTTCAGCCTGCTTGGAGGAGTGTCGGAAAGCATCTCCAAAATTGTTTTACGCGTCTCCGCAGACTTCCTGCTAGTCATGTCAAGCACAACTTCCTCGACCCTGTCGCTCACGATGCTGGCGTGCGGCTCCTCAACACCGACACCCCTGTCGCTCGACCAGTGGTACCTCCTAGCTGTTCGGGCTCTTGTGTTCATCCCTTGGTTTACAACAGCCCACTTCCCAGTCTCCGAGACTACCGTGGAGTGGAAGTAGATTTCATGCGAGTCTTGGACGGCCGCGTCGTCAACGGTGCACGTAAGCTTGATGACTCTCCTGACCTCGCCGACGTCCCGCACGCCTATCTCGCTGAGCGTTTTAGCGGCTTCAAGCTGAGCCATCCTCATCTCGCTCCCCTTACCTCCCAGAACCCTCACAGGTATGTCTGTGCCCGCCAACCCATGCTTGACCGCCCTCAGCGTAACAGTTGTCTGGCCGCTGGTGTCCCATTCGAAGCCTAGGACGCATGCGAACGAAGTAAGCCAGAACGGGTCTGCAAACCTCTCGACAACCACGTCGGGGCCATGCTCGTTGGACAGAGCCCTAACAACCTCCCTGCCCAGCTCCACCATCTCCCTGAAGTGGGGGACAAACCCCTCAGCCAGCCACAGAGTAGCCGAGCCCGAGCGCCTCATCACCACAAAAACAACACGATGAGATTTATTGTTTACACGCCGCCTCGCTGCGAGCACTTATATACCCCGGGAGCAGATAATAAAACAGTGAACCCCGACAACATCATCTCGGTTCACATACTCTGCAAGCCTCGTGATTGCTGGGTTTCGAGGGTTGCGGGCTCGGGTAAGGATGTTAACGTCAGGGTTGTTGAGCATGTATCCGGCTTGACGGGTGAACAGCACCAGCTCTTCCGGATATCGGCCGTGGGCGACGTCGAGAATGTCTCAAGACAGTTAAGAAAGGACCGTTCATTCAAGCAGCTTAGGATCCTGTACGGTAAGAGCGGTCATCTTGTCGGATACGGGACTACTGTCTGCGGCTGCTGCGGCCTGCATCTAGCAAAAGACTGCATAGTTCGGAGTGTTTCCTCCACTAAGGACGGATGGGTCGTCTGGCATGTCATAGGGTACAGCTCCAGCATCAAAAACTTCCTGAACAGCCTCGTAAAGGAGAAAATCACATTCAAGACCTTGAGCCACAGAACGCTGAGATGGAACGGCATACTCACGCAGAGGCAGGAGATGTTCCTGAAGGCAGCTCTGGAGCATGGGTTCCTCGACCATCCGAGGAAAACATCGGTCAGGGAGCTGGCTGCCCACCTAGGCGTATCTCCAGCAACCGTGTCCGAGTCGCTGAGGAAGAGCATGAAGAAGGTTGTTAAAGAATACATGCTGTTGATGGACGGGTCTGAGTTTCAGGCGCTAGACTGACGTCTAATATTTAATAAAACCGTACAGGTTAGGCGCGTCGTTAATCTCCAACAAGCCTACATAATACACTGAAGATGAACATATCTAGGCGGGAGTTCATCAAACTGGTTCAGTCCACGGCCATAGCTTCAGCTGCTGCTTCCCTCCTTCCGGAGGAGGGCCTAAGCTTCCAGTACATAGAGCCGATAGACCCTGCAACAAACCCGCTGAAAACATATCCATCGAGGGAATGGGAGCGGGTGTACAGGGAGCTTTACACTCCTGATGAAAGCTTTCACTACCTCTGCGCACCCAACGACACGCATGGATGTCTTCTGCGGGCCAGCGTCAAGAACGGCGTCGTGGTCTACGTCGACCCCTCATTCGGCTACGGGAAGGCAACCGACCTTTACGGGAACACAGCATCAGCTAGGTGGGACCCGAGAGCCTGCATCAGCGGCCTGTCATACGTGAGAAGGTTCTACTCCGACAAAAGAGTCAAGGGAGCCTATGTTCGCAGAGGGTTCAAGCAGTGGGTTGAAGCAGGCTTCCCACGAGACCCGGAGACCGGCAGCCCTCCGAGCCAGTACTTCCGGAGAGGCCGGGAGGAGTTCGTCAAAACCAGCTACGAGGAGGCGTTCGAGCTCGTCGCCAAGACAATCATCAACATCGTTTCCACCTACAGCGGTGAGGAGGGGGCGAAGAAGCTTCTCCGACAGGGGTACGACCCAGCCATGGTGGAGGCCATGGAGGGAGCTGGCACCCGTGTGCTGAAGTTCAGGGGAGGAATGCCCTTCATCTCCGGCATAAGGACAGGCGGTTTCTACCGCTTCGCCAACATGATGGCCCTCCTCGACTCCTACGTCAGAAAAGTCGGGCCCGATGAAGCCAAGGGAGGCAGAGGATGGGACAACTACGCATGGCACACAGACCTACCACCCGGCCATCCCATGGTCACCGGGGTCAAGACGCTTGACTTCGACCTCTACACCGCCGAGAACGCCCGGCTCATCATCCTCTGGGGAATGAACTGGATAGCCACCAAGATGCCGGAGGGCCACTGGCTCACCGAAGCCAAGCTGAGGGGAGCCAAGGTGGTTACGATAGCGCCCGAGTACCAGTCGTCGAGCTCGAAGGCAGACATGGTTCTTGTCATCAGGGCTGGAACCGACCAAGCGTTTGCGTTGGGCCTTGCCCACGTTATAATACGGGACAGGCTCTATGACGAGAGGTTCGTCAAATCCTTTACCGACTTGCCGCTGCTGGTCAGGATGGATAACCTCAAGCTGCTGAGAGCCAGGGACATCATACCCGGCTACAAGCCCACGGGGCTTAAAAACTATGTAAGCGTGCTGGCTCCCGGCGGCCCGTCTCCCCCTTACCCGCAGCAAGCGACGCAGCTGCTTCCCGAATACATGAGAAGAGAGGTGGATGACTTTGTTGTCTGGGACTACACGTCCCGCAGCTTCAAAGTGGTTTCTAGGGACGGCGTCGGCGAGTATTTCAGGGATCTGGGTATAGACCCGGCGCTAGAAGGCGAGTTCGAGGTTGAAACCGTTGAGGGAGCTAGGGTGAATGTTCGCCCGTTCTTCGACCTGCTGGGGAAGTATCTCGAGGATAACTTTGACCCGTTGACGGTTTCAGAGATAACGTGGCTCCCTCCGGAGGCGGTTGAGGAGCTGGCTAGGCTGATAGCGGCCAACAAGTCGAGAACGCTGTTCGTCGAGGGGATGGGGCCGAACCACATGTTCCACAGCGACTTGAAGGACAGGGGAATCTTCCTAGTAGCAAGCCTTACCGACAACGTTGGGCATTTCGGGGGAACCGTCGGAAGCTACGCAGGCAACTACCGCATGGAGCTCCTGAACGGCGTCACGCAGTGGCTGACTGAGGACCCGTTCAACATAGAGCTCGACTCAGAAAAACCGGCAAAAGTCAGGGCCTACTTCAAGCCGGAATCAGCCCACTACTACGCATACGACGACAGGCCGTTGAGAGTGGGGAACAAGCTGTTCACAGGCAAGACACACATGCCCACGCCGACTAAAGCAGCTTTCTGGGCCAACACCAACTCGATCCTAGGCAACAGCAAGTGGGCTCACAACGTCATGGTCAACACTCTTCCGAAGATTGAGCTGATAACGGTTAACGACTGGCTGTGGACAGCTACATGCGAGTACGCCGATGTCGTTTTCGGTGTAGACAGCTGGGTCGAGAGAAAGAAGCCCGACATGTACGCCTCGGTGACTAACCCGTTCCTCCAGGCTTGGCCGAGAACTCCTCTACCACGCATCTTCAACACCCTAGACGACATGGAGGTCCTCGCGGGAGTGGCTGTTAAGCTGGCCGAGCTGACGGGCGACAAAAGGTTCAGGGACTACTGGCGCTTCGTCTTAGAGGATAGGGTCGAGGTAGTGCTCAATAGGGTGTTTAGCTACGGAAACGCCACACGGGGATACTCCTTCACAGCCCTCGAGGAGAGCTGCAAGCAGGGCACACCGTTCATGATGCTTACAAGGACAAGCCCACGCATAACAGGCTGGGAGCAGACCAACGAGAGCAAGCCCTGGTACACGAAGACAGGCCGGCTAGAGTTCTACAGGGAGGAGGACGAATTCATAGAAGCCGGCGAGAACCTACCCGTTTACCGAGAACCCATAGACAGCACGTTCTACGAGCCGAACGTCATAGTCTCGAAGCCTCATCCAGCGCTGAGGCCGAAGCAGCCGGCTGACTACGGCCTAGCCCCCATGGACCTCTCGACCGAGGTAAGGCAGGTGAGAAACGTCGTCAAGCCATGGGACGAGGTGAAGAAAACGAAGCACCCGCTGGCCGACAAAGGCTACACCCACATACTACTAACCCCCAAGTACAGACACGCCTGCCACACGATGGGCGCTAGCACAGACTTGGAGGCGACCTATTTCGGGCCCTTCGGCGATTTCTACAGACATGACAAGAGAAAGCCGTGGGTTAGCGAGGGCTACATCGACATCAACCCGCTCGACGCCAAACGCCTCGGCATAGAGGACGGAGACTACGTGTGGTGCGACGCCGACCCTTCGGACAGGCCTTTCGTCGGCTGGGTTGAGAAGCCCGAAGACCATAAAGTCTTCAGATGGCTGGTGAGGGCGAGGCATTACCCGAACATCGCTCCCGGGAACGCTCGGGCATGGTTTCACTTCTACGTCGCAACCCACGGCTCGGTCGAAGGACATGAGAAGAGGGAGGACAAGCTGGCCAAAAACCCGAGAACAGGCTATCAAGCAGCTTACAGGTACGGCAGCCACCAGTCCGTCACTAGGACATGGCTCAAGCCAACCATGCAGACCGACAGCCTGTTCAGGAAAGAATACTACGGCCAGTTGATGGGCAAAGGGTTCGCACTCGACATCCATCAAGTTGTCGGCGCCCCGAAAGAGGCCTTCGTGAAAATCACGAAAGCCGAGCCGGGAGGGGAGACTGGTAGTGGTCTGTGGAGTCCTGCGGCGGCTGGCCTGCGGCCGATGTATGCTTCCGACGCCGTAAGGAAGTATCTGTCGGGGTTGTTCGTGGAGGTGGTGTGAGATGCCGAAGGTTTACAACTGGCAGATAGGGCGGGAGATGGACTACTGGTACGAGGGTGCTCGTCCTGCGAGGCAGGCTGGAGCGGTCTTCGACACCAACAAGTGTATCGGCTGCCAGACGTGCACAGTGGCCTGCAAGACAACGTGGACCTCTGGCAAGGGGCAGGAGTACATGTACTGGAACAACGTGGAGACGAAGCCTTGGGGCTCCTACCCCATGGGCTGGGATGTGAACATCCTTAACAAGCTCGGCCCGCAGCGCTGGGTCAAGCAGGGAGACCGCTATGTTTACACGGGGAAGACTCTGTTTGAAGCAACGCCTGCGGACGAGCGTGTCCTCGGCTACATGCCCAACGACTTGGAGTACGCCTACCCGAACAGGGGCGAGGATGAGACGAACGAAGTGCTGAGCATGGACAGGCTGTACCTCCGAATGCCACACGACGCATGGTTCTTCTACCTACCACGCATCTGCAACCACTGCACCTACCCAGCATGCCTCTCAGCATGCCCTAGGACAGCCATCTACAAGAGACCTGAGGATGGCATAGTCCTGCTTGACCAGCTGAGATGCAGAGGGTATAGGGAGTGTCTGCAGGCCTGTCCGTACAAGAAGGTCTTCTACAACCACGTCACAAGGATTTCAGAGAAGTGTGTTCTCTGCTACCCGGCTGTCGAGAGGGGAATGTGGCCCCGTTGCATGAGGACCTGCATAGGCAAGATACGGATGTTCGGCTACTTGAACACTCCCGAGAAAGCCGACCCCGAGAACCCGCTCGACTTCCTCATCCACGTCAAGAAAGTCGCCCTTCCGATCCTGCCCCAGCTTGGTCTGGAGCCAAACATCTACTACATACCGCCAGTGCACGTAAGCAACGTCAACTTCCTCAGGATGCTGTTCGGGCCCAACGTAGAGCAATCGGTCCAGACATACAAGCGAGCCATGACTGGGCGAGACATAGAGCTAGTGGCTGCGCTCCTGCTCAACGTTTCAACCGACAGAATAATGACGAAGTTCAAGATAGTTGGAAGCTCGGAGGCAGTCGGCTACGATGAACAGGGGCATGAGGTTGTCCGGGTTCCTTTGAAGGAGCCTGCAGTGGTGAGGCCTTTCTTTGACGAGAGGGTTCAGGTGTACAGGCATAACATAACATGAGGCGGGGAGAATGAACTTGAGACGTAGACGTGGGAATGCCCGGCTGGGAGTGGAGACAGCCAAGACCATGAGGAAAGCCGACCGGTTCTTCCTGCCTGCGCTAGCGGCCGCGTCGCTGGCCACAGTCCTGCTGGCCTCCTTCTACAGGCAGATAGAAGCGGTCATCAGGCCTGCACAGACGACTACGACACAACCGCCTCCCGCAGACATCATCGCCTACAAAGTGCCTAAGACACCCGTCGCCGACCCCGACTCGCCCGTGTGGGAGCAGGCTCCAGCATACAGAATAAGCCTAGCAGACCAGTCGATTACGAGGCCTTTGAAGACAACTATCCCGAAACAACCGGTTGTGGTGAAGGCCGTGTACGACGACGAATGGATCGCCTTCCACCTGACGTTCACGTCGGAAAAACCCTCAACACAAGCCATAAAGGTGCCTGAGTTCAGAGACGCCTGCGCAGTCCTGCTGGCCAAACATCCAGCTGCCCCAGAGGTCAGGTTCATGGGCACACGAGACAACCCCGCAACAATCCTGCACTGGAAGGCCGACTGGCAGGTAGACATGGAGCAAGGATTTCAAGACCTTGAGAAAGCATTCCCCAACGTCTCAACCGACTACTATCCACCGCTCAAGGACGCTGTCTCCGAAGGCAAGCCTCCTAGGACGGTTGACGTCGCTGAGAAAGCTGTAAAATGGTTTCCCGCCATCAACGCCGGCAACCTATTGTCCGAGCCGGTTAAGAAGACAGCTGTTGAGAAGGTGGTTGGCCTCGGCCCGGGGACGATTGCAACCCTGCCGACCCAGGATGCTGCCGGCTTCGGCCGGTGGAGAAACGGTGTATGGCGAGTTGTGCTGGCCAAGAAGCTGATGGCCTCAGATGGAGCGGTTGGAGAGATAAGCCTCGAGCCCGGCAAAGTTTACGCCACGGCGTTTACAGTCTGGCTAGGCAGCGAGGGCGACAGGGGGGCTAGGAAGAACCCGAGCATGCTTCACACAGTTTACCTGCAGTAGGTTGAGAAGCCGTGGAGAAAAACACACACGTCGACAAGCTGCTGACCCTCTCGCTTTTCTACAACGTTCTGGCCAGAAGCTTCTCCCCCAAGAGGGAGGAGGTGGCGAAGTCGCTGATGCTTTTGGAGGAGATAACAAGACGCGTCCCCTGCGAAGACGTGAGAAAGCTTTTGCTGGAGATGCTTGAAAACGTCGAGAAAGACCAAGAGGCACTGTCGGACTACTTTAAGCTGTTCGAGCTAGGGGCCTCACCCCCCTACGAAACCTCATACACCTCGTCGTCGAAGAAGGAAGCCCTCGTGCTTGAGAAGGCCGACGTCGCCGGCTTCTACAGAGCCTTCGGCGTAAAACACGCAGGCGAGTACCCGGACCATGTGGCCGTGCAGCTTGAGTTCCTATCACTCCTCCTGCTGAAGGAAGCGGCGGCTTTAGGCGAAGGAGACGAGGAGAACGCCGAGACATGCCGCCAAGCTAGGATGAAGTTCCTCGAGCAGCACCTCGGAGGCTGGGTTCGTCTGTTCAGCCAGCACGTGGAGAAGAACGCTGAAAAACCGGCCTACGTGCTTTGGTGCCGCATCCTCGTCGAGTCTCTGAAGCTGGCGACGGTATGTTTAAGAGGAGCCGTTAACAAGCCTGAGCAGGAGTGGTGAAGCTTGGAGTACATCTACGCAGCCCTTCTTCTCCACAAGGCAGGCAAGAAAGTAGACGAGGACAACCTCAAGAAAGTAGTTGAGGCAGCAGGCCTTTCCCCCGACATGTCCAAGATCAAGTCTCTGACAGCATCCCTGTCCGAGATAAACATAGACGAGGTGCTCAAGCAGGCTGCTGCAGCCCCCGTAGCTCAAGCCGCTCCGGCGGCGGCTCCGGCTGCTGCGGCTGCTGCTCCAGCTGAGAAGCCTAAGGAAGAGAAGAAGGAGGAGGAGAAGGAGGAAGCTCTTTCGGGCTTGAGCGCTCTGTTCGGTTGATGTGGCTTCGTCGGCGTGAGGCTGTAGGCCTGCCAAGGCTTAAGTTTAGGAGACTCGATAGAGAAGGAAACAACCGGTGTCAGCGTCATGCCGTTCGACGAGGCTGAGTACAGGCTGGACTTCTTCCTGTCGAACTCATTCGTTAGAAAACAGTGTAGGGTCTGCGGCGAGTTTTTCTGGACTCTCGACGTCGGGAGGGAGACGTGCGGTGAATCGCCGTGTGTCGAGTACAGTTTTCTCGAAAGGCCCTATTCGAGGGTAAGGCTGTCTGTGAGGGAGTCGAGGCGTAGGTTTATAGACTTCTTCGCTGAGAGAGGTCATCAGCCTGTAAAGCCCTACCCCATCGTGGCGAGGTGGAGGACAGACCTCTTCCTCACAGACGCATCCATCGTCGACTTCCAGCCATGGGTGACGGACGGCATAGCGCCTCCCCCGGCGAATCCTCTAGTCGTGAGCCAGCCGTGTGCGAGGCTCGTCGACTTGGACAAGATCGGGCTTACTTTCGGCCGACACCTCACGGTTTTCGAGATGGGCGGGCATCACGCCTTCAACTACCCCGACCGGAGGGTTTACTGGAAGGATGAGACGACGGCCTACTGCCACGAGTTCATGACGGAGGTGTTGGGAGTAGCTCCGACGGAGCTGGTCTACAAGGAGTCGTGGTGGTCCGGCGGGGGGAACGAGGGGCCTTGTCTAGAAGTGATAGCGGGCGGGCTTGAGGTTGCCACGCTCGTCTTCATGCAGTTCAAAACTCTCGACGGCGGCAGAGTGGAGACGCCGATAAAGACCGTCGACACGGGCTACGGGATCGAGAGGCTGGCTTGGTTTACTCAGGGAACTCCCAGCGCCTTCGAGGCGATCTACGGAGAGCTGGTCAGCAAGGTGGGCGGGATGCTGGCGGTCAACAGGCCGCCGGACAGCCTTTTGACGAGGTACGCCAAGCACACGGGCCACGTTGTTCCAAAAGCTGGTGTTTCCGTGGCCGAGCTCAGGAGGCGTGTCGCTGAGCTGGCGGGCTTAAGCCTTGACGACGTCCTCTCCCACATTCAGCCTTACGAGAGGCTTTGCAGCGGCCTAGACTACAGCAGGGCTATCGCCTTCATCGTTTCGGAGGGCGTTGTCCCCAGCAACGTCAGGACAGGATACCTCGCAAGGCTTCTGATACGCAGGGCCTTCAGGCTGCTCAAAACCTTTCAGGCTGAAGACCGTCTCCTCGACCTCGTGAACCTCCAGATAGACTTCTGGAAGAACGACTTCCCCCACTTAGACGAGATGAGGGATGAAGTTCTGGAGATCGTAGGCCATGAGGTCAGCAAGTTCCGTGAAACGCTTTCGAGAGGAGTTGAGGCTATCTCGAGGGAGTTGAGAAGCTCCGGCAGAGAGTTGTCAGTCGACAGGCTGATTCAGTACTATGACGACAAAGGCATAACGCCTGATGTGGTTGCGGAGGTAGCCGCCAAGGCCGGCTTGACGGTTTCCATCCCTGAAAACTTCTACGAGCTGGTCGCCGCCAGACACATCCGTGAAACACCACAGGAGAAAGCCGGGGATCTGAGGATAGATGTGAGCAAGTATCCGCCGACGGCTAAGCTCTACTACGAGCAGCCGTGGAGCTTCTCGTTCAAAGCCCGTGTGCTAGGCGTTGAAAACAGCCATGTCATCCTCGACGCCACGCTTTTCTACCCTGAAGGCGGAGGGGCGGTGGGCGACAGAGGCAGCTTGGTGTTCGGCGGCAAGCAAGCCGCCGTGGTTGACACAAAAAGCGTCGGCGACGTGGTTGTTCACAAACTCGATGGACCTATGCCGGCGGTCGGGGAGGAGGTTGAGGGCTTTGTCGACGCCGAGCACAGGCTGGGAGTCGTCCGCCACCACACTGCAACCCACATCCTTCTAGGGGCTGTGAGGAGAGTTTTGGGCAGGCATGCTTGGCAGGCTGGGGCTCGGAAGGAGGCTGACAGAGGCAGGCTGGATGTCTACCATCACAAGAGGATTACGCCGGAGCAGGTTCGTGAGATAGAGAACCTAGCCAACAAGGTCGTCGCCAGACGTATCCCGGTGCTGATTAAGTGGCAGGAAAGGAACAAGGCTGAGGAGGCCTACGGGTTCACGCTCTACCAGGGTGGTGAGGTGCCGTTGGGAAACATCAGAGTGGTGGAGATAGCCGGCTGGGATGTGGAGGCGTGCGGAGGCCTTCACTGCGAAAACACAGAGGATGTCGGGCTCATAAAGGTCGTGTCGACGGGCCGCATACAGGACGGCGTCGAACGCCTAGTCTTCACAGCTGGGCCCGTGTCTCTGGCTAGATATCAGGAGGTTGAGGCTGACCTCCAGAGGGTTGCGGAGACCATCCAGAGCCCTGTCGAGGACGTCGTGAAGAGGGTTGAGGAGCTCAGCGACCAGCACAGAGCCCTGCGGAAAACCTTCAAAAAGCTGGTTGACAGCTATGTTGTCCTGAAAGCGGCCGAGGTCCGCAGCATAGCTATACCTGTTGAGAGGGCTCTGCTGTATATCTCTGAGGAGGAGTTCGACGAGGAGGAGTACTTGACGAAGCTGGCGGCTGAGGTTGTGAAGGCTGAGAAGCCGTCGGTGGCTCTGGTGTACGCAGGCTCTCCCACGTCCAAGGTAGCGTGTGTTGTCAACCTTCAAGCTGTAGAGATCGGCTACCGTGCTGGGTCAATAGCCCGGCTTGTCTGCGAGGCTGCAGGCGGCAAGGGCGGCGGTACGGATACTCTGGGGCGTGGAGCTGCTCCGAGAGAGCTGCTCACGGCCGTCATCTCGGACATCGCCAACCTAGTCAAGCCGAGGCCGTAGCCTTAGCCAACGCCGTCGCCTGCAGCACAGCCTTAGAGATCATCAACGGCACCGTCTCGCTGCTGTAGTACCCAGCCTCGACAGCCAGAGCAGATGCTTCACGGCTTGCCTTGACCAGCAGCGTGGGCAGTGTTTCAGGCGAGACGTAGGCTATGTTGACGGCCAGCAGCAGCGCTTGGCTGAAGGCGTTCACCAGCTCCTTGGATGCCTTGTCCAAGTCGATGAGCAGGTCGGGGCCT
>JAVYLK010000010.1:0-38275 GCA_038740895.1 Candidatus Caldarchaeum sp.
TTTGATGGTTTGATTGTTTGATGGTTTGATGGGGTTTGATAGTTTGATAGTTTGATAATTTTGATAGTTTGATATTTTTAAAAATAGAGTTTTGAAAACAACTCTTTTTTTTCAAAACTGTTTTTCAAAGCTCTATATTGAGGTTGATGGACGGTGAACGGGTTGAAGCTCAAGTACTTCGTCAACGAGGTCGGCCTCCTGCGGAGCAACTCCTACATAGCCTACGACGAAGACACGAAAAAGGCTGTGATAATAGACGCAGGCGACGACGCTTGGAAGATCCTCGAAACCATTCACGCCCACAGGCTTAACCCCGTGGCGGTCTACGCAACCCACTGCCACTTCGACCACGTGATGGCTGTGGAGGACTTGAAGCAGAGCTTGGGCGTTCCCTTCTACATTCATCCAGACGACAGGGAGTTGTTGGCGAGGAGCAGGGAGTTGACGAGAGGCTTTCTAGGGATTGACATACCCGAGCCGGCGGAGCCTGACGGCTACGTCGTCGAAGGGCAGGTTATCGAGTTGGGTGGATGCCGGCTGAAAGTCATCCACACGCCAGGCCACTCGCCGGGTAGCGTCTGCTACTACACGGACGGCATCTTATTCAGCGGCGACACCCTCTTCCAAGGGTCGATAGGCAGGACGGACGCCTTCGGCGGAGACACGGCAAAGATAGTCGACTCCATCGTCAACAAGCTCTTCACCCTCCCAGACGACGTCCATGTCCTGCCCGGCCACGGGCTTCCGACAACCTTGGGCTGGGAGAAGAGAAACAACCCATTCGTCGGCGAGGGAGGAATTCTACGGAGAAAATGACTCTGGAGGAGCTAAACAACCGGATAATCTCCTGCAGGCTCTGCCCGAGGCTTGTGGAGAATCGTGAGAGGGTTGCAGGAAATCCTCCTCCAAGGTACAGGTCGGAGAGGTACTGGGCGAGGCCTCTGACGGGGTTCGGTGATGTTGATGCCCGGCTTCTGGTTGTAGGGCTTGCTCCAGCGGCTCACGGCGGGAACAGGACGGGTAGGATGTTCACAGGCGACTCAAGCGGCGACACCTTGGTCAAGTCGCTCTACCGTGCTGGTTTCGCCAACAAGGACCGGAGCGTGAGCCGAGACGACGGCCTCGTGTTGAAAGACGCCTACATCACGGCAGTAGTCAGATGCGCCCCTCCACGCAACAAGCCCACGGCCGCCGAGATAAACAACTGCATCCAATACCTGGCTGAGGAGCTTAAGCTCCTGAAGAACGTCAAGGTCTGCGTTGCGCTGGGCCGGCTGGCCTTCACAACGTACCTCCGGCTGCTGAGGCGGGAGGGTTTTGAGCCTAAAAAAAGGCTACTGTTCAGGCATGGGGCTGTTTACAGGCTTGAGGGCCTTCTGTACGGAAGGGCTGTGCCCACTCTAATCGCGTCCTACCACCCGTCTCGTCAGAACACCAGCACGGGGAGGCTTACGCAGAGGATGCTGGACCTTGTCTTTCTGAAGGCAAGGGCCATCGTCGGCTGATTAAGTCGACCGCAGCACCCGTGAATCCGGAGAGCGCTGCGACTAGGAAGACTTCTCTGAACCCGGCCAGCGTGAGAACCATTCCGGAGAAGAAGTTGCCGGCTGAGCTTCCAACGTCGATTGCCAGCGTCAGCATGGCGAATCCCATCGTCCTAGCCTCCGGCGGCAGCAGCCTCCCAGTTATGTAGACGCTTCCCAGCACAAAGACCCCCATGCCCATTCCGTAGGCTACCATCCCAACCCACGTCAGGCCTTCGTTCAGGAGGCTGAGAATCAAGGCGGACATGGACAAAGTAAGCGAGCCCATGAGCAGATAGTTGTGGGCTCCAAGCCTGCTGGAAAAAGCACCCATGACTATGCGGGAAGAGAGGTTCGCCACGGCTCCGGCTGTGAAAAGCAGCATGACCACCGGCTCGGCGTAGCCCAGCACCATGTTAGCCATCAAGGGCACGAAAGCCGCCACCGTTCCAGTTATGTAGTTTATGAAAAACCTCGAGGCCAGCAGGAACAAGAACCTTCTCTCTAAGACGGATGCGGGCTTAATGCTTGCCTTCGTCTGTTCATAGTCTCTTACCGACAGCATCCCCACCAGACCAGCCGAGGAGATCGCGGCTGCTGTGAAGAAGGTGGTTTGATGGTTTGAGACTGACAAGACCGCTGCCCCCACGACGGGCCCCAACGTCATCCCCATCGCAGGAGCCGTCAGCATGTATCCCAGGTTTTTGGCATCCCGGCCATCACCGCCAGCCTCCTCGTAAACAGTTGAGAGAGCTGTGGGGAAGAAGAAGGCCGAGCCTAAGCCTCTCAAAAAGCTGCCTACCACCATCTGGATGGGTGATGTGGACAATCCGTACACGACGCACGCCAGCGTAGTTGAAAACATTCCCACGGCCATGGTTCTACGCACGCCTATTTTGCTGGTCAGCCATGCTGAGGGCAGCCTGTATGCGAAAGCCGTTATCGTAGCCACGCCGTAGATGAACCCGATCACGAACGGTGCTGCACCCAGAACTACCGCGGCATAAAGGCCTATGAGGGGGATTATCATATGGCCGGCCAGCAGCACCGACAGCAGCGACAGGTAGACTAGAACTTTTTTGTTCATGTTTTCCCACCCGGCACGGCGAAAGCGCTTATGTTTGTCTGATTACGGTAGATTGTAAACCACATAACGGCCAGCGCAGAAGCTCTGATTAACGACATGGTTTGCGGCAAGGTCCATGGATATGTCGGTATACTGGTCGTGAACCATGTGTAGATGATCGCTGCGTTGACTGTCTCGAACAAAGGAACCCAGACCCAAAGCCTAGGGGCTGCGGCTGCGAAGGGTATAAGCCATATAGCCATTTGAGGCGTGAAGGTTGGGCTGCCTAGCAGCCATGACGAGAAGACTAGGAAACTCTTCATGGCCAAACCTGCTTGTGAAGTGTAGGACCTGAGGAGAAGTATGGCAGCCGTCAGGTAGCCCACGACTTTGGCCGACGGCGAGAACGGGTCTGCGGAGAGCCAAACAGTCCATGCGTTCTCAAGCCCCCAACTCATGTGGTAGTTCAGGAACTCAGCAACCCACGCAGGGTTGGTCGCCAGCACCGGCGCCGTGGCTGGCAAAGCTCCGACGGCGAAGAAACCAAAGCCCTCCAGGACATTCCTCATCCTTCTTCCACGCTCCATGAGATAGACGGGAAGTAGTAGGACGGTGAAGAGCTTGACCGAGAAAGCCATGCCCAGCAGAAAGTAGGCAAGCCTGTGCCTGCCGTCCATGAACACGACAAGCGATGCCGCCAGAAGCGCTGTAAAGAAGTGGTCGAAGTTGTATATGCCGTAGACAACCATGCTGGGCATCAGGATGAAGAAAGCTCCGACACGTCCTGCTAAACGAGTCAAAGCCCATGCTAGCAACAGGTAGGCGGGGAGGCTGAGCGCCGAGAAAGCCATGTAGTAAGACTCTAGAGGAGGTCCGCCGGCCAGCCTGGCGGCGTAGACGATGAAGCAGGATGCGGGAGGATATTCGAAGAAGTACTGGATGCACGGAACCAAGCCCTCCCTGAGATACGGCTCACGCCACCAAAAAGAAGCAACGTCGCTGTAGACGTTGCCTTCCACGCTGGGGTGGTGGAGGTACACGCTCAACCCCCACGAAACCACCGCCGCCGCCAGCACAAGCTTTATCGTCGCGGGCTTTTTCACAGCAACAACCACCACCCCTCGATTTAATATGTTTGGTTGTTGTATCAGGTAGAAAGGGAAAATAATAGCTGTTGACAGTTGTTGTGGAGCTTCGTTGAGGGAGGAGGTAGTCTGCTACTTCTGCGGAAGGCTTCTGCAGCCCTTCGTCGAATGGCGATGCCCCAGCTGCGGAGGACCTGGAGAACTCGTCCACGAGACAGAGTTCAAACCGTCCAAGATAAAGAAAAACATCCACAGCATGTGGCGATACCGGGAAATGCTGCCGCCCAGCATGAGGTCCAGCATCCTAACTCTGGGCGAGGGCCTCACCCCCGTCTGCCAGACCATTTCACCCAACATCTTCATGAAGCTCGAGTACACAGCCCCCACAGGGTCTTTCAAAGACAGGGGCTCAGCAGCACTCTTCACAAGCCTCAGAAACCTCGTCAAAGACGTTAAAGGTGTCTGTGAAGACTCTTCAGGCAACGCAGGAGCCTCGATAGCGGCCTACTCCGCAGCTGCAGGACTCGTCTGCAGGGTTTACTGCGGCGAAAACATAACCGTTGAGAAGGCTCTTCAAGTAAGGGTTTACGGCGCGGAGCTTGTCGTCGTCAAGGGTTCTAGGGAGGACGTGTCTGAGGCTGCTCAGCGGGAGGCCGTCGAGCGGGGGCTTGTCTACGTCGGCCATGCCTGGAGCCCGTACTTCATAGAGGGGATGAAGACCGTTGCCTACGAGATAGCTGAACAGTTTAGATGGGATCTTCCAGACAGGGTTTATCTCCCCGTGTCCGCTGGAACCCTGCTGCTGGGGTTGGTTAAGGGCTTTAGTGATCTGTTGGAAGCAGGCTTGATCGACAGAATACCTGCGCTAACCGCTGTCCAGACAACCTACCGCCCCTCTCTCTACGAAGCGTTCAAGGGAGTCAAGCTAGGCAAACGGGATGAAAAACCATCCATAGCCGATGCGTTGACGCTCGAAAACCCTCCAAGGCTACGCCAGATGGTTGAAGAGCTCAAAGCCGTAGGCGGCGACGTCGACGTTGTTTCGGACGAAGATATACGGAAGGCTTTGAAGCAGCTGGGGCTGTCGGGGGTGTATGCAGAGCCTTCGGCGGCGGTCGCTTACGCAGGCGTACGCAACAGGCTTGACGAGCTACTGTACTCGGGAGAGAGAGTGCTGGTAATCGTCACGGGCTTCGGATGTAAGGCCACGCAGCACATGCAGCTGGTGGAGTAGGTGGACCGTAGCCTAAGAATGCTTCTGGCTGGGGCGCTGCTGACTAGCGCCTCGGTCTCCGCCATGATACAGATGTCCCCCGTCCAAGCCGTAATGCTCCAGGCCTCCTACACAGACACCGGTCTTCTAACGGGCTTCGCTAGGAACATCATGTACGTTTTCCTCGCACCCATGACCGCCGTGATAATTTTGAGGATTAACTGGAACACACCCCTGCCACTTTCAGCCATGCTGATGGCTGTATCACACATGCTCATGTGGCTGGCCAACGACCTTCTTATGGTTATGGCTGCACAGCTCGTCATGGGCGTGGCGATGTTCTTCTTCTTCCCTTGCGGCGAGTCGATAATCGCGACCCTGTACAAAAAAACACACAGGTTCAGGGCCTTCAGCGTCTTTGCCTCAGCAATCAGCGGCGGGTTTCTGCTGGGCAGCCTCCTAGCCGGATCAGTAGCATACTTTGCCGGGTTGAAGTCCCTTTTCGCATCCATGGTCGTTCTCTCCATCATAGCAAGCCTTGTCTTCACACGGTTCAAAATAGCCAACAACACGGTCGAGGAGGAGAAAAACATCAGCCTCAAGACTCTCGCAAAACCCATAGTGCTCGCCATACCCTACTACTTTGTTCTCTCCTCAGCTTACTCGGTGCTGCCGGGGTTTTTCGTGCTGAACGGGCTGACCGAGCTCGAGGTAGGCGTCCTGTTTTTCTTCCACATGCTTTCGAGAATGTCCGTCTCCTACTTCCTGAGTAAGTCCGGAGCAGGAATCGTAAAGCAGCTTCTCATCGGGTCGAGCGTCATCCTAGGCGTTTCATGCCTGCTCGCCTCTCTCTACACAACCAGCTTCACAGCCTACCTGCTTGTTCTGGTCTTCCTCGGGCTGTCGGTTTCAATATGCTTCATAGTCACGCTTCAAGCCGTTTCGAAGAGAGGCGGGTCTCAAAGCATCTTCCTCATCGGGGTTTTCGAGACATTCATAGGAATCTCGTTCATAGCAGGCCCGCCTCTGGCCGGTTTCTTGCTGGACTCCTACGGGATGTCCATTACGCTTCAAGCACTCGCCGCAGCCGTGGCCCTAGCAGTTGCGCTAAACCTTCTCCATCGTTATCAGCTTTGAAGGCGTTCTGACAAACCTGTTGAGCGTGACCTCGGCGATTATCTTACAGTTCCTAGCGATGTTCACTACGTTGTAGACAAAGTTCCTCAGGCTTATCATCTGCTCGACGTTGTGGATGTTCTGCGGGAACACTTCGTTCAACGACATCTCCTCACCATACTCCTGCGTAGTTATCTCGATTATTTCGTTGGCGAGCTGGATGTCGAGTGAGAGGAAGGCTTTCATGGTTTTGCCGAAAACCACCTGAATCGATTCAAGGAGCTTGACAAGCTTGTTGACGACCGATTTAGGAAGCTCTTTACCGATGAGGGTGTTCACCTCGTCAGCCGCCAGCTTCAACGAGTCAGCTATCTCCTCCAAAGCCCTTACCACAAGCCTGTCGCCTATCGCGCCTATGTAGGGGTCTGAAAACTCCTCCCCCCAAACCTCTCTCTTCACGCTGAAGAATATCTGCCTGATGCAGAGGAAGTAGAGCTCGTCGACCTTGGTCTCCATCTTCTCCACTTCAGCCAAAACCTCCGGCCGACCCTCCTTCAAAGCCTCCGCCAAGTTGTTGATCCCTATAGTGAGCATTACCTGCATCCGCTTGATTATGCCGGATACTGGGAACTTGCTCGGGTCTAGAAACGACTGGATTACTATCTTCCTGAACGACTGCTCCACTATCTCAACGCCCGGCAGGAGGTCTACTGTTGACGAAACCGCTGCCTGCATCTCCTCCGATATACCGTCTCCTCCTATGATGTTCATCTCCTCAAAGCCCTGCAGATAGGCTCCTATCAAAAGCCTGCTGAGCAGCTTGCTGTCCTTTATCCTGCTGACGTCAAGCGTGAAGACTGTGTGCTGCAGCGTCCTCGTCGGCTTGGTCTCCAGCTTGAGCACGCTGTCGGAGAGCTCGACTATCGAGACTACGTCGCCTGGCTTTAGGCCGGTCTTCTCCACCCATCTTCGGGGGAGTGAGACGGTTAGGGTTCCGGACCCGACTCGCTGTACTCTTCTCGCGTAGGGCATGGTTTCTCAAATATTATCTAAAATTTATATATGATGTCTTGTCCAACAATTAATATATATAAACAACTTACGGAACTAATAAATGTAAAACAGTGGGAGGGAGACTGGTGAAAATGGTGCAGAAAACCCTCGTCGTTCAGAAGACGTCGGCCCGAAGAAGCTACGCCAACGGCTACAAGTACTGCTCCCGCTGCAGGGTCTACCACCTTACCGACGGAGTCAGATGCCCCTACTGCGGCATCCTCCTACGGAACAGCCCGAGAAAGAAGAAGCCAACAGCCACGAGCAGGTACGTGAGGATAGAGGTTTAATTATCTCCATCAGCTGCGGTGTTTGTGGCGGAGCCCTGGTACAGAGGGTTTATCGAGGGCCTTGGAGCAAAGCTAGTCGCTATTAACACGGAGAATCCTCCGGGCCGGGAGAGGGAGGCGGCCAGCTTCTTCGCCGAGAAGGCTGCGGAGCAGGGATTGAAGGCCCGGCTGGTGGTCCATTCATCCTCTAGGGCTTCAGCCGTTGTGGAGGCGGGCTGGGGAGACGGCCCCACCGTCGTCTTCAACTCCCACCTCGACACGGTTCCAGCCGGCTCTCTGGAGAGATGGCCGTTCCATCCTTTCCAGACGGGTGTGAGGGAGGGGTTTCTTTGCGGCAGAGGCTCGGTTGACGCAAAGGGGTGCTTGGCCTCGATGCTCGCCGCCTTGGCTTCTTTGTCGAGGTCTGAGAAGCTGTCGGGCCGTGTTGTCTTGATGGCTGTGGCCGATGAGGAGGTCGGCGGCCTTGGAACCCTGTCGACGATGAAAGAGCTGGAGAAGGTTGACTACGTCGTCGTCGGAGAGCCGACGTCCATGGAGATATGCGTGGCGAGCCGGGGGAGAGTCGAGATAACCGCAGAGTTCCACGGCAAACCCTCTCATGCAGCCCTGCCCGAGAAGGGAGTAAACGCGGTTGCAAAAGCAGCGAAGGCTGTGTTGAAAGTCGCTGAGATGGAGAAGGGGTTCGGGCCGGGACGCCGGCATGTCGGCAGAGCTACGGCTGCGGCTACGATGTTCGAGGGTGGGCTGAAGCCCAACGTGATACCCGAAACCGCAAAGATAACAATAGACGTCAGGACCGTTGGGCAACGCCCTGACCGGGTTCTGGAGCTTTTCAAGAGACGTTTGAAGCCGTCCCGAGCCGACTTGACCGCTTTCATCCCCGAGTACGTGGTTGATGAACGGAGCCGTGTGGTCAAGGCCTGTAAGAATGCCGTGAGGGAGGCTGGGTTCAAGCCGGTTTTGACTGGGTTCAGAGCGGTGGCTGACTTGAACAGAATGGCTCGGGTTAGGAGGGTTGAGGGAGTAATCCTGGGGCCCGGTCCTCTTTCCCTAGCCCACACTTTCGAGGAGAAGGTTGCTGTTTCCGAGCTCGTCAAAGCCGCCCAGGTTTACAGAAGGGTTGTTGAGCTTCTACTCGCTTAGGTGCATGTAGCGGTGGAAGTTGAGCATCACTAAGGCCATGTGCTTGACGCCTGCAACAAAGTCGTCGACTCGGATGTTTTCGTCGGGGCCGTGGACAGACGAGCCGTGGTACCCGACCCCCGTCGACACGCAAGGTATGCCCAATATGTCTGTGATGACGTACATCGGGCCCGACGCGGCGCCGGAAGGTATCACAACAGGATCGACGCCGTAAGCATCACGGGCTGTGTCTGCTACGAGCTTAGCCATGAAGCTGTCGGGGCTTGTCCTAGCAGCTGGATACGACTGCAGCACCCTCATCCTCAGGTCATCATACCCGTTCTTACTCAAGTGTTCAGCGAGACGTCGGCTAATCTCAGCCGGGTCCTGCCTAGGAACGATTCTGAAGTCGAGCTTCGCAGAGGCCGTGGCGGGGATTATGGTCTTGCTTCCCGGGCCCTGATAGCCCGACGACAGCCCGTTTATGTTGACCGTAGGCTCTAGGAGGAGTGTTCTCAAGAGCTTTCCTCCTCTCCGCTGGAGGAGGTTGCTGGGAGGGTCGAAGTCCTCTAGGCTGAGGTTATCTAGCAGCTCCTCACCGCTGTAGTCGACGTCGTAGTAGAAGCCTTCGATAAGCACCCTGCCGTCGGGGGCCCTGACCGTGTTTAGTGCTTGGACGAGCCTCCATGCAGGGTTCTCCACTACAGCTCCCCACGACGAGTGAACCTCCTTGCCGCTGCCAGCGGCCTCCAGCTCGACGTACAGCATCCCCTTCACACCAAGATAAACAACTGGGGCCCCTCTCCTGTTCCTGTAGCCGTACTCCCAGATGCAGCCGTCAGCGAACAGCCTGTCCCTCTCCCTGTTGACGAAGCCCTCGAGGCCGGGGCTCCCCACTTCCTCACCTCCCTCCACCAGCATCTTCAGGTTCACGGGCACTTCTCCCAAAACGCCGAGCAGAGCGTCGACGGCCGCAAGCCTCGCAGCTATGTTTCCCTTGTTGTCTGCAGAACCGCGGCCGTACAGCTTACCGTTCCTGACTGTTGGGGAGAATGGTGGAGTAGTCCATTTTTCAACAGGGTCGGCTGGCTGGACGTCGTAGTGGTTATAGAGGAGCAGCGTTGCATGGGCTTCGGAGTTCAGGGTACCGAGCACGACGGGGCCGCTGTTCTCAAGCCCGTGAACGCTAGGCCTCAGCCCTGCATCATCCATGAGCTCGGCGACAGCTTCAGCGCATTCCTTCAACCCGCTCCGGTGGGCTGAGACGCTTGGATGGCTTATCAGGCGAGCGGCCCAGTCAAGGTACTTAGACTTATTCCTCTCGATGTAATCGAAGAGCTCGACGTACCCCTCCATCCCTTCACCACTTCGTCCTATCCCCTTCCAGCAAACCGCTCCCTATGTGTATCCGGTCTATGTGCTTGGAAAGCTCCGCCTCGGTCTTGAAGACAGACTCGCAGTAGGGACACTTGAAAGGCCCCTTAGACATTCTCGGCGAACCCCATCCAGATAAGGACGGCGCTCGGGCTTTAAGTTTTATCATGCCACAAGCCTGTGTCGAAATGTTTAATAAGAAATAATAATTTACATTACCAATTGGGATTTTTTGCCCAAGGTATTGGACAAGGTGGGCTTGACCTTCGACGATGTGCTGCTCGTCCCTAAAAGGTCTGCGATACGCTCCCGCAGAGAGGTTTCTACGAGGACGTTTTTTACGAAGCGGGTTGAGCTCGAGATTCCTGTTGTTTCGGCTGCGATGGACACGGTGACGGAGGCTGAGATGGCTGTTGCGATGGCGCGTGAGGGCGGGATAGGCGTATTACACAGGTTCAACACGGTGGAGCAGCAGGTTCAGCTGGTCAAAGCCGTCAAGCGTGCCGAGAACATAGCCATAGAGGAGCCCTACACGATAGGGCCTGAAGCAACCGTCGCCGAGGCCGAGGAGCTGATGAGGCTCAAGAACGTCAGCGGCTTGATAGTCGTCAACCCGTCGAGGAAGCTTCTCGGAATGCTGACGAGGCGAGACCTATTGTTCAGGCCTAGGGAGGCAAAGGTGGCTGAATGCATGACGCCCGCCGACAGAGTCGTGACAGCTAGGCCAGACATAACGCTCGAAGAAGCCAAGCAGATCTTCATGAGGCACAAGGTTGAGAAGCTCCCCCTAGTCGATTCCGAAAACCATGTCAAGGGCCTCGTGACGAGCGCCGACATCGTGAAGAAGCTGATGTACCCGCATGCGTCAAGGGATTTGAAGGGAAGGTTGATGGTCGCCGCAGCCGTCGGAGTGAAGGAGGATGCTGTGGACAGGGCTGAATCGCTCACGGCAGCTGGAGCCGATGTTCTGGTCATAGACGTGGCCCACGGCCACACTGAAATGGTCATACGAACTCTCCGAAAAATCCACCAGTCCTTAGGCGATGACGTTGAGGTGGTTGCGGGCAACGTCGCCACGGCGGAGGGAGTTGAAGACTTGGCGGCGGCAGGGGCTTCAGCAGTGAAAGTCGGGGTCGGGCCCGGCTCGGTCTGCACTACACGCGTCGTCGCAGGTGTTGGTGTTCCGCAGCTCACGGCTGTGATGGATTGTGCCGAGGCAGCTGAAGCCATGGGTGTTCCCGTGATAGCGGACGGAGGAATTAGGTCTAGCGCCGACGTGGTGAAGGCTTTGGCGGCAGGGGCTTCTACGGTGATGATTGGGAGGTTGTTGGCTGGAACGGACGAGAGCCCGGGAGCGGTGGTTGTCAGAAACGGCCGGAAGATGAAGATTTACCGTGGGATGGCTTCTTTCTACGCCATGCTTGCGAAAGACAGCCGTGCTGGAGAGGACGACATACTGCAAGACGCATCAGATTACAGCTTCATGGCGGAAGGCGTGGAAGCCTACGTTCCCTACAAAGGGTCCGCCTCAGACGTCATACGCCAGCTTGTCGCAGGCCTGAGGTCAGGCCTAAGCTATCTAGGAGCCTACAGCATCAAGGAGCTTCAACGCAACGCCGTCTTCATCCGCATGACTGAGGCAGGTCTCAAGGAAAGCCTGCCGCACGACGTCGAAGCAATATGACCGGCAGGGCGGACATTATCATAGGCCTCCAGTGGGGCGACGAGGGCAAGGGGAAGGTTTCGCATGTTTTATCAAAGGGGGCTGACGCCGTTGTCAGGTTTCAGGGAGGGGCGAACGCCGGGCACACCGTAGTGGTCGGAGGCCAGCGATACAAGTTCAACATGCTTCCCGCAGGATGTCTGGCTGGAGCTAAACCCGTCGTATCGGCGGGCTGCGTCCTCGACCCAGACGCTTTCGAGAGGGAGACAAAGCTACTCACCCAGCTCGGCCACGCCGCCAAGCCGCTGGTCAGCCGGGCATGCCAAATCATCCTACCCATCCACAGAGAGCTCGACAAACGCTTGGAAGAAATCAGGGGGGGCGCAGCCATCGGCACAACCCTCCGCGGCATAGGCCCTGCATACGCCGACAAAATGCTTAGGGCAGGGGTTAGGGCCGGAGATGTGATGGATGAAGAGCTACTGGCTCGCAAGCTCCAGTTCCTCAAACAACTCCACAGAGTTGACGTCGAGGTTGATGCGGCACTCCTACGGGAAAGACTTCTGCCTTACGTGGGGGACGCCGAGACATACCTCAACGACGTCGTCGCTTCAGGCGGAAGGGTTGTGCTTGAGGGAGCTCAGGGAGTGCTACTCGACATCGACCACGGCACATACCCATACGTCACGTCCTCGAACACGGTTGCGGCCGCCGGCTGCGTGAGCTCCGGAATCCCGCTCTCAAGAGTCGGAAAGATAATAGGCGTGATCAAGGCTTATACGACAAGGGTAGGCGCAGGCCCATTCCCCAGCGAGGTCACCGGCGAGCTGGGAGAGTGGATAAGGGAGGCTGGCGGCGAGTACGGCACGACGACCGGAAGACCACGCAGAGTCGGCTGGCTCGACATCCCGGCTCTCAAGTATGCATGCATGCTGAACGACGTCTCTGAAATAGCCGTGACCAAGCTGGACGTTCTAGACGGTCTTCCAAAGGTCAAGGCCTGCGTGAGATACCGGGTCGACGGCGTGGAGAGCGAGAGCTTCGCAGAGTCCAAGCATCTTCTGAGCAGGGTGGAGCCTGTGTACGACGAGTTCAAGGGCTGGAGCGTGGGCAGAGACGGTTGGGTTGAGGCTGTTAGGAAAGGATGGGAGGAGCTTCCGTCTCCTGTCCGAGAATACCTCGGCTGGCTGGAGAAGACGCTTTCGGTGAAAATATCCCTTGCATCGGTGGGGGAGGAAAACAGCATGGTTGTAGTAAGGGGTTGAAGATGAATGGGTTTTGACCCGCTCGAAGCGTTAACCCCGATAGACGGACGCTACAGGGAGGCTGTAAGGGAGTGCAGCAGATACTTCAGCGAGCACGCCCTCATTAGACACAGGCTGTACGTCGAGGTGAGGTATCTGCGGTCTTTTCTCAAGGCCGTGGGTTGGAGAGGCGTGTTGTCAAAGCTGGAGCAGCTAGAGCATGATGTACAGGGACTATCGTTGGAGGAGGCGGCGGAGGTCAAGCATCTCGAGAAGAGGCTCGGCCACGACGTTGTGGCAGCTGCTGCATACCTCGAGAAAAAGCTCGAACATATTGGGCTCGCCGAGTTGAAGCCGTTCATACACTTCGGCCTGACGTCGGAAGACGTAAACAACATCGCATACTCGCTCGCAGTAGGCAGCTTCATCGCTCAAACATACACACCGGAACTGCTGAAGCTCGTGGAAAAACTAACAACCCTAGCGGAAGCACACAAGTCGACACCCTTCCTCGCCAGAACACACGGCCAGCCAGCCGTTCCAACAACTTTCGGAAGCTACTTGGCCAACTACGCCTACAGGCTTGCCTCCATGACAAACAAGCTCAAAAACCTCAAACCTCAGGCCAAGCTGGGCGGAGCTGTCGGAGACCTCTCAGGCTTAAAGACTACATACCCCGAAGTCGACTGGACAAGTTTTTCGGAGGAATTCATCAACAGCCTAGGCCTAGAACACAACCCCGCCCCAACACAGGCACTCCCTCATGAGAGGATGTCCGAGATACTCGGCACCGTGGCGTTTACAAACTCGATAATCTCAAACCTCTGCAAAGACCTCTGGACCCTCGGAGGCTTAGGCCTCGTAGCCTTCTCCAAGCAAGCCGATCAAATACATTCATCAACCATGCCGCAGAAAAGAAATCCACTCAAGCTCGAAAACGCTGAGGGAGCGCTCGACCTCTCAACAGCCATGCTAAGCTACATGTCCACAAGACTTCTGGCCTCAAGACTCCACCGAGACCTCTCCGACTCGATAATAAAGAGGTTCTACGGAGCTGCCCTAGCCTTGAGCCTCCTCGGCGTGAAAAACACGCACAAAGGCCTTGAGGAGCTGCACGTCGACGCTGAAGCCATGAGGAAAGAAGTGGACGGAAACAAGCAGGCATCGCTGGAAGCCATCCAGCTAACGCTGCGAAAACACGGAGTAGAGGACGGCTACAGGCTGGCTGCGGAAGCGGCGGAGAAAGGTCTCGAATGGCTCCGCCAACAACTGGAGCAACGCGGAAAAGACCCTTCCATCGTCCAAGACCCGACAAACCAATACATACAAGCCGCTGAGGAAAAAACAACATACCTAATCAACAGGACTAGAAACCAGACAAAAACGCTAAAGTTATTCTAGGCAAAACACCCCTATTCGGACGAAAGCTAAAACAGTAGACCCGTTCGCGAGGAAGACCTTTCGAGCTTTTCTAGAGGCGGGGTCATAATAAATGGGAGCAAAACACAGGCCTGAAGTCGAACGGCTACGTGGGCTGGCTGAGGAAACTTCAGATGTGTGAGAAACACGCCCAATACAACAGGACGCGGTTTTAGAACGCTGACTTGGTGAAGTTGAGCTTCTCAACGACTGCTGCCGGAGCGTACGTCGGAACCTCGACCTCCCACCACTTAATCCAATAGCCCTCGCTGCCCAAGGCCCTAACGCCCTTCAGGATTCTGAGTATGTTGTCGCTGAGCCTCAAACCCTTCAAAGGACCTTCAACACCCCCGTTCCTGACCAAGAACAGACCATCCCTCGGTATTGTCGAAAACTCTCCAGTCCTGTAGTTTTGGTACCGGAGGTACCAGTCGTTGGTTATCCATATACCCTTGTCGATCGATGAGACGAGTTTGTCGAGTGGTTTGTCTCCTGTCTTGCAGACGAGGTTGAACGGATGGGGGGCGATGAGGCCTGCGTTAGCTGTGGTTGATGTGTTGAACTTTTTCGCCGTCGTGCTGTTGTGCAGGTAGCTCTTGAGGACGCCGTCCTCGAGTATGGTGTTCCGTTTTGTCGGGACTCCTTCGGCGTCGAAGGGCGTTGCTCCATAGCTGCCCGCAAGCGTCGGGTCGTCCCACAGGCTTAGAATGTTTGAGGCAGCTTTCTGACCCAGCAAGCCTGTGAGGAAGGACATCTCTCCGTCCACGTAGAATGCCGAGGCCCACGTGCCAACCTGCTCGAGGATGTGGGCGAAGGTCATCGGGCCAAGCAGCCCCTCGTAAACACCCGCCTCGCCTTCAACCGGCTTGAGAGCCATCTTCGCAACCTCACCCGCCCTCAAGCCTGCCTCGTACGGTTTGAAATCCTTGCTGTCAGCTGCCACCGAGACGAAGTGGCCCGTGGCGTCGTCTGCTGCAAAAACCCTTACCGAAACCTCCAGTCCCGTGCTCGAGGCGACAGCCTCAACCCCGCCGCTCGTAGTCAGCCTAACTCTCCCACGGCTGTAGACAAGGCTGCCGGCAACCCGTTCACAGCCGTTCTCCAGCCCACCGTTCACAGCCGCCTCAACAAACTCGACCAGCCTCTCAGGAGCCAGAGCCTCAGCCGACGGCTTGAGAAGCCTCCTGTCATACTTGAAAGGGCCCTCGGGGAGAGGTGCGTAGACATCGGGCTCGGGCGAAGCCTTAGCAGTCGCAACAGCCTGCTTAACCATATCCGTCAATGACTTCTCCGAAACCTCCGTCGTCGAACGCAACGCCCTCCTCCCCTTCACGCTGACGTATATCTCAGCGGTCTCGACCAACCCGTTCTTAGAAACCGTTATCTGGTTGTTGGCGAACCTTATCATGTGTCGGGAAGTCTCGTAAGTCGACAAGGCGGCGTCCGTAGCCCCGAGCCTCCGGGCAAGCCTAACAAGCCTTCTGTGAAGCCTGGTGTCCAGCTTCAAACTGTTTCAACACTTCACGGGCGATAATTTAATGTATTGGCGGAGGAGAAACACTTTTTCCACGGCTTGCTGTATCCAGAGGCGGTGTCGCTGCCAAGGCTTGACGATGTTTTGACCGGCCGAGGAGCCGCTGAAGGGGTTGAGGCCGCCTTCTACATCCATTTAGGAAAGACCTCCGAGCTCCACGTAGTTCTCAGAAGGCTTAGGCAGGGTGTCAGGGTGCTGCGGAGCAACGGCCACAGGGTCTACATGGTTGACGCCAAAGCCTTCAAGGACGACGTGCTCAAAGCAGCATACGCAGAGACGCTGGCCCACAGGCTCCTAACCCCATACCAGCCCATCCGGGGAGAGAGCTTCCTCCGAAGGCTCGAAATAACCTACAAGAAGGAAGTCATCACGCAGCTGCTGAAAGACCTCGTCTCTGAGCATAAGCTTGCTGCGGCCAACTTTTTAATCGACGTCCGGTACTTCCTGTACGAGAAGCTCAGGAGGCTCGTTGAGGTGTTTCCGTTGATGAGAGCCGAGCTCGTCCAAGTCCTCGAAAACTGCACCGATGCTGTTAGGGGGTTTGAGGAGGCTGCTGAGAAGCTTGTAAGCGAGGGCGTGTTGGCTAGGAGGAATGGATACTACGCGCTGAGCATGGATGCGATGCGAAACTTCGGAACCATCCCTATCCTGACCGGGCTGGAGCAGTTGAAGAAGATCAACATACTCAAAGTCTCGAAGGCTTTCTCCTTCCTCGTCTTCGACGTAGGTCTTCCAGCACATCCGCATCACCTACCCGACCCTGAGCAGTACGTCTACCTAACCACGGCTCGTGGGCTTCAGCCGCTTTCGAAACAGCTCGACATGCTGGATTTTGTGAGGGAGTTTTATGGAGGTGTCGAGGCCAAGGTTAGGCGGGTTGGAGGACTTTTCAACTCCACCTACGTTATAGAGGCCGACTCCGTCAAGCTCTTCGCCAAACGCTACCTGAGCTGGACAGACGTAAAATGGGTCGCCGCTAGGCTTTGGACGGCTTGGGTCAAAGACTTCTCGATAAACCCCTCCACACGCATGGCCAAGGAAATCTACTACCTCAACCACCTACGCAACCTAGGGTTCAGCACTCCCGAGATAATCCACGTCAACTGGAACGGCAAAATCCTATACACTTCATACGTAGAAGGCCAGAACCTCATCGCAGCTTGGCTCGGTAAAAGCCCGGACCGGAGGTTCTTCGCAAGACAGGTCGGCGAAAACCTAGCCCAGATCCACGGCAGAGGCGTGAGGCTGGGCGACTGCAAGCCAGAGTCGTTCATAAAATCTAGTGAGGGAGAGATATTCGTCACGGATGTCGAGCAAGCTTCCACGGATGGAGACCCGGCTTGGGATTTAATGGAGCTTGTCTTCTACCCAGGCCATTACTTGGACGCTGAGGAGGCAGGCTTGCTGGCGGCGGACGTGGTGGAGGGCTACGCTAGAGCAGGCAGCTTAGAGACCGTGAGGAGGTCTCTCAAACCCGGATACGTCCGAACCATGGCGCTTTGGACGCCTCCGTGGGTTCAGAAGGCGGTCAGCGATAGGGTTAAGCTGTTTTTAAGAGCCTGACGTACTCGACTCCGGCTGTCTTGACCGACCCAACGAGGAGGCTGTAGTAATCTACTCCGCCGGCGAGGTCTTGGACTTTCTCCAGCTTGCCCACGGCCTCAACCAAGTCTCCCTCCATGAGGAGGCCTGCGAAAGTCGTGTCGTAGCAGAGAAGCCTCTCCACCCCCACGCCGCCCAAGTCTTCAACTCTGTAAACAGCTGGCGTAAAAACCCCCTCCGAAGCGTTCACAACCCTCATGGTTGTCCTCCTTATTCCAACATCGCTATACCGAAGCGCGCCGTACCCCGACGTTATCTCTTCGAGAAGCCGTACCGCATGCAGGGAGTAAGGAACTCCATCGAAAAACCCACGAGTCAAACATCTCTCCGCAAGCCTTTCCGCATCATCCACAGCAAGTGGATACTTTCTCATGAAGTTTCGCACGAGCATTTTTCTCATTTCGCTTACGTGCTGAGCAGTCTGTGTGTGTTGGGCGGCGTCGACAACCCTTCTGAAGTTCCGTCCACCGTAAACAACCAAGTCTATGTCAGCGGCCGGGTTGTGCAGCCCGAGGAGTAAAGAGCCTGAAACACCGAAGAAACCCGTCTCAACACCCGACCTCGCGGAAAGTTTCCCGACTAGCTTTACACACGTCCCCTCAAGCGTCGTTGACGGGCTGCGTAGAATCTGCTGCAGCTTTTCCTCACATCGGTAGTGTTTTTTAACCAGTTCAGCCGGCACGTAGGTGAAGTCCTCTCCTGTCATAGGGTCGTGGTAGATGTACTGGGGCCTTGCTCGGCGAACCATGTCAAGAACCTGAGCCAGCTCACGGGTTGTGTAGCTGGTTAAAACCCTCCTGTAGGCAACACCTCCACGGGACCACACACCTTCTCCTGGTATGTACTTGAGGTAGGAGAGAACACGGCCGGGTGGATGTATGTCGGAGACTACTCCAAACAACCAGCCGTCAACGGTCTCGACGAAGTCATGGTCCCTGTACATGTGTCTCTCATCCCTCAGCTTCGTCAGACCTGCCACCTTAGAATGTAGTCCTCCCGGTTGACTCCGACGTTAAGCCTTAGATAAGAACCTGCGTTTGTTGAGACTTTTTCGAGCAAAGCCCTGACTCTTAAAACGTCGCCGGCTGCAGCCATTTCGGCGAACCTGCTTCTGAAGAAAATCATCTCTCTGACCTCGCGTCCGACTTCGTCCCCGTCAACTACCCTGACTCCATACCTGCCCGGAGTATAGAACGCATTCGAGTCGTCAACAACCTCAACCACGCATTCATACTGCTGGACCGGTTCACACCGAGTATCCTCCCATGTCTCCCAGAAGCTTTCGGGAACAATCTTAACGGTGTAAAGAAAGTCGTCGAACACCCCTGTCAAAACTTTACGTCTCTCCGCCTCCATCATGTCCAGAGCCCTCGCCGAATCCCTCCGGCTTTCTAGCAGCTTGTCCAAGCTTTCGCCAGCCGCTGGCCTCGTAGCACCCTCACACCTCAGCTTCTTAAACACTTCGTAGGCCTTTCTCCCTTCCCTGTAAACAACCATGTCGACGTCGGATTTTTCGTCTACGTATCCTGTCAGGAGGGAGCCTGTGAACCCGAACTCTACGCCGCAGCCGGCAAGCCGGTCCGCCAGATTCATCGCCGCCTCGACATGCTTTGAAGGGCCCTTAAGTGTTCTCGAGGGAAGGAGCCTGCGTGATATCATGCTTTCGGGAACAGCCACCACAACCCTTCCCGTATAAGGGTCGTCGAAGAGATACTCAGGCCTCTTCCTCACAACGTAGTCAAACGCCCGGCTGAAATCCTTCACCTTCACCCCCTCAACAATCCTTGGAAAACCGTAAACCCTTCTAGGCGGGTGGACGAGGCCCTTAACGGCGTACAAGTCGCCGAAAGCATCAACCACGTAGCAGCCCTCGAATAGAAGCTCCGTCAAGCCCCCATCCAGTCTGGAGGACGTGTATTTATAAGGCCTTTACCAGCCAGCCTAGTCAAAACACCGTGCAGATGAGACTTGGCCGAGAACCTTAGGTAGAGGTAGGTAGCTGTCATGGAGATTGTTAGGAGAAGGTGGAAGACAAGCCCAAGCAGGACGAAGGCTAGAAGCAAGTCTCCATCAGCCACGGCGAACGTGAACCCGATGGGCGAGAAGATGAAGGTGTATATCTCAACCATCTCATCGGCCAAGCTGTGGATTCCGGGAGGCTTCATCACACGCTTGGCTCTGTCAAATTCTCTGATTCCGAGGTCTTCGAACAGCCAGAGGACGGGGCCCACGTAGAGAGCGCCTGCCGCTATTGCTGCTATAGAGGCTAGTGCGGCTCCTGCTGTTGCTGCGAAGGGGTCTCCGCCGAACAGCTGGATGTTGAGGAGGTCGAGGATGCTGGAGACGGTTGTCGTAACTCCGATGCCGAAGGCCATGGGATAGTATGACCGTGAGACGACGTTCATGAGCGTCGTCTCCTCGGGCGACGGCGGCTCTACGGCGACCAGCTGAATGCTGCCCCTCGCCCGCTGGGCGAGCAGGTAAACCGTCAACCGGTCTGCGAAGAAGTGCCAGAAAACCCACGCAACAACCGCTGGAAGGAGATATCTGAGGTAGAAGGCTTGGGAAGTCATTATGGGCAGCAGGGGGATGTAGAGGCCGAGGAGGACCACTATGTCCAGCCGGTCCTCATGCGGGTTGGGTAACGGCTTTACACCATGCTTCGACGCACGCCTGTTTACAACTATCGCAGCAAGGACGCCTGAGGTCAGGAGAGCGGGCCCCACAGCCCACGTGAGGGAAAGCAGCAAGGCGGACACGATGTAATCGTCCAGAGGCAGAAAAACCGTAGCCGTGAACGAAGTTGTGGAAACCAGAAGACCCGCAGCAACAGCGTAAAGATACCATTTTCTCATGGGATTCATCCCGCTGACAAGCCAGCCCAAACCAAAACCCATGGCTGCAGGCCCCGCGTCAAACTGCAGAATGTTGGCGAGCTTGGCGAACCAGCCTGAGAGAAACGTGAACCAGCCGCTCAACGCACCGTACTCCATCAGAAAACCCGCTGAAGACAAAAAGGCTCCAGCGAGGAGGACAGCGGCCCCTGTTTTCGGCGAAGGCTCAGCCAACCCTACCACCTCAGCAGGCCGGTTCTGTACAGAAAGGCCGCTGCCAGCAGTATGGTAAGGAAGCCGAGGAAGCTGGGGTGGGTGTCTAAGAATATTTCGGCCACAGTGTTTCGTTGACGGGCCACGGGGGCGCGCATGAAAGCCAAGTAGGTCGACAGTAGGCTAACACGCCACCACCTGTTGACGAACTCCTCAGACTTCACCACACCCTTATCGACCAGAGGAAAATAACCGTCCACTACAGCAACTTTCCTGACCGCCAAGGATACTACCTCATCAAGCTCAGGCGTAAGGCCCGCAGATCTTTCAAGAATAAGCAGCAGCGTCGGAAACCTCAGGTCAGCCACAGCAGGCTTAAAGCCCCTCTGAGCCTCGGCAACCATGTAGCTTACCGGCACAAGAGGGTCGAACGGATAAACATCCAAAACATTCACGGGCAGCAGAAAAATCCTATCGCCTGAACGCCACATAGCGGAAACACGCTCAGCAAGCCGCAAAGCATGTTCCGCAGCAAGAGTCGAGTTCGCAAATCCACGGACCTCCGCAGCATACGTCAACGAGGTCAAGGCTCCCAGCAACCTAGGATAGCTGTCAGGTGTAATTGGAATAGATGCGGAGGCGTTGACGACATAGTCCACGTGAACAGCCCAAAGCGCCACAAGTTCCGTCGGGGCCGTCAACCCCGCCTTGCCAGCAGCATCCAAAAGCAACGAGAGCTGGTAAAGCGATGTCGTCAGACCTTCGAACCCGCTCGCCGAGAAACTAACCAAGTCCATCATGTGGTCAGAGAAGTCGTTTAGGGCAGTTTCCACGTCTGCTGCCGGCGGCCTGCTGCCGGAGAGATAAGAAACACGTGAGGACAACGTGAGGTATGCGGCTTTAGACAACGCCGGCGTCCAGCCCAACCGCTGCTCTAGGCTTTCAGCAGCCTTAAGCAGGTTTTCCCTGCTCCTCGCATTCATCGTGAGGCCATAATGTGCTGACAGAAAATCAGCCGTCAGAACATGAGTGAGGTAGTTGTCGGCGTCCGGCAGAGTCATCGTGTCAAACCCCAGGTCCAACCCGTCCTCCGACTCAACTCTGCTGTTAATGCTGTCAGCAAGCCTGTTGAGCAGAGCCAGCGACTCGGGGTCGCCTAAGCCGGCGTGTATCATCGCAACCATGGAGCCGACAAGAACGTGCCCTCTCAGAGAACCGGAGGGGTCGAAGGCACGAGAAACCCTACCATCGTCTTCCACGAGGCCTCGGGCGTAAGCCAAATCGCTTCTTAAAGCCTCTCTAACCGCCTGAACACCCGTCTCCTGCGCTTGAACAGACATGAGAAGCAATAAGACGACAGTCAATGAAAGGGCTTTTCCGCTAGCCATTTTGAATCAATTGTTGACTGCGTGTTTTTATAATTAGCGCCGGGAGACGGCGGCTGCTCAACAGCGTGGAGCTTGTTTTTCTCCCCAAGTCGTGCTGTATGGCTTGCTCGTTATTATGCAGAGAAACTCTGCGTCTTCGCCGCCTGTGTTCCTGTAGCTGTGGACGGTCTTGGCTGGGATGAAAAGAACATCGCCCGTTTTAACCCTGTGAACCACGCCGTCCAGAACAACGTCGTATTCCCCCCGCAACACATACTGAACGTGCTCCATGTCTGGATGGCTATGAGAAGGAATCTCACCGCCGGGCTTGATGGTGAACTTTCTCAGGTAAATGTTGCTGGAGCCGTCGCGTGAGTCGATCAGCCACTGTATCAGCGCGAGCTTGGCTTTCTCAACCTCTTGAGAGCCCACGCTGCTGGTGTTTTTAACCACAGCCATGCGACAGTAAGACAATTACCCGTTATTAATCGTTGATGTATTACCTTGAGCTTTCATGGGTATGCTTCATAGGCGTGATGCGGCGTGATGCAAATATACTGCGGTTTACAAAACTGTATTCCGAGTAAGGAGTTGGACAAGAAGATCCCCGACAGTGAAAAATTCGCCGAAACACTCCGTAAAATGGCTGAAGACAAGGTCTTCCAAGAACTAGTCAAGAAATCCAGCCTAACCAGGAAACAAGCGGAAACCCTTGTATTCGACGTGATGTCGCAACGTGATGGCGTGATGCTAACAGCCGAACAGCGCGCTGCGCTACGCGGCGTCACAAAAGGCTCGTTCGTGAGGACCAGGCAGCAGGCTTTGCGCAACGTCTCGAAAGCCTTCTTCACGCTTATTCTCCTCAGCTACCTCGGCGTCATCAAGCTCCCTGAATACCAGTGGTTTTTCAGGCTCAGCGAGGCTTTGGAGGAGAGGGACTGGGAGGCTGTTGAGCTGTTTCTTTCGGGTCTCGGGGGCTGAGCTGGGTTTGGAGGCCTTGGTTTTGGTGTTTGTTTGCTTATTTTTTACGCAAACGGTTGTTTTCGTTTATCTTTACAGGAGGGCTGTGATGCAGCGTGATGTCATGGTTGGGAGTGATATTCAACCTAGGTCGGTTAGAGGTTCGGAGAAGCCGGTGGATGCTGAGGAGGCGGGGTTAACGGGCTCGGCTTTAGCTGCTTTGAGGCTTATACGTGATAGGGGTAGTGTGATGTCTAGTGATGTCAGCCGTAGCTTAAGCCTCAGCCGTGAGCATACGGCTAGGCTTTTGAAAAGTCTTTACGAGAAGGGGTTGGTCAATAGGTCGGGTAAGCCCTTCAGGTACAGTTTGACTGAGAAGGGGTTGGAGTTTGTTTCTTCTGAGACGATGGACGTGGATAGATCAAGCCAATAAGCTGGTTATATGCTGGTTTATATTTTCGCCGTAGGCTGCACCGACGGCATGAAGGTCAGACTGCCCCCAGAGTGGGGGCCGGAACCCGTTCCGGCGACCGTCAGGACCCTACGGTTCTTCGACTACTTCGTTCTTTGGTCGAGCCTTGGCGTAGGGCTTTTAGTGATGCTGGCCGGCTCATTCCTATCGTCGCTGAGTTTTTGGGAGGTCATAGCTGTTGCCGTCGCCGGTTCTGTAGTCGGTAGTTTGATGCTGGCGGCCGCCGGCTCCGTGGGGAGTAGGTACGGTGTGCCGACAATGGTAAGCTTAAGGCCTGTTCTGGGTATGCGGGGCAGCTACATCCCCACAGTGTTGAACATCGTCCAGCTTGTCGGCTGGACTGGGTTTGAGATAATGATAATGGCTTCGGCTGCTTCAGTTCTTACGGGATGGCTTTTCGGCGAGTTGAGCTTTCCGGTTTGGGTTGTCGTCTTCAGCCTTTGGTGCTTGATGCTTGCTCTGGGAGGCCCTCTGGTGGTTGTTAGGAAATGGCTTGAGCGATACGCCATCTGGCTAGTCTACGCCTCCTCCATCTGGATTACGTACTTGGTGGTTTCCTCACCGGGTTTTTCGAGCTGGCTGACTGGTGGAAGGCCTGAAGCCATTCCACTGCTGCTAGCCCTAGACATAGTCGTCGCCATGCCGATATCATGGTGGCCCTTGGTCTCGGACTACAACCGCTTCGCATCTAGAACATCTTCCAGCTTCGCCGGAACTCTAGGCGGATACACTCTGTCAAACACATGGTTCTACGTCTTGGGAGCTGCCCTAGTGGCTGTTCTCGGAATAAACGATATTATCGCCGCAATCGGCGCCCTTTTCTTGGGGAACGCAGCTTTGCTTCTAATACTCGTTGACGAGACGGACAACGGATTCGCCGACATCTACTCTTCAGCTGTATCCTTCCAGAACATCTTCCCCAAAACACCTCAGTGGGTTTTCGCAGCCTTCACAGCAGCGGCTGGAGCTGTCCTAGCGTTGACAATCCCCCTAATGCAGTATGAGTGGTTCCTGCTGCTCATCGGCTCACTGTTCGTTCCGTTGCTCGGAGCCACGGCTGCAGAGTTCTTCATCAACAGAAGAGCCAGCCCACCGTCCGTCGAGGAGTTTTACAGGCCGAGCGGGTTTAAGGTTGGAGGGTTTGTTGCATGGGCTTCAGGCATAGCCGTCTACGTTGCAGTAGTCCAGCTAGCTCCGACCATTGGGGCGTCAATCCCCTCCTTCTTAACTTCTGTTGCTGTTTCTGTGGCTGCGTCGAGGGTTGTGAAGCGGCTGGAGAAAACCGTGCCATGAATTTGTGTGGGTGAATGACATATATTGTGAGACGTAGGATCCAGCTGCATGAGGAAGCTGGTCCACGGGCTTCATCATATTACGCTTGTCGCGAACAATTATGGAGTCAACTACAGGTTCTACACCGGGGTTCTTGGGCTTAAGCAGGTCAAGCTGTCCGTCAACCAGGATGATGTTTTTCACAGGCATGCTTTCTACGCCAACCCTGACAGGCCGACTGGAAGTGCGATAACTTTCTTCGAATGGCCCGGCCTTCCTCGGGGTCGTGCAGGGTTGGGCGCCCCTCATCATCTAGCTTATCGCGTAAGGTCTGTTGAATCGCTGGCTAGGTGGTTTACCTGGCTGAAGGAACGTGGTGTTCGGGTGAAAGGACCCTACGCGTATAACGGCCTCGTCTCGTTGTATTTTCACGACCCTGACGGTGTTTTGCTTGAGATTGCGACGCTGGACGAGGGCTTTGAAGCTGATTACTTGAGGGATGTTTTCGAAAACGCCTCGACGCCCAGCGTGGTGGATGAAGGCATGAAGCTGGCTTGGTTCGACCACGCAACTCCCGTGGCTTTGAACGCCGGTGTCTTGAAACGGTTTTTGGAGAAGTTTCTTGAGCTGAGCGGTCTGGAAACGGTTAAGGATGATCAGGGACGTGTCTGGCTAACGGTGAAAGACGAAGAAGGTGTCTATCTCCGCTACATCATAGACCCGAATGCGGAATATGGATACGTTGGACGTGGCTCGATCCATCACATAGCGGTGGCCGTGGAGTCTGAGGAGGAGCAAAGGACGGTGTTGAGGAGGCTCAACATGGCTAGCGTCGTCAACTCGGGAATCGTCGACAGGTTTTGGTTCCGCAGCCTCTACTTCAGAGACCCGTTCGGCAACCTGCTCGAGGTTGCTACCATGGGCCCCGGCTACAACGTGGACGAGCCTCGTGAAAGCATGGGCAGCAGGCTTGTCCTACCTCCCTGGCTCGAGCCTATAAGGGCCGAGGTCGAAGCACGTCTCGCCGAGCAGGACTCGGCAAACACATCTTCATGGCCTCCTGAGTTCAGCGAGGTCCCCGATGATCCAGAGACTTTCTCGACACGGTAGGCTTGGGAAGTATTATCACTCCCTCGTCGGGGTTGCCTAGCTCCTCGCAAAGCCCTCTCCACCACAGGCATGCAGCTAGAGCGCAGGTTGCTGCGTCGGCTTGGTCGCCTGTCGTATTGATTGAGAGCCCTTTCACTCCGAGCCTTCGGAGTGATTTCACAAGCTCGGCCACTCCCTGCTGCTTTCGTGGAATACCTAGAACATCCTGAACCCCTCCCGGGTACGCCTCGTAGACTGTCGCTCCTCTCTGCCTGAGGAGTTCAGCCAGCCTAATCCCCCGAGCTGTAAGCATGCGCATCGGCCCGATTGTGATCGGGAAGAACTTTATCCGTCTACGTCTCAGCTCGAGGTCGCAGAGCCTGAAGTGTGGCGGGCCCGGCTTGTCCAAGCTTACTCTTCCACGAGGAAGGCCTAGCGGGGCGTCGACGCCCACTACAGCCGGCTTCAGCGAGTCAAAGTCCGCTATTATCTCGTCGTCAAGAAACCTCACCCAAGTCCGGCATCGGAGGTTTTCGTCCATCATGGCTACTCCTGACGGTCTCCGGGGGCTGCCGGCAAGGTCCACGCCCAGAAAAACAGCCGCCATCCGAATCATCGGCTTGTTGGGACCAAATAAAAACATGAAGATGCTGGACTGATTGTGTTGTTCTAGCCTAAATACATGTGTGTAAGCTTTGTTGCATGCTCCAGATAGGTGTTGGCTGCTCTAGCGACAAGAACCCTCAGGCTCAGGCTGTTGAGAAGGCGAGGCGATTCGCCTCTAGGCTTGCTGATCACAGGAATGAGGTTGTGCTGCTCACGGGAGGCGACGGGGGGTTGATGCGTGTAGTATGCGAAGAGTTTTTCAAGCGTGGAGGAATTACAGTCGGGGTCATCCCATACGAGGATGAGCAGATCGATGAGTCGAACCCACGCTTCAACCCGTACAACACGATTGTTTTCCGCAGCGGGCAGACCTTCCAAGCGAGGAGCATAGGGCTTGTGCGGAGCAGCGACAGCTTCGTCGTCCTCGGCGGAGGATCGGGCACAATAGTGGAAGCGCACCTCGCATACGTATACCGTATACCTCTAGTAATCCTTACTGGGACGGGTTATCCGTCAGACCTTCTTCGGCAAACACATCCCGACGGATATCTCGACCACCGGAAGCACATCGCCGCCGTCTACGTTGAAGACCCTGCTGAAGCCGCCGAGAAAGCAGTCATGCTTGCTAAGGAGCGCCGCCGACGATAAAAAGATACAATTATAAAGAATTAAATCAATTAAAATTAGCATGATCGTGGAGAAGAAGGTTGAGAAATTACTGAAGGACCCGTTAAAGGCTGTTGAGGTGGGTGAGAAAACCATCTCACAGATTTTGCAGGATATGAGGAACACTGGTTTTCAGGGCCGCAACCTCGGCCTCGCCGCCGATGTGTGGGAGGCTGCTCTGAGGGCTGACGACACAGTAATCATGCTCGGCTACGCCGGCTCGCTCAGCACGACGGGGCAGTGGAGGCTCGTGAGATGGCTTATTGAGAACAGGTTTGTCGACGTGGTTGTCTCGACCGGTGCCAACATCTCCGAGGACCTTATCGCGGCCATGGGTTTCAACTACTATGTGGGCACGCCGTTCATAGACGACGACTTTCTGCGTCAGAACGGGATATACAGGTTTCACGATGTTTTCGTGAAGGAGAAAGAATACATCAAGATGGAGGAGATGATCGCCGACTTTATGCTCACGCTTGACGGGCGCGACCCTATGTCTTCGGCGGAGTTTCTCCACCTCTTCGGCAAATGGCTTGACGACAGAAACATCAAGGGCATAGTGCAGGCGGCTTACAGGGCGGCTGTTCCGGTCTTCAGCCCGGCGATAGAAGACAGCGGATACGGCGTGGCTTACTTAATCAACAGGCATAGAAGGCCTAGTTTCAGGCTAGTTTTAGACCATTTTAAGGACTACGAGCAGCTGGTTAGGATAAAGGGGGCTTTCAGGAACAGTGCTGCAGTCTTCGTAGGCGGCGGCGTCCCTAAAGATTTTATACAGCTGTCCGCAGTGGCTGTAGACATCCTCGAGAGTGGCGACGCCTTCAGGACGAGGCCTCACCGTTTCGCCGTCCAGATAACGACCGACAGCCCTCAATGGGGTGGGTTGTCTGGAGCCACGCTGGAGGAGGGTAAGAGCTGGGGTAAGGAGTCATCCGAAGGATATGCTGTTCAGTGTTTCTGCGACGCCACGATAGCTCTTCCCGTGCTTGTGCATGCTTTGAACGAGAGGGTCAGCGAAAGAGCAAGCAGGCCTGACCTTTCATGGGTTTTTAAGGACGTTGTCGAATAAACTCTACCCTCCATACGTATGCTTCAGGACACGTTGTAGCTCGCTCCAGACAGGCTCTATGGTTGGGATTTCAGCCAACTGTTGTTTCCTGTTTTCGAGGTCCTTCAACCCCGTCGAGGTGAGAACGCACACCACGATGTCGTCCGAGTCAATCCTTCCCTCCTCCCTGAGCTTCTTGACGGCAGCGACGCTTGCGGCTGATGATGCTTCCGCCAGCACTCCCTCGGAGGCGGCGATAAGGTTCTGAGCCTGAAGAATCTCCTCCTCGGATGCTAGAACCGAGAAGCCTTTAGAATCCTTCACAGCTCTGAGGGCTTGATAGCTTGTGATGCTTCCCGCTATCGAGAAAGCGACGCTCTTCTTGGTCTCTGTCCTTACTAGGGTTTCCCTAGGCTGCATCATCGAGCGGTAAAGAGGTCCTCCCGCCTCAGGCTCTGCGGCAACCATCACGGGAAGGCTTTCAGCCAGACCCAGCCTATGGAACTCGTTGATGCCTCGCCACACGCCGTACAGGCCTTCGCCGTAGGCGGTGGGCTGGATGATGTAGGTGGGGGCTCTCCAGCCAAGCTGTTCAACAACTTCGTAGCCGATTGTCTTGTATCCTTGGACGCCGTAGGGATTTCCAGTCGGCGTGGGAGTTGTGTACGTGCCGGCCGGATACCATCCATACTCCCTAACGCCCTTGGACATCAGCTCCCATCTACCGGCTGGCGTGGTTATCGCCACGACCTTGGCGCCATAAGCCCTCATCAAACCCAGCATGGTGAACGGCACAGTCGGTATGGTGAGTATGACCGACGAAAGACCGGCCCTCGCGGAGTAAGCCGCAACAGACGCTCCTAGGTTGCCCGTGGACGCAGCTACAACAGTGTCTACGCCGAACTCTAGGGCTTTAGACAAAGCCGCCGCCGAGAACCTGTCCTTAAAAGACCACGTTGGGTTTCTGGACTCGTCCTTCAGGTAAAGGTTCCTCAACCCGAGCTTTCTTCCGAGAACCGTGCTGTGTATCAGCGGCGTAGAGCCCTCGCTTAAGGACAGGGTGTGCTTCTCATCCTGCAGGGGCAGCAGCTCTCTGTAGCGCCAGATACCTAGGCTGGCCGGTCTCCGAGTTATTGTCTCACGGCTGATGACGCTGCCTAGCCCGTCGTAGTCGTACTCGACCACCAAGTTCGAGAGAACCTCCGAGTCTGCGCACCTCGGACACCCCTCAAACATCATCTTCAACCCGTAGCTCTGACCGCATCTCAAACATCTGAGGCCGACGGCATAAGACATATTCGTCTAGTTCATAAACAACTTGTATAAAAATTGATTGAGTTTAAACAAACTAAATACCGAGGAGGTTGATGGATTTTCATGGAGTTTGGCGTAGGAATATCCACCTGCAGGGAGGGGTTGTTCTACCCTGTAGGGTTTACATCTGTTGAGGGCTTGGTGAAGGTCGCTGTAAAGTCTGAGGAGCTGGGCTATGCCGCTGTCTGGGGAAACGACCACATCACCACGCAGAACTACATCAAGCAGAAGGGCGGTAAGCCGAACTTTTACGAGCCGCTTGTCGTGTTCTCCCACCTTTCAGCGCTAACCAAGAAAATAGTCGTGGGGACGGCGGTCGTGATAGGCCCTATCAGAAACCCCGTGGTGCTTGCGAAGCAGGCCATAACGCTGGACCACCTCTCCAAGGGAAGGTTCGTTCTGGGAGTAGGGTTGGGGGCTTACAGAGAAGAGTTTGAAGCCATTAACATGAAAGGCAACCGTGGACAGATGCTAGACGAGTTCATGGAATGCCTGACCCTGTTGTTCAACCAAACACCTGCCTCATTCCAAGGAAAGTATTATTCATTCACAGACATAGAGATGCTGCCAAGGCCTTTGACATCCCCCTTCCCCCTCTACGTCGGGGGAAACTCACCCGAAGTACTCCGCCGGGTGGGGGTTTATGGAACCGGCTGGCTGCCCGCTGCCCTGACGCCGGACCAGGCGAGAGAGGGGTTGCGGAAGATCAGGGAATACGCCAAGCTCAGAGGCAGACAGTCAATAGGCTTCAAAGTTGCTCTCGAGGCGGGATGCTATGTTTCGAAGGATGAATCAGAAGCCCGCAGGAGGTTCGTAGGCTCGCCCTTCTTCCAGCACCTAGTTTCTCTCAAGCGTTCGACGTTGAAGGACCTGCCGTCGACGAGCGAGGAGGAGCTATTCAAGAGGAACTTCGTCGGCACTCCGGACGTCGTGATTTCGAAGATTCAAGAGTTTGAGGATGCGGGCGTTGACCAGGTTTGGTTCGACTTCATAGCCGACGACGAGGAGGAACTGCTGAGGCAGATGGAGTTTTTCGCAGGGGAGGTTATGCCCTCCTTCCGGTAGGCTTAGACGATTATTGCATCGTTGGAGGTTTTTGACAGCATCTCCACACCGTCGCTCTTCACGACGAGCGTGTCCTCTATTATTATTCCTCCTAACCCAAGCTCGTAGTAGGGCGTCTCTATGTTCAGCACCATCCCCTCCTCAACAACCGTCTGGTCCTCAGGCCTGATGACGGGAACGTCGTACAGCTCCAGCCCTATCCCGTGGCCGCAGTGATGTCGACGGTAATGGGTTAACCCGTTGACTCTCGCCGTCTCCACAGCCACGTCGAAGAGGTGCGACGCCCTGACCCCAGGCCTTATGGCTTGTTTCTCAGCTTCAAGACCTCTGTGTAGCGCTCGGTAGGTTGACTTGAGCTCGGCGCTCGGCTCGCCTATGAAGGCTGTCCTACCTAGGTCGGCGTAATAGTTCTGGTAGATGATTCCTATGTCGTACCTCACGATGTCTCCCTTCTCCAAACGATGCATGTTGGGTGAGGCGTTGGGAAACGCTGCGGTTTCATGCGAGCCTATGACCATGGCGACAGGTTGCGCATCATGCTGGTAGACGTAAGCCTTAACAGTTTCAGCAACCTCCTTAACCGTAATTCCTTCTCGAAGGATTTCCACGGACTTGAATATTGCTTTTTCAGTTATCTCAGCAGCCTTCTCAAGCTTCTGAACCTCCTCATCCGTCTTGACGGCTCTTATCAACCTCGCTAGGCTGCGTGAGTTTAGGATGTTGTTTTCAGGCATCTGTCTCACTAAACTGTGGTAGAGGACGTCGCTGTCGACTCCAACACGACGCTTATCAAGGCCTCGTTCCTGCAGAGCCTCCGTCAAAGCCTGGATAGCGGTTTTGTAGGTTTTGCCTGAGATGTTTGTCAACAGCTTCTCCTCAGCTGGATGAAGTTTTCTACCCCTGTGCTCGATGTAGAAAGTACCGTAGAACCTGACGTCCTTGACCCTGGTCTCGGAGGTTGAAACAACGTCAGCGTCGCTGATCCCCGTGATCAACGCCGGCTCGACCGACTTGTCCAAGGGGTAAACAACATAAGCCTCGTAATCCCTGAAAAGCCTTTGGTTGAAAGAACCATAACCCGAAAAATACAGCACGTTCTCTGGAGTTGAGAGAACTAGCGCCTCCAGCCCGTTCTCCTCCATCAACAGCCTAGCCCTTCTCTCGTTCATGGATAGTTTTCACCAAACCTCTCCATCAATTTAAACAATGTCTTGATTTCAGTGCCGATCGGAACAAGGGCTGTCGAGACTTTTCGGAGCTTGGCTAGCTTCGACAGGTATTCCATGCATTCGTCCATAGTTCCTGCTGCAGCCAGCTGGTCCACCATATCGTCTGATATCAGCTTGCTGAGTATTGCTTTGTCGCCTCGCTCAGTTGCTGTTCTCAGCCTTTCGAACCACTCGGCTTCTAAGCGGTATTCGGCTAGCATGGTTTCAGCCCGTCCCGGGCGTGATAGGATTGATGCTAGCTCTGGCTTGAGGGCTTCTTTAGCTGCTTGAGAGTCGCGGTTTATTGACGTGAACGTGAGAGCTACGACCTCGTAGGGTTTTGAGAGTCGTAGGCTCAGCAGCTCTTCATGCGTCTGCCTAACGTAGCCAAGCGAGCTTCCTGCGCTAAGTATCAAGCCGTCGGCGAGTTGAAACGCTAGCTTCTTCATCTTTTCACCCACGGCGCCTAGGTAGACTGGGACGCGGTGGGATGGCGGCTTCGGCGTAATCCTAGCCCTCATGGCGCGGAACCATCTGCCCTGAAAATCACCGCCGTTGTCTGTCAGCAGGTTGCGAATAAGCTTGACCGCCTCGGTCATGCGGCTCAAAACCTGGCTGTACGGGAGGCCTAGATAGTCTTCCACCCATCTACGTGCTCCTGCGCCGACCCCTAGAACAAACCTTCCTCCTGAAAGCTCGGCGAGAGAAGACGCGGCTGTTGCAACAGTCACGGGGTGTCTTATCAGGGGGCTTACTATGCTGGAGCCTATCCTTATCCTCCGGGTTTTCGCTGCAACGGCGCCCAAAACCGAGAACGCCTCGGTCGAGCAGTAGTGTTCAGCCAGCCAAACAGTCCCAACTCCCGCCTCCTCAGCCTTGACGGCGAGCTTGAAGACCTCGACAGGCCCGTGATGGTCCGACAGAAACACGAGACCGATTCTTTTCTCCAAGCCCCTTCATCCTGGTTTCAAGCTCGCTCAAACAGAGCTCCGACGTTGTTTATTTTTTCGTCGAAGCCCGCCAGCCTCAGCATGTCCCAAAGAGTTGCTTGATTGCTGGACACCACTGGAACGCCGAACTCTTTCTCTAGCTCGCTGATTATGTGGAGCGTTAGGAGGTCGGTGCAGCTGATGAAGACGGCTTCAGACTCGGGCGTGATTGTCCTCCTGACAAGGTTGTGAACATCTTCGTCGGGGATGTCGGCCACGTTCCTGATCACTCCAAGCCCCCTGATGCTGATGACTTTCAGGCCGTTATTCTCAAGGAAGTTTTGAAGCCGCCTATTCAGCCAATCCTCGTAAGGCGAGGCCACGGCCAGTTTTCGAACGTTGAGCTTTTTCAACGCCTTCAACACAGCTGTCGAAGTAGTTGTTGCCTTGACATGCTTGCCACGCCTCTTTATCAGGCTGATGATTTTCCTGTCGTACTGAGATCCTTTCAAGAAGCTTCCGCTAGTGCATGCAAAAGCTACTACGTCTACCCCTGCGTCCAGCAGCAGTTGTGTGGCGGCGGGAACATGCTTAGCCAGACCAAGTATCTGTTTTTCGGTGTCAGCCGTTAGCTTTATGCGTGAGAAATGCAGCGAGAAAGTGCTGGGAATTAGCCGGGGAAACTCGAACTCTACAGCCGAGTTAGCGCTGGGGATGATCACGCCAAGCCTCTTCAGCCTTAACACAGCGGGGGCAGAGCGACCAGCCATATAAAGTCTATTTCAGCCAGTTAGCCACTATCTCGTCCAGCTTCCTGCGTATTTCTTGAGCAGGCCCCTCAGTCATGTTCAAGCCGGCCTTCAAAACATACACGTAGTCGCTCATGACAAGGGCTTGGCGGAGGTTCTGGTCAACCATCAAAAACCTCACCTTGTTCTCGTCTGCGTATCTCTTTATCAGTTTACTTATCTCAGCGTAAACCTTCGGAGCCACTCCGACAGAGAACTCATCCAGCAGGACTAGAGACGGGTCAGTCATCATAACACGGGCGAACTCTAGAATACGCTGCTCTCCACCGCTCAGCGAACCAGCTCTGACGTCTCGCTTTTTCCTGAGAAAGGGGAACGAATCATAGACATAGCTAACCGCCTTCTCCACCCTGTCCTTGTCTTTCCTGAGAGACCATACACCGATCCTTAGGTTTTCCTCAACAGTTAGGTACGGAAAGACGGCGCGGTTCTGCCTCAAATAAGCTATGCCAAGCCTGATGAGTCTGGGCGTCGGAAGACTTGTTATGTCATTCCCTCGGAAGGTTATCCTGCCGCTCAACGGCCTCAGCAAGCCGTATATTGTTTTGAGGAGCGTGGATTTTCCGGCTCCGTTGGGTCCTATCACGGCTGTGATGGGGTTTTCCGTACTGATTGAAACCCCGTGCAGGACCTCTATGTTTCTGTAGCCGGAGACGAGGTTCTCAACCCGCAGCATGGCCTCACTCGCCCATGTAAGCCCTAATCACCCTGACGTCCCTCGATACTTCTTCAGGAGCTCCGTCGGCTATCAACGAGCCTTGGTCCATGACGAGACACCTGTTGCAGACCCTGAACAGCGCGGCTAAATTATGCTCAACTATGACAAAAGCTGTTTTTCTCTCCGAGTTTAGCTTGAGTATGACCTCGGAAAGCCGCTCGATCAAAGGTGCGGAGACCCCGGCGAAAGGCTCGTCCATCAACACTATCTGCGGGCTCATCATCAGGGTTCGGGCAAATTCGAGAAGTTTTTGCTGCCCGCCCGAAAGGTTGGAGGCGTGTTCTTCAGCTAGGTGGCTTAGCTGCACAAGTTCGAGCAGTTCCCGGGCTTTGCTCTCGTTCGTCTCGACCACCATGAGGTTTTCCGCGACGGTCATTCGTGCAAAGACACGCGGTACTTGAAAAGTCCGTCCTATGTGTTTAGCTCTCTTGAAAGGCGGGGTTTTGTTCAAAAGCATAGAGTTTAGCTTTATCTGGCCCTCGTCGGGTTTATAGAACCCGCTGACTACGTCAAGCAGCGTGGTCTTTCCCGAGCCGTTGGGCCCTATCAACCCCACCAGCTCCCCCGCATCAACGTTCATCGACATGTTTTTTACAGCCACTACCCCGCCGAAGGTCTTCGTAATGTTGGACAACTCAAGCAAAACCAAAGGGGATCACCTTCTCACAGCCCTCGCTTTCATATAGTCCTCCACCAGAGGAACAACTCCTCTTGGCATCAGGAGAACTATGACTATGAGCAGAACTCCGCGAAGAATGTAAGGCAGGACGTCGGAGGCGAAGGATATTCGAGCAAGCCAGCTGAGGGGGTTGAAGATGAAGGAGCCGACCAGCGGCCCCAGCACCGTTCCCTGCCCTCCTATTATGGCGGGCAGCAGGATGTCTATCGATATTGGAACCGACATGGAGGTATCGGGTTCGACGAACAACGTGTACTGGATGTAGAATGCTCCCCCTAGCGAGGTAAGGCATGCGCTAACCACTGTGGCTATCAGCTTGCATCTAAAAGTGTTCACTCCAACCGACTGCGCAGCCTCCTCGTCTTCACGGACTGAGAGAAGTTTTAGACCGAACTGCGACCTTCTTATATAGTATGACAGAGCCGTTGCCATAGTCAGCATGCCCAGGATTATGTAAACGTATGGAAGCCGGGATGTTGCGAACTGGAGGTCCCAAAGAGAGTCGCCTTTAGGGGGTATCCATATACCTTCAGACCTTCCGACGAAATCCCATGCGAGAAAGATCAGCCGTAGAGCTTCCGCCACAGCCAGGGTTGTGAGCACGTAATAGTAGCCTCTGACTCCGAACCTGAACACAGGCGCTGAGGTTGCGGCTGCGAACGCTGCGCTTAAAGCTGAACCGGCTATGAATCCGAGAATAGGCGGCAAGCCTGCCTTAACGCTCACAATACCCGTTGTGTAAGCCCCGATCCCGAAGTATGCGGCGTGCCCTATTGAAACGAGTCCTGCGAACCCTGCTTGAATATTCCAGGCGGTCGCAAGGTAGGCGTACAGGGTGCTGAGTATGAAGACGTCGTGAACCAGGACGTTCCCAACTACGGCGGGGAATATGAATAGCGTTGCGAATAACACTAGGTAGGGATATGTGGTTTTAGCCATTAATCTCTCAGCCTTTTTGTCAAGAGTCCTTCAGGCTTGAATATCAATATCAGTATCAGCAGGAGAAGCGGGACGGCGTGTTTGAGGAGCGGCATGAAGAGGAAAGCTGTGAAAACCTCGATCATGCCTATGATGTAGCCCGCCATTATAGCCCCCATGTAGTTGCCCATACCGCCCATGATTATCACGACAAACGCCATCACGAGAAAAACGTCGGCTATGTATGGGTCTATAGAGTAGGACATCGCCAGCATGTTTCCAGCTACGGCGGCCAACCCAGTCCCCAAGCCAAGAGAGACCGAGTAAACGTAGTTCGGCTCGATACCGAGTATCTTAGCAGCTTCAGGGTCTTGAGCAGTAGCTCTTATCGCCCTCCCCGTGTAAGTATTCTTCAGGAAATAGTAGAGAAGAACTGAAATAGCTAGAGTAGCTGAAAACGTCGCTAGGTGAGGCAGCGAGACGAACACCCCGTCAAGCCTGAAGACTATGTCGCGCCATGGCGAGTTCACTGTGTAGGTGTTCGACGTCCACAGCATCACTATACTGTACTGTATGATAAGGAGAAGGCCTAGCGTGGTGAGAACTTGGGAGGAGAAAGGCTTGTCTACGACGAACTTTACCAAAAAACGATAGATGGCGAAACCGACTATGAAGAAAAGCGTGAAGCTTACGGGCAGGAGCAGGAAAGGTTCTAAGCCTAAAACGCTCCACATGTAGTAGGTGAAATACATCGCCGAGACCATGAGGATAGAGTGGGCGAAGTTTACCAACCGGGTCACGCCAAACACGAGCGTCAGCCCCGCCCCGACTAGGGCATATATTGATCCTAAGAAAAAACCGTTAAAAAGCAGGTTCAAAAAAATTGTGGGTGAAATGGCTGGTATCATGTTCTTTCTTTCCACGACGGTGCTGGGAACACCGGTTCTATGACTCGAGAAGACTTGGGCCATACTATTCGGAACTCGCCGTTGATTATCTGCGACATCGGGTCTACGGCGTAGACGTTCTGGCCTGTGCTGTCGAATTTGACGCCCTGCCACGGCAGCACCATCTTCTCCGCTGGAAGGTTGGTGTCGGCGATTGCTTGACGCAGCTTCTCAGGCTCGACGCTTCCAGCTCTCTCCAGAGAATCTATCGCAACAAGCATCGCAGTGTACATCGTTGCAACGTACACGTGGAACTCTTTGCCAGTCTCCCTCGTAAACCAGTCATAAACCTCCTTCGCAGCCGGTCTGTTGGTAAACATGTCCATACTGACGGCTCCCCTTCCGATTATGTAGTTAGAGTCAGCGCCAACTCCGTCGATGTACGCTTTGAACGAAAACCCTCCGGTTGTCATTAGGACTTTGGGGAAGAAGTCTACCCTCTTCAGCGTCTGCGTCCATAGTATTGCGTCGGGTATGGGTGTGTTCACCATCAACACTATGTCAGGGTTGGCTTGTTTCAGGATGAGCGCCTCACTGGTGAGGTCCTTCACGCCAGATGGATGATTGACCCTAGCGACTACACGGTACCCTCCTATGTTTGGGTCGAGGTTCAGCTTCTCCCACTCAGACCGTACGCCTATGGCGAACAGAGACTCCTCCGACACAAACGCAATCGTGTTAAACTTGACCCCTTTCTCTTGCTGCAAGTCCTTCAGCAACTCAAAATACTGTCGAGCGAATATCTCGTCATGTCCCCAGACTCTGAAAAACCACTTAAACCCTCGCTTCGTCAGCTCCGGATGGGATGAGGTCTCGCATATCCAAGGTATGCCCGCTCTCTCGGCCTCGATCGAGGCTGGCGACGTGACGCCGCTGTGGAGAGCGCCGATGATCAGATGGACCTTCTCCTCGTTTATAAGCCGTGCTGCCTGCGCCTTCCCGACCTCTGGCTTCCCCTCAGTGTCTGCGACGATAACTCTTACCTTGGCTCCGCCCAGAGATTTTATACCTCCCTCGCTGTTGACTTTTTTAGCCATCAGCTCAGCCATAGCCTTCTGTCCTTCGCCGAAATAAGCCGCTCCTCCTGACAGAGGAGTTAGCACACCGATCCTGACCTCCTCAACCCTAGTAGTTGACGTCGGCTGGACGACCCCGCCGAAGAACACAAGAGCTACTGCAGCCGCCACGGCAACAACCACAACCAAAGCAATTATTTTCAACAGATTGCTTTTTTTCTCAGGCTTCACGCTTACCCACTTCAATCATCCCTGATATAAGCCTTTGGCTCTTTAAAACAACTTTGAACAACATTCAGAACACTGTGAACTTTCCTTTTTTCAGGGTTTTGTTTATTAGTGTTCTTTCGATGTAGATGCTTGCAAAGAACATGATGACTGTGAGGGCTGCCGAGGCAGCGATTAAGTTCTCGGCTGGGATGTAGAAGGAGTTTGACGCTGAAGCTACTATTGGATGTATGACGTAGAAGAAGGGGGAGAGTAGGACTATTCTGGCGGCCTCCGGTGGGAGGAGCTGTACAGGGATTCCTCCGCTGGAGAAGGGGATTATGAACTGCAGGATGGACACGACGATCCAAGGAGACCTCACTGCGATGAGTAAAGCCGTTAAAACGGAGGTGAATGAAAGAAAGAAGACGAAGGCTATGGCTGTTGAGGCTATGAAGAGCGTGGGATGAGTTATGGTGAGTTCAGCCCCGAAGATGAGGGATGACAACAGCAGTAGAATGACGCCGCCCACAAGGATGTCTAGGACTGTTATCACGGTTCTTCCTACGAGGTGAAGACGCAGGGATGTCTTCGCGAGTATGAGTTGCTCGATTATTCCTTGCTGGACTTCCAT
>JAVYLK010000011.1:0-36966 GCA_038740895.1 Candidatus Caldarchaeum sp.
CTCTTGGAAGGCCGTCTTTCGGATGCTTCGAGATCCTGATCGACGCCTTGTCCCCGTACGGCATAGCTCCCGAGGACATTCCCGAGCCTTTGAACATCTTCCAGACCGTCGAGATAGATCCTGAGACGGGTAGGATGGGGATACTCCCGGGTGGGAGCAAGCCCGGCGACTACATAGACCTGCGGGCTGAGATAAACTGTCTCGTCGGAGCGAGTGCTTGTCCCTCGACGGGAAAGCCTTTCAAGATAAGCATTCTCGAGTAGCTAGCTGAAGCTAGGGAAAACATCCCTCGCCAGAAACTCGACCAGCTCGTAGTCTGCATGCGTCGGCCAGACTATCAAGTACTGCAGTCCTATTCCGGCCAAACCCTCCAGCTTCGAAACTATTTCACGCCTTGTGCCCAGCAAAGCCTCCTTCTTGGTGTCCTCGAACGGGATGTTCAGCGACTGGGCGAAGAGCCTTCGCAGTTCCTGCTCCGACCTTCCTTCAGAGAGGCACATCCAGTTGATGTGGGCGAAAACTATCTCGTTCGAGCTCCGGCCGAAGCTGCTGGCGTGCTTCTGGATTGTCTTCCAGTCGTTCTCCACCTGCTCAAGGTCGGTGTAAGCCCTTGCTATCCATCCGTCGGCGTGCCTTGCTATACGTTTTAGCACTCGTTCGGCGTTCACTTGGTAGACGGTGCTTGCTTTGCCGATGGCCGAGCCTCCCGCTATCCAGATGGGTGGATGGGGTTTCTGGAGGGGTTTTGGCTCTAGGTTGATGTTCTCGAAGCTGTAAAAACGCCCCTTGAACGTGGCGTTGTTCTCAGTCCACAGCTTCTTGATTATCTGCACGTATTCCTCCACACGGTCTCCCCTTGTTTTCTTCGGCACTCCACACACCTCGAACTCCTTGTCCCACCAGCCGTTGCCCACGCCAGCAACCACCCTTCCTCCGGAAACTACGTCAAGCGACGAAACCTCCTTGGCGAATACCGCCGGCACACGGAGGGGAAGCACGACCACGGACGTTCCAAGCCTTATCCTACTGGTTTGAGCCGCTAGGTACGACAACGTCACTAAAGGGTCGAGCCACGTAGTCGAATAAATTGGCTCAGCCGTCAGCACATGATCTATTACCCACAGACCGTCGAACCCAAGCTCCTCAACCCTCCTTCCGAAACGCACGACCTCAGCCATCGAAACAGGGACATCGCCCCTCACTCCGCCTGTGGCGTTAGGCACAACCACTCCAAACTTCATGAGCGGATAAATCCAGCCTTTCCTTTAAAAATGTTGGGGAAAACTATTTAAAGCCCTAGGCCTCCTCGCAAGTCGTGTCTGGGAAAAGAGGTCAAGTGAAAACATCTGTTGCCGCCTTATCAGTTGTCGTGGCTCTCGTGGTGGGAGTGTTGGGAGGGTATCTCGGCAGCCTCTCGACGGCTCCACAGCAACAAGCTCAGGTGACGAGAACGGTGACCGTCGGGGGAGGAATGACTACCGCAACGGTCACCACGACGAGGGTTGAGACTGAAACTGTGCGGCTCACTGCTACCGTTACTCTCACGCCGCAGACTGGCGAAAGAGTGCTTTACGACCCTGCTCTTGTCGAAGCCGCCAGACGGGAAGGAAAGGTGATAATGTATTCATCGATCCCGGTTCCTCAGCTTCAGGAGTTCAAGAAGGTGTTCGAGCAACGGTTTCCGGGAATAACTCTTGAGTTCTGGAGAGCCGACGCGACGGTTGTGCTGGATAAAATCAGGACAGAGTACAGTGGAGGTGTATACGCTTACGACGTGGTCTTCGCCACCGACACGGCTGTGAAGCCAGCCATCGACCTTGGATATGCTACAGTTCCAAGCCTCAGGCTGCCTGAAGGCTTTCCAAGCGACCTAGTTCTGCCTTACGGGTTCGGAATAAGGCTGTTGGCTTATGTCATTATCTACAACGAGCAGCTCGTCAGCGCCGACAGGGCTCCTAAGAGCCTTGAGGATTTGGCTGACCCGAGGTGGAAGGGGAAGATATGGGCCTTGGACCCGAAAACACATCTCTCGGCGGGTATATTCCATGTTTACTTGATGAAGACATGGGGCGAGGAGAAGTATTTCGACTGGATGCGGAGGTTGAAGGCTAACGACGTCGTCTGGCACAACGTCGCCCAGAGGATAGCCACAGCGGTCGGCACGGGTGAAGCGGAGGTGGGGCTTGCGTACCACTCCAACGCACTGGGCGAAGCTCTCGAGAGGAGGCCTGTCAACACCGTGTGGCCGAACCCGACTTTCATACATCCGACGTCGCTGGCGATGGCCAGCCGTCCGCCAAACCCGAACGCTGCCAAGCTGCTGACCCAGTTTTTGCTGTACGAAGGGATGAAGGTCCTGCAAGGAGTAGGCGAGCTGCCGGCAGTCATCGACCCAGCTATTCCCCTGCACAAGGTCAACCTCGGCTACCAGAACGTCGGCATCAAAGTAATACCGCTGGTGTCTGAGACCGAGTTGTCAGCCTTCAGACAGAGGCTCACACAGGTAATCGGATAAGAATCGGGAATTGACAATAAAAGGCTCCCAATTTTTTTCACCTACATCCTTAGTCATCATCATAGTTACCGGGACTGTTGCCTGGCTTACGGTAGGGCCGGTGGCCTTCCTCGTGTTCGGAAGCTTCTGGTCGACGTCGCCTGGACAGCCGGGCGTTCTGACGCTCTCGCACTACGCCGGCGTCCTTTTTGAACAGGAGTTTTACAACGTCCTTGCAGCTACTGCGATATACACGCTCGGGGCTACTGCCATAGCTGTCCTGTACGGGTTCATCCTAGCTTTCCTCGTCACCATGACCAACGTGCCGCTTAAACGTGTAATCGAAGTGCTGGCCATACTTCCCTACATGGTTCCGATGTCTCTTCTCGCAGTAGGCTACGTTTTCATGTTCAGCCCACGCATCGGCTTCATCAACAACTACCTAGTCCAGCTGCTCAACTTGGCTGAAAAACCCTTCAACATATACTCCATGTGGGGGATGGTGTGGGTTATGGGCTTGTTCGAAGCTCCCCTATCCTTCATCATCATCTACTCCTCGCTGAGGTCTCTCGACTTCTCACTCATAGAAGGAGCTAAGGTTTCAGGAGCCAGCTCCCTAAGGGTGGCGACGCAAGTCATACTACCCATACTAAGGCCCGCAGTACTGGCCGTCACGCTGCTGAACATCATCAGGTCTCTCGAGATCTTCGACGTTCCAGCATTTCTAGGCATACCCGCAAACATATGGGTCATGCCCACCTACGTCTACAAGGTCATAACCTCCGGCTACGCAACGGACGTCGGCAAGGGCAGCAGCATAGCTGTTCTCTTCTTCATCATGAGCGCCCTGCTGGTGGTGCTGTACAGGCACTACACGCGTCAATCCTACAGGTTCGTGACGATAACGCAGAAGGGTTTCAAGCAAAGCTTGCTTGACCTAGGTAGGTGGAGATACCCCGTGGCATTTATTGTGTTGTTGTTCCTAGGCTTTGGCGTGCTGATGCCGATCGGTTTGATTGTTATTGTCTCGATGATGCCGGTTTTCAGGGTTCCGACGCTCGAGTCGCTTTCAAACCTCACCTTCGAGCACTACTTCAGGCTCTTCGCCTATCCAGGGGTTGAGAGAGCCTTCTACAACACCCTGATAATCGCATTCCTCGGAGCCACCCTAGCCATGATGCTCCTCTCCCTCACAGCTTACATAACTCTAAGAACAAAGTCCCGCATGAACGGCCTGCTTGAAATGCTTGCCTATTTTCCGTTCTCCCTGCCCGGCATGATAATAGCCTTGGGGCTGATCTGGTTCTACGTCTCCTTCCCGGTAGGTCTGTACGGAACGATCTGGTTGATCATGCTGGCCTACATAACGAGGTTCATGCCCTACGGCCTGCGGTCCGTGTCATCCAACTTGATACAGGTTGACCAGGACCTTGAAAACGTGGCCAGGGTGTGCGGCTCGTCCATGCTGAAGACGATTCGTTCAGTCACTGTTCCGCTGATAAGAGGGGGAATAGCTGCTGGCTGGCTGTTGCTGGCGGTTATCTTCACCAGGGAGCTGAGCATATCAATACTGCTGTCGAAGACAGGCTCCGAGGTTCTCCCGGTCATTCTCTATGACTTGTACAACTACGGGTTCTGGTCTCAACTCAGCGCTTTGGGAGTGTTGCTGATGATAATGTGCGTAAGCCTATACGTTGCAGCGATGAAGTTTAGTAAAGGAGGTTGGGCCTCAACTGTTTAGGACCTCCGTTTGATGGATGCAGCGGTCTCCACCGCTTTGATGATCTGGGCGTAGCCGGTGCATCTGCATATGTTTCCTTCTAGTGCTTGCTTAATCTCGTCTACCGTCGGGTTGCTGTTCTTCTCCAACAACGCCGCAGTGGTCATGATGAAGCCAGGGGTGCATATGCCGCACTGCAGGCCGAAGGCCTTTACGTAGCCCTCCTGAGCGGGGTGAAGCTTCTCTCCGCCGAGCCCCTCCAAGGTGAGTACTTCCAAGCCGTCGACTTGAGGGGCCAGCATCAGGCATGAGCAGACGGGTTTTCCTTCTACAAGGACGGTGCAGGCTCCGCAGTCGCCGCTGTCGCATCCTTTCTTGGGGCTGAGCGTGTCAAGCTTGAGCCTTAGCATGTCGAGAAGCGTGTAGTTGGGCTCTACGTCCAGCGAGACGTGCTGCCCATTCAGCTTGAACTCCACGTGAACCCTGCTCATCTTCTCAACCCCGTGCTTACTCCCTCCGATAAAAACCCTGCCCGAGATGCGGCAGCCTGAAGAGCTCTTTTCACGTAGACGTAAGCCATCTCGACCTTGTACCGCCTGCTCGCAGCATTTGTGGATGAGGGGTTTACGTGGTTCTTAACCTCACGCAGCACAGAGTCTGTGCTTTCCCAGTCGTTCAATCCGAGCCCTCGTAGCTTCTCCTCGACGCTCCTCAGCCTGATCGGTGTTGGGGCAGCTCCCCCAACAGCCAGCCTGGCCTCCTCAATCTCTTGTTTGGAGTTGAGCCGGACCAGGGCCGCCGAGTTGATGATGGGGTAGGAAGAGCTTTCACGTCCCTCCATCTTGAGGAAAGCAGTGCCCGAGCCCTGAGCGGGGACTTTGAAAGAGACCTCGACCAAGAGCTCGCCGGGCCTTATGTCGGCTTTGTGGTTGGCTAGGAAAAACTTCTCAACACTTAAAGTTCTCTCGTCTTTAAGGCTCTTGATCCGTAGTTTTGCATCCAGAACCATCAAAGCTACGCCGTAATCGTTTGAGTTGCTTGCGTTTGCAAGGTTCCCGCCGATCGTAGCTGTGTTCCTAATCTGCCAAGTTCCGAACTCGTGCCCCACTTCAGCCAACAGCGGAGTTGTTTGACGCAGGTCATCCGAGACGTACAGCGTCTCCACACGGGTGAGGGCTCCGACAAAAACCTCGTCCCCAACCCTCCTAACGTAGTCCAGCTCCTTCAGCCTGGTGACGTCGACGATGATCTTCTTGTCGTAGGTCAGCTTGTCCTTCAGCTTGACCAGAAGGTCGGTACCGCCCGCCAGCACCTCAGCTTGACCATCATACCTGTCAAGGATCCTCAACGCCTCGTCGAGCGACGATGGCCGGACGTAATCAAACTGTGGCAGGAGCGTCTTCATGCCGTTAACTCCTTTCCAGGGCGAAGAAGACCTTCTCGTAAGTAATCGGCAGCTCTGTGAATTTTATGCCTGTGGCGTTGCATACGGCGTTGGCTATGGCTGCTGACGTCGCTGACAGAGCTACCTCTCCAGCGCCTTTAGCGCCGAAGGCTGAATACCGGTAGGGGTCCTCGACGTACACCGGCTCGCCCAGCTCGGGGAAGTCTTTCGACCCGGGTAAGAAGTAGTCGCCGAGCCCCCGCAGCCTCACGGCCCCGTTCTTGAACACAACCCTCTCAGAAAGAGCGAAGCCCTGGCCCATCAACGCACAGCCGTACATCTGGCCTTTGACAAGCTCTCTGTTGATGATCGTTCCAGCCTCCAAGCCTGGAAACACGCTCAGAACCCTCACCCTGCCGGTCTCTACGTCGACCTCTACCTCTGCGACGCAGCAGGCGAAGCTGTACGCTGCGTATGGGTCTCCTTGGCCTGTTTCAGGGTCTGGAACGCCTCTCCTAGCTTTGATGAAGCCGAACTCGGCGGGTGATATGCCCCGCATGTAAAGCTCTTTAGCGACTTCTTTGAACGTGAGGCTTTTGGTTGGAACTCCCCTGACGAAAATGTTTCCCTGCCTGACCTCGACGTCCTCCTCGCTGCATTCAAGCATTTCTGCAGCTAGTTTCACCACACGGTTTCGTAGCTTTATGGCTGCGTCGGCTGCCGCTGTTCCTCCTATCATCACGCCTCTCTGTGCGTGGGTTTCGCCGCTGTCCGGGACTGAGCTGGTGTCCACGGTCTCAACGTGAACTTTCTCTACGGGGACGCCCATTATTTCAGCGACAATCGTGGCGTGGCCTGTGTGCGTTCCCTGCCCTATCTCCACGATGCCTGTCCTGTAGGTAATGCTTCCGTCCGGGTTTATGATCACCGCGGCGCCCGCCCAGTCCTGTTTGACGCCAGTCGTTCCACAGCCATGCCACCCGCATCCGACGCCCACGCCGTAAAGCTTGCCCCCTTCCACAGGCCTGCCTGCCTTGCTCCGCTTGACGTACCATCCGGCTTTTTCGCCGACGTTTTTGATGAGTTCTTTAACTCCTACCGAGTGGTCCAGCAGTTGGTTGGTTCCTGTCCTGCTTCCCCTAACTAATGCGTTAATCAGCCTGAAATCAAGCGGGTCGATGTCCAGCTCTTCAGCAAGCAGGTCCATCTGACGCTCCGCGGCAAACAGTATTTCGGGGTTGCCGAAGCCGTTGAACGCCGCTGCCGGAACCTTGTTGGTGTAGACTGCGAACCCGTCTATCTTGACGTTGGGGACTTCGTAGGGCCCTGTTCCGTGGAATGCGGCACGCCTCATCAAGGCGACGCCCTGCGTAGCATACCCTCCCGTGTCTACGAGGAACTCGACGTCTACTGCTGTCAAACGTCCTCTCCTGTCGGCTCCCGACTTGTACCGGATCGTGAAAGGCGGTCTCTTGAAGTGGTACTTGACCGATTCTTCACGGGTGAAGCAGAGGGCAACGGGTTTGCGCATCTTCATGGCTGCGAGGGCTGGGAGGGCGCACAGTATTGGGCCCATCGTGTCCTTCCCGCCGAAGCCGCCGCCTATGTAGGGAGCGATTATCCTTACCTTCGAGTGGCTTACCCCAAGGATGCGGGCGACGACGTCCCTGCTCCTGAACGGGTTCTGCGTCGTTGCGATGACGGTGTAGCTGTTGGGGTATTCCGGGATGCAGATCGCTGCCTCCGGCTCGATGTATGCATGGTCTTGATGGCCTGTCCTGTACTTGTTCTCGATTACGACGTGGGCGTCGGCGAACCCTCGTTCAACGCTTCCCTTCCGTATCTTGACAGAGCCAGCAAGGTTTCCGTTCTCATGGATCCTCACACCCGACCTGAGAGACTCCTCCGGGTCGTAGACCGTTGGTAGGGGCTCGTAGTCCACCTCGACGTGCTGCAGCGTTTCGGAGGCTTTGTCTATGTCTGGTGCTACGGCCAGCGCCACAGGCTCGCCGACGTACCTGACCTTGTCAACGGCCAGCAGAGGCTGGTCGGGTACGTAGTACCCTATCTGGTTCTCGCCCGGGATGTCTCTCGCCGTCAGCACCCTGGCCTTGAGCCTCTCGACATCCACCCCAACCCTGATGCTCTTTATGACTGCGTGGGGATGTTTGCTGAACACAACCCGTAAGGGATAAACTTCCTCCGCGTAGAAATCCATGGTGTACTTGGCGGTTCCCAAAACCTTCTCGAGAGAGTCCAGACGCTTAACATCCTTACCCACGTACACGTACTTCTCGGAGCGGAGCATCCTGTCGAGGACAGCTGCATACTCTTGGCTCACGTCGCTATGTGTTCACAGTAGTAGAAAAAGCTTACGCATAGCCTTCACACGTTGCGTCCACGCCATCTAGAGAGGTTTTTCTCAACAACTCTAAGAACCTCCTCCACGACCATCACCGTGACGATTAGGATAAGGGCCCAGGCGAGCACTCTAGCGATGTCCAAGCTGGCGAAGTAGATCTTAATCATGTAGCCGGCTCCGCTGCTGAAACCAAATATTTCTGTCAACACGGTGATCTTCCATGCGTGGGCGTAGGCCACGCGGGCCTCGGAGGTTATGGTTGGGACCAGGTAGGGTATGTAGATATGCCTTATGATGAGGCCGCCACCGGCTCCGTATACGTGAGCCATCTCAAGCTTCTCCCTCGGCGGGTTAAGCATCTGTCCACGGATGACGACCGCTGTGAACGGAGTGTGAACTATGGCGGCTGCGAGCGACGGCACGTAGTCGTAGAACCCGAAGGTGAAAACGCTCAGGGACACGATGAGAAGCGAAGGAGTGAGCATGAACATGATATGGAGAGGACCTATCAAGCTGTCCATGAAACGGCGTGCTCCAGTCAAAATACCAATCAACACCCAGAACACAATCGCAATTTCACTGGAAAATGTAATGTTAAAATATCGGCTCTCTCCCGTCCGAGGGTCATGGGCGACTTAAGAACTTTTTTGCGGGTTTTGGTCGAGAAACGTCCCGACGACCTTTTCGTGGTCGAGCGGGAGGTTGACCCGCGGTACGAGATCATGGCCTTCGTCGAGAAGTTTGAGCGGCTGAAGCAGTCCCCAGTCCTTCTATTCAAACGTGTTAGGAACACATCGATCCCCGTGCTAATCAACCTGCACGCTTCCTTCGAAAGGCTGATGCTGATGTTCGGGACGAGGACTAAGGAGGAGACGGTGTTGGAGTTCATGAGGAGGGCTGATAACAAGATACCTCCCAAGCTTGTCGACTCCGGTCCTGTTAAGGAAAGAGTGCTTAAGGGCGATGCGGCGAAGACCACTGTGCTGCCCCAGATAGTCCACAACGAGCTGGATGGCGGGCCCTACATCTGCTCGGCTGGAACCATAATGCGCGACCCCGACACAGGCTCGCTCAACGTAGGCCTGTACAGAAACCAGCTGATGAGCGACGGGAGGATAGGGCTGATGATAAACCCCGCAAACCACGGCACTTACATCCTCAACAGATACCGTGAGCTGAACAAGCCTGTGGAAGTCGCCCTAGTCATAGGCCACCACCCAGCCTTCGTGCTGTCTGCCGGCGGAGCTAGGCTCCCGTACGTCGGCGGAGAGCTTGAGCTGGCCGGAGCTCTGATGAACGAGCCTTTACGTGTTGTGAGGGGTGAGACGGTTGACCTAGAGTACCCGGCTGATGCCGAGATAGTCGTCGAGGGTGTAATCGACAATCCGAGCAGCTTGGTTGAGGAGGGCGACTTCGGTGAGTATCCACGCTACTACAGCGGGAAGAAGATGGTCCCTTTGATCAGGGTCACGGCGATATGCATGAGGTCGGACGCAGTATACCAGGACATAGCCGCAGCCCATGACGAGCACATCGTCATGGGTTCTCTTCCGAGGATGGCTACCTACCTGAAGCGGATTAAAGAGGTGGCGCCGTATGTGAAGATGGTTAACCTGCCGAAGTCGGCTTCTAGCAGAGCTCACATCTACGTCTCGATTAGGAAGAGGAACGATGGGGAAGGCAAGCAGGCTGGGTTGGCCGCCTTGGCAGCCGACCCCAACATCAAGATGGCCGTCGTGGTCGACGAGGATATCGACGTGTTTGACGAGGAGCAGGTGCTGTGGGCCATGGCTTTCAGGTTCGAAGCCGACAGAGACTTGGTCTTGATACCATACGCCTTGGGTGCGCACCTCAACCCGTCAGCTTACAGCGTGGAACGCAGCAAACGAGGCCCGCTCCAGACCAGGATGATAATAGACGCCACGTGGCCTTTGAGAGGGTTCGAGAAATCGCCTGTAGCAAAAGCTCCGCAGAATGTCGTGGAAAAGATAAGGCTGGAGGACGGCTCGAATAAAATAAACGACCCGCTGCTGAGGTCGCTTACATCCTAGATGAAGGTGAAGAACGAGGGTGCAGCGGGGACCTTCTCCAGCACGTTCTTCTCGAGATAGTCCTCTATCCTAAGCTGGTCCACGCCAGGCACTTTTATCTCCTCCGGATGGTAGGGCTTCCGAGTAGCGTCTATGCCCATCTTAGCAACCATCGCAGGCTCTCTGACGGTGGGGTCGAGCGGCGAGCCCTTTGCGTTGGGAACGATGAAGATGTCTTCGTCGGCTCTTACGCGAGTGGCTATCGCATGCATCACCTCCACGTCGTTGTGGATGTTGACGTCGTCGTCTACGACTATCACGTACTTTAGGAACGGGTCTGCCGCAAACGCTGCGAAGACAGCGTTTTTAGCCTCGCCCTCCACGGTCTTCTTGGTCTTGACGTAGCAGATGTACCTACACCTACCGCTCAACGGCATGTTGATGTCGGTCACCGACGGTACTGCGTGTTTGACGAACCTGTAGATGATGTTAAGCCTGTTGAACATACCCCACACCAAGTTGTCCCTGTGGCCGGAAAACCCGTTCTGGTAGATTGCGTCATGCCGCATAGTGATCGCAGTGACCTTGATAATCGGGTTAAGACGACGTCTTCCGTATGTGCCGGGATACTCGCCGTAAGGGGCCTCATACTCCATCACGCCGGGCGGTATGTACCCCTCGATCACGACCTCGCAGTTGGCTGGAACCTCCAGGTCGACGGTCTCGCACTTGACCAGCTCGACGGGCTCTCGCATGAGGGCTCCGCAGACTTCGTACTGGTCGACTCCGGGAGACGTGTTGGCTACGCCGCCGATGTTGAAGGCTGGGTGATGGCCTATGCATATTGCAACCTCCATCTTTTCGTTCTTTCTCTCGTACTTTTTGTGTATGTAGTGAGTCTGGGCTGTTTCGGAGAATTGTACTCCGAGCTGGTCTTTCTTCTGAACCATGTGCCTGAAAACGCCTAGGTTGTAGTGGCCTAGCTCGGGGTCTCTGGAGAGAAGCAGGCCGCCGTCTACGTATGCTCCTGCGTCAAGCTCGTGAAGCGTGGTAATTGGAAGAACGTTAAGGTCCACCTTGTCGCCCTTGAGGATGACTTCTTTGACAGGCCCGTCCGAGACTCTTTTGGGCTTGACCCTCTTCTCCTCCAACTCCCTGTAGGCAGCCGTGACGTTTTCGAAAGGTATCTCGAGCGCTCTGCACATACGCTTGACGCTTGCGTGCATGTTCATCAGCAGACGGTACTGACTGCCCTTGACCTTCTCGAACATCACGGCTGGGAACTTCCCCATGGTCTCGAGCTTAGCCACAACAGCCGGAGCCTCGAACTTCGGCGAAACCTCCCGCTTGACGTACACTATCTCTTCAGGGGTCTCTTTCTCCAAAATGTTCAAAAATGTCCGTAAATCTTTAGGCATGACGGCATATCCGCGGTCCTGTATTTATACGTGAGCGTTCAGGCAACTACGAACAGAACTCCCGTCATCACGATTAGACCGCCCGCCACGACTTGGGGTCTGAAGTTCTCTACATCTCTAAGGATCAGGAAGCTTAGAAGTATGGTGAATAACGGTGCTGTGTTTATCAGCGGCACGGCTATGACCAGAGGAGTCAAAGAGTACGAGACAAAAACTAGAACTAAGGCGGCTGAGGTGGACAAGCCCGACAGGAAGTAGAACTTGTTGCTGGTTATGTGTTTCGTGGTGTTGTGTCTGTAGAAGGGCAGGAAGGCCAGTGCGGCCAGCGAGCCTATCGCAGCTCCTGCAGGAGGGTTTGGTGTGAGCATAGTCCCGTACTTTCTCAAAACCTCCCCTATGCTGTAGAAGAACGACGCCATCAATCCAGTGAATATGCTGAGACGCATGGTACTGCCCCTAAGGTTGGAGACAAGCGACAACCCAGCCACCACCAGGGTCGTGCCTATGAGAACTTTCGGGGTAAGCGTCTCCCCGATCAGGAGCACTGCTATGACAGTGGCGAAGAGGGGTGAGATGGAGACGAACGGCGTGGATTCTGTCACGCTCATCTTCTTGAGCGTTGTGAAGGTCAGAAGCCTTCCAAGGCCTGTGGCGAAGATTCCTGCAAGGAGGAACACGACAACGGTCAGCGGGCTTGGTGCGTGTCCTGATGAAAGTGTGTAGACACAAGCCAAGGGCCAGAGGATTATGTTGTTGAGCAGAACGGATGTGTAGTGGGCCTGGTTTACGTCGCCGTTTCTAAGACCCATCTTGACCAGAATTCTGCTGAGCGAGAAGAACAAAGCCGCGCCGAGAGCCGATGAGACACCCACATAGGCTTCCAGCAACAATCATCACTCAGGTCTACTGGAATCCCGGTCTCTGGAGGATGATTTTACGTTATTGGCCATCTAGGGCTTAGCTTCAGCCCGAACTTCTCCTCCAGCCTGTCCAGAATTCTCTCCGAAGACTTCTGCGATTCTTCAAGAACCTTCTGCTCGTCAACCGTGGTCATTCGACGGTTCTCCATGACCACGCGCCCGTCTATCATCACCGTCTCCACGTCGCGGCCCTCGGCCGAGTAAACCAAGTTGGGGATCAGGGCAAACTCGTGGTTGGGTATCCAGTTGGAGCTGTTGGGGTTGACTATTATGAGGTCGGCTCTTTTTCCCTTCTCGATGCTTCCGACTTGGGATTCCATCCCCACAGCTCTAGCTCCCTGAATCGTGGCCATCTCGAGGGCTTCCTCCGGCAAGATGAGGTCGGGGTCGTATCTAACTTCCTTATGGGCAGAAGCGGCGAGATACATGGCTCTAAACATGTCCAAGCTGTTGTTCGCTGCGCACGAGTCGCATCCCAAGCAAACCGTGACACCGCTAGATATCAGCTCGGGAAACTTTCCGAAGGCTATCGAGCCGTAAGCACCCTTCATGCTCGCGCCGGGGACGTGGGCTACCTTTACATCCCTGTCCTTCAACAGCTTCACCTCCTTGTCGGTTATCCAGCCCATGTGGATCAACAGCCAGTGGGGACCAAGGACGCCGAGGGAGTCGAGGTATTCAACGGTTGTCCTGCCCGTACGCTTTCGAACCCACTCCATCTGCTCCCTGGTGACGGCGTTGTGCATCTCGACGCCGACTCCGTGCTTGACAGCAAGCTCGTTGACTTTGGATATCAGCTCGGCGGAGACGTTCGGCTCGACACGGAGACCGCACCACACTGTTATTCTCCCATCACCCATTCCCTGACATCTCTTGAGAAGCTCTTCGTTCCTCCTAACCGCCTCGTCCGTCGATGTCTTCAGCTCCTTCGGCACAGGCCTGGCCGGGTCATCTACGTCCATGCTTGCCCAAGCTATGACCCCTCTTACGCCTATCTCAGCCATGGCCTTGGCAACGTTCTCCATCCTGTATCCTCCAGGGTCAACGGTCGTCGTCGTTCCGGTCTTAATCGCCTCCATGCTGCAAAGCAACGCACTGAGGTATGCGTCCCGGTCGTCCATGACCGCTTCGTACGGAAGTATTCTTTCATGTATCCATGTTATCAGGTCGACGTCGTCAGCCAGACCACGCGCAAGCATCTGTGTCTGATGAAGATGGCCGTCGACGATTCCCGGCAGCACTATCTTCTTCTTGGCGTCGACCCGCTCGTACCTCGGGTACTTGCTCATGACCTCGTCGGCTTTCCCCACGTCAACTATCCTACCGTCCTCGACTACCACGGCACCGTTCCTCAGAACACGCCTAGAGCTGTCGACGGTGATTACGTAACCGCCCTCGACAACGAAATTCATGGAGCCATGTCGTCTTGACCGTATATTAGTGTTTACGACTTTCGGATATACTTTCTATCTAACGAAATGGAATAAATGTCGTTTTTATGGGGAGCGTGCTTAGGCATCGAAAAACGCAGATTCACCGTCCGAGTCTATGCTCGATTTAGAATATTTATAAGCCAGCCGGCCAGCCTACCTGAGTGCAAGCGGCGTGCAAGGTTGTCAGGTCTTGCTGCGACCTGTGCCCGACTCACTGCGGCGTCTTGGTTAAAGTTGATGACGCTGGAAGAGTTTTGAAGGTCGAGGGCGACCCCGACAACCCGTTCAACTACGGGAAGATATGCGCCAAGGGAAACAGCGCCGTCTTCCACCTCTACAACCCGTACAGAGTCTCGACCCCACTCATCAGGAATAACCCGAGGAAAGGGCTGAACGAGGACCCCGAATTCCAGCAGATAAGCTGGGACGAGTCTCTGGACATTCTGGCGGACAGGCTGCGGAGAATAAGGAGCAAAGACCCAAGGATGGTCTACCCTGTCTCGTTCGACTTTGCAAACCTCGACCTTTACAGGGCTTGGGCTCTCGGGTACGGAACGCTGTGGAGGCCTTTCTCATCAGGCTTCTACTGTGGCAACAACGTCCACCCCATCCACGGAATAACCGTGGGCGGTATAGAGGCTGACCCGGACACGGAGCTGGGGAAGTACTTCCTGCTGGTCGGATGTCAGGTGGGGGGTTTGGCGAACTGGTTCGCTATGAGGGCTGCCACAGACATCGCCAGAAGAAGGCCGGGAGGAGTCAAGGTCGTGGCAGTGGACCCCGTGTGCTCCTACACGGCGGGCAAGGCTGAGGAATGGGTGCCGATAAGGCCCGGCACCGACGCGGCTTTCCTGCTTGCGGTGGTGAACCAGCTCGTCAACGTTCTCAACCTCTACGACTCGGCCTTCCTGAAGCACAGAACCAACGCACCCTACCTCGTCAAAGCCGACGGGCTCTACCTAAAAAGGGACGGCAAGCCTATGGTTTACGACGAGGAGATAAAAGACTTCACCACGTTCGACAACGCCAAACACCCGTCGATCTTAGGCGAACACAGCTTCGACGGAGCCCGGTGCAAAACAGCCTTCCAGCTGCTGAAAGACCATGTCGCGAAGTACACGCCTGAGCATGCTTCGGAGATAACCACGGTGCCCGCTGAGACCATCAAGAGGGTTGCCAAGGAATACGGGGAGGCCGCCAACATAGGTGGAACGATAGAAATCAAGGGAAGACAGCTGCCCTACAGACCTGCCAGCTGCTACTGGTACAGGGGGTTGAGCGCCCACAAACACTCCTACCTGAGCGGGATGGCAGCTATGCTCCTCAACGTTTTGATAGGCAACATCGACGTCCCCGGCGGCCTGCTCGCATACCGTAGGATGAAGACTGCTAGCACCGAGGAGGGCCTTCTGACGCTTGTCCCCGGCAGAGGAGGGGGAATATTCCCCGGCTACCCCCACAGAAAGCCGGCTCTGCCCAAGTCAGCTGACTTGTTCGAGCTTGCGCCCGTCGCCTGCTACAGCAGGCCTTTCTTTATCTGGGGAATAACCAAGCCCGAGGAGTTTAGGGCTCCGCATCCAATAGACACTTTGATGGTCGTGCGCTGCAACCCAGTCAAAACAGCGCTGTCCAGAACCTTCATGGAAACGATTATGAAGAAGATACCCTACGTCGTCAGCATAACCACCGAGTTAGACGAGACAGCCGAGTTCGCCGACCTCGTCTTCCCAGACCTTCATTATCTAGAGAGGCTGGCAGTTGGTCTGGCGTTCACAGACAACAGGCTTGACAGAAGCGGCATACCCCGAGTCTTCTTCGGCCAGAAGCCGGCGGCCTACTTCAGCCACCGTACCCCGTGGAAGAACTACATCAACAACTTCCAGATACTACATGAGGTTGCGGATAGAGCTGGGTTCCTCCCCGAGGTTTACAAGGCTCTTAACTTCATATGGGGCTTGAGAGAAGCCTACAAGCTCGACCCAAACAAGAGGTATGAGTTCGAGGAGCTGGTGGACAGGTGTCTCCGCAACAGCCTCGGGGACGACAGAGGCCTTGAATGGTACGTCAGGGATGGGCTGCTCGTCGAGGAGATTCCCGCCGAGGAGATGTACAGGGGGCCGTTCTGGAGCGGCCGGGTTCAGGTCTACTACGAGTTCATGCTGAACGCTAAAAGAGAACTAGATGAGGTGGTCATGGAATACAACATCCCCATAGACACAAGCGACTACCTACCGCTCCCAGAGTGGAGACCATGCCCCGCCTACAAACCATCCAAAACCAACGGAGACAGCCTCTTCCTAGTCAACTACAAAACCCCGCAGCAGAGCTACGGGTCCTTATTCCAGTCGATTAAGGTGCTCCAAGACCTGACCGAAGCACACAGAGACGACGACCTGCTGGTTAACACCGCGACAGCCGCACGGCTTGGGCTGAAGGACGGCGACACCGTCTACGTCGAGTCGGAGAACGGCGTTAGGTTCAGGACGAGGGTTAGGACCACGGAGCTGGTTCATCCCGAAGTTGTCGGCTGCCACGGCAACAGCGGACGGTTCTCAAGACAGCTCTCAGCAGGCTCCAGCGGAATACACTGGAACGACTTCGTCGTCTTCGACGAGGAGCACGTAGACTTTGTCTCGACAGCCGTCGACTCGTGCATCAGGGTCAAGCTGCTCAAGGAGGTGGGTTGATTGACAAGGTGGGGAATGGTCATAGACCTAGCCAAGTGCATAGGCTGCGACGCCTGCACCGTTGCCTGCAAGGTTGAGAACCTTTCACCGGGAAAGATCTTCTACGCCCCAGTCCACCAAGCCGAGGTAGGGAGGTATCCCAGCGTTAAACGGGTTTTCATACCGCTGCTCTGCATGCACTGCGAGGACCCCCCATGCATGAAGGCATGCCCCTCCAAAGCCATATACAAGAGGCCTGACGGAGTTGTGCTTGTAGACGAGAATAAATGCTGCGGGGCTCGAGCCTGTGTCTCGGCATGCCCCTACGGAGCCATGCACTTCTTCGACAGCGGCAACGAAACAGTATTTGGTGTTGAGACGGTTTTCGACATTCTAGCTTCTCAGAAACACAAGCACATGGCCGCTCAGAAATGCAGTTTCTGCGCACACCGTATCGACAGCGGGCTGGACAAAGGGCTGAAACCCGGAGTAGACAGAGACGCAACGCCCGCATGTGTGATAACTTGTCCTGCTGAGTGCAGGATATTCGGAGACCTCCATGACGGCGAGAGCCCGTCAAGCAAGTATCTCAAGAAAGCTGAAGAGACGGGCCGAATCGTCTTCAGGCTGAGGCCTGACGCAGGAACAAGGCCTTCCGTGATTTATGTAAAGTAGGTGGTTTATGTGGATGTGAAGGTTGTTTATTTCGGGCCGTTGAAAACCATTGTGGGCGTCGATGAGGAAGTTTTCTCGGTCAAGAGCAGCAGCTTGACTGTTCGGGAGCTGGTCGACGAGATAGCTGTTAGGCACGGGGTTCAGATAAAAAACATGTGCATCCATGGTAATGGAAGCAACAGGGGTGTAAACATCTTCGTCAACGGAAAGCACATTCTAGAGGAGAGGGACTTGGAGACGGTCGTTGGAGACCGTAGCGAGGTAAGCATCGTCTTGGTCTCCCAAGCCGCTGGAGGATAAACGTATGAGTTTCTCTCTCTCCGAGTTTGTGTCTGTGGGGCTTGTGGAGCTTGGAGGCCTCGTCATCGCCCTAGTGGTTCTAGTTGGCTTAGTTTTTAAGATTAGGCAGTGGCTAAGAGTGGTCAATCCTCTGAAAATTAACGGAGGAAGCCGGCAGGCAGGGTACTTCAACGCATTAACGGAGGCGCTGAAAATTTCGATAACGCAGCGGGACGTCATCACAGACTCACGGCTAAGGCTTGTGATGCATCAATTCGTTTTCTGGGGCTTTGTTCTGTGTGGTGTTGCGACAACCCTAGTATGGCTCACGGGGACCGCAGAAAAAGCGAGAACCTTAGCAGACATTCCTAAAGTCTTCGGCAACTTGGGCGGTGTTCTTCTGCTTGTCGGCGTCTCATACCTGCTGATCAGGCTGATTGTCCGGCGAGAATTCAGGCAAAACCGCACCCTAGGCGACCTATCGTTCCTCATAGCTCTCTTCCTCGTAGCGGCGACGGGTTTCACTACACAGTACTTTAGGATGGAGGGATCGATAACCCTCGCCCTGGCCAACTACTACATCCACCTAGCGGCTAACGTCGCCCTGCTGGCCGCTGCGCCGTTCACGCACTTCTTCCACGCCATAACCACGCCTTTGATGCGGATGCTTGCAGTCCTCTACCCGGATAGCACGATGCGCCGCAAGAAGTTTGACAAGATGGCTGAGGACGTTCTCGCCCGTTTTGAGGAGGAGAGAAAATAGCTATGGGTATTTAGGATGGACTGTGTCCAGCTGTATGAAGAACGATGGCTGGAGAACATGACGTGGTCGTGGTGGGAGGCGGTGTAGTAGGGCTTCTAACTTCTTTCATGCTTAAGCGGAAGGGTTTCGACGTCGTCGTGGCCGCGGGCAAGGACATGACCAAAGCCGCTTCATGGGGAAACGCAGGCTACCTTGCAGCAGGATTCGGCTCACCCATACCATCAGCGGAAAGCATATCCCAAATCCTGAAGTGGATGATGTCGGGCGAGTCTCCAGTTAAAGTGTCGCCATCCTTCTTCCTTAAGGAAATAACCCCCAGCGGATGGATCACACAGTACCTCAGAGACTCTCGCAAAACCACGGGCCTGGAGTATGCCCTCAGGCTGAGAAAAACCTGCCTAGAGAGCGTGGAGCTCCTTAAGAAGATAATAGAGGAGCTTAGCCTCGAGACAGACTTCAGGTCCGACGGCATCCTCGAAGTCTATAAGAGGAGAGAGAGCCTCGAAAAACACCTCCAGCTCCTCGAGGCGAACAAGGAGCTTCAGCTCGATTACAAGTTTATGGACAGGCAGGAGTGCTTGGAGGAAGGCCCGCTGCTGTCCAAAGACATCGTGGGGGGAATTCTCTTCAGGGAGGATATGTCGCTCACACCTTTCAAGCTCGTGACGGCTCTCCGCTCAGTCCTCAAAGAAAAACTAGCAGCACCGGTAATCGACGAAGATGTGGTGAAGATAAACGTGGAGGATGGAAGAGTTTCTTCCATGACTTTAGCCGGAGGCTCCTCCTTATCGGCTCGAGAGTACGTGGTCTGCGCAGGCGTACATACTAGGAGGCTGCTTTCGCAGGCAGGCGTCGAGCTGCCAATCGTCCCGGCGTACGGCTACATGGTTATGACGGAGCCGGCCTCCGACCGGCTTAGCCGCCCCACAGCAGGAGGAGAGTTCAGGGTAGCCATGTCCCAGACAGCCGAGGGCAACCTTCGGGCAACAGGCTTTTTCGAGCTGAGCAACACCAGCCAGCCTCCGTTGGAGGAGAGATGCAGGTATCTGAGGCAGAAGGCCGCCGAGTATGTCCCTGTTTTCGCCAAACTCAACATCATCCAAAAATGGTTCGGCGCGAGACCCTGCACACCTGACGGCCTACCCGTCGTCGGCAGGGTTGGATACAGAAACCTCGTAGTCGCAGCAGGCCACTGCAGGCTCGGGGTCACTACAGCAGCGTCGACAGCTAAGACGGTCGCAGATATTCTTACCGGACAAGCTTAGTCATGAAATCAACTAGCAGGCCGTGAATACTTTTAGCAGGACAGCAGGTAGAATCACACGACTTTTCCTTAAGAGATAAAAACAGGCGGTCTCAGACTGTCTCTGAGTTGAAAGATTTACGTGATTTCTTGAGGGATTTAAAAGAACAGCACCCCGAAGAGTTCGTCGAGATAGACGAGCCTGTTTCCACGGAGTACGAAGTCACCGCCTACTGGCAGATGTACTCCCGGCTCGGCAACCCTGTCCTGTTCTTTAGGAAGGTCAGGGGATACGACATGCCTGTAGTGGCTAACGTTTTTGGCTCACGAAGACGTGTTGCCCGCGTCATCGGTGCGGATGAGGAGGGTTTTTACGATAAGTGGTGTGAAAAACTGCGCAGGGTTGTCGAGCCCGAGGTCGTGAACGACGGCAGCGTGAAGGAGGTTCGGCAGGCCGGCGACGAAGTCGATTTGACCAGTTTTCCCATCCAGAAGTTTTTTAAAGAGGATGCTGGCAGGTATATTACTTCGGGGGTCGTTGTAGCCAACCATCCTGAGACGGGTGTTGTAAACTTAAGCTTTGCACGGATGCAGCTCAAGGGAAAGAACAAACTAGGCGTGAGCCTCCACTCTAGGGGTTATCTCTGGTCGTATTTTCAAGAAGCCGTTAGGAGGAAAGTCCCATGGCTGGAAGTGGCTGTGGTCATAGGCTGCCACCCCGCCATCTACCTCGCAGCCGCATCGAGGCGAGCTGACGAATACCGTATGGCAGGCTCCCTGGCTGACGAGCCTGTTAAGCTTGTTAAATGTGAGACAAAAGAAATCTACGTCCCAGCCAACGCTGAAATCGTTCTCGAGGGCAGGATTTTGACAGACGTAAACGAGGACGAGGGGCCCTTCTCAGAATACACAGGATACTTGACAGGCCGCTCGACACGAAACATACTGATAGTCGACTGCATAACACACAGACGCGACGCTATCTTCCAGACAATAATTCCCTCGAACTCGTCGGAGCATTTGACGCTCGGCGGTCTTCCGATGCAGGCAAACTACTATGCTCGCCTAAAAGAGTCTATTCCTCAAGTCCACAACGTAAGCTTCCCTGTCTGGGGAACCCACTTCGTGGCAATCGTCTCGGTTGACAAGGCTGGGAAGGAAGGCTTGCAGATGAGGGCGGCGCTCAGTCTGATAGGCGAGAACCCATACATCAAATACGTTATCCTAGTCGACAAAGACGTAAGCGTCTTCGATGAACAAGAGGTTTTGTGGGCTCTGGCCACAAGGTCTCAACCCCATAAATCAATAACCATACTGCCTCTAAGCGACGGCAGCCTCCTCGACCCCTCTCAGGAACAGCCCGGGTTGACGAGCAGGGCTGTGATCGATGCGACGAGGCCTGTACACTGGGCGGAGCAGAGGGTAAGCCTGCCCAGCATCCCGGAAGATGTGATCAACCAAGTCCGACAACGGCTGAAATTTAAATAGCCGCACCATAATCACATAGCGCAATTGCCGGCTAGCAAGCCAATCGAGGTTCAATCTTTTTCATGGCGTTATGCCACAAGCAACGACTGGGCTTTACGCGACATCAACCTCGACATACTTGAAGGGGAGTTCGTAATCATCACCGGGCCAACCGGTGCTGGTAAGACAACGCTGTGTTTATCTATGTGCGGCCTTATACCGCATCACTACAACGGGGTCATAAAGGGCCGGGTTCTCGTCTACGGAAAAGACACGTCCGAGCTCTCTACCTCCGACCTAGCCCGCATGGTCGGGATTGTTTTTCAGGACCCTGAAAGCCAGTTTTTGACGATGTCGGTTGAGGACGAGATAGCGCTTGGCCTCGAGAATTTAGCTGTCCCTCGTGAGGCGATGCGTGAAAGAGTATTGGAGGCGGCAAGGCTTGTCAAGATTGAAGAACTGCTCGAGAGAGCGCCTTACGAGCTTTCAGGAGGTCAGAAACAAAGGGTGGCGGTAGCGGCGGCCCTCGCCATGAAGCCTAAAGTCCTGATACTGGACGAGCCAACGGGCCAGCTTGACCCAATCGGGAAGGAGGAGGTTGTAGCCGTCCTGAGGAAGCTTAAGGATGAAGGCATCACAGTCGTCGTAGTCGAGCACATTCTGGAAGAGCTGGCCCCGTTCGCCGACAGGCTTGTTTTAATGGACAACGGGAGAATCCTGTACGACGGTGATGTAAGAGAATTCTTCAAAAATGAAATATATGTCAAGGATACAGGTGTTCCTGTGCCGCAGGTGACGGAGCTGGGTTTGCTTGTGCGGAGAGACTTTCCGGATGTAGGACGGATTCCCGTCTCTATGGAGGAGGCGGAGGAGTTGTTGAAAAATCTCCTGCGGGTGAAGCGGGTTGTCCGATGAGGTCGTTGTTAAGGCTGAGAACCTAAGCCATGTGTACCCAAACGGTGTCGTCGCCCTCAAAAACGTCAACATCGAGATAAGGAGAGGCGAGTTCGTCGCCATCATCGGGCACAACGGCTCGGGTAAGACAACTTTGGCCAAACATATCAACGGCCTGCTCAAACCTACTTCGGGCAGGATTGAGGTTCACGGAATAGACACACGTAAAGCCAGCGTCGCAGACATGGCTCGTAAAGTGGGTTATGTTTTCCAGAACCCCGACCATCAAATATGCATGCGCACGGTGTGGGAGGAGCTGGCGTTCGGCCCCCGAAACCTAGGCTTTACCGAGGATGAGGTGAAGAAGGTTGTTGACGAAACTCTGGTTTTGTTTGGCTTAGACAAGTACCGAGACGTGCATCCGTTTTTGTTGAGCAGGGCTGATAGGCTCAGGATAGCTCTGTGCAGTGTTTTGACCATGAGGCCTGCGACGCTTGTCGTCGATGAGCCGACCACGGGGCAGGACATGAGGCAGTCTTACGAGGTTATGGAGATGCTGAAGAAGCTGAACAGCGAGGGGAAGACAATTATCTTCATCACGCATAACATGAGGCTGGTGGCCGAGTATGCGCACAGAGCCGTCATCATGAGTGATGGAGAAGTACTTCTGGACGGCTCCACTAAAGAAGTTTTCAACGCTTTCGGCGTGTTGGCCAAGGCCCAGCTGAAACCACCGCAAATAACAATCCTGGCCTCAAAGCTGAGGGATTACCATGACGGCAGAACAGTGCTTACCGTCAACGAGTTCTACTCAATCGTCAAGCCTCTTATGGAAAAACGTCTCCATACTTAAAATAAACATATATAATTTGTTTTATTCGTAATGTCATGGTTGTGACTATTGTACACAACATCGGGAAGTTGGTTAGCGGAGACTGGAGCCGGGGTGTTTTGAAGGCCGACACGATACGCATAGCCGACGGCGTGATAGAGCAGGTTGGCAACTACGACGAGGTAAAGAGAGGAGATGCTGACGTGGTTGTTGACGCCAACGGCATGACCGTCACACCGGGGCTGATAGACCCTCACACACATCTATCCTTTGGAGATTTTTCACCGATGCAGCACATGGTTGGGCTGCTGACTGAAACTCTTCTCCAGGGCGTGACAACCATAGTTGATGAGTGGTTGCAGTTTGAGGGGCTTCCGCTTTTTTACGGCGCGGACGTCAGCGGCGTGAAAGCAACCGCCCTGCTTTCTCACAAGGCCTACCGGAACTACAGGCCGGGCGGAGCGATGAAGGTCTTCGCCGGCTCGATAATGTTGGTGCAGGGATTGACGAAACAGGACCTAGCAGAGTTGAGAAACGAGGGTGTGTGGAGAGTCGGTCAGATCGGCGGCTCCACCAACATAAGAGACCCGCATGTAATTCTGCAGATGGTTTCTTGGGCGAGGGAGCTGGGCTACTTTGTGTCGACAAACCTAGGCCCGGGCGTTCTTCCGGAAAGCCTCAACATGACGCCGGAGCTCGTAGCGGCCATAAAGCCCGACAAGATAGCACACATAAACGGCGGTACAACAGCTCCCCCGTGGGATGTTGTCAGAGAGGCTATGGATAAAACGGGCGACTGCAAGATAGAGGTAATTCCCTACGGGAACCTTAAGATGGCGATGAGAGCTTTCGACTACCTCGAAAACAACAACCAGCTCCAGAGGCTGGTCGTAGGCAGCGACACACCCACAGGCCAAGGCTATCTCCCCGTCGCCATATACAGGGCCATCCTGTTCCTTTCATCGGTGTGCGGACTGCCTGCGGATAAAGCAATCTCCACGGCTACCGGAAACGTGGCTGACTGCTACGGCAAATACTACAGCGGGTTCAACATCGGGAAGATAGAGAGAGGCCGCGCTGCTGACCTGGTCGTCATGGATGCTCCGCCGGGAAGCGTTGGGAACGATGCGCTTGAAGCCATTGAGGCCGGTGATATGATAGGTGTGGCTGGAGTGTTTGTTGACGGCAACCTTGTGGGGCTTCGTGGAAAAGACTCTAGACCGAGCAGGAGAAACATCAAGCTAAACGACAAAGACCTGAAGGTCTCCTGTCCTGACGAATACTTGTTCGACCCACCTAGGTTCTACTACCGCAGCACTGGGCCGACGTACCTGCTCTAGAAGAACAGCCGCAGCCAGGAAAAGTCAACAACCCTGAAGAAAGCCATCAACATTAAAGAAAAATGCAGTGTGAACAGGGCTATGATGATGTAGTCTCTGGGTTTCATGGGGATGACGTAGTAGCTTGTTTTTTTGCCGGTTGGCTTGAATCCTCTCGAGGCCATGGCGTTGCTCATCTCCTCCGTTCTCTTGAGGGACACGTATATCAGCGGAATGCCTACTCTGACGAATTTCGCAAGCCTCGACACGGGGTTTCCCTTCCTGAAGTTAAGGCCTCTCGAGCTCTGGGCGTCGATGATTGTAAAAAGGTCTACCGAGACGACGGCTAGGTTTCTGAGAATAGCTGCTAGCGTGAAACTAACGACGTACGGGATCCCCCAGCTTCTAAGCCCAACCGCTAGGTCTCGATGCTTCGTGGTGGCCAGTAGAAGGGCTGTGACATAGCTTACCGCTAGAAACTTCAGAGCCACCAGCAGCCACGCCATCAAGTTGTCCAACCCAACCCTCAGCGGGCCGATGGACATCAGCACGGGACCAGCCCGGACAGGAGTGAAGAAACTATAGAAGATGAACGAGATGAACAACATCCAGCCGATGACAAAAGTGTACAGCCTCAACGCCTTAACCGGAACCCGTGCAGCAACCACAACTACTACTATCATGATGAGGTTGATCAGCGCTAGGCTGTGGGTTGGCGTAAGCAACGCAGCAACGCTAAACAGCACAACTATGTACAGCTTGACAGCTGGGTGAACTTTGATAAAAAAGGAGTTGCGGGGGGTATGGAGAATGAGACCCTTGAGGATGTCGCTTATTACGAACGCCATCTCGGGTCTTTTCTAGACATACCCCTCGACGTAGAGGGCAGTTCTCATCAGGTAGTCGGAGAAGACCTTGAACAGGATTGTCGTTATGACGCCCACGACGACCACGTTGCTGACGAACCAGCCAAGCCACGCTATCGGAAACACATCCCACGGAAACACGCCGAAAGCTGCGAGCGAGCCGGCTCCTATTGTAGCCCCTACGACCTGAGCTATGATGACGTTGAAGACGATGTGCCCCATCCAGTCTTTCGATGACTTTAGCCGCGGGTCAAACTTTCCGGCTCTGAAAGCCAGCATCGGTATGAAGGATTGGAAGAAATCGCCTACTGCCACTGCCGCAGCTATTGGGGCAGAGGTGCCTGTCAGAATAATGCCTATAAACGGCCCTACCCAACCACCAGCCACGGCGCCCACGATTCCGAACCAGACGCCGAAGCTCACTTGGAATGCTACGCCGGGGTAGAAGGACGATATCGGCGCCAGAAACGGGAAGACGATGCTGCCGAACGCACCTAGCACGGCGGTGATGGCAGCTGAGACGACGAACAAGGCGACGAGGGTCGTAGCGCTTTTTTTCTTTACAACCCGTTCCCCGCTGCTCACGGAGCTGGTTAAGCTCTTTGCCGCATATAAGCTTTTAAAGCGTCAAAAACCTCTCCCCCCAAAATTCTCACACGCCACTCGTAGTTGAATAAATTTATATCAAGTGCGGAACTGGTTTCGCCACATGCTCTCTAAAGACAGAGAAGCATGGAGACACGTGTCCGGGCGCGGCACCTTCATCGACGATATATCTTTCCCCCACATGTTAGAATGCGTTTTTGTCAGAAGCACATATCCACACGCATGGATACGAGACGTACAACACCCCCCAGCAAGCGCCTGCCAAGCTGTCTTGACATGGCGTGAGCTGGAAAAATACGCCAAACCCCTCAAGCTTGTCTACCCATTCAAAAACTGTAATCCGGTGGTGTTGAATTTCCTAGCACACGATAAAGTCAGGTATGTGGGTGAGCCTGTAGCCGCAGTCATCGCAGGCGACAAATACAAGGCCCACGACTTGGCTGAATCCGTCAACGTGGAGTACGAGCCTCTGCCAGCCGTATCCGACCCTCTCCAGTCAATCGAGTCAGACATCCTCCTGTACGATGAATGGCGGAGCAACCTCTTGGCTAGGTTTAACCAGAGCTACGGCGACCTCGACAAAGCATATGAATCGTCGAGAACTGTTGTGGAGGAAAAATTCTACGTAAACAGGCAGACAGCCGCACCTCTTGAGACAAGGGGCTGTATAGCCTACTACGACCATGGCAAAAACTTCTTAACCATCTGGGTATCCAATCAAAACCCACACCTACACAGAGCCGTGGTGTCCGAAGTGCTTTCCATCCCGGAGAACAGGATTCGCGTGATTGTTCCGGATGTTGGAGGCGGCTTTGGACAGAAGGGCCACACTTATCCAGAGGACGTTGTGGTCGCAGCAGCCTCCATGCACACAGGCAGGCCTGTAAAATGGATTGAAACACGACGAGAAAACCTCACCTCCTCAGCCCATTCAAGAGAGCAAGTTCATTCCATCAAAATGGGCTGCACCGCTGATGGGTTAATCACATTCATCAAAGACGAGGCCTTCCTGGATGTTGGAGCACACCTTCTGTATCCGCATGACTATCTCGAGCTCGCTCACGTCGTGATGGACATGGTGCCGGGACCTTACAAGATTCAGAACTACAGCGTGGCGGTTAACTGCGTTGTCACAAATAAAACTCCTTCAGGTGCTTACAGGGGTTTCGGACACCCCGAGGCAACCTTCGTAAGAGAGAGGATGTTAGACATTCTAGCCGACGAATGCGGGCTGGAGCCTTCTGAACTACGACTACGCAACCTCATATCATCACAGGACATTCCATACACAGGGCCTACAGGCCTGCGGTTCGACAGCGGAGACCCAAGACACACGTTTGAAAAAACTCTCGAAATAGCCGCCAAACAGCTTGCCGCCAGCGAATGCAAACTTGTCCCGAACAAAGTCGTTGGAGTCGGGTTCTCCGTCAGCATAAAGGGGTCCGTCCCTTCGATGATGGGTGTGACGCAGAGATGGGGGTCCAGCGAGGCAGCGGCAGTCAGAATCAACCCCGACGGAAAAGTGGTTGTCTATTCCGGCGCGGTCTCGATGGGCACTCGTCTCGGTTTGTTGTTGTCGGGGGTTGTCGCTCATACACTGGGAGTGGACCCTGACGAAGTTGAGGTTGTTCTGGGAGATACTCAGGCCACTCCGTTCGGCACTGGTCTTTGGGGCAGCAGAGGAGCTGTCATGTGCGGAGGAGCCGCGGCGCATGCGGCCGAAAAGCTGAAGAGAAAGGTTCTGCAAATGGCTTCGCATCTTCTCGAGTGCAGCGTAGAAGACGTTGAGATAAGAGACGGCAGAGTGTTTGTGAGGGACAATTCCGGGAAAGGCCTCGCCTTCGCCGAAATAGCGATGAAAGCCTACAACGAGCCGTATCTCTTCCCCGAAGAGACGGATGTTGCGCTGGAGGCTGCAGCGGTATACGACCCGCCTAACATATCGCGAAAACCCGACGAAAACGGCAGGATGAACGCTGTTGCCGCAGTTTCTACAGCAGCGGCGGCGGTTTTTGTGGAGCTTGACTTGGAGACGCTGGCCGTCAGACCACTGAAGATTGTATTTGTCGAGAACGGAGGACGCTACGTAGACCCTTCAAACGTAGACGACCAGCTTGTAGGAGGTATAGTCCAAGGGCTTGGAGCACTCTATGAAGAGGTCGTTTACCAGGACGGAACCCCTCAGACAACCACGTTGGCAGACTACCTAATACCGACATCAGTGGAGATTCCATCCATCAAGTTAGAGCATATAATCAGCCCTTCTCCCTATACGTTCATGGGTTTGAAGGGTGTAGGCGAAACCGGAACCATACCGGTGATGGCTGCGGTTTCTAACGCTGTTGAGGACGCTCTTCGGAGGGCTGGTTTCAAGAAGCGGATACGCGCATCGTCGCTAGCGCCTCATAAAATCTGGGGACTGTAAGGCCTTGACTGAAACGGACTTAATCATTTCTGGAGGTCTCGTCGTCGTGAGCGCCAATGGCCCGTTTTACTCGACCGGCTATGTGGCTGTCAGAGACGGGGAGGTAGTGGAGGTTGGGCCGGGTAAGCCTCGTGGGCTAACCGCCCAGAAGAAAATAGAGAAAAACAGCTCCATCATCATGCCGGGGCTTGTTTCTGCTCACGACCACATGTACGGAGTACTAGCTCACGGGATCCCCGTCAAAGCGGGGGTGAGCAGTTTTTGGGATTTTCTCGACCTGTTCTGGTGGCCTTACGTGGAGGACAGGCTCGACAAGAGGTTGATAGAGGCGGCGGTTAGGTATGCGGTGGTTGAAAGGCTGAAGACAGGTACAACGCTCGTCGCCGACGTTCTCGAGGCACCTCGAGCCATACCGGGAGCCCTCGACGTCGAGGCCCAGGTGCTAGAATCGGCTGGAATCAGAGGTGTCCTATCCTTCGAAGCCACCGAGAGACGTGGTCCGGATAACGGGTTGCTTGGCCTTGAGGAAAACAACAATTTCATTAAAAAGATGAACCCGCGCAACGGGCTTGTCAAAGGCATGCACTGCATACACACGACGTTCACCTGTTCGCCTGAGTTCATCAAAAAATGCAGAGAACAGGCTGACAAATCCGGCGCCGGAATCCACATACACTTCGAGGAGGGAGCCTACGAGACCGAGCAGTCTCTACGCCGGTACGGTAAGCATCCGGCGTTTGTCTATGAAGAGCTAGGTTTCTGGGGCCCGGATGTCCTTGCGTCGCAGTGTGTAAAGACTACGGCCGAGGAGCTGGACGTCATGGCCAGACACAGGGTCAAAATATCCCATCAACCCCTGAGCAACGGAGAGGTCGGTGGAGGAATAGCCCCCGTCCCTGAAATGCTCGACAGAAAAATGACGGTCTGCCTCGGGACGGATGGATTCATCGTGGACATGTTTGAGGTTATGCGTACCACTTGGCTGCTGCACAAGGCTGCTAGGGAGAACGCAGCCATCATGCCTGCTGAGACCGTGTTCAAGATGGCTACCGAGAACGGTGCAGAGACGCTGGGCATCAAGGCTGGAAGGCTTGAAAAAGGCTACAAGGCTGACATCGTCGTTGTGAAAAACATGTTTCCGACACCCGTCACCATAGATAACGTGGTGGCGCAGCTTGTAGTTTACGGCTCCGGCTCATGGGTGGACACAGTCGTTGTCGACGGCAAGGTTGTCGTCGAGGACGGAGAAGTTCTAACAGTTAACGAGCAGAACGCCAGAGAGGAGTCGATAAAGGCAGCGGAGAAGCTGTGGGAGGGGATCGACGATGCGTGATACTATTGAAAGAATAGGCCTGTACTTCACGGCAAGCACGCCGTTGGCCGACGAGCTTAACTATGCACGGCTTGCGGAGAAAAACGGCTTCAACAGCATATGGCAGGGCGAGTCAAGAACATCCAGAGACTCGACCATCTCGATAGCCGCTCTGGCCACCGCAACTAAACGCATTAAGCTCGGCACAGGTGTCCTGCATACGTGGACACGCAACGTCGTCACGCTCGCAACAACGTTTACAACCCTGGACGAGTTGACGGATGGCAGGGCGTGTCTGGGCATCGGCGTGCTGTGGGAGCCTATGGCATCCAAAATAGGCATCGAGCGTCGAAAACCGCTGCAGGCGATGCGCGAGCATGTGACTGTTTTGAAAAAACTGTTCAAGGGAGAGGAGGTGTTCTTTCAGGGGGAGTTCGTCAACGTAAGGGGAGTCAGGCTGGAGCGTGTGCCCAAAAATGTGCCGGTTTACGTTGGAGCCACCGGGTTCAAGATGATGGAGCTGGCGGGAGAAATAGCCGACGGCGTCCTGCTAAACTATCTCGTCTCACATGAGTACAACAGGAAAGCAGTCGAGCACATCTCGGCTGGAGCAAGGCGTTCAGGACGAAAGCTTGAGGACATAGACAGACCTCAGCTCCTGGCGGTTGCTTACTCCGGCGACCTTGAGAAGGCCTACAGGAAGGCACGGCTAATGGTTGCGGAGTACTTGGCCATGGAGCCGCACATAGCCATAGCCTCCGGGGTCTCTGAAAAGATCACGAATGAGATCAGGTCCGTGACCGGGGGCTGGCCTACCACCGCCGAGAAGCTCGCCGAGGCCGTAAACCTCGTTCCCGACAACTTGGTGTCCAAGCTGATGGCTGTCGGAGACATGGAGTCGTGCAGGAAGTCAATAATAGAGTACGTCAGAGCAGGCTGCACGGAGCCGTTGCTCTACCCGGTCACTGATGAGGTGCTGCCTCTTATAGAGCATTTCGCCGTCAAATGATTTTCAGGATGTCCTCCCCGAAGCCTGCTTTTTCAACGATGCGTTCGAGATGCTTGTTGGCGTTTCGGACGACTTCTTCTTCGTTGAGCGTTAGGGCTTGCTTGTTCCTTACGACGAACTTGCCGTTCACCATCACGTCGCGGACATCCTCGCCCGAGGCCGAGTAAACCAGCAGGGACAACGGGTTGGAGACCGGTGTCACTGAGGGCCTTCTCAGGCTGACTACTACTATGTCGGCTTTCTTGCCGGGCTCTAGGCTGCCGAGCTGGTTGAGCCTGCCCATGGCCCGTGCCCCGTTCCTCGTGGCCATTTCCAACACATCCCACGCCGATATCGCCCTGGGGTCCAGCGTGCGGGCTTTCTGAAGCAGGGCGGCGGTCTTCATCTCCCTTATCATGTCGTAGGTGTCGTTGCTGGGTCCGCCGTCGCATCCAAGGCTGACGTTTACGCCCAGGCGGAGCATGTCGGAGACTGGGGCTATGCCGGAGCCGAGCTTCATGTTTGACGAGGGGCAGTGGGACACCGTTGTGCCGGTGGCCGCAAACTTCCGCATGTCTTCCTCATTCAGCCAGACGCAGTGGGCGTAAACGTGTCTTTCACCCAGCATGTTGAACTTCTCAAGAAATCCCGAGACTCCCGTGCCGTAGGCTTTCCGGTAGTATTCCAAGTCCTCCCTTACTTCGGCGACGTGGTTTGTTATTCCTGTGTCATACTCCTTGGCTAGGGCCGCTGCTTCGTGGAACAGGTCGTCGGAAACAGCGCCGGCGCTCCGCATCCCCAGCCAAACATCAATCCGCCCATCTGCCTTACCCGCCCAACGCTTATGCATCTCCTTGAACTCCCTGACGCATGCTTCCCCGTCCTCGATTATTCCCGGCGGGAAAATATCCTCCTCGGTCGAATACCCCTTCATGTCCATGATTGTCTTGGACAGAACCCCCCTGATGCCGGATTTCTCCACAAGCTCGGCGATGCCGTTGAAGCCGTAGCGTGTGTGGAGGTGTATCTCGATGAAGGACGTGGTGCCTGTCTTGAGCATCTCTAGCATGCATAGGGCTGCGCTGGCCTTAGCGTCTTCGTAGTCATAAACTCCTAGAAAACGCCACACCCAGTTCTTGAGCCATGGTATCAGGGTGACGTTGTCTGGCACGAGTCCACGAAGAAGAGCTTGAGCTAAGTGGACGTGGGTGTCGACGAGGCCGGGGATTATCACACAGTTTTGGGCGTCTACGACCTCGGCTCCAGCGGAATGGGGAGACACCTGCTCCCACGACCCCACCATCTCAATCTTGTCGCCGTCCACCAGAACACTCCCGTCCCTTATGATGTGTCTTCGCCCGTCAACAGGTATTACAAACCCTCCTTTGAAAAGATACCGGTCCAATTTGCTTGTCTCCCGACACGCTGGATTATTAATTTTTAAACGGGCACAAGCCCGTGAAAGAGCTCATGGAGAGACCACGTCTCGATGGCAGCCGCTGCCCCATCGCAACCATGTCGGGACAGTCTAATCAAATCCCTCGCGGAACGAGACACTTCAAAGTTTATCCCGGTCAGAACCCCATATACATTTATATGTGGGGATATTCGAGTCAAAAATAATGTCGTCAAAGCCGCACATGAACTTGGTTGTGATAGGCCACGTCGACCACGGTAAATCGACAACGCTTGGACACTTTCTGTACAATCTAGGAGCAATAGACGAGAGGACGCTCAAGACTTACGAGGAGGAGGCTAAGAAGCTGGGGAAGGAGAGCTTCAAGTTTGCATGGGTGCTCGACCGCATAAAGGAGGAGAGGGAGAGAGGTCTGACCATAGACCTCGCCTTCCAGAAGTTTGAAACCAAAAAGTACTACTTCACACTCATAGACGCACCGGGTCACAGAGACTTCGTCAAAAACATGATTACGGGGGCAAGCCAAGCGGACGCAGCCATTCTGGTGGTTTCTGCGAAGAAGGGCGAGGCTGAGGTGGGGATAGCGCCGGGTGGCCAGACTAGGGAGCACGCTTACCTTTCGTTCGTTCTCGGGATACGCCAGCTAATCGTTCTGATCAACAAGATGGACGACTCCTCCGTGAACTGGGAGAAAGCGAGGTATGACGAAGTAAGGCAGATGGCAGGCGACCTCCTCAAGACGATCGGGTACGACGTCAGCAAGATAAACTTCATACCTGTGTCGGGGTGGCTCGGCGACAACCTTACCGAGAAAAGCAAGAACCTTCCTTGGTACAACGGCCCGACTCTGCTGGAGGCCTTGGACCAGCTGCAAGAACCTCCAAAACCAATCGACAAACCCCTCCGTCTTCCTCTGCAGGGAGTTTACTCCATCAAAGGCGTCGGGACTGTGCCGGTTGGCAGGGTTGAGCAGGGTATTCTAAAGCCCGGCGACATCGTTGCGATATATCCGGGGGGGTTGAAGGCCGAGGTCAAGTCGATCGAGATGCATCATCAACCGCTCCAGCAGGCTATCCCAGGCGACAACATAGGCTTCGCCTTGAAGGGCGTTGAGAAGAGCCAGCTCACTAGAGGAATGGTGGTGACCAAGCCCGACACACCTGTCCCCGTGGCGAAGGAGTTCATCGGCCAGATTTACGTCATCTACCACCCGACAGCCATAGCGGCTGGGTACACCCCGGTACTGCACATACACACTGCTCAGACGGCCGTCAAGTTTGTGGAGCTGATTCAAAAGATGGACCCGAGGACAGGACAGGTGACTGAGAAGAACCCGTCGTTCATCAAGACCGGTGACGTAGCAGTCGTTAAGCTGAGGCCGTTGACCCCGGTGGCGCTAGAGCCTGCGAGCATCTCCCCGGAGCTTGGCCGGTTCGCTATCAGGGACAGCGGAATAACAGTTGCGGCCGGAGTTGTGAAGGAGATTACAGAAAGCGGATAAACTCCTTACAACTACCTGGCCTGCATCTGCATCTCTATTGCTACGTCGTCAGGGATCTGAATCCTCATTATTTGCCTCATAACCCTCTGGTCCGTGATGCCGAGGTCTATGAGCCTACGGTGAATCCTCATCTGGTGTTTACGCCATGTCTTGGTGCCTTCTCCGCATGGTGATTTTCTCGTGGGTAGCACCAGCCTCTTCACGGGGAGAGGTATAGGTCCAGCTATCTCGGTCCCCGTCCTCTCAGCTATGTCCTTAATCTCTCTGCATACCTGCTCCAGCTTGCTGAGGTTTGTGCTCGTGATTTTTATGCGGACTGTCTGAGTCATGTGCAACGTTCCGCCGTACGGGTTATCAACCATCCTAAAAACCTTAACACGGATGCTCCGCCAGTATTGCTTAAATAGGCAAGCCTTTAGGAGGTTTGTGAGATGGTGGCGTCGGACCTCGACAACCTGAGGGCGGAAACAGCTAGGTTGGCTGTCGAGATGGTTCGCCTGCTGGGCGAGAGGAGGAGGCTGGTGGAGAAGATATCTGAGATAAAGCGTTCACAGGGTGTTGAGACGGTCCAGACGGACGTCGAGAAATCAATCAGACAAGCCATGCTGGAAGAGGCTGCCAAGCACGGCGTTCCGCCGGAGACGGTCAACCGGCTGGCTACTGTTGTTTTCATGGATTCGGTTGAGATGCAGTCTAGGAAGGGGAGCCAGCTGACTCATATGGACATACTTAGGAGGGCTGTGGAGCTTCAGAAAAAAGGCATGGAGGTCCACCGGCTTGAAGTCGGGGAACCAGACCTAGGCGCTCCTCCAGAAGTACGGAGGTCGCTCGCAGAAGCCGCTTTAAACGGCTACGCAAGATACGCCGACTCACGTGGTATACACGAACTCCGTGAAGCCCTTGTCAAGCATCTGCAGGAGAGGTGCAGCGTTAACATACACACCGGCAACGTCATAGTCGTTCCTGGCGGCAGGTTCGCCATCTACCTGGCTATGAAGGCGCTGCTCTCGGAGGGCGACGAGGTCTTGGTAATCGACCCCTCGTGGCCGATGTACAGGCAGTGCGCCTCCTTCCTCGGCGTCAGGTCTGTGCATGTTAGGACAAGGCTGGAAGACGGCTGGTCTCCACGGGTGGACGAGCTGGAGGAGAAGGTCAGCAGGTCCACGAAAGCAATACTCCTTAACTACCCCAACAACCCGACCGGCAAGATTCTCGACAGGAAGACTTTCACGAAGATCCTCGACTTCGCCAGAGACCGTGGAATCTCGGTGATAAGCGACGAGGTCTACTCAGACTACTCTAGAGGCGGGCATGTGAGCGTTCTAGACTACGACGGTGTGAACTATGTGTTGGTGCAGTCTTTCTCGAAGAGCTACGGCATGACAGGCTACAGAATAGGATATGTCGTGGCGAGCGAGATGACGGTGTCGAAGATGGCTTCGGTGATAGGGCTGGTGATGACATGCGTACCCGAATTCATCCAGCACAGCGCTCTCAAAGCCCTCACGCTCAAGGACACGCCCAGCCAGTATGCCGAAATAATGATGAGGCGGATGGACACAGCCGTCAGCGAGCTGCAGAGAATTAAAACCGCCTTCTACAAGCCCGACGGAGGCATGTACGTGTTTCCGAAGATTAACACGGGCGGCGTGGACGGCATGAAGTTCGCCTTCGACCTCCTCGAGTCTAAGGGCGTGGCTGTTGCTCCCGGCTCCATCTTCGGAGGCTACGACGACTTCGTAAGGATATCGCTCGGGGCTTCTGAGGAGTCGATAGTCAAGGGGATTAGACTTCTCGGCGAGTACCTGGCTGAGAAGGGGCTGGCGTAGTGGCGAAGCAGGTTGCGGCCGTCGTCGGAGCCGGGCCGATGGGCCTGTGGATGGCGAGACATCTCCGTGGTAAACAGTTTACTGTAAAAGTCTACGACAAGAACCCGGCCAAGACACGGCAAGCCGCCAAGCACGGCGGATTACTCGCAGTGAGGAGTCTCGACGACGCTGTGTCCGATGCGTCCTACGTGGTGGTGGCAACGGGCTCGCTCAACGCCGGAGAAACAATAAAAAAGATAGCTGCAAGTCATTCAGGGAAGACGGTTATCGACATATCCTCGGTCAAGACACCGGTCCTCCGCTCGCTGAGGCGTGAGAATCTAGGAGACAACCTCGTGGTCCTAACCCATCCGCTGTTCGGCCCCGGCACAACCAAGCTCACCGACAAAACGGTGGTCTTCACGCCTTTCAGGTACTGGGAACGGGAGAGGAGAGTTGCTGTAAGCATCTTCAGGCCTTGCAGAATTCTCGCGATGACCGTTGAGGAGCATGATTTGCGGATGGCTTACGCCATGGCTGTTCCGCGTATCTTGATGCTGGTGCTTCTGGACAGCTGGAGGAGTATGGGCGTGGACGTGCTGACGACCAGCCAGAAAGCACTCACGCTGGCAGCTTCGACGATGCTGTCAGACAGCCCGGCTCTCATACGTGAGGTCATCGCCGCAAACCCCTACACATCCAGAGCAATAGCTACGTTCCGGAAAAACCTCGACATCAACAAACCACAGCAGGTAAACAGCATGCTCAAGAGGCTCAAGCCGCAGCTAGATAAACTCGCCCAAAGATACGGCGTCGCATACAAATGGGTTGAGCAGAGGCCATAGTTTATATAAACCACGGGCGTTCAACACACGGGCCGGGGTGCCCTAGCCAGGTCCCGAAACCTTGAAAAAGTCTCTCAAGTCTAGGATGGCGAAGCCTGTCGCTTTTTGGGGGGCGTTGTCATATTCTTATGGTTAGTTTTCCGAGCTTAATGGTTTCGCCGCGGGCCCGCCATTCTTCAAACTGTTGCTTAAGCTTCGAGTAAGCCCAGACTTTTTTAAACGATGCGCCGCATCGCCGGTTCGCGCAGACATAATAGCCGTCTACAATGTCGAGCAAAAACAGCTCCCCGCGTCGAAAACATGACGGGCAAATCTTTTTCGCGAAAAACGCGTCGACTATACGGCTCAGCACAACATCTTCCATCAACGTTTTTCTCCTTCTTCGCCAGTCGTTAACTGTTTCGAAAAGCTGTTTATAGTTAGCTGTCTTACCCTTCGTCGGAAGCGAGTGGTCGAAAAACCGCGGGTCGCCTATTCTTAGATGAGGGTAGTGAACGTAAAGAAACAACGAGAAATCTAGCCTAGCCATGTAATCCATGTTTTCCACTTCGCTTGGCAGAGAGTTCAAGAAATCATCTACATGGGGCCTTCCCATACTCCACCAAAGCTGGAAAAGATTGCTAGGTATTATCTCCGAACCCGCTACCCCTACAAAGAAATCATGTTTCAACCAATACAACGCTCGATGCTCAACGTAGTCGACGGTTGCGAAATCCTCCGTCAACAACTCACGTAAAACTTTCCAGCATAGTCGCCGCGACCGGCCTGAAGCTTCGACAACCTGATAAAACGCTTTCGGACCCCCTGCGAGGGCCCTCACCACGTCGAAAAAAGCATGCGGGTCCATGTCACGGACCTTACGCCTAGATTCCTTTGTTTCAGGCCACGCCATGGACAACAGTATACGATAACTCGCCAGTATAAATATATTTCTCTCTTACTCTATTAACATCATGCAAAAAGAAAGAATTCTCCGCAAAGTCGTGCGGGTCGGAGGCGGGACGAAAATAATAGCTTTACCAAATGATTTCGACGCTTCCTACGTTTGGGTCATCCGAGAGCCCGACGGGGTTCGAGTAGTTCCCGCGGAGGTGAAATAAACGATGGAAAGAGAGCCAAGCTTCATAGATGCATTTCGCATCCGAGGGGGAAAAGTTTGGACTATTGCCATGCCCTCGCTCGCGCTTATTCGACTACTGCAAAAATATCGAGGGGATGAAACTTGACTGAAAAGAAAATTCACGATAGGTCGCAGGCTGAAAGAACAGTTTTGTCTCTTAACGACATCGAAAGCTGGCG
>JAVYLK010000012.1:0-33699 GCA_038740895.1 Candidatus Caldarchaeum sp.
CGGCTCAGCCCTGCTAACCATGCTGGGCCTAGGTCTCCCAGTTACCCTCACGGGCTTGGCCTTGATAGGTTTGGGAATGGGGTTCACGGTCTCGACGTTCCTCATAACCACTCAGACTCTCGTGCCCCGCAGCGTCCTAGGCGTGGCCACGTCTCTTCTCAGCTTCTTGCGTCTGATCGGAGGAGCCATAGCAGTAGCTGTGATGTGGATACCCCTGTCATCGGTCGTGAGAAGGGTTGAAGTAGCCGGAGACCCTCAAGTCGTGTTAACAGCCGTCGAAAAAGCCCAGTTCGTCTCAGCCCTAGGCAACTCTATGATAATCGCACTAGCCGCAGCCTTGACAACCCTAGTCCTCTACCTCTTCATCCCCAACGTCAAACTGTCCAGCGCAAAACAAGCCTAGGCTCGAAAGGTCTTTATCTACCCCGAACCAAACCTACTCATGCAGAAGTACGTCTTTGTAACCGGCGGCGTCGTCAGCAGCGTGGGCAAGGGCACCGTCGCCGCCTCCGTCGGTAAAATTCTCCAAACCAGGGGCGTGAAGACAGGCTTCGTGAAGATAGACCCTTACGTCAACGTTGACGCCGGGACTCTCAACCCTTTCTCCCACGGCGAGGTCTTCGTGACAGACGACGGCGGGGAGACGGACCTAGACCTTGGATGGTACGAGCGTTTTTTAGACATTAGGACGACTAGGCTCAACAACATAACCACTGGGCAGGTTTACGCCGAGGTCATCAACAGGGAGAGGCGGGGCGACTACCTCGGCCAGTGCGTCCAGATAGTTCCCCACATCACCGACGAGATAAAGCGGCGGATTAGGGATGTTTCGAGAGACGTCGACGTGTTGATCGTCGAGGTGGGCGGGACTGTAGGGGACATCGAGGGCCAGCCTTTCCTCGAGGCTGTTCGGCAGATGAGGCTGGAGGAAGGTGTTGAAAACACTCTCTTCATCCACGTGGCGCTGGTTTTGACGCTGAAGGCAACTGGTGAGTTCAAGACTAAGGCTCTTCAACACAGCGTAAACATGCTGAGGGCGCTGGGCATACAGCCCGACATCATAGTGGCGAGGAGCGAGACCCCGGTCGACTTGGAGGCCCGGCGCAAGATCGCTCTCTTCGGAACAATCTCCGAGAAAGCTGTCTTCTCGTCATACGACGTCGAGTTCATCTACAAGGTTCCCATGATTCTTGAGGAGCAGGGGATGGGGGATTTCATAGTCAGGAGGCTCGGGCTGGAGTGCTCGTCTCCCGACTGGAGTGAATGGCGTCGAGTGATGACCCTTTACGAGAACGCCTCCAGCGAGTTGAGGATAGCTGTTTGCGGCAAGTACACAAAGCTGGCCGACTCCTACGTAAGCATTAAGGAAGCGTTGAGCCATGCAGCGGTAAACATCGGCCACCGTGTGAGCGTCGAGTGGATAAACACAGAGGATTTTGAGCGGGGAGTTAGGAATGTCGAGGAGCTTCAGCAGTTCGGCGGCGTGCTGGTTCCGGGAGGGTTCGGCAGAAGAGGCACGGAGGGAATGATCGAATGCATAAAGTACAGCAGAGAGAACAACATCCCCTTTCTAGGGCTTTGCTTCGGACTACAGCTAGCCGTCGTAGAGTTCGCAAGGAATGTTCTGGGCCTAGCTGGAGCTAACTCGACAGAGCTTGACCTGTCTACTCCTCACCCGGTGATCGACTTGATGCCTGAGCAGCGTGGTGTCAAGGGGTTGGGCGGGACGATGAGGCTGGGAGCCGCGGCTGTGAGAATCGTCGAGGGAACGCTTGCACACAGTCTTTATGGGGCTGCGGAGATTCGTCAACGCCATCGACATCGTTATGAAGTATCTCAGAAGTACTGGAGCCAGCTTGTCGACCACGGCCTGGTTTTTTCAGGGTTCTCAGTCGAGGGAGACCGTGTCGAGATAATCGAGTATCCACGCAACAGGTTCTTCCTGGCTACGCAGTTCCATCCAGAATACCTGTCTAGGCCAAACAGGCCGGAGCCTGCTTTTCTAGGGTTTGTTAAAGCGGCTGCTGAGAGAACCAGAGCCGTCAGGGCGGCCGAGGCCTTCGTCTAGACGGGGCTTCTTCTTTTTCCTAGAGTTATCCGCATAGTTATCAGCCTCTCCCCTCTGAACAGCACCGCAGCCATCATGAGAACTGCTAGCGTGAACACAGCCATCGCCGCAACATGTACGAGCGCTGAGGCGTAAGCCTCCTGGTAAACATGTTGAAGGGCTATGATGATGTGCGTGTATGGGTTTAGCAGCAGCAGTGTTGAGAAGGGCTGCGGTATGGATGAGATATCCGCCAGTATCAACGCTAGGAAGGGCGGCAGGATGAGCGGCATCTGCATCAAGCTCGCGAGCTGCTGTCCTCCCCGCACATCGCCAGCAAGCACGCCGGCCAGAATACCTATTCCGAGCGTCGCAGTCATGGCCACGAAAAGAACTATTCCGAAGAAGACGAAGCTGAGCGAGCTGAGTTGTATTCCGACACCGTTCCCCGGAGCTAGGGCGATCCTCGAGAAGTAGAAGTACAGCCCAGCCATCATCGAGACCGTTCCCAGCAACGCCACTAGAATAGAGCCCATCAGCTTCGCAGCAAGGATGCTCATCCTGCTTATAGGAAGCGTCAGCAGCATCTCGAGCGTCTTCGCCTCCTTCTCGAGGCCAACGCTCGTGGCTGCCACCGTTCCAGACGTAGCCACCACAATCAGGAGAACAATCGGAACGAATAGAGTCGTTGATAGGTACTGCTGAAACATCGTCTGGACTTCCTGAGCGGTCATCAACCTGTCCCTGTAGATGAGGCCGCCCGCCAAGCTTATGGGTTTCTTGTATAGCTGGACTGGGACGTTTGACTCGGCTGCAATAGTCTCGCCGACGACTTCGATGGCTTTCGAGACCTGTGATTCGATAGATGAGACACGCTGAACCTCGGACAGCGAGGCTGAGGTTATCAAAACATAGAGCTCCGCCACGGCCCTCTTTCCGTCAATCAAGCTCTGCGTAAACCCTTGCCCGACAACTATCGCAGCCCTCGCCTGATGGCTCTTCATCAAACCCACCACGTCCGAGCCGTGTACCACTAAGAGGTTAAAGCCAGCCGTCCTCAAGGCTTGTTGATAGACTGCGGCGTATCTTCCTCCGTCCATGTCGATGAAGAGCAGAGTCTGACGAGCTTGAGGCTCGTCTCCAGTTTCTGATGCGAGAGTGAAAACTGTCCCGAGAAGCGGGAAGACAACCAAAGGCATCAGCACCACGCCGACGAGGATCGTTTTCTCGTTGAAAAGCTCACGAACCTCTTTCGCGAGAAGAGGCCAAACCTTCACGCCAAGCCACCGGCCTTCTTGACGAAAAGCTCCTCGAGGTTTTCAACGCCGTGGGATTCTAGGAGCTGTCGAGGCCTGCCGCATTCGACGATCATGCCCTTGTTTATGAGGGCGATGGCGTCGCAGAGATAACTTACCTCGAGCATGTTGTGGCTTGATACTAGGAAGGTCGTGCCCTCGGCTGAGTACTGTTTGATGACCTGTCTGACGTAGACTGAGTGTTCTACGTCCAAGCCTGCGGTGGGTTCGTCGAGAATGGCCAAGCGTGGCTTTACCATTAAGCAGCTTGCGAGGAGTATTCTCCGCCTCATTCCCTTGCTGTATTCGCCCATCTTCCTTCCCAGTGCTTCGCCCAAGCCTGAAACTGCAGCGCCTCTTTCGACAGCTGAAGCGTCCATGTTGTAGAGGGTTTTCATCATCTTGAGGAAGCTTAATCCCGTGAGATGTTTGTAAACCCCGGCCTCCTCCGGCAGGTAGGAGACGAGCTTCCTCGCTTCAGCCGGTTCCTTCAAGACATCTTTTCCAAAGACTTTGGCTTCTCCACGGCTGGGCTTCAGAAGAGTTGCCAGAATTCTGAACAGCGTTGTCTTGCCGGCTCCGTTCGGGCCTATAACCCCGAAAACCACTCCCTCCTCGACCGTCAGCTCCACATTCCTGAGGACAGGTGTCTGCCCGAAGAAACGCCAGAGCCCAGCCACCTCGACGGCCTTCACATCCATTCACTACATCATCCATCATTTAGTTTTTGGCTCACGGTTTATTACAGGCCCCCTGACTCGACATAGCTGGTTTTGACCGAGAACGTTGCAACGCTGTACGGCCTTGCTTCAGCTTTCGCTTGGGGTGCGGGAGATTTCTACGGCGGCTACGCCTCGATGAAGGCACGTGTCTCGGGCGTGGTTGCGTACTCTCAGACAATCGGATGCACGCTGCTACTGCTCCTTGCAGTGTTGACAGGCGAGCGGCTGCCAAGCCTAGCTGATCTAGTTTGGTCGATGCTAGGCGGGGTCTTCAGCGGCCTCGGCCTGATCTTCTACTACGCAGCCCTGTCGAGGGGAAGCATGGGATACGCAGCGCCCATCACGGGCGTCCTGACGGCAGCAGTGCCTGCGGCTGCAGGATCCTCTCTGGAGGGGAGCCCATCGGCGCAGCAAGCCGCCGGCTTCTTCCTAGCTTTTGCGAGCATAGCGCTGGTGGGCGGGTTTTCGACAGACCATCTCAGGCCTCGGACAGAGCTTTCACTGCCGGCGGCCGCAGGACTATGCTTCGGCCTCTTCCTCGTGTTCATAGGCCAAGTGTCTGAAGGCTCTTACCTCTACCCTTTGATGGTGTCGAGGCTTCTGACGGTTGGGCTGGCTTTCGTCGTCATACGCTCCGTGAAGAGCACACTACCATCATCCAAGGCTCTACCGTACGTAGTTGCGGCAGGCGTCTTCGACACGGCTGGAAGCTTCTTCTACCTCCTCGCCCGCCAAGCCGGCCGGCTCGACGTCGCCGGCGTGCTCTCATCACTCTACCCCGTCTCAACGGTGCTGCTCGCAAAAACAGTCCTGCGTGAGAGTCTCGGAAGACGCCGAACCGCAGGAATAGCGTTGGCCGCAGCCGCAACAGCTATGATAAACACTTAATAAAAAACAACTAAAACCAACATCCAGCCGGGGTAGCTCAGCCTGGTAGAGCGGCGGGCTGTTAACCCGTCGGTCGCCCGTTCAAATCGGGCCCCCGGCGACCAAAACTTTTCATCGAAGCCTTACAAGGAAGGATTAAATGACTAAGCCGATAACATTGCCAAGCCTCGACGACCCGATGCTGATGTGCGTGTACGCGCCTACTGTGTTGGAGTGTCTAAGCCTGTTGACTTTCCGTTCAGGTGATGTCGGAGTGTGTTAAAAATCGGTTGCGGAGTTGTTAGGTGTGCAGGAATACGTTGACAGCATCCACCCCGTGTTGTTGGAGCAGGTATTTGGTGTGCTTAACAATATCCTTGTTGTTGAAATTTGTTTCGACAAACAGGTCTCCAACCTTTCTAATGCTTTTGAATTTGTGGCCGTTGGCGTGTTTTGGCTCGGTGTTCACTATGTAGGTGGAGCCGTAAGGTAGTTTGACTGGTTGTTTGAGGCTACCCGATGAGGACAGCCATTCAACCGATGCCACCAAAATGTCTTTCCAATATTCGAGGTCGAAGCTCCTCCCATCGGGAAAAACTATTTTTGTGAACTTGAGTTTTTCATGAGGTTTGGGCGTTATTTGTGTTAAGGGGGTTCCTTCAGGTTCGTGATGCTTGAACTCGATGCTTTGCGGAGGCATGCCTACGCCTGCGTGTCGCATTATGGAGAAAGCCTGTCTAACAACCTCGCCAGCATCCATGGAGTTTATGTCCCAGTGTGCTATGCGTTTCTCCGGCAGGGGTTTCTGAATCTGTGTGTCATAAACTTCCCATTTCGCCCCGTCTGTGGCGATGAAATATCTAACACCTTCCGAAACACAGTAGGAAATTTGCTGAAGCAAGTCCTCCGGCTTGCCGAGGGCTTTAACCCCGACGAAAGCAATTTTCCGTCCATTATGCAGCAGAGTGTAGTCGGGCTTGCCTGCTTGCGTTGTCATCTCCGGCACGAGCAACTCGGGGTTTTCCGTGTCCCACCCCAAAGCCCTGAGCAACGGGTCGACCAAGACGTATCTGGTCAGCGTCTCGTTTCTTTGAAGCTCGCCCCGATAATTGTTGACACGGGTTTTCAAAATTCCAACTAAATCTAACAGGTCTCGTAGGGACACGTTTTCGCTGGTTTAGCAGGATTTATAAGCTTTATACGCCGGTTCGTGGCTCTGGCGGTGGCTGGTGTTCTTACGTGTGGTTTTTGAAACATTAAATTCGGGCTGTTGGGTGGATAGACGAGTTTGAGCGAGTCTCAGTTCGAGGTTATTCTCGACCACTACCGCAACCCACGCAACTACGGAGAGCTGAAGGATGCCTCGGTCAAGGTGAAGGACTCGAACCCGCTCTGCGGAGACGTGGTGGAGGTTTACCTCAGGATAAACGCTGACGGCGTGGTTGAAAAAGCCAGCTTCCGTGGACATGGATGCGCCATCAGCCAAGCCTCAACATCGATGCTCATCGAGTCTATCCAGGGCAAGAAGCTTGACGAGATAAAAGCCCTCGACAAGCAGCACGTCTTCGACATGCTTGGCATAGAAGTCGGTCCCGTGAGAGTCAAGTGCGCCCTCCTACCGCTTAAAGCGATCAAAACAGCAGCCTACACATTCCTCGGGCTTAAGATGGACTCTCGTGAGTTTGAGGAATGAGCATGGACGGGCTGATAGTCAAGCAGCCCTACGCAGGCCTGATAATTTCGGGGAGGAAGAAGTGGGAGATGAGGCTGTGGCCTCCGCCGGCCGGCAAGCTCGGCAGGAAGGTCTATCTGCTGTCTGGAGGATACGCCTTGGGAGTGGTCAAGGTCGTTGGTGTCCGAGGGCCTCTGAGCAGGAGCAGTGTTGTTAGGCTTAGGCGCTATCATTTGGGGGCAAGCACCAGATACAGGTACGGCTGGGTCTTGAAGGTTGTCAAACGGTTCAACAAGCCTCTGAAGTACAGGCATCCACACGGCGCCGTGGTCTGGGTTAGAAACGTAGAGCTCAGCCGTTAAACCTTATTGGAGACGGCCCATCAGAAAACATGGTTTGAAGCTGGTCAAGGACCCAGTACACGGCTACATCACCCTTTCGGAGCAAGAGCTGGGCCTAGTCGACTCGAGAACCGTCCAGAGGCTCAGACGCATAAGCCAGCTGCCTCTCGTCCACCTAGTCTACCCCGGAGCACGGCACAGCAGGTTTGACCACTCGCTCGGATGCATGCATCTGGCGGGCGAGTTCGCCGACCACCTACGCCTAGACGACGTGGAGAAAACCTTGGTCAGGGCCTCGGCCCTACTGCACGACATAGGCCACACCCCCTTCTCCCACCTCCTTGAAGAACTCCTAGTCGTGAAAGGACTAAGCCACGAGGACATGAGCATAAGAATCATACAGCAGGAGGTGGAGGTGTCCAAAGCGTTGACGCAAATGGGCATAACTGTGGACGACGTCGTAAACATGCTTAGAGGCCGGAGCAGGCTGAGCGGCTTAATCTCAGGACCGTTAGACGTAGACCGTCTAGACTTCTTGGTCAGAGACTCGTACTTCTCGGGTGCAACCTACGGCGTTGTCGACGTCAAAAGGATAATAAGACTGACGAAGCTGCTGGATGACGGGCCTGCGGTCGACAGCCGGGTGATTGGTGCCGTCGAGGAGCTGGCCATGGCTAGATACCACTCGTTCATCAACATCTACTTTCACCACGCCGTCAGAGCAGCTCAGCTTCTGCTGCTGCGTGGAGCGCTCATCCTCGGCGACGTGCTAGACTTCGGAGGAATGACTGTGGATGAGTACCTTGAGCACGACGACTTCACTACTTGGTGTTTGCTGAAGAACAGAGAGGAGACACGCTGGGTTATCAGAAGGCTTGAGAGACGTGTTCTGCCGAGAAGCGTGTTCGAGAGACAGTTCTTCGGCGGGGACGGGCCTCGGCTAGACTTGATGGACAGGGATGAGGTCGAGAAGATGGTGGCCGACGAAGCAGGTCTAGACCCTGTCAAGGTGTTCGTCGACTTCTCGTACGCACCGCCGTTGACCAAGTACGGGCCCGGCGAAATTAAGATTCACCCACCAGTTGAAGCCGAGTCGTGGATACTGCAGCAGCTCTCCAAACCGCTCAAGCTCGTGCGCGTGTACGTCGACCGGGATGTTCAGAGGGTTGACTCGGTCAGGGCCGCCGCCGATGAAGTCTTCTCAAAAAAGGCTTAACCCCTTCGTATACCTCACGACTAACCTCGTCAACCGGCTTGTCGTTGCTGACTTGGACAACCCTGCGGAACCCTCGCAGAACTCTTAGGTACTCTCTCCTAACCTTTCTGAGGAAGGAAGCCGTCTCATACCTCTGACGAGACTTCCCAAGCCTTCTAAGAGCTTCCTCAGGCGGGATGTCGATGAAAACAACAACGTCGGGCCTCAAAGCATACCGGTTGACCTCCTCCACCCATTCCCTCCTTCCCGTCGCAGCGGTCTGGTAAGCAAGTGAGGAGAGAACACTCCTGTCAGACACAACTACGCAGCCCCTCGCCAAAGCATCAACCACCACTTCCCTGAGAACCAGCCTATCGGCTGCAAACAAGAGAGCCAAAGCATCCTCGGGCAGGCGCTTGGCCCTCAAGGCCTTCCTTAGAACCCTTCCGACCTCGCTTTCTGACGGCTCGTGAACCATCACAACCCTGAAGCCTTCCTTCCTCAGCCTGTCTGCGAGAAGCCGTACATGAGTTGTCTTACCTGCTCCGTCTATTCCCTCAACCGCAACGTACAGCCCTCTGCTCAACAGGTTCATTCACGTCGAGGAAGATTTAAATCCGGATTCGTGGCTAAAGCCTCATGGCAGGTAAGATTTTCAGCAAGGATGTTACCGAGGGTCCTGAGAGAGCGCCTCACAGGTCTATGCTCAGGTCTGTGGGGTTGAGGGATGAGGATTTCGCCAAGCCGTTCATAGGCGTGGCGAGCACGGGCAACGAGGTGACTCCTTGCAACATTCACCTCAACGGCTTGGCTGAGAGGGCGAAGAACGGTGTGCTGGACAAGATGGGCGTCGGCATCCAGTTCACCACCATCGCAGTCAGCGATGGAATCTCGATGAACACAGAGGGAATGAAAGCCTCGTTGGTGAGCAGGGAGGTCATAGCCGACTCTATCGAATTGATGTGCTTCGCCCAGAGGTTCGACGGCTTGGTTGGCATAGCGGGCTGCGACAAAAGCCTTCCAGGAACCGTGATGGCCATGGCTAGGCTCAACATCCCGTCGGTCTTCCTGTACGGCGGAACAATCCTCCCCGGCAAGTACATGGGCAGGGATGTCACAATACAGGATGTCTACGAGGCTGTGGGCGCTTACAGCACAGGCCAGATGACTCTTCAGCAGCTCATCGAGCTGGAGAAAGTTGCATGCCCTACTGAGGGCTCGTGCGCAGGCCTGTACACAGCCAACACCATGGCCTCGGCAATAGAGACCATGGGAATGTCCCTCCCGGGAACGGCATCCATCCCAGCAGTAGACCAGCGCATTTACGACGCGGCTTACAGGTCGGGCGTCCAAGTGATGAAGCTACTGGAGAACGGCATAAAGCCGCGGGACATACTGACCTACGAGGCTTTCGAGAACGCTGCAACCGTTGTATGCGCCATGGGTGGCTCGACCAACGCAGTACTACACCTGCCAGCCATCGCCCACGAGGCGGGTGTAAACCTTGACATCGAACTCTTCGACAAGATAAGCCGAAGAACTCCCCACATCGCTGACATGAGGCCCGGAGGCCGCTTCGTGATGGTTGACTTGGACAGAGTTGGCGGCGTCCCAGTTGTCTTGAAGAAGCTTCTCGACGCAGGCCTGCTCCACGGCGACACCCTAACGGTCACGGGCAAAACTCTCGCCGAAAACCTGCGGGAGTTCAAGCCCAAGGAAGGCGGAGAGGTTGTGAGACCCATCACCAACCCAATACATCCAACTGGCGGCATCGCCATCCTAAAAGGCAGCCTAGCGCCCGAGGGAGCGGTAGTCAAGTCCACAGCCTCCACGGTTGAGACGTTCAAGGGTCCTGCAAAAGTCTACGACTCCGAGGAAGAGGCTTACAGAGCTCTCCTGCGCCGTGAAGTGGCTGCAGGCGATGTCGTCGTCGTGAGGTACGAGGGCCCGAAGGGAGGTCCTGGAATGAGGGAGATGCTGGCGGTCACGGCGATCGTGGTCGGACAGGGGTTGAAGGAGAAGGTAGCCTTGATAACCGATGGAAGGTTCTCAGGAGCAACCCACGGCCTGATGGTTGGCCACGTCTCGCCCGAGGCAGCTGTGGGAGGCCCTCTGGCGGCTGTCCGCAACGGCGACACCATCGTCATCGACGTACCTCGGCGCAGGCTTGACGTGGAGCTTGACGAAGCCGAGGTCAGGAAACGGCTGCAGGCGTGGACTCCTCCAAAGCCCCGTTATTCATCGGGCGTTTTGGCGAAGTACGCCAAGCTGGTCGGGTCGGCGAGCAAGGGCGCTGTCTGCGGCTGAAAAGGGTTTTAAGCACGTTATTCGACTGTATGGACAGCGTTTTGACGAGGTGCACCGGCTTTGCCACTGCCCGGCCAAGAGTGGGAGGAAAAACGCCAGCAAGTAGTCCAGCTCCTCGAGACAATTATAAACGACACTGAGACCCCTCGGAACATAAGGAGGATAGCTAAACAGGCCTCCGACGAGCTTTTCAACGAAAGATACAACCCGGCTGTGAGAGCGGCCAACTCCATCGAGCTCATCGAGGAGATAATCAACGACCCCAACATGCCGTCCTTCACAAGAACTCAGCTCTGGATGGCGATAAGCATCCTCGAAACAATACGTTCCTCACACGCGTAGAAAAAATAAATCCTCCAAACCATTAGTTGCTACGCAGTTGTTGAACAAAATCATAAGATACGCCCTAGTTCTGGCCGGCGTATATGTCCTTTCCATCTTACTGAAGCTCAACACAGCTCAAACACTCTCTCTGATTGTTCTAGGTGGATTGATTGGAGCCACCCTGTTGTTCTGGAGGTTTAGGCTTGTCTTCGCCTTCTTCGCGCTAACCTTCATGCTAGCAGCCAATCTCATCGATGTTGAGCTACTCATCGAGTACGCACATCTGGACACCATATTGTTCCTAGCATCCATGATGATTGTAGTTGGATACCTAGAAGAAGCACGGTTCTTCGAGTTCGTTATCGACAAACTGCAGTTTATACTAGGAAACAAGCCAAGGACCCTTGTTGTCTTTTTCATGATCATGTCGGCGGTCCTAGTCGCGTTGGTTGATGAAGTCACCTCGATACTAATCATGGTGGCCATACTGCTGGACTTCACCACGAGGTATAACCTCAACCCAGTCAACTTCATCATGATGTCTATATTCGCCACAAACATCGGAAGCGCCGCAACAGTCATCGGAAACCCTGTGGGAATATTGATAGCGTTTCAGGCGGACCTAGGTTTTCTAGACTTCCTGAGATGGAGCACACCAATTTCGGCAATTGCCCTGATTGTGTGCATCGCTATCAACCTCTACTTATTCCGGCGAGATATTTCACAGTTGGCTGCGGCCATGAAGGCTGATAGCGCGCAGGCGGTTCTCGTGGAGAATGATGACAAGCCCGACGTAAGACTGCCCGCCGCCGTCTTTCTATTGATGATAGCCACCCTCGTTCTACACGCCAAGATTGAGGAGGTGTTGGGGCTGGAAAAAAACGTCATGCTCCTCGGCGCCCCATTATTCTTCGCCGGGTTCGTGCTCTTACTCGAACGAGATAGAGCGAGAGAGCTTGTCGAGAGGAGGATAGACTGGTGGACGCTGCTTTTCTTCATGACCTTTTTCGCAAGCGTCGGGACACTCGTTCACACGGGGGCGACGAAGGTTTTCGCAGAGATGATTGTGGAGGTAGGACGAGAAACCACGATAATCATGCCGCTGTTGACTGTTCTCGCTGGGCTGATGTCCGCCTTCATGGACAACGTGCTGGCCGTAGCTACATGGATACCTGTAGTCAAAACACTTGGAGAATTCGGCATAAACGCCTTCCCACTTTGGTGGACATTGCTTTTTGCAGGAACCTTCTGGGGCAACTTAACCATCATAGGCAGCACAGCAAACATAGTTGCTGTAGGCTTGCTTGAGAAACGTGAACGCATACACATAACGCTTAGGCAGTGGATTGTGGCCGGCTCCGCTACAACGTTTCCAACAGTTCTCATCGCCTTCCTTCTCCTGCTACTGCAGACCCCGCTGATGGTTTAGTCTTCCATGGGCTTTGCTATGATAACAATCCTGTCCCTCTTCTTCGAAACCCACACCTCGTACCCGTAATTTAAAAGAGTAGCCAGACAGTCGTGCCACGGAAAGTAAGCGGGCTCGCTGACCGTGATTTCGAAGCCTCCGTACTCCGTGTTTATTTCACCCGTTTTACCTATCTGAACCTCGAGACACTGCTTGATGTCATGGCCCAGCTTCTCAGCCGCCCGCTGCGGCTTCACAGCATGGGGGCGGGCATGAGGGTATTTAAGCGTGGCGTGTATTAATTTAAATACGTACAACGCTTAAAACCGTCGAACAGCGTGTGAAGACATCGGTAGCATTCCAGGGCGAGCGTGGGGCTTACAGCGAAGAAGCCATAGTGTCTTTCTTCGGGGAGGAGGCCGAGACAGTTCCATGCAAAACCATCCGAGACGTCTTCAAGTATACGGAGGCGCGTGTGGTCGACTACGGCGTGGTGCCTGTTGAGAACAGCATCGAGGGCAGCGTAGCAGAGACCTACGACATGTTCCTCAACTCCAGCGTCAAGGTCGTCGGCGAGATCATCCTCAGGATAAGACACTGCCTGATAGCTCTGCCTGAAACAAGCCTCAACGAGGTCAGGGTCGTCTATTCTCATCCACAAGCCCTCGCCCAGTGCCGTGGTTTCCTCACCTCGCTGGGCGCCGAGGCCGTGGTCACTTACGACACGGCTGGAAGTGTTAAGATGATTGGGGAGAAGGGATTGAGGGAGGCTGCTGCGGTGGCGAGCGAACGGGCTGCGAATCTTTACGGCTTGAAAGTTCTGGCCAAAGGCATAGAGGACTATGGCCACAACTACACAAGGTTCCTTGTGGTTTCGACGAAGGACGCCCCTAGTCAGCCCGACAGTAAGACATCGATAATATTCTCGACCACGCACAAGCCCGGCGCGCTGTACAACGCCCTAGGCGCCTTCGCCAGAAACAACATCAACCTGACGAAGATAGAATCTAGGCCGACTAGGCAAAGACCTTGGGAGTATTACTTCTTCGTAGATTTTGAGGGGCATCAGGAGGATGATAAGGTTAGGAGAGCGTTGGTGGAGCTTGCATCACTCACGACCTTTGTCAAGGTTTTAGGCTCCTACCCGAGGGCCCAGACTGAGCCTTGAAGGAGTTTGGCTATGATTTGGCGCAGGTTTTTAACCTAGCGGGCTGAAGGTAGTAGGCGGCGTCGGACAAGGTAATGAACAGGCGAGACAAGGCTCCGGTTCCGTTGAAGGTCGAGGACCTGCCCAGCCTCGTGCGGGTTGTAGCCTCACGGGCAGACTACATCCCTCCCCTGCACTACTTCAAGATAGGCTCGAAGCACGTCTTAGCCCACCTCTTCACCCTACCCTTCAGAAAATACAGCATACCTCTGCTGGTTTACGTCGAGACGGCGGCAAGGCCCCTGCAGTACGTCGTCTACACCCCTCTAGAGCATGAGATGGCTCGTTTTTCAGAAATCCCCGAAACAGGGAGGTTTGTGTCTTTCCCGGTCGTGGAGGTGGAGCCTGTGCCAGAGCTCGTCAGGAAAGCTTTAACAGCCACTGCGGCGAGAAAAATTCCCGGACTTGAATCCGTCCACGTAAAATCCCTCGACTCGCTGATGCGGCTTGTCTCAGCCATGACGGACGAAGCCTCCAACCCGCCTCTCTGGTGCTTCAAGAAGGGCGGTCAATACCTGGCCGGCGTCATATATCCTCTGTTCGAGTACTACGACTCGGCTGCCCTCCCCCTGGTCTACTTCACAGAGCTGGAAGCCAAGCCCGCAGCTCCCTTCATAGCTTACAAGCCTGTTTCAGGCGGCGGCTCCGTCCACTTCACAGACTCCGTCTCCGATGCACGCTACGTCTACGGCCGGCTAGTCTTCGTCGAAAGCTTCCCGTTCAGGCTCTAAGTCTTCCAGAGCTCCTTCCGCAGCAGGTCTCTGACAGCCGTCCTCATAAGAGCGCTCCGGCTCGGGTAAACTCCTTTCTTGATGAGCTCGTCCATCCCGTCTATCAAAGCCTCAGGCATTTTGACCGATATCAGCTTCATACCAAGCGTACCGTATTACCTCCAGCTGTATTAAAGCTTGGCCCAAGCCCTAGATGAGAAAGGTCTATAAAAAGCCTTATCCCGTCCATAGCTAGGTGTGATGTAGTATGGCAGCAACAGTTGGTACGCCTACGCAGCCTGTTATAATTTTGAAGGAAGGAGCGAAGAGGATGCGTGGAAGGGAAGTGCAGAGCGCCAACATCATGGTGGCGAAGATCATCGCCGAGACCATGAAGTCTTCGCTCGGCCCGAGGGGGATGGACAAGATGCTGGTCGACAGCTTCGGCGACATAGTCATCACCAACGACGGAGCGACAATCCTGAAGGAGATGGACGTCGAGCATCCTGTGGCCAAAATGCTGGTGGAGGTTTCGAAGGCTCAGGACGAGGAGGTGGGAGACGGGACAACGTCAACTGTTGTCCTAGCCGGCGAGCTGCTGGCCAAGGCTGAGGAGCTCATCGAGAAAGAAGTCCACCCGACAATAGTTATCGAGGGATACAGGAAGGCAGCTGTCAAAGCGTTGGAGATACTCGACGAGATCGGCATAAAGGCCAGCCCGACTGACAAGGCGTTGCTGAAGAAAGTAGCCAAGACAGCCATGATAAGCAAGCTTGTGAGCGAGGAGGCGGACTACTTGGCCGACGTAGTGGTCGGGGCCGTGACTCGGGTGGCTGAGAAAGTCGGTGATAAGTGGACGGTTGACTTGGACGACGTAAAGCTGGAGAAGAAGGAGGGGCAGTCGCTGAGGGACACGGCGCTGGTTGAGGGAATTGTCCTCGACAAGGAGGTTGTCCACGCAGACATGCCTAAGCTCGTCAGGAATGCGAAGATCGCTCTGCTCGATGCGGCGTTGGAGATTGAGAAGACGGAGTTTGACGCTAAGCTGAACATCGAGACGCCGGAGCAGATGAGAGCTTTCATGAAGCAGGAGGAGGACATGCTGAAGCAGATGGTTGAGAAGATAGCCGCCACGGGTGCGAACGTCGTCCTCTGCCAGAAGGGCATAGACGACCTTGCTCAGTACTTCCTAGCCAAGAAGGGCATAATGGCTGTAAGGCGGATAAAGAAGAGCGACATGGACAAGCTGGCTAAAGCCACGAACGGCCGTGTAATATCACGGATCGACGACCTAACGCCTGCGGACCTTGGCAAGGCTGCCTTGGTCGAGGAGAGGCGTGTGGGCGAGGACAAGATGGTGTTCGTGGAGGGCTGCGACAACCCAAGGTCCTTGACCATACTCATACGAGGCGGTACTCAGAGGATTGTTGACGAGGCTGAGAGGTCGTTGAAGGACGCTATCAACGTGGTCAAGGACGTTATCGTTGAGGGGAAGGTAATCGCAGGCGGCGGAGCGGGAGAGATCGAGACAGCGTTGAGGCTGAGGGATTATGCGAAGACTCTTCCGGGGAAGGAGCAGCTGGCGGTGAACAAGTTCGCCGAAGCGCTTGAGGCAATTCCTTCGCAGCTGGCTGAAAGCAGCGGCATGGACCCGATCGAGGCCATAGTAAGCCTTACGTCTAAGCACAAGGAAGGCGGTCTAACCTACGGCATAAACGTCTTCAAGGGCGAGATAGCGGACATGCAGAAGCTCGAGGTGATAGACCCGCTGCTGGTGAAGAAGCAGACTGTCAAGTCGGCTGTCGAAGCTGCGGCCATGGTGTTGAAGATCGACGACATCATAGCTGCATCAAGGTTGGAGACCCCTTCACCAGGCAAGAAGGGAGAAGGAAAGGAAGAAGGCGGAGTTGGCGAGTCAGAAGACTGAGCTCAAGCCCGCCCCCAACCGCCTCACAAAGTATGAGAAAGCAAGAATTATCGGCGGACGGGCCCTCCAAATTTCTTTAGGCGCCTTCCCGCTAGTTGAGGTAAGGCCCGAGGACACACACATAGACATAGCCCGAAGAGAGTTTGAGCGGGGCGTCCTGCCTATAATAATAAGGAGGAAGAGGTCTGACGGGACCTACGTCGACATCCCGCTAAGAGACCTGGTCAGGGACAGCAGGTGATTGACCTGAGCGAAGACACGAGGGCTTGGAGGGATGCAGCCATTCTTCTGGCCGCCGTCGCTGCCTTCTCCTTGGCTCTGCAGCTGGCAGGCTTCCAGCTAACGCCCGTATTTTCATTCTTTTCCATCTACCTCCCGTTTCTGCTAGCTGTTGCCGTGTTTGCCTTCAAGTTTTTCCAGAGAAGAAGACGAGCGTACTAAGTAAAGAAGTCTGTGGTATTGTGTTTAGTTTATGAGATAAACAATGATAAAAGCAGGCGTGAAGCGCCCCATACAGTTATGTATCGTGGAGGCGTGAAAGACCTTCGTGGATGGGGTGGTAAAACCGCCCGCTTCAACTACAACAGGTCAAGACAGCTGCTCAGCGAGGTTGTCCACTCATTCCTCAGCCTTCACGGTCCCGATGAACTTGTCGAGGGGTTCGCCGAGCCCTTCTTCACAGACTTTATCATAGTCGTCAGCGACCTTGACGAGACGTGGGGGGACTCGACCCTCGTGATGGGGGCCATTCTCAAGGACTGCTTGAACGTAAGGAATGGAGTAGTTGCTCTGGGCGGTCGGTTCGCAAACCGTTTCAAAATTCCCCAGGAATTGCCTCAGGTCGGCGAATTGTTTGGCTTCACGGAGAAACAGGTGCAGCACCTGCTGTACTGCAGCAGGATGGTGGCTAAAACAGACAGCGTAGCTCTTCAGGACGGCTACGACCTCTACTTCCACATGATGGTCCTCTCCCACAGCGGGATGTGGTCCGTCATCCAGCAGAGCCTCAACCCCTACTCACAGTCCGTCAGGCGTTATCACTGGTTCTCGGGTTATGTGCGGAGCTTCGTCGAGGAGCCTCACACAGGTATCATCTCCGCCGAGAAGAGGCCAAGGGTCTTGGACATGACGGCTGAAGCGAGCAGAAGCTCGAGGAGGGCGTCTCTCGAGGTCTTGTCCCAGAGTGTTTCGAAGCTGCAGAGGTTATACGCCTTCGGCAGGTTGGCTAACCAGACAACGCTGAGCGATGAAGGGAAGCAGGTGGCTGATTTTCTACGGCCTAGTGAGAAGATAAACTGGTCGATTCTGCACGAGCTGGAGAATAACGCTCCGAAGGACTATGAGCAGCTGCTGGCCGTTAAAAAAGTTGGAAGGGGGATTATCAGGCTGCTGGCGTTCAGCGTCTACGTCCAGTACGGCATCATGCCGAGCCTCACCGACCCAGCTGTCGAGCCTCTCGAGGCTGTGAAGAAGTACAGCGAAGACCATTTCCTGTGGAGGCTTCAGCAGGTTGTCGATGCTTTGAAAGCGTCCAAGCTTTCGCCCGAGTTCAAGAGGCACGGGTTGAGGAGGCTGGGCGAGGTTTTCGGCTCACGGGACGTCGAAGCCGTTTCCGGCTAGGTCTTCCCAGCTATGAAGTCTTCGACCATTCTCCTAGCCACGTCGTCGGGATGCTGTCTGGGAGGTGATTTCATGAAGTATGCAGAGGGGCCCTCAAGCACTCCTCCAACGCCTCTGTCCCGCGCTATCTTGATGCATCTGACGGCGTCTATAACCACGCCCGCCGAGTTGGGGCTGTCCCAGACCTCCAGCTTAACCTCCACGTTCAACGGAGCGTTGCCGAATGAAGACCCCTCGATCCGTATGTAGGCCCACTTACGGTCCTCCAGCCATGGAACGTAGTCGCTCGGCCCTATGTGGATTCTGTCGGGGCTAAGCTCGTAGGGAATGAGAGACGTGACTGCCTGAGTCTTAGAGATCTTCTTGGACTGCAGCCTCTCCCTCTCGAGCATGTTTAGGAAGTCGGTGTTGCCGCCGAAGTTCAGCTGATAGCTTCTCTCGATCTTCACGCCTCTGTCGACGAAGAGCTTGGTAAGGACTCTGTGGAGTATCGTGGCACCTACCTGGGACTTGACGTCGTCGCCTATCAGCGGGATGTTGCGTTTTGCGAAGACCTCCTGCCATCGCTTCTCACGTGCTATGAAGACCGGGATGCCGTTGACGAAGCCTGTTCCGGCCATCAACGCCTGCTCGACATACCATTTCGTAGCCGACTCGCTTCCCACGGGGAGGAAATTCACAACAACGTCGGCCCCAGAGCTTTTCAGAACGTCTGCCACGTCAACCGTCGGGGAATCATGCTTTACCACGACATCCTTCAAATACTTGCCGATGCTGTCATGAGTCATCCCACGCATGACCTCGACGCCTAGATGCGGCACGTCGGCGAACTTCAGCGTGCAGTTCGGCTTCTGGAAGATGGCTCTGGAAAGGTCGAGGCCTACCTTGTTTCTGTCGACGTCGAACGCAGCCACGAACTCTACGTCGCCTACATGGTAGCCTCCGAGCCTTGTGTGCATAAGTCCCGGAACAAGAGCATCGTCGTCCACGTCCTTGTAGTGATAGACTCCTTGGACGAGGGCGGAGGCGCAGTTGCCGACTCCAACTATGGCCACTTTTACCTTAGGCATGTTTTTTGAGTGTCTTGCATGGCTAAATACTTTATGTTCGTAAAATAGCTCATCCCAGCCGGCTGGCCAACCCTGCGAGGAACCTCTTAGCCTCCATGAGAGTCTTGACCCCCTTTGGCGTGATGGTGTAGTACTTCCTCGACGGCCCCCGGCTGCCCTTGGCCATGTTCACAACCCTGATAAGACCGCTCCTCTCAAGCCTGTAAAGCACGACGTACGACGTCACCTCCCCCGGCTTGAACCCGAACTCCTTCTCGACCATGCTCCGGACCTCGTAGCCGTAGAGAGGTTTCCTGCTCAGCAGGGTGAGAACGTATAGCCAGAGGTTTTCATGCGTGAGCTTCCGGACAAGCCTTTCGTACGCCAACCCGCAGCAGCCACAGCATCCAACGACGTCTTAAGCATTAGGTTGATAAGATGCTAAAGCGGTTCAGCGTGCATGGTTAAGACGCTGGCGGTCAAGAAACGGCTGTCGAGGGAGATGAGGAGGGCTTGGGCCACGCCTGCATGGGTTGTTGCTAAGACTCGGAGGCGTGTGAGAACGTCTAGACGGAGGAGGCACTGGAAGAGGTCGAAAATAAAGCCTTAGGTTAGCTTAAAGAAGCTTGAGGCTTTCTTGAGGGCGTCAGCTAAGGCGTCAACCTCGTCGGGCAGGTTGTAGAGGTAGAAGCTGGCTCTCGTGGTAGCTGTTAGACCCAGCCAAGTATGCGTCGGCATGGCGCAGTGATGACCTGCCCTCACGCATATTCCGAAGCCGTCGAGGTACGAAGCCAGGTCGTGTGGGTGGACGTCTCCGAGGTTGAAGGCAACCAGCCCGCATCGGTGTCGTGGGTTCTCGGGCCCGTACACCTTGACGTGCTTTAGCTCCGACAGCGTCTCCAAGGCCCTGGCTGTGAGGATATGCTCGTAGTCCCTCACCTTCTCCAACCCTATGGATTTGAGGTAGTCGACGGCAGCTCCAAGCCCGACAGCTCCAGCTATGTTCGGCGTTCCCGCCTCAAACTTCCAAGGCACCTCGTTCCACACACTCCTGTCCAAGTAAACCTCCTTGATCATCTCGCCACCACCCATGAAAGGCTCCATCTCCTCCAGCAGCTCACGCCTTCCGTACAACACGCCTACACCCGTCGGCCCCAGCATCTTATGCCCGCTGAAAGCCATGAAATCGCAGCCAATATCCTGGACGTCGACAGGCATGTGGGGCACTGACTGAGCTGCGTCGACGACGGCCAGGGCCCCGTGCTCGTGGGCGGCTTTCGTCAAGTATTTTGCGTCGTTGATGGTGCCGAGGACGTTGGATGCGTGGACGAAGCTAAGGACGCTGGAGTCCTTGAGCCGGTTGTCCAGGTTGCTGAGGTCTAGGTATCCGTCGCTGGTCAGGGGAATAAATTCGAGCTTGAGGCTTTTTTGCCTCGCTACGAGCTGCCAGGGGACGATGTTGCTGTGGTGCTCCATCATCGTCAGAACGATTTTGCTGTTTGGGGAGAGGTTGTTCAACCCGAGGCTGTATGCGACTAGGTTTAACGCTTCCGTTGTGTTCCTGACAAACACTATCTCACGGGGGCTGCGTGCGTTTATGAACTCGGCCACTTTTCGCCGAGCTTTCTCATACTCTTCGGTAGCCTCCACGCTCAACCCGTAAATTCCCCTGTGGACGTTTGCGTTTTGAGACATGTAAAACCGTTCGACAGCCTCTATCACCTGCCGCGGCTTCTGGCTTGTCGCCGTACTGTCCAGATAAACGAGTGTCTTCTCCTGCTCGAATATTGGAAAATCCTTCCTGACCCTGTAAGGGTCGATGGGAAGGGCCTTCACCATGACCTCATTCCTGCTCGGTGATATATAGCTTCTGCAACTCGTCCAAGATTTTTGAAAGATATAACGTGTTCAGCCTGTATCTGCCGTGACCTACGTAAACGATGTAGGGGTTAGCGGCCAGAAGCTGTTCAAGCTGGTCGCCTCGGAGCCCTGTTAACAACGTCAATTCACCTAACGTGAAACTGCTTTCAGAAACACGACCCATCATATTAGCCGCGACTCTACCAATCATATACACCAACAATCTCCCCATGCCTTGTGGATAAACTTTCTTTAACAAAACCGTTCCATCATCTGCTATCATGAAAAACTCTTTTAACCTCGTTGCTACTTTACTCAACTCCGCTTTTTCATCATAAAGTAGCAGCTCAAGACCAGCTTCAGAGTTTTTCATCGCGGCTCACTGCTTAGCCGCCATCGACCTTTCGACGCTGTCTAATATTTCCTGGAGCTTGGCCAGCTGAACGGTGTATCCTCCCCTTTCGACTGCAAAAACCAGATACTGGTTTTTGAGTTCTGTAAGACGTGCGGCGACTGTGAAATATTCGGCGCCTATCGCAGCTGAGATTTCCTCTATGCTGGCTAAATCGCTTTCGACCAGGCCCAACTCTCTGGCGATTCTTTTACCCGTAAGGTAGAGCAGTATCTGCGAACGTATGGGCAGTCTGTCTTTCTGCACCATGAAGACTACTTTCCCATCGCGCGTAAGTCTTATGAAACGTTTCGTCCTGTCAACGAGGGCTGCCGACAACTCTTCTTCGTCAACGATCAGCTCCCGGAGCTTTCGCTTAAGCTCCCCCTCAGCCATGCTTGAAATTATTTTTTCTGTTATAATAAATTTTTCGTAAAAATGATTGTGCCCGAAAAATCTGGAGGTTCACCCTGAATAAACCGGTCTTTTCGAAACCTCGGTCGGTAACGGTAAGGGCCTGAACGGGTATCCGCTGATTTCTTTCCTGATCCGTTTGACAAGTGTTTGGACAGACATTTGTCTTATTTTCCTCTCCCCTCTCACCCTTATCGACAGTTTTCCCGACCGGGCTTCCTTGGCTCCCAGCGTTGCTATGTAGGGTATCCAGCTTGTCTCAGCCTCGTAGACCTTCTTGCCTAGACTTTCAGGCCTTTCGTCCACGTCGACCCTGATCCCTTCCCGTGATATCTTTTCAGCCAGCTTCAAAGCCCTCTGCACATATTTTTCTGTGAGCGGCAGTATCCTTAGCTGGGTTGGGCTGAGCCAAGTGGGAAGCGACGGCGGGCTCCTGTGGAGAGCCGAGTCGACGACCGAGTAAAGGTATCTCTCGACAGTGCCTATTATAGCCGTGTGCAGTATTATTGGATGTTTCTTCGAGCCGTCGCTGTCAACGTAAGCTATGCCAAACCGTTCAGCGTTGCCAACATCTATTTGGACGGTGCCTATCTCCCGCGGCCTGCCGAGCTTGTCTACTATGTGGTACTCGATGTTCAGGACCCAGTAGTAGCTGCTGTTCTCAGGGTAGAATGCTACAAGAACGGGTTTACGCTCTCTTTCAAGAAGTCTTCGAAAGAACTCACGGTTAGACTCGAAGAAGCGTTGTGAGGTTAGGTTGTAAAGCGAATAGTAGTCCCTGCCCAACTTCTCCATTTCGGAGTATATTCTGTCGTGGATTTTTTCCACCATCTTGAAGGCTTGGTCCATGTCCTTGCAGAAAACATGCAGGTCTGGCATGGTCATTTTCCTAAGCCTAAAGCCTAGCACAAGCTCACCTCTCTGCTCTAGCCTGTAGCTGTCAGCGACTTCGAACATGCCGAACGGCAGGTTTCTATAGCTGACCACCCACCTTCTCGCGAGAGCGAACTGCTGGAAGCAGGCGGCGTATCGCATGACGTGAGGGCTTCCGTCAACATCTACGCGGTACATTTTCTGGCCGAAGAGGCTGGCGTGTTCTCTTATCGGCTTGCTTTCAAGGCTGAACATGTTTGTGCCTTTGACGAAATAGACGGGGAAGCCAAGCTCTCTAACTATCTGTGAAGCGTAGTCGGAGATGAGGTCGTATACGAGCGCGCCTTCGGGGCCGAAGTGCATGTGCCCGCTGTCGGAAAGTTCTTCCCAGGCTATTCCAAGCCTTTTGAAAACTTTGTTGTGCGCCGGCTCCTCAACCTCCGGCGCCGTTTTTCCCAAGGCTTCCTTTTCAACCAAAAGCTTAAACTCTTCATCCACCGCTATGTCATACACTTTTTCAGGGTCCAGCAGACGTCCGTCCAAGCTCAGTATGGCGTATTTCTTTTCGATGGTGGGCTGTTTAGCGGCTTGGATTGTTGATTGGTTGAAGGCTCTGGACCTTTCGGCCAGCGGGTGGCCTTTAACGCTGACGGCGAGTGCTTTGTTCCATCCGAAAGGCGACCGGTGTACCTCGACTCCTTGCCTGACCGCCATGTTCTCCATGGCTTTCAAGACCTCGAGAGCGTGCTCGGGCTTGGCAAGCTCCTTGCTGAGGTGGGCGAACGGGTAGATGACGAGCCTGCTGACTTTGAGCCTCCGCATGAACTCTAAGGCGTCGGCTACGGCAGCTTCAGCCACTTTTTCATCGTCGTCAGGCTCCACAGAAGCCAGCATCAGCAGAGCTTCCTCAACCCGCTGAACCTCGCCGGAGGAATCCTCAGCCACGGCAGCCTCACGCCTCACGGGCCTGTACTCGACGTAGTCGACGTGCAGCTCCAGAACTCTCAACGGAATACCGCAGACACGCCCCCTCTATTAAAGTATCGTCGACCAGATGCCTAAACGTAGATATTCTACGGCCCCGCCTTGAGGATGTGGAGATGTCTGCCGTCGACAGGCTGGCTGGCGTGGTCTCTGCCAGAGTTTTGGCCGGCGACGAGGTTCTACGATTGTACGGGGTGGACGGGCTTCGTGAGTTCCGCGGGTTTAGGCGAGGCTACGTGGTCAAAAGGGTTGCGGTGGTTTTGCCGAGGAGTACGGAGGAGGTTGTCGAGGTTGTTGAAGCCGCTAACAGGCTGGGTGTGCCGCTGGTTCCCGCCGGGGGTTTGACTGGGCTGATGGGCGGCGCGATGCCGATAACTGACTGCGTGGTCGTAGACATGCGTGAGATGAAGAAAGTTCTCCACGTGAGCAGGGAGGACTTGCTCGTAGAGTGTGAGGCTGGGATAACGATGGACGAGCTTGACAGAACTGTTCAACCGGCTGGGCTTACGGTCGGCCACGACCCTTGGACGAAGAAGTACGCAACGGTTGGAGGATGCATAGCGACCAACGGCATGGGCTACACTGCAGCGGCCTACGGCTCGATGCGTAGACAAGTGCTCGGGCTGGAGGCCGTCCTCCCCACCGGGAGAGTGTTGAAGACACGGCCCGTCGAAGACCAGTCAACAGGCCCCAGCCTAACACAGCTTTTCGTCGGCAGCGAGGGGACGCTAGGCATAATCACCAAAGCCGTCCTCAAGCTTCATCCAACACCGGAGGAAAGGCGTTTACAAGCCTACCGGTTCGAATCCTTCGACAAGGGATTTAGAGCAGTGGTGGAGGTCTGCTCTTCAGGCGTCGACCCCGCCATGGTCGAGTACGGCGAGGTTTTCAACCATCCTTCAGAACCAGCGATAGAGCCTGAGAGCGAGCTTTTCCTGATGTTCGAGGGCCCTCGTAGGCTCGTCGAAGCCAAGGCGGCGCTGGCTGGAGAAATCGTCCAGAAACATTCCGGCGTCAGGCTGGAGGATTCGAGAGCCGAGGAGTTCTGGAGCCGCCGACACGACGTAGCAGACTTTTACGTCGAAAACGTGAGCAAGACAGGCCATCACCCCTTGTGGGGAGACGTGTTTTTCGACTTCATCCACGTAAGCCTGCCCGCATCGAAGGTTTTACAGTATAAGCGGGAAACAGCGGGAGTAATGAAGAAGTACGGGCTGATGGTTTTAGACAGGGGAGTCTGGAACAGGCCTGGAAACTTCTCCATAGCCTTTGTAAAGGAGCGTGGCGAAGACCCTGAGGAGGGGTTGAAGCAGCTGTCGACGGCGTTCGACGAGATGGTGATTCTGTCGCACAGGCTAGGCGGGTCGATGGAGTACTGCCACGGGGTAGGGGTTAAGATGGCTGAGTACATGGCCGGAGAGCTTGGAGTCGAGGGGGTGAAGACGCTGGCCGGGATAAAGAAGGCGCTGGACCCTAACAACATCATGAACCCGGGCAAAGTAATCCCACGAACAGAAGATATAATAGGGTCGGCTCCACGGATTTGGCATGGGAAAGACCGGACGTGAAATAGTTCGAGCAAACGTCAACGAAGTGATCTCAGACCTTCTGAAAGCCTACGCTGATGAGTGGCTCGCCCACTACCAGTACTGGGTTGCGGCCATGTGGCTCAAGGGAGTTGACGCAGACACGTTCAGGCCGGTTTTGCTGGAGATGTCGCAGCACGAGCTCAAGCACGCCGAGAAGCTCGCCAAAAGAATCATCCAGCTTGGAGGCAAACCCGTCCTAGACTTCTCCAAACTCCTGACAACCAGCGGATGCGGCTACATCCCGCCTCCCGAAGACCCGACTGACTACGCCAAACTCATCAAAGACATCATACACGCAGAAGAGTGCGCCATCAAATTCTACAGCAGCATGGTGGAAAAATACAGGCTAACAGACGTTGTCACCCACGAGGTCTTCGAAGAACTTTTGGAGGATGAAGTCGAAGACGAGCAGACTTGGGAAGACTTCCTTGCCAAGCTCTAGAAAAGCTCGTGGTTTTTCTTTATTTTATCCTTAGACAGCCATCCGTAGGATGAACCTGTTCAGGTACATGTTCGGTAAGTGGGTATACGGCTACTCCGTGCCCATGAAGGTTGTGAGGTCGCTCGGCTTGAGACAAGGCGGCACGCTCTACCTGGTTGGCTCGGGCTTCGGAGAGACGGCGTTCATGACGGTCAGGAAGGTGGGGGCAAGAGTGAAAGGGTTCGACATACATCCGTCTCTCGTAAGCCTAGGCAAGAAGCGTGCAGAGGCTAGAGGACTGCGGGATAAAGCTTTCTTCCACAACATCTCGGACTTGTTCGAGAAAGACTGCGGAGACTGCGACGCAGCCATGGTCGAGTCTGTGCTCAGCTTCCTCGAAGACCCCGGCGGGGTTGTCTCCAGGCTTGTCGAATGCCTGAAGCCTTTGGGAAGGCTGGGCGTCGTCGAGCTCGTCTGGACCTCGCAGCCGTCGGAGAACGACGTCATCCGCTACAAGGAGCTGCTGGGCGTGAACACGTCTCCGCGGACAGACGACGAGTGGGTTGAAGTCCTCAGCAGACCAGGCCTCGGATTTGTGAGGAAAGAAGTCGTAGGCATAGGGCTTTACAGGAAGTTTTGGCAGGACTTGGCTGAGTCGCCCGAATCCACCTTCTCCAACCTATTCAAAACGATCCAGAACCTTCTGGGGTCGGGTGAGAGCCGGGCTGCGTTGAGAGATTTCCGGCTGTTCTACAGGTTTTTCAGCGGCAGGCTGGCTGCCGGCTGCTACGTGTTAGAGAAGATAGCGGGCTAGCTCACTTCCTCGGCCCGGTCCAGCGCTGGTAAAGGCTGTGCTTTATGTTGAAGACGTCGAGAACCTTTCCGACCACGTGGTTGACCAAGTCGTCCATCGTCTTGGGCCTGTGGTAGAAGCCGGGCATCGCAGGCAGGACCACCGCACCCGCCTCTGCCGCCAGAAGCATGTTCCTGATGTGCGGGATGGTGAGGGGTGTCTCGCGGGGGACGACGACGAGGAGCCTCCTCTCCTTCAGCGTGACTAGGGCGCTCCGTATCAAAAGGTTCTCCTCGTAGCCGTTGGCTATAGCTGACAGGGTCTTCATGCTGCAAGGTATAACGACCATGCCGTCGGTAGGGAACGAGCCGCTAGCGGGGGAGGCGGCGATGTCCATGTGCCTGTAGCACACCGAAGCAAGAGACTCCACGTACTCGACTGTGTGGTCGGTCTCGAGCACGATCGTCTCACGGGCAGCAGGGGTCATGACCAAGTGAGACTCGACGCCCAAGCTCTTCAAGACCTCCAGAAGCCTGACGGCGTATATGACGCCGCTTCCCCCAGTGACTCCTACGATGATACGCATGTCCGCTGAGGGCATCGAGAATATTTGAGCGTTGTCCCCCGAGAGATACGTAAATATGATGGCTGTCAGCTGGTTTGTTGAAGGCAAAAGGTTGAGGGTAGCGGTTGTCCAGCGTTTAGATGAGTGGGGCGAATACAACATCGACGAGCTTAAGGAGCTGTGCAGGTCGGTTGGATATGAGCCGGTCTACAGCCTTGTCCAGAGAAGGCCTCCTCACCCCAAGTACCAGATTGGGCCTGGTAAGGTTGAGGAGCTGAGGAGAGCCGTCGAACGCCTCGAGGTTGAGAAGGTGGTCTTCGAGAACGAGCTTAAGCCCGTTCAGGAGTACAACCTTGCCAAGGCGCTCTCCGTTCCGGTTATCTCAAGAACCCAGCTGATACTCGAGACGTTCGCCCACAGAGCTGCTTCAAGCGAGGCCAAGCTCCAGATAAAGCTGGCCGAGCTGCGGTACGAGCTTTCGAGGGCTAAGGAGAAGGTGAGGCTTGCTAAGCGAGGCGAGCAGCCGGGGTTTCACGGCTTGGGCGCCTACGAGGCTGATGTTTACTACAACGAGGTTTTCCGCCGTATCTCGGTGATCAAGGAGAAGCTCAAGGCTTTGAGGATTAGGAAGACGATTAGCAGGAAGAGAAGGAGCGAGACAGGCATACCGTCCGTGGCTTTGACCGGCTACACCAACGCCGGCAAAACAACCCTGTTCAACCTGCTCGCAGGCGAGAACTCGCCCGCCGGGCCTCAGCTCTTCACCACGCTCTCGACAACCTCCAGAATCGTCAGCTTCAACGGAAGGAAAGCCTACCTATCCGACACGGTCGGGTTCATACGCAACCTTCCACACCTCCTAGTCGAGTCTTTCCACTCAACCCTGAGCGAGTTCATATACGCAGACCTTCTCCTGCTTCTGGTCGACGTCAGCGAAAGCGTTGACGACATAAGGATCAAGCTCGACACGTGCCTCAACGTGCTGGACGAGGTCGGCGTCAAGAACGTCCCCACACTTCTTGTCTTCAACAAAATAGACCTCTGCCAAGACTACGGCTCTAAAATAGAGAAGCTCAGCCCCGACCATGAATACGTCGCCATCTCAGCAGCTAGGAACATCAACCTAGATGCGCTTCGTGAGAAAGTCGCCAAGCTGATGGGCGGCTATGTAAGGCTGAGAGCGTCTCTCGCCATCGAGGGGCCGGCCGCCAAGCTGATCAACGAGATCAACAACCTGTGCAACGTCCTGAAGATCGAGTACGGCGTGGACTCGGTCGAGGTTGACGTCGAGGCCCCCGTAGAGCTTGCTGAAAAGATAAGGAACGCAGCAGCGGAGTTCCATGTCGTCCAATAAACTACGACTCAGACACGCCAGACAGCTAGTATCCTTCCTCTTCAACGTCGACGGAAAAGCCTATCTGCCCGACGACTGCGTGGTCGAGGTCTCCCCATCAACGGGTAAGATAAGAAGGCTGTGGGTAGGGGGAAAAGTATTGGCCACGGTGAGGCCTTCAGACGGACGGGTTTCCCTAACCTTGGAGGGCGGGGTCAGGCTTGCAAGCCTGCTGAAAGACGGGAGGAAAAGCGTCGTGGTGGACGACAAGGGTGAGGAAAGAGTCAGGAACGGGTTCGACGTCTCCCCCGCCAACATCATAGCAGCCGACGAGTCGATAGTTGCTGGGGAGGAGGCGCTGGTCTTCAACAAGTCCGGAGACCTGCTAGGGGTCGGCAGGGCGGTCTTGTCGGGCGAAGAGATGAAGTACTTTAAACGCGGAACTGCGGTCAAGGTCCGGCATAAGGTTTAAACCTTCATCGATGGAACGGGAGGCAGGTTGAAGAGGCTTTCGCCTAGGGAGATGAGAAGGGCTCAGGAGAGGCTGCTGAAGAACATGGGGCTAGCCGTTGAGGAGCTCGGCGTCGCCGAGGAAGTTGTCGTCAAGCTGCCCAACAGGATGTTCACGATAAAAGGACCATCCGTCTACACGCTTAAGACAGGAGGAGAGACCGTTATACAGATGGTCGGCGGGGAGGTCGTGGAAGCCGAAGCCGTGAAGAAGCAGGCTTACACTCCTTCAGAAGAGGACGTCATGCTCGTCGCTTCCCAGACAGGCGTCTCCGACGAAGAAGCTCGAAAAGCTCTGGTCGAGGCTGAAGGAGACCTCGCCAAAGCCATCCTAGGGCTTAGGTCGAGGAGACAATAACACCAGGGGTTTGAGGTCTAGAACTTCAGCGGCCTCCACAGCGTTCAAGGATACTCTGAACCCGCCGGGAAGATACTTGACCAGCTCGAAAACCTCGTCGGCTTTCTTCAAACCAAGCCCGGAGGAATAACTGTCAGAAGGAGCTGCCTGAGCCACCTGCCTTCCTCCGAACCTCAGAACATCCAGCTGCCTGAACCGCTCAGCTGACTTCCTCGAGGCCTGGCCGCACGGTAGAACAACCACGCCTTGCTGAGAGATGTCCCTGCACTTCCGCCAAAGCCTCCTCACCACCTCCACCTGGTTCGAGCCATACACGGCGGCAATCTGCTCGACCCCGACGAAAGAAAGCATGAACATCCCCTGAAGACCGTTCCAAAACCTTGAAACCATCTCATTCTTCCGCTTGAACGAGGATGCAACGACGCCGACGACCCAGCCGACGGCGTTCCAGAAACTCTTCTCATCGCCTCCCGTCTTCAGGTATAGGCCGACTAGGTTCACCGCAGCCTTTCCCTCAACCAGACCCGACGGAGGGAACGAATGGCCTTCGCTCGAAGCAGGCCCATGAGAAAACACAAGATCAACCCTTGACGAACTCTTCAAACCAACCGTCTCAGCCGGCACAAGCACGGGGCATCCAAGCCCCAACAAATCACTAGCAAAGCCACTGTACTGCTCGCTGTAGACTGCAATCGTCAAGTGTTTCAGCACAGGCATCTTGACAAAAAGAGTCGTCTGCTGCTTGTCGACCTCCTCAACCATCTTCAGCACTATCTCCTTCTCGACGCCGTCAGCCTCAGCCACGGCTGTCAAAAACCCCTCCTGACATGCTTCGTAAACCTTTGAATGGATGCTGAAAGCCCACGTGTCTACGCCTTCAAAGTCGACGTCTCCGGACAAGTAGGCGTCGACCGCTTCACGCGGCAGCATCGTTTGGAGGACGTACTCTCTGTAAACAGCGTTGGATGCATTCCTTACTAGGGAGTGAATCGTCTGCTTCTCAGCTGCCTGGTTGAGTAGTTTCTCGACGTCGTGGACAGGCATCCCCAGCCGGGTTAGCCGGTGCCTGTACTGCTCCAACCCTTGGTCTATCAGCAGAGCGTTCACCAACTCCCTGATTAGCGGGGCTGTGAGGTACTCGACTTTCAAGCCCTCAAGCTTCTCTTCGGCAAGACGTGCCAGCTTGTCCGCAATCTTGGGGGGAACGCCTGCCTCGTCAACCAAGACCTGCGCTATCCTGTTCCGGTCAAAACTCTCTATGAAAAGACCGGACTTCCTGACCACGAGCCCAGCATGTCGGGAGATTGATGAACGCAGCGTCTCCAACGACTTGACGACCCGGCTTCCCTTCGGAGTAAGCTCGTACAGCTTCGTCTTCTCATTAGCCCTTATCAACCCACTGGAGGTTAGGATTCTCAGATGATGGGCGAACCTGCCCGAAGCAGCTTTCCCACCCATGCCGACGTTCTTCATCAACTCGGTGTAGCCCAGCGGCTGCTTGTCCAACAGCTGGAGAATGCTGAGCCTTATCGGAGAAGCCAACGATTTGAAAAGTATGTGCTCTGCTTCGTGCTCAGCCATCTCTTAAACCGGGGCCCAGCCTGAATATTGGCTTATCGGAGGAATAAACATAAAACAAGCCCGCTTCACCGATTTTCCATGCATAAGGTTCGCCATTACTTAGAGGTGATGGACCTCAGCTCTTCTGAGATGAAGTCTCTCGTCAAACTCGCACTCCGGTGGAAGAAATCGGGATATCCACGCTCACGACCACTAGCAGGCAAGCAGGTTGCTTTAATCTTCCAGAAGCCTTCCACACGGACAAGAGTCTCGTTCCAGTCGGCTGTGTCGAAGCTGGGAGGCGACTCCTTCTACCTCGGCTGGGGAGACCTGCAGCTTGGCAGAGGCGAGACCGTGGAGGACACGGGCAAGGTGATGGGCAGGTACGTAGACGCCTTAGTAGCTCGTGTGTTCAGCCATCAAGACTTGGTGGCGTTGAGCGGCAACGGGAGAGCTCCCGTGATAAATGCGCTGAGCGACAGGCATCATCCCTGCCAAGCTCTTGCAGACGTTATGACCATCTTCGAGTTCTCCAAGACGCCGTACAAGTCGAAGATAGCCTTCGTCGGAGACGGCAACAACGTCTGCACTTCCTTGATGCAGGCGTCAGCCCTGTTGGGGCTGAATATATGGGTCGCCACCCCACCTCAGTACAGGCCTGCCCCGCAGGAGGTTGAGAAGGCGGCCCACGCAGCTGGCAAGGCTGGGGGCGAGGTTGTTCTGACGGACGACCCACGTGAAGCAGTCGACGACGCCGACTTTGTATACACCGACGTCTTCGTCTCGATGGGCCAAGACGAGGAGCGGGCGAGGAAGCTTGAGGCCTTCATGCCTAAGTACCAAGTGAACAAGGAGTTGATGGCGCTCGCCAAGCCGTCCGCCAAGTTCATGCACTGCATGCCGATGCGTTTGAACGAGGAGGTCACCCCTGAAGTAGCCTACGGCCCTCAATCAGTAATATACGACCAAGCTGAGAACAGGATGCACACGGAGGCTTCTCTGCTGTACTTTTTGCTCGGCGGCCGTGGAGGGTAAACTATAAAGCCAGCTAGATTAAAGCCTTAGCTGGATGGGGCTGGTGAGCTTCATAAAGTCGTCCATAACGCTCTTCAAGATGGCGAAAAAACCAACTTGGAAAGAATACTCCATAACGCTGCGCATGACGCTCCTCGGCCTCAGCATAATCGGCTTGATAGCCTTCCTAATCCGTTTCATAGCGATCGCTTTCCAAGTAGGCTGAACCCCTATACTTAATAATGGACTGAGGAAAAGTTATCCCGGGTTGGTTAAGGCCGAGATGAAGTATTTCGCAGTCAAGACCACGGTCGGCCAGGAGAGGTCGGTAGCCGGCATTCTCGAGTCTAGGTTCCACGGAGTCTTCCTGGACTTCGTCAAGGAGGCTAAGGGCGCTGCACGAGTGTCTGACGAGGAGCATCCCGCGGTTTTCTTCACATCGCCCAAGACCACCGCCGTCGAGAGAGTCTCGGTTTACATCAGCAAGTCGGGCGACCCGTCGGAGCCTCTCCGTGCTAGAATCCATTCGGTCGGAGAGGAGGGGGAGCTGTCGGAGCAGTGGCTGGGAGAGGCGCGTTATGACCCTCTGCTTCTCAAGGTGGAGGGCTGGGCTGACCTTAACTTTCCGACGCCGGTGGAGCTTAAACGGGGGGTCAGGTATGCTTTGGCGTTGCTGAAGACGCAGAAGGAGGAGGGAGGCTACAACTGGTTCTACTCCCTCGACGGAAAAGAGGAGATGGAGGCTTGGATTTACTCTGGAGGCGGGCGTAAGAGGGGAGAGTTCATACCGCTGTTCAAACTCGTCGAGAAGGTGCCCGTCGCATCGGTCCTCATTCTTCCAGCGCTCAAGGGATACGTCTTCGTGGAGACAACACAGCGCGAGGTGGTGGCCGACGTCCTGCAGAACATACGAAACGTCAAAGCAAGGCCGCCGATGAGTGTCAGCCTTGATACGATAGCCCCCCACCTAGTCGAAAAACCCTTGATAGACGTGATAGAGACAGGCCAAGTCGTGGAAATAGTTTCAGGGCCTCTCAAGGGCATAACAGGCAAGATCATAAGGGTGGAGAAGGCGAAGAGGGAGGTCACGCTAGAACTGCGAGAGGCTGCTTTCCAGCTGCCCATATCAATCTCTATAGACGCCGTAAGGCCTGTGTCGAAGACGTAGCATTTATGAGTAAGCCGTTGCCAACGGTTGGATAGGATGGGTGAAAAAACCTTTAGGTTTCTTGTGGAAGGGGGTAAGGTCACTGCTGGCCCTCCTCTAGGGCCTGCGCTGGGACCGCTGGGGTTGAACGTTCTGTCGGTAGCCGAAGAAGTTAACAAGCAGACGGGCGAGTACATGGGGATGCGTGTTCCTGTCGAGATAGTCGTGGACACCGACACGAAGAAGTTCACGGTCAAGGTCGGCACGCCGAGCACGGCTGCGCTTATAGCGAGCACGGCCGGCATATCTAAGGGTTCCGGCACGGCGGGCAAGGATTTTGTGGCTGACGTCAAGTTCTCCGACATCGTCAGTGTTGCCAGCAAGAAACAGCCCGACATAAGGTCTAAGACGTTGAAGGCGGCTGTCAAGGAGATTCTCGGCACCTGCGTGAGCATGGGGGTCAAGGTTGACGGAATGCATGCTAAGGATGTTATCAAGGAGGTTGACAGGGGCAAGTACGACAGCTACCTAGGTGAGAAGAATTGATGCGTGCTGTTAGTTCAAGGTTTGTCAACGCCGTCAAGCAGGCCAGGGAGAAGATGATGCCTTCTAAGTTCAAGCAGTCGGTCGAGATGATTGTCAACATCACGGGAGTAGACCTGTCCAAGCCTCAGAACCGTTTCACGGAGGTGGTTGAGTTGCCCAACGACTTGGGGCGTAAGAAGAGGAAGATACTCGTGGTGGCTTCTGGCAACCTAGCTCTGGAGGCAGGCCGGATAGAAGGCGTGTCGAAGGTTTTGGGCAGGGAGGAGCTGGAGACGCTTGTGGGGAAGAAGAAGGAGGCTAAGAAAATAGCCTCCCAGTACGACTTTGTGCTGGTTGAGCCGGCTTTGATGGGTCTTGCTGCTAGGGCGTTGGGAGCTGCTCTTGGCTCCCGTGGTAAAACACCAATACCCATCCCTCCCGGGTCAGACCTTCAAAGGCTAGTTAAACGATTCGCCAACAGCGTGCAGGTTCAGCTGAGGAAAAGCCAGCAGGTCGCATGCCTTGTAGGCCTCGAGGAGGACAGCGATGAAAAGATAGCTGAAAACGCTGAGACCGTGCTCAACAGGGTTGTCGAGAAGCTGGAGAAGAGGCAGAGAAGCATCAAAAGCGTTTACCTGAAAGCCACCCGTGGAAAGCCCGTAAAGGTCGAG
>JAVYLK010000013.1:0-374 GCA_038740895.1 Candidatus Caldarchaeum sp.
ACCCCCGAAGTGGCCTCAGTCGGACTAACTGACCAAGGGCTGAGAAGCGCCCGCTTCCCGTACAGCGCTCTGGGAAGAGCAGTGGCCGACGGAGAGGACGGGTTCGTAAAGCTCTTCGAAGACGGCGAGGGATGTTTGGCGGGAGCCGTAGTGGTGGGGCCTCATGCAACAGACGTGGTATCTGCGATAACGCCTTACGTGGCCATGCACGCCAAGGTAGAGCAGGCCGCTGAAGCCGTCCAGATTCATCCAACCTACTCCGAGGCCGTAGGAGAAGCGCTGCACATCCTCCTCAGGAAGCCGGTCCACTATGTCGTCAAATAAGCTGGTTTTCATAGACCTCGGTCTAGCCGATTATCTGGAGACGCACAAGC
>JAVYLK010000013.1:384-32230 GCA_038740895.1 Candidatus Caldarchaeum sp.
ATACCCGACACCGTTCTCCTTCTCGAGCATCACGACGTCTACACTCTTGGCAGGAGAGGGCTTGAGGAAAACGTGCTCGACAGGTCTCTACCGGTCTACAGGGTTGAGAGAGGGGGGGACGCAACCTACCACGGCCCCGGCCAGCTCGTCGTCTACCCTATAATCAGCCTTCATGAAAACCGTCTTGGAGTGGGCGACCTCGTTAAGCTGCTAGAGGAAGCAGTCATCATGCTGCTGAAGGAGTACGGCGTGTCAGCTGGGAGGGTTCAAGGCAAGCCGGGAGTATGGGTCGGGGGCAGGAAGATAGCATCCATAGGTATGGCGCTGAAGAACTGGGTCGCGTACCACGGACTAGCCCTCAACATAAACACCGACCTAGCCAAGTTCAGGGGAATAAGGCCCTGCGGGATGGACTGCGAGACGATGACTTCGCTCCAAGCACTAACAGGCCGGAGCGTCGACATGGCTGAGGCCAAGCGGAAGTTTATACGGGCCTTCTCAACCCTGGCCGCCAAGACTCCGCTGGTTGTTGAGGACTTGGGCGGTCTCGTGGGTATTTAAATCCTTATAAAGTATTTAAACAGCATAAAACCCGTGGCGAAAGGCCCCCCACCAAAGGTCGAGATACAGAATGTTGTGTCGAGCGTCACGCTCTTCCAGAGGCTGGACCTTGCGCAGGTTCAAAGAACCTTCCCCGACGTCGAGTACAAGCCTGCTCAGTTCCCAGGGCTCGTCTTCAGGCTTGCCAAGCCCAAGACCGCTACCCTCATCTTCAGCAGCGGCAAGATGGTCTGCACGGGTGCGAAGAGCGAGGAGGAGTCGATAAGGGCTGTCAAGACGGTCGTGAAGGCTTTGAAGAAGGAGGGGTTTCTTATCAAGGAGGAGCCTCAGATCGAGATCCAGAACATAGTCGCCTCTATCGACCTCCACGGAAGGATTGACTTGGAGAAGGCTGCTGAGACGTTGGAGAACGTCATGTACGAGCCGGAGCAGTTTCCAGGCCTGATATACAGGATGGTTAGCCCGAAGGTTGTGATTTTAATGTTTGCCAGCGGTAAGCTTGTTTGCACGGGGGCTAAGTACGAGAAAGACGTCTACGAGGCGGTGAGCAGGCTTCAGGAGCTTCTCGAGGAGAAGCAGCTCATAAACTACACCTAGACCGGGAAATACCTTCCGAGGAACGGTATCATCTTTACGGGCTCAAGCCCCAACAACTTGATCCACACAGCGGCCGTGAACAGGGCTGCGACAACCAGCAGGAAGAAGGCGTCAGCCCGCCTCATCTTCAGCACGCGAAGGCTTGTCCTCTTCTTGGCGGCGCCGAAACACTTCACCTCCATGGCCTCCGCCAAGTCGTAGGACCTCCTTATCACGTTGACAAGAAGCGGCACCAGTATGGGTATCATGTTCCTTATCCTCTTCATGAAAGGCCCTTTGTCGATCTCCAGCCCCCGGGCTCTCTGAGCGTCCATGACGTTCCGGAGCTCCTCAGCCATCACCGGCGTGAACCTTATGGCGGAGACGAAGGCGAAAGTATACTCGTAAGGCATCCTCATCTTCTGCAGGGTGAGCGCCATCTCGTCGGGGGTAGTCGTCAGGAAGAACAGGGAGAATGAGGAGAGGAAGACGACGAGCCTGAACGAGTAGGCTAGGGCGAACCCGGTGGAAACTGTGAGCGACGGCTCTCGTGAGTACTGGCTGATGAAAGAGATTATGAAGACGATGGACGCTAGCGGCACGGCTCCCCTGAGTGTCTTCAGCCAAAGCCGGTGAACACGAGCCGAACGTATGAGGATAGCCTCGGCTCCTAGCAGAACAGCCACCAAAAAGACGTCTATGTGGATTACGGCTGTCGTCAGTATCATCAGCGATGTAAGCAGCTTCACCCTCGGGTCTAGCTTGTGGACGTAGGTATTGCCCGGCCTGAACCTAAGCCCTTCAAAGATGCTCATCTCCTCAACACCCTCATAATACTCTCGACAGCGTCCTCCACGTCCAGCACCTGGTAGTTAACGCCGAGGTCCTCCAGCCTCTTCAGCACCGCCACAACTTGGGGGGGTGTGAGCGATGCCTTCTCGATGAGGGAGAAGTCTGTGAGCACTTCGTTGCAGGGCCCGTCGGCCAGAACCGTCCCACGGGACATAAGAACTACCCGAGGCTTCAGCTCGGCTACGAACTCAACGTCGTGGCTGGCCAAAACAACCGTCCTCCCCTGAGAGTTGAGCATCCTAATCATATGCATCATCTTCTCCTTCTGGAGGCTGTCCTGCCCGATCGTCGGCTCATCCAAGCACACCACCGGAGGGCTCCAAGCCATTATTATCGCCATGGCGAGGCGTTTCTTCTCCCCGCCGCTGAGGAGGAACGGCGACCTGTCCTCATAGTCTTCAAGCTCAAAAAATTTCAACGCCCACTCGACTCTCCGCCTAATCTTTTCTTCGCTGAAACCGAAATTCTTCAGGGCGAACGCCATTTCGTCGTAGACTGAAGATTCGAAGAACATGTCTTCAGCGTTCTGGAAAACGAGGCCGACCTTCATCGAGATCTGGGCGACTGAGGCCTTCGAAGTGTCTACTCCGTCGACGAGCACTCTGCCTCTGGACGGCTTGAGCAGGCCGTTCATGTGCTTGAGGAGTGTGGTTTTACCGGAGCCGTTCTCACCCATCAAGGCGATCATTTCTCCTTCCCTGAACTCGAGGTCTATGCCCCTCAACGCCTCAACTCCCGACGGATAAGTGTAGTGAACGTTGTCAAAAACCACGGCCAATCCTCCGCACCTCCTGCTCGAACTCCTCGGGGCTGACGCAGACCTTGCTCCATCCCGCCAACGCCTTCTTCATACCGGCGCTCAGCTTCACAACCTTCGGAAACGACACGCCGTAAAGATGAGGGTTGTGCTGCATGAAGAATTCTCTAGGGGGGCCGTTGTAAACAACCTGCCCGTTTGAAACGACCAGAATCCTGCTCGCCCTCGCCACAGCCAGGTCGACTCTGTGCTCCACCAGCAAAACGGTCAGCCCAAGCTTCTCACGTACGTAGTCTATCATTTTGAACAAGTTCGTGGCCGACAAGGGGTCGAGGTAAGACGTAGGCTCATCCATTATGATTATCTTGGGCTGCATCGCAAGCACAGATGCGATGGCGACCCTTTGCTGCTGGCCGCCGGAAAGCTCGAATGGAGACCTATCCCTTAGGTCTTCTATTTTCATGATTTGGAGGGCTTCGTCGACACGTTTTTTGATCTCTTCTCTTGGAAGACCTAGGTTTTCGAGAGGGAACGCTATGTCTGATTCGACTGAGAGGGAGAAGAGCTGGTTGTGGGGGTTTTGGAACACCATGCCGACGTGCTGGGAGAGGACGTGTATGGGGGTCTTATCAGCCTCCAAGCCGTCGACGACTACCCTCCCCCGGTAATCACCTTCGTAAAACTGAGGCACAAGACCGTTGAGGCAGCGGCATAGAGTAGACTTGCCTCCACCGCTAGGCCCTGCTATCAGTACGAACTCGCCTGCCTCCACCTGCAGGCTTACGTCAGCTAATGCTGGCTTGGTGGCGCCCGCGTAGGTGAATGAAAGGTTTTCCACTTCAATAGACTTCATCTCTCAATCGGCCAGCTCAACAGCGTTCACTCCCAGCAGCGTTGACAGAGTCTTGACAACCTCATAAACGGCCTCTTCTGGAGTTGTCCTCAGGTTTATCCTAGCTGCTCCAGCATGGCCTCCGCCCTGACCCTCGAACCGTCTGAGCAGATGCTTGACCAAGTCCCCGCCCAAGCTCACGTTCGTGTATTTCTGGAAGTCGTAAGATGAGCGCATCGAAAGCACGCAGACACCGTTCTGGTAGGAGCTGACGACTGCCACGTGCGCCCCCGAGTTTATCAGCACTCGAGCTACTGGGGAGAGATAGGCGCTGACGCTCGACACAGCCAAGTACCATTCTCCAAGCCTGTAAACCACCGTCCTCCGTAAAGCCTTGAGACGGGCTATTCTCTCAGCTTCCTCCATGCTGGGCTCGAGCAAGCCTATGAGCTTGCTTGGATCGACGGCTTTCAGCAGCTTGGCCGCCTTACCCGACAACTCTCTGTCGGCGACGCTTAGCCTCACGGTGTCGTAGTATATCCCTAGGAAGAGTGCCTCCGCCTCCTTGCCAGAAACATCCATGCCCAAGTACTCCATGAGGTCGTATACAATCTCCGCCGTCGCTAAATAATTCGGAGAAGCGAAGCAGAGGTCCTGCCTGTCCTCACCGTCTGTGAGGTGGTGGTCTATCGTGATCATCTTGCTCCCCGACGACAGCACAGCGTCCTGCAGCGACCCCAGCTGGTTGAGGGAGCCGACGTCGACCAGCAGATAGACGTCTGGACGGGAGAGACGCCTCTCCCCCATCCCTAGATAGTTCATGATGGCCTCGACGTGCGAAGACTTCTCCTCGGGTATCATGAAACCGGTTTCGAGTGATTCGTAGTTATTTGTCAGCAATCGAGAAAGAACGTAGGATGACCCGACGGAGTCAGCGTCTCCGCCCCAGTGGGAAAGTATTTGAACACGTTTTAACCTTGTAAGGTCGACTAATGCTCTGTGAAGCTCCTTCATCATCCGCAGATCTCTCATCGCTCAAATTCAACGGTAAAGAGCAGCTTTAAACCCTATTCAACGACTACTAAGCTTGGCCTCCCGAGACGAGCCTCTGAATTTCCTTCTGAAGCGTGTCTATCTGGCCCCTGGCTCGAGCCTCCTGCCTCTCTAGAACCTTGAGACGTGTGTCAGCAAGCTCCTTCCGTTCGCTGAGCTCCGCAAGCATCTTCTCCTTGCTCGTCTGAATCAGAACGGGCCCAACAGCCTTGTAAAGCACAGCCCCGTCAGCCATCTTACCAACCTCTTCGAGAGCCGTGCTAACCTCGGCAAGCTCGGCCTCCAGCCTCTGCTTCTCGTTCAACAGCACGGCGAGGCTTTGCTGGAGCTGTTGCAGCCTCAAAAGTTGCTGCTGCACATTGGGCGGAAGCTCTCTACCTGACACCGCTCATCGCCTCAAGCGTTTCGTACGATGCTTTGAGGAGCCTGACCACCGTGTTCGACGCAGCCCTCGCGGCTACTATGTCTCGGGACTTGAGGACGACGTTGATGCAGCCGCCGCTGGAGAATAACTCAACCGATGACCTTCGCGTTCTCGTGGAGGATAGTTCGGGCTGGACGCTCCTGACCATTATGTTTGCAGCGTCCTCGTCTACGTATATTTTCATTTCCAGCTCCACACCTTGCATCTCACTTCACGACCTTCGGCGAGTAGGCCTGTCCGGCGAACTTGAACCCGCAGCCCCTACACTGCCAGACTCCCACGGAAACCCTCCTAACTTTCCTAGCTCCGCACCGCTCGCAGACGTAAGCCGACCTAGCTGACCGCACCACCTCAGCCCATCTCTTCCGCACCGTCGACCCGTACCTAGCTCCCAGACCCTTGGCAACGCTACCCGCCACGGCTCACCGCCTCCTCAAGCTTCTTCCTAACCTCCGCCGACTTAACCATACCCAGCCTAACCATCTCCCTGAACATACTGACAGGTAATAAACCTGGCGAGCTCTTTTGAATCGCGGAAAGAACCCCGTCGGAGTCGTACCCTACGGTGACCAAGGTATCTGCGATCTCTTCCTCGGTTGGCAGAGGGTCGACGATTAGCTTGTCTTTGATGAGCGCCATCGAGATGCTGACGGGGATAGTGCGTAGTGGGAGTTTCGTTCTCTCGCCTGTCGGCTCGACACGTCCGTCGACAACTCTGTAGACAGGGATGGTGCATGTCATAAGGGCTGCGACTGCGGAGAGAACGGCTGCGTCGAAGTAGTTTCCGTCGTAGTCTAGCACGTAGCAGTCTATGTATATCATGTAGACCTTCTGACCCTCAATCAACACGAGCTTCTCAACATCTATCGCACGGCTCTCTCTTATGCATCGGTCGACTATTCGGGAAAGCTCTATGGCTCTTTCATCTGGCGGGCCTGCTTCGAACGTCTTCGAGGCTAGCGGCAGAAGCTCAGCGTTGACTGTGAAGACTCCCTCGTTGGGCCTGTCGGGGTATGGAGTTCCAACTTCAACCTTTATTCCCGTGAGTATCTTCGTCTTGCCGAGCGAGACTATGGCGGAGCCGTCCGCCTTGTCGACGACGTGATGCGTTATCTTTATCTCCCTCAGCTGGTCAAGCGTTCTCTCGTCAATCCTCTTGCCTGTCTTGAGCAGGTCGTAGACCTTGTTCTTCATTATTTTTATGGCGTAGCCACGCTTCTCCATTCCTAGGCTCATGCTTCAAGCCCCTCCGGCTCAACCCTGTACCTCCGCTTCAAAGCCTCGACCTGCATATCTCTCAGCTTCCTGATCGCTGACTGGGCCATCTCGAAACCCCTGTCAACCTCGTCGGCCGTCATCCTTCCGTTCAGCTGGAGGAGGACGATGGAGTTGAGCTGAGTAGCCATGGCTATGGGCATGTCTGCTTCCCCGTACTTGTCCTCTATCTCGTTGATGTCCAGCACGAGAGTGCCTTCCACCTTCCCCACAGCCGTTGCTGAGATGATGTCCGCCATGGGGATCCCCGCATCCGCAAGAGCAAGCGAAGCCGCCGTAATCCCTGCAGTCCTCGTGCCTCCATCAGCCTGAATCACCTCGACGAAGATGTCGACCATCATCCTGGGGAACTCTTCAAGCAGGACGACTGTCTCCAAAGCCTCCCTTATGATCTTCGACAGCTCTATCTCTCTCCTAGTCATTCCGAGAGGCTTCCTCTCGTCAACACTGAAAGAAGCCATGTGATATCTACAGTTGAGCACACCCCTGTCAGGCAGTTCGAGGTGCTTGGGGTGAACCTCCTTGGGCCCTATCACTCCAGCGTATATCCTTGTTCCACCTACCTCTACGTAGGCCGAGCCGTCTGTCTTCTCAAGGACGCCTACCTCCATCTTCACGGGACGTAGTTGGTCTGGTCTCCGGCCGTCGACTCTTAAGCCGTTCTCGTCTATCAGCCTAGGTTTGTTCAACTGAACCACCCTTCAGCCGACGAAGCAGGTTAATAACCTTCTCCGTCAGGCCCGGCATGTGAGCCTCCCTCTCCACAAGGTTTATGGCCGATACGGCGGCGAACTCGCTCTCGGGGTTGGGACCGCTCACAACAACCAAGCCGTTCCTTCCAACCCAGAAATCGCATCCAGACTCTTTCCGTAGAATCTGAACCATAGACCCTTTCCTGCCGATGAGCCTGGGAATCTTGGCTGGGTTAATCTTGACGAGAATGCCCGAGGGGATCTTCTGCAACCCCTCCAAAGACAGCATAGTTCCCTTTATCCCCGCAGACTTGACCTCCGCATATATGCAGTCGCCGACGTCTATTTTCAACGGGGTTGTCTCCCTCTCCGGAGGCTTTATGACCGCTATGAGCTCACCGCTTATGTCGACCTCGATGATGTTCGGCTTCACGTCCGAGACTATTCCGACAACTCTGTCCCCTCTCTGTGGCTTGTACCTTCCGCTCAGCGGAATTATCCTTACCTCGTCGTTGACAACCCTCACCAACCCAGTCATACAGGCGTAGACCTTGCCGTCCCTCGTATAGGTCCCGTACCCGCTTCGCCTGCCGTTGTCGGAAAGAAGCTGGCCAGGGACAACCAAGTCATTCTCGTTGAAATACTGCATTCAGCTCACCGGCCTTATCTCGACCCTTCCACCGCAGAGCTTGTTGAGACGGTCTATCAAGTCGGCGTGAAGACCCGTAGGTATCTCCGCCAGGCATCTCCAGCTCCCGTCGCCAAGCCAGCCCTCCTCTATGATCGAGCCCGAGTTCTTCACCAGCCCGTAGACCTTGCCCATGAACTCCCCTGCAACCCTCACCTCAACCTTCATGCTACCTATCTTCAGAGGCAGGATCTTCCGGAGCTTCTCGACAGCCTTCATAGCCTCCTGCTTCGCATCGGCGAACGGGTCGACCGTCAACCCCACCTGCTCGAGGGCGAGCTCGATCCTTTGAGGCGGGTGGGGAGTGTTTGTGCGGGGGTCTATGGCATTCCTAGAGATAAAGTCGATGATCTGCCTCTTCTTCTCCTCAATAAGCCTTCGACGCTGGTCGGCTGTGATCAAAACCTCTCCCTCGGAGACAATCCTCTCAGCTATCTGCTTCACGTCGACTCCTCCGAACGCCTTCTTGAGGTCTGACTCGGAGGCCCGTATACCCTTCTTCCAGTCTTTGAAGACCTCCTCGTAAACGAGCATCTTGGACACGGGGATTTTCTCACCCATTTTATAGCGCAGAGCTAGGTCTGGGTCAACGAGGATCTCGAAAGTAGTCTCTCCTCTCCCAAGCCTAGCGATGGTGTATGTATCCTTTTGCTTAGGCATCGTCTAGCCCGTCTACTGTTTCTTCGACTTGAGCATCTCCGAAAGCATCGGCTGGAGCTTCTCCTGCGGCGTCATCGTGTACTTCTTGGTCGATGATGGTATCGTCACCAGCCTGACGGTCCAGCCCTCCTCGATTTTGTCAACCGACTCGACGAGGGCCTTCAAAGCCGTTTCAACACCTTCCTGAAGAGACATGCTCCGCCGATAGTTGTTCTCGAAGATCTCCCGGACCTTCTCAGCACCTCTACCGATAGCCCACGCGTTGTACTCGAGGACTAGGCCGCTGGGCTCGACGTAGAATAGTTTGGAGCCTGTCTTGTCTACTCCTCCTATCAGTAGAGCTGTGCCGAAAGGCCTGACGCCTGCGTGCTGCGTGTAGATCTGCATGATGTCGCCGACTCTCCGGGCAACCGCCTCGACCAAAGGCTCCTCATCGTACGAAAGCCTTAGAGTCTGTGAGTAGACTCTCGCGTTGTCGACCAAGACCCGTGCGTCCGAGTTGAGCCCGGCTGTGGCGGCACCTATGTGTTCATCGATCTGGAATATCTTCCACGAAAAATCGGGGCTTTGGAGCTTAGTGTGCATACGCTCCTCAACCGCAAGAACCACTCCCTCTTCGAGGGTGAGCGACAAGGCTGTAGAACCCGACCTTACGGTCTCTAGAGCGTACTCAACTTGGTAGAGCCTTCCCTGCGGCGAGAAGACGGTGATAGCTCTGTCGTAAGCTCCCGTCATACCTAAAGCCATGCTTCAACACACCTATGGTTTGAGTCCTAGAGGGGATTAAATAAAGTTAGCGGAAGTTATTGCTAGCCGTACAAACCTATATACGGCTTCCAGCCGGTTGAGGGGGGAGGAAGATGCCCTACTGCTTCGAGTGCGGAGGCAGGCTTGTGTTCGACAGGGACACCAAGACCTACGTCTGCGAGGCGTGCGGCGCCACTTACACGTCTCAGGAGCTTTTGGTCGAGAGGGAGAAGAGGTTCAACAACAAGTTCGAGACGGACAAGCGGAAAAAGAAGCATCAAGAATATCTAGAGTGGTGGCTCAGTTCTAAGAGCTGAGAAGGTTCTGGAGAGCGAGCCCCAGCCTTAAGACCCTTACGTCGTCAAAAAAGTCCCCCACAACCTGGAGCCCTGTGGGGAGCCCGTTGCCGGTGAAACCGCATGGGATGCTGAGGGCGGGTGTCCCGTAGACGTTGAACAGCTCTGTGTTCCTTATTACGGCGGTCCTGACGTCGAAGGATTTTCCCCCCAGCTCGACTACTTCTTCCTCGACCCTGTGGGCCGGGATTATGGTCGTGGGAAGAATCAGGAAATCACATTCTTTGAAGGTTTTCCGGAACATCGAGGCTAGTCTTTTTCTCGCCCGGAGTGCTGTAAGGTATGCTGACGCGGGGATCGCTAGGCCTGCGGCTATGCGTTGCTTGACATCCTCGCTGTAAAGGCTCATCTGGGCCTTGGAGATCTTCAAGTGGTAAGCGGCTGCCTCCGAATGAACTATGATGAACCTGCAACGAGCTGCTGTTTCAGGCTGTTCGACAAAAACCTTCACGACACGGCACCCCTCCGTCTCTGCTTTTGAGACAGCTGCCTCGAAGTTTTTCTCCACGTCTTCATGCAGGTAGTCGAGGAAGTAGTTCCTAGGGATTCCGAGCCTTATTTTTTCAAGCCTGAGCGGTTTGATATCGAGAGGCTTTTTGAAACGGTCGGACATCAAAGACATGAGCAGGGCTGCGTCCCAGACGTTTTTCGTCAAAACCCCTACGGTGTCGAGAGACCAGCTCAAAGGGATCAGCCCTTTGGTGCTAAGCAATCCTCTGGAAGGCTTGAACCCGACTACCCCGCAGAAGGATGCAGGGATTCTCACGGAGCCAGCGGTGTCCGAGCCCAGGGCTGCGTCGCACATCCCTAGGCTGACAGCGACGGCTGATCCTCCGCTGGAGCCTCCAGAAACCCTGGCCGCGTCGTAGGGGTTTAAACAGTCTCCGTAGTGGGGGTTTCTGTTCGAGACCCCGAACGCAAACTCGTGGAGGTTGGTTTTACCGTTGACTACTCCACCCAGCGCCATCAGCCTCTCAACGACGTATGCTGTCGATTCTGAGACGTTTCGGGCTAGCAGCTTGGAGCCTGCTGTTGTCGGAAATCCCTTTACGTGGAAAACATCCTTGACCGCTATGCTAGCTCCACGTAGAAGCTTCCTCCGGAAGCCGCTTGACGCCAGTGGTTTCTCAAACACGGTGATGTAGGCCTTGTAGCGGTCGTTCAGCATCCTGATGACGTCGTACTGCCTCCGCCACCTTTTACTGTAGTCATCGCCTTTCTCGACGACCAGCTTGAGGCCGTTGCTAGAAGGGTGTTTCGTCATCCTCCACAACCTCAAGAAGCTTCTTCAGCTCCTCAACGGTCTTCGCTGAAACCTCCTCCAGCATGGTCGTATACTTGTCCTCGAGCCCGACGAGCTCACAAAGCCTTCTGACGTAGTTAGCCATGGAGGATGTATGGTTGTGGCGGAATATTTGAACTGCGAGGCGGCAAAGTCTAAATACCGTCTTAATCGAGATGTCGGTGGAGTTCTGACGTAAGTGATGAAGGGGATGCACGTTGCTTTCCTAGTTGGTACAGCGGGGTCGGGGAAGTCCTCCCTCACCGGAGCCTTAGCCGAATGGCTTAGAGACCAAGAGCAGATTACGGCAACCGTCAACTTGGACCCTGCTGCGCTTTCTCTTCCATACGACCCCGACGTCGACGTCAGGGAGTTCGTCGACTACGAAAGGCTGATGGCGTCGAGAAACCTAGGGCCTAACGGTGCTTTGATAGCCTCGGTTAGGGAGGCTGCGAGGAACATAGAAGACCTTGCGGCGGCTGTGGAGGAGACTAAGGCTGACTGGCTCATGGTGGATACTCCTGGCCAGCTTGAGTTGTTCGCTTTCAGGAAGGAGGGGAGGATAATCTCGAGAAAGCTCTGCGAAGGTAGGAAGATGCTGCTCTTTTTGATGGACGCCGCCATATGTTTCCATCCTAGGAACTACGCTGCATCACTTTTCCTCTCGGCTTCGACAGTAGTGTCGCTCGCCCTGCCCGCGATAAACGTGCTCAGCAAATGCGACGCAATACCGGCCAGGTACTTGGCACGGATTCTGAGATGGCACGAGTCCCCCGAAGCCTTCGACGCCCATGCATCCGGCGCTATGAACGAGCTTCAGACAACTCTATCCCGTGAAATCATCACGAGTGTCTGGGAAATTTCTAGCAGCGTTCCTCTGATAGCTGTTTCTTCGAAGACTTTGGAGGGGTTCAACGATTTGTTCGGAACTATGACTAGGGTTTACGGCGAGGGGGAGATGGAGCTGAGATGACCGAGGATTATGTGTCGGCGGTTGAGGAAGAGATTTTCCAGATTAGGTCTAGGCTGGGAGAGCTTCGGAGGAAAAAGGCCGAGTACGAGGAGGAGGCCAGCCGGAACATCGAGAAGAGAGATAAGGTACACGAGCGGATTAAGGAAATTAAGGAGAAGAACGCTGCGTATCTTGAGAGAGTATCAAGCCTCAGGAACGAGATCGCTGAGTTGAGAGCTAAGCTGGACGAGGTCGTGGCCAAGATAAACGAGATGAGAGCTGAGAAGGAGAAGCTCTTTTCTCAACAGGTCGCTGACAACGCTAAGGGCTACACCGCCCATGAGGTAATGAGAAGGATTAGGGAGCTGGAAGACCGGATTGAGACCGACATCCTCAGGCCTGAGGAGGAGAGAAGGCTTTACGAGGAGCTGCGAAGCTTGTCGAACATTCTCGCGGAGGTGCAGAGGAGGGAGGGGGTTGCTGAGAAGCTGCGTGAGATAAACAGCCAGATTGGGCCCTTGGCTGAGCAGGCGAAGAGCTTGAAGGAGCTTATCAGGATGAGGAGGGAGGAGCTTCAGACGGCTAGGGAGGCTATTCAGTCTGTTCGTGAAATGATTCAGGAGCTTAAGCCGGAGGCTGACTCGTACCATCAAGCCTATCTCGAGGCCAAGAAGAAGGCTCAGATGGCTGATGCTGAGGAGATTCTTCTCATCTCACGGCTCGTCGAGCTTCAGGAATACGCCAAGAAACACAGGGAGCTTGCGCTGAGGACGAGGGAGTATGCTTTGAAGGAGAAGGTCAAGAGCAAGGCGTTGGAGAAGCTTTCTCAGGGCGAGAAGCTCTCTTTCGAGGAGATGAAAGTGCTGATGGAGGACGAAAGCGCTTGGGAGACCTTGACGACGAAGAAGCCCAAGTCCTAAACTACTCCTCCTCGACGAACTGAGCTATCGTCGGAACCTCCAGCGGCATACCCTTTCTCTTCCTAATCTCTTGGATTACCTTGTCTTTCAGCGACGCCGGGACAGGTCTCCACTGGCTGAACTCCGTCGCCCAGAACGCCTTCCCCATAGTTGCGCTGCGCATGGCTTCGCTCAGGTCGAAGGTCTCCGACGCAGGTATCTCACCCACTACGACAGTTACGTACTCAGCCTGCTTGACGTCGATCACCCTTCCCCTCTTGCTCGTTATCGTTGAAGTCACCGCTCCCATAAACTCTGGAGCTATCTTCGCCTCTATCTTCAGCACCGGTTCGAGCAGGACGGGTGAAGCCGAGAGGACGCTGGCGTAGAGGCTTCTCCACGTAGCTGGAGCTATCTGTGCGTATCCTCTATGGACGGGGTCTTCGTGCAGCTCCACCTGTGTGAGGACAGCCTTGACTCCCCTCATGTTTTCGGCTGCCAGCGGGCCCTCCTGTATGACACGCTGGAACCCTCCAACTATCATCATCCTGGATTCTTGGAGGTACTGAGCGCCCTTGGTGGCGTCGACAAGCATGTTTCCACGGCCGTCTATAACCCATACGTTCCTGGCCTCCTCAGCATCCCAGCCATGCTCCCTCAGTATCTTAGCTACCTGCTTCCTGTCCATTTCGTCGAAAAGCTCGCCTTTCCTGATGAGCTCGACAACCTCAGGCTCCAGAGGCTCGACCCTCGTGTATATCCTGTTGTGGCGGTTAGGAGACTTGCCTTCAAACTCTCTTCCCTTAGCCTGAACAGCCTCCCTGTAAAGTATGATGGGCTTGCCCGATACAACCTCCAGCCCAGCCTTCTGAATCCAAGTTAGAGCTATCTCAAGGTGGAGCGTGCCCATACCGCTTATCAGATACTCGCCCGTCTCCGGCCTTACTACGGTGACGAGAGTCGGGTCTTCGATGGTCAGCTTGTTAAGGAACTCGACGAGCTTGGGCAGGTCTCTGCTGTATTTCGGCTCGACCGAGATCGTCACGACTGGTTCGGAGACGTACTTTAGCGACTCGAACGGTATTGTTTCGACGGAGCCTATCGTATCGCCGGCACGGACGTCGTTCAGCCCCAGCACCGCGGGTATGTTCCCTGCGGGAATGCTGCCGACTATCTCCCTTGACGGACCCATGTAAACACCGACCTGCTGAACTCTTCCCGAAATGTTCCGCCCGACTATAATGACGGAGTCGCCTTCGTTGACTGTTCCGCTGAAGAGCCTGCCCGTGGCAACGACGCCCGCCTGCGGGTCAACCCGAACGTCCGTTACAGCCATGACGGTGGGGCCGTTTTCGTCGCAGTTCAGCATAGCCTGCCCGACCTCGCTCTCGAGGTCTCCCTTCCATATCTTGGATATCCGGTATTTCTGGGCAACATGCGGCGGCGGATGCTTCGATATAACCATCTCCAGCAGAGCTTCGTGAAGGGGTGTCTTCTGCCTAAGCCACTCCACGTCTCCTCTGGAGAAGGCGTCTATGACGTCGGCGAATTTGATCCCCTTCTCCTGAGCCTGCTTAACGGTGAAGCCCCACCTGTCCTTCGAGCTGCCTATCGCAACGGTGTTTTCGGCGAAGTTAATCTTCCATTTCTCACGCTGCTCAGGCTCGCCGTACATCTCGATTAAGGCGTTGACGTCCCTCACGATCCTGGTTAGGGTCTCCTGAATCCGTTCTGGAGGCAGGCGGAGCTCCTTGACGAGCCGGTCTATCTTGTTGATGTACAGGACGGGCTTAACCCTCTCGCTCAAAGCTTGACGGATGACAGTCTCCGTCTGAGTCATGACCCCCTCGACAGCGTCGACCACAACTATGGCGCCGTCTATGGCACGCAGAGCCCTCGTAACCCTTCCTGAAAAGTCGACGTGTCCAGGGGTGTCGATTAGGTTGACGATGTACTGCTTGCCGTTCGTCTCATAGTACAGCGAGACATTGGCGGCCTTGATTGTCATCTGCCTCTGCTGCTCCTCCTCCAAGTAGTCTAGGGCGAGGGCCTTGCCGGCAAGCGAGGGCGAAAGAAGCCCGGCTGCGGCTAGCAGGGAGTCGGAGGTCGTTGTTTTGCCGTGGTCGACATGTGCTATGATGCCGATGTTCCTTATGTTCTCCTTGTTCCTCAGGATGTCGACTACTTCCGATATCTTCTTAACTCTTGGCATCGAGTCTCCACGGTTATCTCAAAAACCTCGGTTTTAAATGTATGCGGAGTAAGGTTTATTTCTTCTTCTTAGCAGGCTTCTCAAGCTCCTTCTTCAGTCCTTCGACAAGCTCCTTGACCTTCGCCTTCGTAGTCGACTCCATGAGCCTGCTACCGACGCTGGCCACGAGACCTCCTACAATCATGTCGGCTGACCAAGAAACCTCGGTGCCTCCCTCAACGGGGTTGAGCTGTAGCTGGAGGCTGAGGTCAGCCGTGCTCTGCATCCCCGAGCCCTTTCCCGAGATCCTCAGGCTCGTCGGCGGGCTCAGCTCTTCGTACTTGAACGCCATGTTCAGGCTGCCCTTAATCATTCCAAGACCGATTTTGAACACGGTCTTGAAGCTCGTGGCATCAACTTTCTCATACTTCTGAAGGTCGGGGATCAGCTTGACAAAGTTATCCGGCTCCGTGATGAACTTCCAAACAGTATCCCTGTCTGCTGCGACAACGAACTTGTCAGCCATCTTCATCTAGCTAGACCTCTACTACAGGCTTACCCGAGCTCCTTATCTCTTCAGCAGCAGCCAGAATGGCCTTGACTATGTTGACGTATCCAGTGCAGCGGCACAGGTTTCCCGAGATGCCGTGCCTAACCTCCTCCTCAGTCGGGTTAGGGTTAATCATCAGATACCCTGCGGAAGCCATTATCATGCCAGGTGTACAGTAGCCGCACTGGAGACCATGATGCTCCCAGAAGGCTTTCTGCAACGGATGGAGCTCATCACCCTTAGCCATTCCCTCTATAGTCAGGATCTTCTTCCCGTTAGCCTGTACGGCGAAGTATGTGCATGACTTAATCGCTTTCCATTTTCCGTCAAACTGCATCAAAACAGTGCAGGCTCCGCAGTTGGTGGTGTCGCATCCTATGTGAGTTCCCGTAAGCCCTGCATTCTCCCTTATGAAGTGCACGAGTAGAAGCCTCGGCTCGACCTCGTAGCTGTAGTCGACGCCGTTGATGTTAACCGTGACCAATTTCTTCGAAGGCTCAGCTTGCTTCAAACCTTTCTTGGCGGCCATCATTCATCACCTAAACCGCAACACCAGCCCTCTCAAAGGCTTTATTTAAAGCCCTCCTCGTGAAAACCTTAGCCATCTCACGCTTGTACTCAGCCGACCCTCTAAGGTCAGAGGAGGGGTCCGACATGTCGGCGGCCGCCTGCGCAGCCTTCTCCACCAAATCCCTCGTGGGTTTCTGGCCGACCAAAATCTCCTCAGCTTCCGTCGCCCTGAAAGGCGCCGGAGCAACCGCCGTCAAACCTATGCCAACCTTATCAACGACGTTATTGGCGTCGAGAACGGCAGAAGCCGCCACGCCGACAGTCGCGTAGTCGCCAGCCTTCCTCTCAAACTTAAGGTATGCCTGCCCAACCTTCGCACCCATCGGAACAGGCACCACAGCCTCCACAAGTATCTCGGTTGGTTTGAGTGCTGTCTCGAACGGGCCTTTGAAAAACTTTACAGCTTTGATCCTTCTCTTAGCAGTACCTTGAGCAACGAGCTCGGCGTCCAAGGCTAGGACTGCCGCTGGCCAGTCGGCGGCCGGGTCTGCGTGGGCGAGGGATCCGAGGAAGGTTCCCAGGTTTCTAACTTGCATGTCGGCTATCTGAGGAGCGGCCTCCGCTAGCAGCGGGAGCTTCTTTTTGATTATCGGGGAGTGCTCGATGTCTGCGTGCCGTGCGAGCGCACCTATCCGGACAACTTTCCCACCGTCCTTGATGTAGCTGAGCCCTTTGATGTTGTTAATGTCAACGATGTACTGGGGTGAGACGAGCCTGAGCTTCATCATCGGTATGAGGCTCATTCCTCCGCTCAGAACCTTAGCGTCCTTGTACTTACGCAGGTACGAAACAGCTTGGGCGAGAGTCGTCGGAGCTAGGTACTCAAATTTCCTGGGTATCATCGGTTTTGATGAGGATGCGGCTTACTTAAAAACGTTTCGAGTTTTTTGAACAGGCAATAAATGCAAAACATAAATTAACAGATGAGAACGGAATTCACTGGAGTTGTTAAAGGATCTAACGCCTGAAAGCCTGGTCCAAGCTATGGAGAGGGAGTTGTACGTAGCAGACAAACCCCTTGCCTTATCAGTTTACTTGGCGCTCAAGCTCGAAAAACCTCTCCTCATCGAAGGGGAGCCTGGATGCGGGAAGACGGAGGTGGCGAAGGTCCTAGCCAAGCTGCTGGACACGGACCTCATACGCCTCCAGTGCTACGAGGGCATCACTGCTTCACAAGCTCTCTACGAATGGGATTATCCACGCCAGCTGATTAACATACGACTGCTCGAAGACAAGAAAACACCCGAGGAGATATCGGCCGAAATATTCAGCGAGAAGTATCTTCTTCGGAGGCCTTTGCTTGCGACGCTTCTCCACGAGGGGCCCAACCCTCCCGTCCTACTCATCGACGAGATAGACAGGAGCGACGAAGAGTTCGAGGGGTTTCTGCTGGAGTTCCTGGCAGAGTTCCAAGTAACAATTCCGGAGCTCGGCACAATATCTTCAAAGAAGAAGCCGGTCGTCATAATCACTTCCAACAGGACGAGGGAGGTTGGCGACGGGCTACGGAGGCGTTGTCTGTACCTCTACGTGACCTATCCCTCTCCCGAGAAGGAGAGGAAGATCTTGTCGCTCAAGGTCCCTCAGCTCTCGCCCAAGATGGCTGACGAGGTCGTGGCCTTCGTCCAGAAGATACGCCAGATAAACGAGCTAAACAAGAAGCCCGGCATATCGGAGACGATAGACTGGGCTAATGCTTTGAACGTGCTCGGAGCTTCAGACCTCAGCCCTTCTATTATAGAGTCGACTCTAAGCTGCTTGATAAAGAACGAGGACGACTTGAGGATTGTCAGAGATTCAGGGATATTCTAGAGATGTTTGAGGACGATGTTCTATTCTTAGTTGCTGACGTTGCCGAGCGTCTCCGAGAATACGGCGTGAAGTGCGGTACTTCTGAGACGATAGACGCCTACAGGGCTTTAGGCTTGGTTAGGCTTGGTAGCGTTGAAGAACTTAAGAACGTGATGAAGCTCTGCATGGTCAAGAGGCTTGAGGACTACGAGGTGTTTGACAGGGTTTTCGAGGAGATGATGTCGTTGAAGAAGAAGCCGGCCGAGCGTAGGCAGTCTGAGACCGGTGGTGAGAGCGGGAGCGGGCAGAAGACTCTTGACAGGAGCAGGGACGGCGGCAGGGACTCTCGCCAGGCTATGATGGCTTACTACAGCCCTGTCGAGATACTTACGAAGAAGGAGCTGCCCATCCCGACGCTCGAGTTCATCCGTGAAAGCAAGAGGGTGATGAAGAGACTACGGCGCAGGCTGGCCTTGCTGCCCGGCCGTAGGTACGAGAAGAGCAGCAAAGGGGTTGTGGATTTCGGCGAGACGATGAGGCAGAGCCTGAGAAACTACGGCGAGGTCATGAAGGTTTTGAGGATGAGGAGGAAGCTTACGAGGTGCAAGCTGGTTGCGATATTCGACGTAAGCGGCTCGATGGACACCTACACGGAGTTTCTGATGCAGTCTATGTACTCGCTTGCACGTCAGAGCGTGGCCGTGGAGGTCTTCGTCTTCAGCACGAAGCTTCTTCGAGTAAGCAGCCTTCTCAAGTACTTCGGGCCTAAGAAGGCTTCCGACCTCATATCGAGAGATGTAAACATTTGGGGCAGCGGTACCAGAATCGGCAGCTGTCTGCTAAACTTCATCGAGAAGTACCGCGGGATTGTGAGCAGGGGTACGGTTTTGATAATCGTCAGCGACGGCTGGGACACGGGCGAGCCCGAGCTGCTGGACAGGGCGATGAGGAGCTTGAAGGCCATGGTCGGGCGATTGATCTGGGTGAACCCTCATGCCGACAAACCTGGCTTCAAGCCTAGAACCATAGGCATGGAGACCGCCCTGCCTTACGTGGACATTCTAGCAGGTATGACCGCTTTGAAGAACGTCCGAGGATTCACAAAGTACTTCGGCCCATCCCTCCAGCCCATGACCCGGAGGACGCAGGCCGTCAGCAGACGGGGCCTACACGCTCACCCGTAGCCTCCCGCAGTATCTCCTCTGTCTCGACCTTCTTAACTTCCTGAAGACGTCTTGCAGTACCGCCAGTCTCGAGCATGAGGACTTCAGCCATTATGCTCAGGGCAATCTCCTCAGGCTTCTCCGCACCTATGTCGATGCCGCAGGGTGAAGAGATCTTGCTGAGGTGTTTGGAGTCGAGCCCCATCCTAAGAAGCGTTTCTATTACGATGCCGGCCCTCTTCTTGCTGGCTATGAGACCGACGTACCACGCCCCTCCGTCCAAGGCTTTCTTGATGTACTTGTGGTCTAGCTTGTGCATCGTCGACACCACGGCTGCCGTGCGTTCGTCAACCCTTACATCCGTCAAGTCCGGGTCTACGCTGTACTGGTCTACCTTGTCGGCCTGCTTGAACATGTTCTCAGGGTCTGCGACCACGACTCTGTAGTCGAGCATCTTGCCTAGCTTCGCTAGGCTCTCGACTATCTCGCCGTGCCCCACGAGAAGCAGCTGTTTCTTAGGCAGGACCGGTTCGAGGTAAACCTCCATCGAGCCTCCGCATGGCACTCCCGTTCCACGGAGCTCGTCCTCCATCTCCAAATAGATCGTCCTGCCTTTGGCCTCCTTCAAGGTCTTTAGGGCTTCCTGCATCACGGTGGTCTCGACGCAGCCTCCTCCAACCCATCCGAACAAGCCTTTTCCGTCTTCTAGGATGATTGCCTTCGAGCCGACTTTCCCCGAGGTGTGTCCGAATGTTTTGACCACCGTGGCTATGCAGAACTTCTTGCCCTCAGCCAAAAGCTCGGAGACCTTGGTGTAAAACGTTAAGTTGTCCAACTCGGTTGAAAGAGAGTTTCGCTAAAATATAAGCTAATCGATTGTGCTCAAGGGATGTACAGAAGAGTCGAAAAGTTCACCGACGTCTGGGAGGCTCAGCGAATGCTCCTAAGCTTCGTAAAGCCTGTGCGGGATGTTGAAGAAGTCAACGTCTTCGAGGCCTTCGGAAGGGTTGCTGCTGAAGCCGTAAGGTCTCCACGAGACCTCCCAGCCCACCATTCGTCCCACATGGACGGCTTCGCTGTAAGCTCGTCCTCTGTCGAGAAAGCATCCGCAGACAATCCCGTAAGGCTCAAAGTTGTCGGCGAGTGCGCGCCCGGCAAACAACCATCCATAAAGCTCGGGCCTGGAGAAGCGGCTAGGATACTGACGGGCGGGTTTCTGCCTGAAGGCGCCGACGCCGTAATTCCTCAGGAGGACGTTGTGAAGGAGGACGGAGTCGTGGTGGTAAGGACACCTGTCGAGAAGATGCAGTATGTCGACCGTAGGGGGTTTGACGTCGAGGCTGGGCGGGAGCTTTTCGGGAAAGGACATGTTTTCAAGGCTTCCGACCTAGCGTTGATGGCCTCGCTCGGGCTGAGAGCTGTCAGGGTTGTTAGGAGGCCGAGGATGGGGATGATGGCTGTCGGAGACGAGCTGACCGACAGCTTCGACGAGGCCTCTTCTGGCAAAATACTGAACACACACGCCTACGTGGTTCGCAAGCTTGCCGAAGCATCTGGAGCAAACGTCGTAAACTTGGGAATCGTGCCCGACAACCCTCCAGCCGTACACGAAAAGATGGTCGGCCATTCCGGGAAGTTCGACATCCTGGTCTCGATAGCTGGGTCCTCGATAAGCGAGAGAGACGTCTCGTCCCTTACTGCCCGCAGTTTTGAGGTCTTCGTCCACGGGTTGACGCTTCAGCCCGGAAGGGTCGGGGGCTTCGCCGTGGTCAACGGTACGCCTCTCGTAATGCTTCCAGGGTTGATAATGTCCACGCTCAACGTCTTCATGTTCCTCGCCTACCCCTGTCTCAGACGCCTTCAGGGACAGGAACCAAGGTTCTACTACCGGAGGGTTGTCGCAAGGCTTACTGAGAAGGTGGGTTTCAGGAAGTTCATCGACTTTGTGAAGGTTGTCTGGGTAAGGCTGGAGGAGCTTGAAGACGGCCTTGCATGCAGGCCGGTCCTAGGTGAGTCGAGCGGAATGAGCATACCCTCGAGGTCCGACGGATTCATAATAACTCCGCCGGGCGTCTCCGACATGCCTAGAGGGATGGATGTCTGGGTTTACCTGCCTCCCAGTCTCTGACGCTTGGGGTCGGCTTGGCTCTTCCTGCATCACGGCTCAGTCTGGGGCAGCAGCCTCATCCCCCGCGTTGATACATCAAAATCATCTAATATCTGTTGCATCGAAGCACAAAACCTTAAAACCAAGCGTTTCGGCTAGTTCGAGACGTGATTGAAATGACATACCGTCTGTACAAGCGTGCGGAGGAAGAAGAATTCGAGGAAGAGTTCGAAGAAGAGGACTTTGAGGAGGAGGAGTGGGAGGAAGAGGAGGAAGAGGAGTTTTAGCTACTCGCCTGTTTCCTCTCCTTCCTTTTTATGAGTGTAAAGCACGATCGACGTTACTGCGCTCTTGACGCCGTGAACCGACAAAATCTTTTCCTTAAGGAAATCCCTGAAGCTAGCTATGTCTCTGGCCACGACCAACACAATAAGGTCGAACTCTCCCGTCACTTCGTAGACGTCTATCACCTCTGGAAGCTTGCTGATGTTCTTCGCCACCTTCTCGATCGAGTTGGACTCGGCGAAGATGTGGATTATGGCCCTGACTCCTGGAGCCGACATCACTCACCAACCCTCTTGAGCGATAGAATCCTACCCGGGTATCGGGTTATAAGGTTGTGTATGTTCTTCTCATGGCCTTTCTCGAAGGCTGACTTTTCAGGCCGTCGTTGTATGTAGGCGGCTAGGTCGAACATTCCCTCGTCAAGCATGCCTGAGACAGCTTTCTCGAACTCGCCAACCACTACCAAGCATTCGGCGTTGTAGCCGCTGCTCCTGAGCCGTCTGCAGAGATTCTTCAGCTCCCTCTCCACCTCCTCTTTCACGTGCTCAACACCCGCCTGGTCGCCCGTCACGGTTTCAACTATGCTTACAAGCTTCAAATCGAACCTCTTGTCGAAGGCGTGGACAACCGAGCTTTGAACTGTTTGGCTGTTCTCGTAGGGCCTGACCAAAACCCCGACCTTCATCCGGTAGGCTAGAGGCTCGACCATGCGTCCTTCACTCGTGCTGAACAACCCCGCCCCTATCCTCCTACGGTACGCAAAGTAAAACGCCAGCCCTGCAGCCACCCAGAGAAGGGCCAGAACCCTGCCTGTGGCGTGGAAAACAACCATCAGAACAAACACAACAGTCAACCCGACCATTCCAAACAAGCCTATCAGAGGGACGACAACCCTTCCACACCTTATACATAATGGCTGGCTCCAAGGAAAGTAGACGTGTTTGTCGACGTTCTTGAGCTTGATGAAGGTGGGCGCTATTATCAGGTAGCTGAGGACGGCTGCGAAGGCGTAGACGCTCGCTAGGAACGGGACGTCGCCGAGAACCGAAAGAACGACGCCGACGGCTCCGAAGATTACGATTGAGCGGACTGGTGTCCTGAACCTTGGATGTATCACCCTCAGCCAAGAAGGCAGAAGGTTGAACTTAGCCATGCTCGCTGTCAGCCTGGAGACACCTACGACCCCCGTGTTTGAGCTCGAGTAGCAGAGGACGAATGCCGCTACGCCCACCAAAGGAGTGAGGACGGGAGCTACGTACGGAAAACCGCTCACCAAGACGTAGACTGGGCTTTCGTAAGACTCGGCCAGCTCTGTCCATTCCATCGAGCCTACAGCCAGAACGGGGAACAGGACGGCCGACAACACGACCACCAGCACGACAAGCTTAGTCGCCTTCGGTATGGAGAAGTGCGGCCTCCTGGTCTCCTCAGCCGCCTGGGCTATCGACTCTATCCCCACGAAAGAGGCCATGGCTAGAGTTATGGAGTAGAGGAAGTTGTTCATCTCGACAGATAGAGCTGGGTAGTAGGCGACGTCTCGATGAAGCATCGGCGACCCTAAGACGAAAAGCTGGCGTAGCAGCAGCTGGGCGTCGAATTTGAGGAGAAAACCAGTGGACAGTACGAGGGCTTCTATGAAGAGCCCTAGGAAAACAAGGGCTGTCACCATCAGCGACGAGTATTTTATGCCGATGATGTTCAGCGCCACGAGCAGTGATGCGAGGAGCCCTGCCAACAACCCTAGGGAGGGGATTTGAAGACCCAGAAAATGGATCTCCGGGGTATGGAGAGCCGGGATTAGTTGACGGAGGTACCCCGCCGCCGCCACGGAGAAAAGGGAGATGCAGAGGACGTAGGCTAGTAGCATCGACCAGCCGGACAGGAAGCCTACGAAGCTGTTGAAAGCCCGCATGGAGTAGACTTGCACTCCTCCGGCGTAGGGGTAGGCCGGGGCTAGCTCGGCGTATATCAGCCCGACGGCTGAGTAGAGGAGGGCCGCTACGGCGAAGGATAGTGGAGAGGCTCCTCCGGCGAAGAGGGTGATGGCGCCGAGGGCTATGAAGATGTTGGGGCCGACGTCGCCGTAGCCGAGGGCGAAGGACCCGAGCCAGCCCACCTCCCTTTTGTACCCAAGCTCACGACGGCCACGGCTCAAGCAAGCAACACTTTCAAGCCGCTCAACCGTGCAGCCTGAATATAAAACAGTACAGCCTTTCGAAGAAAAGACTATATTCCACCCTCTTCACGAGCCTGAACCCCAGCCCCTCAGCATAGCCCAACAACCCGGCGACGCCCGATAGGCTCGACGCCACCAACACAGCCATGCCTCCCGGCTTCAGACAAACTCTAGCAGCGTTTAAAACCTCTGCGGCTGTCTCCCAGCCCTCCGGGCCTCCGTGGACGGACGGGTCGTGGAACTCCGGCTCCTCGGGCAGGTAGGGAGGATTGGCTACGACAACGTCGAAAGCGTTGGGGCGAAAGGGGAGGATGCTCGCGTTGACAAAGTGCACGCATCCCTGTAGGTTCTTAAGCCTTTCAACAGCCTGCTTCAGGGCCGCTGAGTCGATGTCGGTGCCGACGGCTTCGAACCCTTTCTCAGCCAACGCCCTGAGGATGTAGCCCGTGGAGCAGCCGACTTCAGCCGCCAGCCCTCCCCCACCCAAACCTCTAACAACGTCCTCCAGCAGAAAGCTGTCCTCAGCCGGCTCGTAGGGCTCGTTCATGGATAGACTCTCGTGGGCGTCCGGGGGAACATCGCAGCAGACCTGATGTTCTTGAGCCCCAGAAGCCACTGGACAAGCCTCTCCAAGCCCAGCCCAAACCCGCTGTGCGGCACGCTCCCATACTTCCTCAAGTCCAGGTACCAGGCGTAGTCGGACGGGTCAAGCCCCTCCTCCTCAATCCTCGACAGCAGCTCGTCGTAGTCGTGGATACGCTGACCGCCGCCCACGACCTCGCCGTAGCCCGAGGGGGCGAGGAGGTCGGCTGAAAGGGTGAGCTCCTTGTTGGACGGGTCGGGCTTGTGGTAGAAAGCCTTCGCCTTCTTGGGAAAGTGGGTGAGGAAGAATGGTTTGTCGAACTCCATGGTGAGAACCCTCTCCTCGTCAGCCCCTAGGTCAGACCCCCAGGGTACCGAAACACCCTTCCTCTCCAAAAGGTCGAGAGCCTCCGAATACTTTACCCTCTCAAAAGGAGCCTCCAGCATGGAGTAGTCGACCTTCCTGTCGAGAAGCCTGAGCTCGTTGACGGAATCCTGGAGAGCGGCTGTGGAGGCCTCTGAGACAAGCCTCTCGACCACCCTTGTGAGGTCTTCGATCCCCGAAAAAGCCATCTCCCCCTCGACGTGCCAGAACTCCGTCAAGTGCCGGCGGGTCTTGCTCCTCTCAGCCCTGAAGCTGGGCTGGACGCTGTAGACCTTCTCCAGCGAGTATATAGCCGCCTCCTGGTAGAACTGGACGCTCTGAGTAAGGTACACGGGCTTTCCGAAGTAGTCGACCTGGAAAAGCGTCGCCCCGCCCTCGACAGCGGCCGTTATGAACGTCGGGCAGTGGACTTCGACAAAGCCCTCCGTCTCGAACCATCTTCTCAGGTGGTGAATGAGCTTGGACCGGAAACGCAGGACAGCGGCTGTCTTCGGCCCTCTTATCGCTAGATGCCTGTTCTCGCTCACAACCCGGGGGCTTACTCCTTTCTTGAGTGGATACTCTCCGAGGGACTGGGAAACGACTTCGACGTTGGTGCAGCTGACCTCAACCCCGCCCGGAGCCCTCGGGTCGTGCCGTACAACCCCAGAAACCTTTATCGCCGACTCCCTGCCAGCCGCCGCGACCCTGCTGAACATCTCTTCGGAGACGTTGGGCGTTCTGACCGTGGCCTGAATCAGCCCGGTCGAGTCTCGGAGGTCTACGAACATCAGCCTTCCGTGCAGCCTCTTAGACCTAAGCCATCCAAGAAGCTCGACAGGCGTCCCGTCGGGTAGCTTACCGACCTCGGCTGATTGAACCCTCATCCAGCCTAATAGCCGAACTCCGGGATATATAGAGCTACATCACGGCGGTTCCTTCCTTTACTTCATTCTCAGGAACCAGAGGAACTACTCTGCCGTCGTCCTCGACGGCTGTGAGGAGCATGGCCTCCGACACCTCCCCCCTTATCTTCCTAGCCTCCAAGTTTGTTGCGAAGGCGAACAGCCTGCCCTCGAAGTGCTGGGGCGGGTAGATCTGGGCCAAGCCGGTGATGACCTTTTTCCGTGCATAGCCGAAGTCCACCTCAAGCCTGAGCAGCTTGTCGGAGTTGGGAACCCTCTCAGCTTTGACAACTCTCCCGACCCTCATCTCAATCCTCTTGAACTCAGCCATCGATATCATGGCCGAAAACACAAAGTTTCCTCTAAAAAAAGTTATGCACGTGGTTTTTCTGCAATTTTTTCAGAAAGGTTTTTTATCCCTCGAAACCTACGATATTGTGAAGAAATATGGCAAAGAAGGGGAAGAAAGCAGCAAAGAAGAAGCCGGCGAAGAAAGCTAAGAGGGCTAAGAAACCAGCTGCACCCAGCCCAGCCGAGGCACCGACGGCTCCATCGGGATAAGCCCTTTAAGCCATTCCTCTTTCTTTTTATTCCTCCTCAACCCATTCCCAAAACCTTCTCCTAGGCGGCGGAAGGGGAGCAGGCTTGGGACTCAACAGCTCCTTGACTCCCGCCGTCATCAGCGATGAGGCTGCGGGCGTAAGGAATATGAAGACAAAGTCGAGAGGGCCTTCGAGGAGGATGGTTGACGAGACCCATGACAGGTAGGACACCCAGTTCACCGCCCCAGGCAGGCGTGGAAGGACGTACATAGACAATCCTATAGTACCCAGGTAGACTAGGGACGACGCTATCAGGGCTGGCGGGATGGATGTTTTGGCTCTCCGTGAAAGTAAACCTATCACCACCCCTGCAGCAACCCATGACAGGAGAGGGGCTAGACCAAGCCTCACCACGTTCCCGCTGGGAGCCAGGGTCGACTCTATGCCGAGGGCTGACGACAGGGGTGTCAGGAGGGTTGAAACGCTCGACAGAAGAACGGCCAGCACCGACACCTGGAAGCTTGAGGGCGGGATAGTCTGGCCGGCTAGGCTCGAGACGACTAGCCCAGCCAGCACCAGCGTTGACAAGCCGGCTGCAGAGGCTGTTAGGGTGTTCACAGCCGTCGTCTTCCGACGTCTTCTAAAAAGGTTTCCACGCTATTCTGGGGCTGTAGTTCTGCGGATAATACCTGTGTGTCGCGTGGTTTATATTCATTCAACCCTTACCTTCACACCCCTGGGGGTTGCGATGGGTGCTTTGATGAGAAGCACTCCAGCCTCATATCTTGCCTCTACCTTAGAGGCCTCCACAGGTTTGGGAAGCTTCAGGACCCGGCGGAAACCCCTGCCCTGCGTGAATGGGTGAAGGCTCGAGAACGCCGGGGGAGGAGCCATGTACTCTCCGAGGATTGTGATGACCGAGTCGTCGACGCTGAGTTCTATCTTCTGTTTATCGCAGCCGGGCATCTCGACTGCTACGTACAGCTCCTGCCCTGAGACGGTGTAGTCTACTTTCGGGGTCCTGTAGTCTCCAGCCTGTGTTTCGAGGAGGGTTGTAGAAGACTCGAAAGCCTCCCTCATCTTGTCCTCAACCTCCTTGGCCAGCCGGCGGAAGAACTCATCCCATCTGGAGTCGCTCATGCACGTAGTTGTCTTCAGCAACATATAAAAATAAAACCATCCCTCCTAATGCGTTGACTCGTTGCCACGTCTGCGGTGTGGAGGAGCTTTTACCGTTTCGCTGCAGCTACTGCTCGGGGCTGTTCTGCCCAGCGCACCGTCTTCCGGAGAGCCATGGATGCGGGGGAGGTCGGCTGGCGAGGAACCCTGTGGAGTTCACAGCGAGGAGTTATGAGGCTCCTAGGATGGTGAGCGCTAGGGGTTTTCGGGCTTCTCCCTCCAAAGAGCTTTTAAGCATTGTTGTGGCTTGTTCAACGGTCTGCTTGTCCGGCCTCAGCCTGCTCGGATGGCCGCCGCTCCAGTCCCCTCCGACGCTGTTCTTGGTATCCGGCTTCGCAGCCTCCTTCATAGGCCACGAGCTGGCCCACAAAATCACAGCCGTTCGGAGGGGGCTTTCAGCTTCTTTCAGGCTCTTTATACCCGGCTTGTTCGCCACGCTGCTTACGGCCGTGCTGCCCGTACCCTTCAAAGTAATAATGCCCGGCGCCGTGGCCGTAGCCGGTCGCCAGACCTTCCGAGACTTGGGCTTGATCGCCCTAGCCGGCCCCGCCCTCAACATGGCTTCGGCGGCGGTGCTCATCGCTCTGTCCCGGATTTTTGGATCTTGGCTTCTCGACGCCCTAGCCGCCGTCAACAGCTTCATGGCTTTCTTCAACCTTCTGCCGATCTTTCCGCTGGACGGTGAGAAGGTTCTGAGATGGAGCCGAGTAGTCTGGGCAGCGTCCTTCTCCCTGTCGACGGCGTTGTTTTTGCTGATGAGGTTCTAACCGTGTTGCCGCCCGGAAACTTATATCTTACCTATTGTTTTTATCATGACTGCGATGAAAGCCAAACACGCTCCTAAAACTCGCTCCGAGAGGACGAGGATTTATAAGTACAGGGTCACGGTGCTGGAGGAGCCTCCCGACACTCTTGACGGGTTTAAGATCTTCGGGCTTGAGGTGAAGCTGGGAAAAGGGAGGCACGTTGACTTTGCGCCTAACCTCCGTGTGCTGGATGTGGAGGCTACTCAAGAGCCTCTGCCCATGGACGTGGAGGTCAACGCAAAGTACCACAAGGTCGAGAACAAGACTGTGATAGTCAAGAGGCGTTCACTCCTCTTCTCCATAGAGAAGGTTGAGAGCACTACTTCCCAGCTTCTTTGAGCTGTGCAGAACCCCCGTACCTAGCCATCGTGGCCGAGCATGCTTCGAAAGCCTTGGCGATCAGCTCCGAAGCCCTCTCCCTGGAAGGAGCTTTGACCAGCATCGAGTAAACCGGAGCGCCTTTCGTACTTATCTCGACAGCCTCGGCTTGCCCGGCTGTTTTTTCAGCCTCGGCAGCAGCCGCCCTTATCGCCTCAACTCCTGTGGGGCCGTCGCACCGTAGCACGAGGTCAACCCTCATCTCGACTTCACGAACCTTGATCTCCTGCTCCACGGCTCTCCTAAGGTGTTCTAGCTCCGTTTCGGAGATGGTTGGAAAAAGGCTCTGAGCCGGCTCTCCTGCGGCGAATTTTTCAAGCATGTCGTACAGAGTTGTCAGGCTGGGGTAAGCATACAAAAGCTGCTCAGCTACGTTCTTGAACCCCGACGACTCCAAAAGCTTGAGAACCTTCAAAACCTTCGTCTTCTTCTTGACTTCAAGAAGTTTGTCAAACCTCTCTTTCTGAGAGACCCGTCTTATGGAGAGGTCGATCTGAAGGGTTTCGGGGTTTACTCGGATGATTTTGAAGACGGTTTTCTGCCCTTCCTTGAGATGTTCTCTGATGTTGCGAACCCACTTCAGCGACACCTCGGAGACGTGGATGAAGCCCTCGTAGCCCTTGTAGTCCTCAACCTCGACGTACGCCCCGTAGTCTTTCACGCTGAGGATGCGCCCCAGAACCAGCTCTCCAACCTCGGGGGTCTTACTCAAGAACTTTCTCCTTCTTACCGTATATTATCGCTTTCCCGCCGACTGGCTCAGCCACCACGGCTCCGCAGACCCCGCATCTCACGGTTGTTTTGGCTGAGTCGAAGACCGTGAGCCTGTTGCCGCATTCGTTGCATACCACGACTAGGAACTTTGAAGTGGGTGTTGGTGTGAACTTCTCAACCGGCTCCGACAAAGCTACCTCACCAGCTCAAGCTTCTTAAGCCTTATCCCGAGCCTCATGACGGACCGGCCGCAGTTGACGCACTTCAGGACCAGCGTCTTCTTGTCCGTCGTCTTGGACTTCTTCTTCTGGATGGGGTACTTCTGGCCTCCGTAGCCCTTCAGCTCACGCGCGTGCCTTCTCGCACCGAGGGCCAACGAACGCTCCTTCCCCTTCTTGTACAGCGAGACGTTGTGGTCGGTGTGGCTGTTGCACTTCGGGCAGTAGGTCTGTATCTTCGACGGAACCTTCATTCCACGGCTGACTGGGTACAGCAGGATTTAAACCGTTTGAAAGCCCTTTTTAACGCCTTTTCACGCTGGAATGGCATGAGCTTGGTCGTGGGCGACGTGATGACGGCGGACGTTATCACAGCATCCCCCGACGAAACCGTCTACAGAGTTGCTTCGCTTATGGCTTCGAGGGGAGTTGGGTCCTGCGTGGTCGTGAGAGACGATAAGCCTGTCGGCATCGTCACCGAGAGGGACATCGTGAGGAGGCTTGTTGCCGCGGGTCTGTCGCCGAAGCGTGTTAAGGTGGGCGAGATAATGTCGAGCCCCGTCATCGTGGTCGGTGAGAAGACCAGCTTGGACGAAGCTGCTGCGGTGATGGCTAGGAACAGAGTGCGTCGGCTTGTCGTGGTGAGGGGGGAGGAAGTGGTCGGCATAGTGAGCGTTACGGACTTGATGAGGTCTGTCGGAGCTGGCGAAGCCGGCATCTTCGCTAGAGCAATCCTCAGAGGCTAGTCGGCGACAAGGACCCTCAGGTCCTCAACCCATTTACCGAAGTCCTTCCTAAACCTCTCGACGAGGTTGTCGCCCACCATCCTCATCCTGCCGACGACCACGAAGTCAGCGTCGCCGTAAACCTCGTCCACCGACTCAACGTCCTCCCATCCACGCAGCTGGTTGAGGATTGGCTGAGGGTCTAGCTGCGGGTTCAGCTTAGCCAGCAGATAGACCTTCTCCCCCTTTAGATACCTTTCAACAGCCCGTGGGTCGACCTCAACCCCAAGGGTTTCCCGCAAGACTTCTCGCAGCTCAGCCATCGTCAAGCCTCCGTTCTTCTCCCTCGACTTCTTCGCAAGGGCCTCGGTCGCAGCCCGAACGCGTGGGTCGTTGAAATCCATGCCCGTAATGGTAGCCACTAGTCGGTGGCTCGTGTACACCCCCACGTGGAAGACTGGAGCGCCGAAGTCATGCTCCAGCTTTTTTGAAGGTATGTAGCCCTCCGGCTTCTCCACAGCCATAGCTTGATGAACTCCCGCCCTCAGCGTCTTAGCCTCTTCGGACAAAGGATGCCGCCAAGGAATCCTGACCCCGGCAGCCCTGCTGAAATACCGGTATAGGGACGCCAGCTTACTCCTGTCAACGCCCAGGCTCAAGCCATGGACGTCTTCAAGCGTGGCCACGACCTCGTAGAGGTCGGCTATGCCGTTCCTGTCTCCCACTCCCATTATCGTGGTGTGGGCTTCAGCGACTCCCTCGAGTATCGATTCGACTGTGTTGGATGACGCCATGCCGTAGTCGTTGTGGAAGTGGGCTGCGAGGGGTGTTTCGACGGCTTTCTGAAGGCTGCGAATGAATTCAGCTGCTTTTCGGGGGGATAAAAGCCCTGAAGTGTCGGGCACGCTGACTAGGCTTGCTCCAGCTCTGCCCAGGCTGTTTACGGCGTTGACGAGCGTCTCAAGGTCGCCCTCGACGTAGAACCTCGAAGCATCCTCGACAGTAGCCCGCACATAACGGAAGCCGTGCCTCCTCGCAGCTCCCACCGACTCCACAAGCCTGTCCAACGCCTCCTCGTAGGTTATGCCGTGAAGCTTGTGAACCCGGTGGATCTTGGTCGGAGATATGTAGAGGGCCACGCCGAAAGCATCGTACTTTGCAGCCGCCTCCACATCCTGCTCGACAGCCCGTCCGTGGATCACGACTTCAACACCTCTGTCGCCCAGCACTTCGACCACAGGCTGGATGTCCTCCCTGGTTGTTCGCGGTGGATAGTCGACGGGGAGCTCAACCCTCCTGACTCCGGCGGCGGCGAGCCTTTTAGCCAGCTCGACCTTCAAATCCGTCTTGAGAGGCTGGAAGAGCTCACCCTCCCTGAACGTCGAGTCAAGCAACGTCGTCAACTGAACCCGCCACGATACACCTCGCTTTCGTATTTATAGATGAGCTCATGTTATTGTTTCGGCAATTTTACTACGTTTTTCGTAGGACCTGTTGAATTTTTTCGCCGAGGTTGAGCTCCATCTTTTCAGCTCCAGCATCTAATCCATTCCGAGAACCTAGAAAAGCTTCGAAACAGTGTCGACGGTGGTTTAACTTCCTGATTTCAGACAAACCTTATCCAGTTGGGCTCAGACACCGTTTTTCACACAGCCGTCAGTTTTACGGCACCTCGCTCACGTTTGTGAGCTTTTCTAAATCCCTCCATCCGTGAGAAGGTCTTCAATCCGGTTTTACAGTGGTCAGTGAGTTAACAGGCTTGTTGTCAATACTGCGAAAACGAACAACGTTATGAGAAGGAACGTGATGTTTCTTTCTGCAGCGAAGTATACGATGGACGTCAAAACCCGGCTGTACGGCGTGAAAATTAGAATGACCAAACCGGCGGTCATTAAACCTTCTGGGCCCAAACCCTTCGAACCGAGATCCATGACGTAGTCAAAAAAAAAGTCGGCGCGCTCACCCTGAACGACTCAGATAACTCGACTTCGCTT
>JAVYLK010000014.1:0-32109 GCA_038740895.1 Candidatus Caldarchaeum sp.
CCTGAGCCTCGGCTTATTCAAGCACGTTTATCTAGATAGAAGAACCGGGAAAACATACTCTCAAATCGGGTTTAACACTGTGAGAGACCGGTTCTTCACCGAGTTGTACTGGTTGTTCTACCGGAATAACGTAAAACACGTCCTCGAAATCATTCTTGCACAGTTAAACGAGGTTGCCCTTGCTGTATTCGTAGGCGATGACGGGACGTTTGACAGGTCCTCTGGTACCGTGAAGATCTCTGTGGACAGGTATGACATGCGAGAGACAGCTGATACGTAGACGGCTCGCCGAGAGGTTTGGCATTGAAGCTACAATCCAAAAAGATAGAATCTACATTCTGAGGAGAAGCTACCCGCAAATTATCAACACAATGCCTGAAAACGTTCTTCCATACATTAGCCGCAGGCTAGGCTTCCCCTAACGGGTGGAACAGACCGTCGTGAGACAGATCGGATTTTACCTGTTGGGAGTGCTGGCTGCCTGAGGGGAAGGTGCTCCCAGTACGAGAGGAACGGAGCGCCGGGGCCTACGGTTTACCGGTTGTCCTACAGGGCACTGCCGGGCAGCTGCGCCCCTGCGGATAAGGGCTGAAAGCATCTAAGCCCGAAGCCGCTCCCGAAACTAGGCAGCCGCTCGCCGGGTTAGGGCCTGGCGACAGGCCTGTCTCGGCGACGAGGGCTCCCGTAGAAGACGGGTTTGATGGGGCGGGGGTGTACGGATGGAGGCTTCGGCCGGACATCCTCAGCCCGCCGCTCCCAACCGCCCGAGTGGCCTAAGGAAAGCCGTCTAGGCGAAAACGCATCCTGCCCTGCTGGACGCGTGCTTAAGATATTTTTATAGTTGGTTATTGTTAGTTAGGCGTGTTTCTGGTCAGGGGTAGGTTTGTAGTTTCAATGGATGGTTCGTTGAGGGTTTTGAGGCATGGAGGTGTGGTGGTTGATGACGGCGTTATTGTGGAAGTAGGGCCGTACGATGTGTTGAGAAACAATTACAGGGGTGTTGACGTGGTTGGTGATGAGTGGAAGGTTGTTGCTCCCGGTTTCATCAACTGCCACTATCATTCGAGGGAGCAGCTGGCTCAGACGCTTTTTCCCGACGGGCTGGGCGAGGTAGAGTGGTTCAGGAAGTTCTGCCTGCCGTACCATCAAACACTCAGCCCCGATGATGAGAAGCTGGCTTTCACCCTAGCCCTCACAAGCATGGCTCTCAACGGGGTGACGACATTCGTCGACGGAGGCCTAATCTACCCCTCGACGACGCTCGAAGCCCTTCAGACGATACCCCTTAGATGCTTCGCCTCAACATGGTGCTGGGACCTTCCCGAAACAATTCCGAAAACAGCCGAAGAAGCTTTGGCCGAGTTGAAGAACCTGTACCAGTCGTTCATGGGACGGGTGACCGGCCTTGTCCGGGTGTGCGCGGCACCCATAAGCGTTGAAACGTGCAGCCCGCAGCTGCTTGAGGAGGTTTTTCACTGGGCCCGAGAGAAGGAGCTGAAAACATACATCCACGTGGCTTCGTTCCGACAGGATAAGTCTGACGGATCTACGGCGGTCGAGTATCTCTACAGCAAAAGCCTACTCGGCCAAGACACCAACCTACTTCACGCCATACACTTGACAGACAGGGACGTTAGGCTCGTCGCTGAAACCGGGGCTGCTGCCGTCTGCTGCCCCATGTCCTCGCTGACCAAGGGCAAGGGCTTGACCATCCGTGGGAAGTACCCCGAAATGCTCAGGCTCGGCGTGAGGGTGGGGCTAGGCGCCGACGGAGCTCCTTCAACCCATCACACCGACATTCTAAGGCTGGCTTCACTTTTTGCCGGCTTGTTCAGAGACTCGAGGATGGACGTAGGAGTAATTCCAGCGGTTGAGGCCCTAAAAGCAGCAACTTCGACGGCAGCAAAGGTCGTGGGGTTGGAGGATGAGGTAGGGTCGTTGGAAGTAGGAAAAAGGGCTGACATAGTTTTGCTGGACGTTCGGAGGCCGGCTTTCACCCCGTCTATGGACATCATAAGGTCTCTTGTGTTCTCGGCGACTGGAGACGCTGTTGACACCGTCATCGTCGACGGCCGTCTGGTTGTCTCAGGCGGTCGGGTGCTTGGGCTTGACTACGAAAAACTCTACAGAGACGTTGAGAAAACCGTCGAAAGAATCGGGTCTGAGTTTTAGAGACCTATGTAGCTTCTGCGCACAACCGGCGAGTTGAGCAGCTCAACACCTGTCCCAGTCAAACTTATCTGTCCTTGCTCAAGGACGTAAGCTCGGTCGGCGTACTGCAGCGCGAGAGAGGCATCCTGCTCGACGAGAAGTATCGAAATACCCTGCCTGTCCCTAATCTCCTTCACCTTATCGAAAACGATCTTCCTAGCCAAGGGAGCAAGCCCGACGCTGGGCTCGTCCAGCAACAACACACGAGGCCTAGCCATCAAAGCCCTAGCGATGGCGACCATCTGCTGCTCGCCTCCGCTGAGCGTGCCCGCAAGCTGTCTCCTTCTCTGCTCAATTATTGGGAAGAGCTCCGACACCATCTTGTAATCATGCTTTATTCCGTCGCCGTCCCTCCTCCTGAAGGCTCCAGCCATGACATTCTCGTAGACAGACATGTCTGGGAAAAGGCGGCGTCTCTCCAGCGACAGCACAAGGCCTCTGACAACCCTTTCGTATGCCGGTACATTAGTCAAGTCCTCTCCCATGAGTATAATCCTGCCCTTCATGGTGTTAAGGATCCCCGCGACAGCAAGCATCAGTGTCGTTTTACCTGCGCCGTTAGGCCCTATGACCGCAACTATCTCGTTGCCGTCGACGTGGAGGGTCAAGTCCTTCACGACCGGGACCGGACCGTACCCCGCCGTCAAGCCCTCGACTCTGAGAACCTCACTCACCTTCAAGCACCTTTGAACTGCCGAGGTAAGCCTTCACAACCTCCTCGCTCTTCGGCACGTCCCCTGGAACACCCTCGAAAATCACCTTACCTTGGTCCATGACTATGACTCGTTCAACAATCTTCATCAACTCACGCAACCTATGCTCGATGACGACCAACGAACCACGCTGTTCGATGAATTCTTTCAACACAGTCGAAACCTGCTCTATCTCGTTGACGGTCAATCCTCCGAAAGGCTCGTCGAGAAGCAGAATTTCAGGGCTTGCCGCCAAACCCCTGGCTACCTCGAGCTTCTTCAGCTCGCCGTGCGTCAGGACGCTGGTTGGCTGGTCTCTCTTCTCGTAAAGCCCGAGAGTTTTAAGCATGTTTTCCACCATACCCATGTCTGGTTTTGTTCTCCGGACAGTAGTCGGAGCCATGACGTTCTGATAAACCGTCAGAGACCTGAACGGCCTAACTATTTGAAAGGTTCTAACGAGTCCTTTTCTGCTCAAATGGTACGGCTTCATTCCAGTGACTTCCTCGCCGTTTAAGTAGATGCGACCGCTGTCGGGCTTCTCCATCCCGGATATGAGTGAGAACAAGGTTGTTTTCCCCGCACCGTTCGGCCCTATAATTCCCACGATTTCGCCCCTTTCAACACTCATGGAGACGTTGTTAACGGCGACGATTCCTCCGAACCTTTTGGTTAGGTTCTCAGCTCTAAGTATGGACATACAGCCTCCTCCGGAAATACCCAACGATTCCGCTCGGGAAAAGCATGAAAATCGCCAGTGCTAAGGCGGAGTATACTAATAGACGTGAGCGAATCAGGACCTCGATCTTCAGCGTCTCGGTTATTGTTTGAACGATGTAAGCTCCTACGACGGGCCCTAGAACTGTTGCTTTCCCGCCTAAGAGCGTCATCAAAAGAGGCAGGCTCGCTTTTTCTAGCTCGTAGGTTGCGGGGCTTATGACACCGTTCAGGAAGGCGTAGAACCCTCCCGCAAGACCTGCTAGAAATATGCTTATCGCCAGACAGTAGAGCTTGTATCTCGGTACGTCTATACCCGCAGCCATCGAAGCGGCTTCGTCGTCCTTTATGCATGAAAAGATAACACCCAGCCGGCTTCTAACAATAGCGTAAGTGGTCAGCACTCCAAAAAGAGTAAGCATGAGGCTTGCCAAGTAGACAAGGTTTGCGTCTCTCGATATCGGTGGGATGCCGAAGATGCCGTCGTGGCCTCCGAGCTGGGGTATGGCGTTAGTCACCTGGTAAGCGATGATGGGGATCACGAGAGTTACGAGGGCGAAGAAATGGCCTCTGAGCTTGAGGCTTGGAAGACCTATTAAGCAACCTAACCCGGTGACGACCAGCGCACCCGCTAGCATAGCTAGGGGAGGTGGAATTCCAGTGTTGAGAGTAATGATGGCGGCTGCGTAGCCGCCGCCGGCGAAGAAGAACGAGTGGCCGAGGCTGAGAAGCCCCATGTATCCTGAAAGAAGGTTCCAGCTGATGGCCAGCATGGCGAAGATGTTCGTCAAAGTAAGTATGAAAATGATGAACCGGAGGTTTAATGCTGGAGGAATAACGGCAAGAGCTATGAAAACAGCCGTCAAGATTAGCAGAGTCAGAAGGTCTTTCCTATTCAATGTTCAACACTTCGGCCGAATATTCCACGTGGTCTGAGCCAGAGAGTTATCAGCACCGCAGCCAGTGATGCTGCTCCTGCGTACAGCGGGCTGATGAGGTTCTGGACCGCTATCTCCACGTAGCCTATGACGAAGGCTGCTATCAGCGTGCCTCGGTAGTCTCCGAGACCGCCAAGCACAACTATTGCGAAAGCGAGAGTGAGCATGGGCCATCCCATAACAGGCGTTATCGTGCTCTGAGGTGTCACGAGGATGCTTGCCAGCCCGGCCAAAGCTGTCGACATGCCTAGTACGATGGCCATGGTGTTCTGAGGCTTTATCCCGACGCATACGGCGGCTTCAACGTCTTGAGCGACACATCGTATAGCCAGCCCCATCTTCGTACGGTATATGAGCATCCACAGGCCTACTAGTAGAATCGAGGCAGCAACGGCTGCTGAAAGCTGCTGGTTGAAAACCGATACTCCGAAAACGATGGTGGACCCGGGAAAAACTGCTGGAGTTGACCATGGAAAATTGGTGAAGAACAGGACAATAAGATTCTGTATCACAAGCGCTAGGAGGAAAGTGGTCATGATCATCTCTATGTGTTCCTTTATTCTTCTGAGAATGCTCCAGTAATATACGAATCCTGCGGCGAAGAGAGACCCCACCGTAGCTAGGACGGTAATCACGATGGGCACGCCGTAGAAGGAAACTAATGCGTAAGCCATGTAGGCTGCGGCCGCGTACCAGAGTCCGTAGGCTGCGTCTATCATGCGGGCGACTCCAAAAATGAGGGAGAAGCCCTCTGCGTAGAGGGCGTACACGAGGCTCGTTATGAAGCCGTACACCATGATTGTGGCCAGTGTTTCGACAGATAACATCTTACGGAAGTATCATGTTGCGTACTTCCTGTGGCTGGTCGGGGCTCCAGACGGGGACTAGCTCACCGTTCTGCCACTGTCCAAAGTACCAGTAGAGGTTATGGTTGGCGAGGTTCAGCCCGTGAAGCTTTCGGGAGAACTGTATCTTGCCTATCACGCCGTCGTAGTCGGTCTGCTCAAGCGCTGGAACAAGCCTGTCAGCCTTCCAAGTGTTTGCTCTCTCCAGAGCCGCCTTGAGAACGTAAATAGCATCGTAGGTGTCGAAAGCCGCAGTGTTAGGCGTCTCCCTGAACCGCTGAGAGAACTTCTCGATGAACGGAACAGTCTTAGGAGTTACAGGAACCTTCACAGTCGCAGGCCACCAGATAGTACCTTGAGCGGCTCCCCCCGTCTGGTCCCAGAACCATGAGAAACCTCCAAGCAACCCGGGTCCGAACACGATGGGCTTCTTGCCGGGGGACCAGTCGTAGGCAGCCCACTGCTTCACAAAAGCTACTCCAGGCGGGCCCGAGAAAAGCAGGATAATAAGCCCGGCCCCTGACTGCTTGATTCGCGCGAGGTAGCTCGAGAAGTCTGACTGAGTCGTGGGGTACAGCTCTGCGAAGACGAGGTCAAAACCTTGCTGCTTCAGCCTTGTGAAGAACGTCGAGTTCCCGGCAGGCCTGCCAGCCAGACCGGCGGTCCACAACGCATTCTCAGCCACCAAAGCCACCTTGGACACGTCGGGGAAGTTGGGGTCCTTCTGCGCAGCGTTCCTAAGGGCTACTGGGATCGTGGCTATGTATGGTCCGGCGCTCGAGTTCCGGCCTCCTGCGAAGAAGTGGAAGTAGTACTTGTAGTTCTCGTAGTCGCTTTGGACAAGGTCCTCGACTATTCGCTGGTTTGATTCGACGTCTAGGAAGACTACTTTGTACTGCGACAGTAGCTGAGACTGGGCTACGACAACGTCGGTTCGCACACCGCCGACTATTACGTGGGCGCCATGAAGCTCGATTAGCCGTTTAAAGGCTGTCACTCCTTGGTCAACGGGTATGAGTGGGTCCATCTCGTTCGTGTCTTCAGAAACGAGCACCAGCTCGTACCTCGTGCCGTTGAGAATCACTCCGCCTGCTGAGTTTATCTCCTCTACAGCCATTTCAGCCGCATACTTGGCGTGGATGCCGACGGGGTTCGTCAGAGGCAGCGATAGACCAATCACAACCTGCCTCTTCTCCTGGACAGGTGTCAAGACGCCGGTGAGGAAAAGACCGCCCACCGCAGCAGCTGCGAGGACAACCACAACCACGGCCACAACAGCGACACGGCTCGCCGCCGAGTTCTTCCTTCTCACGAAGGTTATTGGAGGCACGCAGATATATATATCTTATTAGAGGACATGTAGGTGGGGCGGTTATCGTTGATTGTTGTAGACAGCAACGAGGCGGTGGAGAACTCCAAGCTTGTGCAGTCTCTCGGGAAAGTGGTTGAGACGGCTGTCAAGCCTCTTCCCGCCGGGGATTACTTGATAATTGGCCGGGAGACGAACGCCTTGGTTGAGAGGAAGACTATCATGGATTTCCTGAACAGCTTGAAGGGTAGGCTTTGGGACCAGCTTGCTCTAATCAAGGAGTTTGAGGGGGAGAAGGTGATTATACTCGAGGGGTATCTTGGGCTGTACAGGAAGAGGGGTTGGAGGGAGGTGTCTGTGCTGGCTTTGATGGACAGGATTGTGAACGATTGGGAGGTGCCCATTATCCCAACGCCGGACATTCGGGGCACGCTCACCTACCTCGTCTGGAAGAACAAATCACTCGGAGAGGTGGATGAATTCCGCGAGTATCCGCTGAGGATTAAGAGGAAAGATATGTCGCCGGAGGACCAAGCTCTGTTCGTCTTGGAAGGGTTGTGCGGCCACGAAACAGCCAAGTCCCTGCTGAAACACTTCAAGACGCTCCGAAACGTGTTCACCTCCCTAGACCCAGATGACGCTCAAGCCTTGGAGGGGCTCAAGAAGGTGAAGGTAGGTGGCAGGAGAATACCCGAGAACACTTTGAAAAAAATGCTGTACGTCGCCAACTTAGAGTATGTTGACAAAAATGATAGAGATGGAGGCGGCTAGGCGCCTAGAAACTGCTTCTCCACCTCAGGCAGCCACTTCAGCTCCTCCTTCAGCTTTTCTATGGACTTCTTGACCTCGCTCTCGGGGTAGTACCAAGGCGGTAGCTTGCCTTCGAAGAACTCCTCGTAGGCGTGCAGGTCGAAGGCACCGTGTCCGCAAAGGTTGAACAGGATCACTTTCTCCTCACCGGTCTGCTTGCATCTCAAAGCCTCGTTTATCACAAACCTTATCGTGTGGGACGGCTCGGGTCCTGGAAGGAAGCCCTCCGCTCTGGCAAACGTGGTGGCGGCTTCGAAGACAGAGACCTGGTCGTATGCGTAAGGCTCTATCCATCCCTCGTGGAGGAGCAGGCAGAGCGTTGGAGCGTCTCCGTGGTACCTCAGCCCTCCTGCATGTATTGGAGGCGGGATGAAGTCCGACCCCAGCGTGTACATCGGTAGTAGAGGCGTCATTTTGGCTGTGTCGCCAAAGTCGTAGGTGTATATGCCCTTAGTCATCGTTGGACAAGCGGTCGGCTCGGTTGCCACAAACCTCACTTTCTTCGGAGCTTTCTTAGAGACCACCTCGTAGTAGAACGGCCAGGTGAGACCTGAGAAGCTGCTTCCACCGCCGACGCATCCCGCAACTATGTCTGGATAGTCGTCGACCTGCTTCAACTGCTCCAACGCTTCAAGCCCTTGAACGGTCTGGTGCATGAGCACGTGGTTGAGAACGCTGCCCAAGCTGTACTTGGTGTTGTCGTGGGTTACACAGTCCTCCAACGCCTCGCTGATTGCAACTCCTAAGCTTCCCGGATGGTTCGGGTCCTTGCTGAGAAGAGACTTCCCGAAGTTCGTCCTGTCGCTTGGGCTGGGGAAGACTTCAGCCCCCCATGAGTGCATCAGCATCCTCCGGGCTGGTTTCTGCTGGTAGCTCGCACGCACCATGTAGACGGTGCACTTCATCCCGAACATGTTGGTGGCGAACGACAGGGCGCTACCCCACTGCCCTGCGCCGGTCTCAGTCGTAAGCCTCTCAACCCCCTCCTTCATGTTGTAGTAGGCCTGAGCCACGGCCGTGTTCGGCTTGTGCGAGCCTGGCGGAGAGACCCCCTCGTGCTTGTAGTATATTCGGGCCGGTGTTTTCAGAGCCTTCTCCAGCCCGTAGGCGCGGTACAGTGGAGTTGGCCTCCACAGCCTTAGAATGTCTCTAACCTCCTCCGGCATCGGAATCCAGCGCTCCGGGCTCAGCTCCTGCTTTATCAACTCCTTCGCAAAGATTCTCTCAAGCTTCCTCGGGTCGACCGGACCTTTTGTGGACGGGTCTATCGGAGGCGGCAGGGGCTTCGGCAGGTCTGGCAGAATGTTGTACCAGTTTTTGGGAAAACTGTTTTCATCTAGAAGAATTTTTCTCTGCACGGTTCTGTAATGTATATAAGATTAATATAAACTTTTTAGGCATCCCCTCTACATAAGATAAACTAATTTTGAGATGTTTTCTTTGGAAATGCATGGATTTCGATGAGAGTGAGGATTTGCAGATGCTCAGGAAGTCCGTTGCAGATTTTATGAGAAGGTTTCCGCCCGAGTACTGGCGGAGGCTGGACGCTGAGAGGAGCTTTCCTCAAGAGTACTGGGACGCAGCCGCTGGGCAGGGCCTTCTGGGGATAAACATCCCCGAAGAGTATGGAGGCATGGGAATGGGGCTTTACGAGGCTTCGACTGCGATGATGGGGGTCGCGGCTGAGGGCGGCGGACTTCCCGCTGGAGACCTTCTGATGCGCACGCTTGTCTTCGGAGGAGTGATGATCGACCGATTCGGCAGGCCCGAGGTGAAGCAGAAGTATCTTCCGCTTCTTGCGAGCGGTAAGCTGCTCTGCTCTTTCGCCCACACCGAGCCGAACGCAGGAGTTAACACGTTCGACATCCAGACGACGGCGGAGAGGGTTGACGGAGGCTTCAGGCTGAACGGGCAGAAGATATGGATAACTCTAGCGCATATGGCCGACATCATGGTCGTCGTCGCCCGCACAACCCCCAAAGAAAAGCTTAAGAAAAAATCTGAAGGCTTAAGCATCTTCCTTCTGGACGCGAAACAGCCCGGTGTGAAGACCTCGAAGATACCCGGCATGGCTTTAAGGCCCCTCTCGAGCAACCTAGTGTATTTCGAGGATGCTTGGGTTCCAGAGTCTAACATTCTCGGCGAGGTTGACAAGGGCTGGGATGTGCTCACAGCTCTCCTCGCTGCGGAGAGAATATCAACGGCCTCGATATCGATAGGATGCGGGGAATACGTGCTCAACAGAGCTGTCGACTATGCTGCCAACAGGAAGGTTTTCGGCAGGCCGATAGGAAGCAACCAAGCCATTCAGTTCCCTCTCGCGGAGGCGAAGGCCGAGATCGAGGTGTCGAGGCTTATGACTCAGAAGGCGGCTTGGTTGTTCGACAAGGGGCGTGAATGCGTGTTCGAGTCTAACGTCGCTGCTTTCGCCGCAGCGAGGGCGGCGTTCAAGGCGGCCGACAGAGCTGTCCAGACGTTCGGAGGCATGGGGTTCGCCCAGGAATACGACATCGAGAGGTTCTTCAGAGACATAAGGCTCTTCAGGACGGCTCCCGTGCCCGAGGAGATGGTTCTGAACTACATCGGGACAAGGATCCTCAACATGCCGCGAACCTTCTAAACTCGTTTCTCAACTTTATTAGCTCATCAAACAACTGAAAATACATGACCACGGCAGTAATCGGTAAACCCCTTAAAACCAAGGAGGGGCAGCGCCACGTAAAGGGTCTCGGCAGGTTTGTTGACGACATACACCTTCCCCGAACCGCTTACGCTGTTCTGCTGAGGTCTCCTTATCCTCACGCCATCATCAAGTCTGTGGACGTGTCCAAGGCTCTGAAGGCCGAAGGGGTTTACGGCGCCTTCACAGGCGCAGACGTAGCCTCTGCTACTAAGCCGTTTCCACAGCTCACCGTTCCGCCGGCCTCCAAAGTGGTGGACTACTCGATGGCTGTTAGGAAGGTTAGGTACGTGGGCGAGCCTGTAGCCGCGGTCGTGGCGGACAGCGTTTACCACGCTAAGGACGCGGCTGACCTCGTGGAGGTAGAATATGAGCCTTTGAAGGCGGTCACCGACCCTTTGGAGGTATTGAACGGGGAGGGGCCTTTAATCCATGAGGAGGCAGGCACAAACATCGCCGCGGCGGTTGACTACGACTACGGGGACTACGACGAGGCCTTGAAGAACGCCGACAGAGTGATAAGGACAAAGCTTGTATTCCACAGGTTCAGCTCAACTCCTCTCGAGCCCAACGCCGTCTTGGCGAGCTACGACGAGAACAGGGGCTACGTAATCTACTGCAACAACCAGATGCCGATGTTCCTGTCGCCGTCCATCCTACGAGCTTTAGACGCCGACCTGACCCGTGTTAGAATAGTCACCCCTGACATAGGCGGAGGGTTCGGCGTGAAGATCACCAACTACACTTACATCGTGTTAGTCGCTGCCTTGTCGAGGCTTTTGAAGAGGCCTGTCAAATGGGTCGAGACGAGGACGGAGCACATGATGGCTAGTTCCCACGGAGCCGACAGGCATTTTGAGGCTGAGGCGGCTGTGAAGAACGACGGGACGCTGCTGGGGCTTAAAACAACCACCGTCGACGACATAGGCGCCTACGCGAGGCACGAGCCGGCGGGGTTGACTGTCTGGGCTCAAGTAGCCTCGGGCTGCTGCAGGTTCAAGCATCTCCGCCAGAGAATGTACGCTGTTTTCACGAATAAGTGTCCCGCAGGCCCTAACAGAGGGTTCTCGAGAGCCCCCCACCAGTTTATGATCGAGAGAGTCTTGGACATAGTTGCCAGGCAGCTTGGTAAAGACCCTCTGGAGGTTAGGAGGATGAACTACGTGCGGAGGGATGAACAGCCCTACACGACTCTGAATGGTTGCGTCTACGACGGCGGTGATTATTTCGGGGCCTTGGAGAAGGCTGCTTCGCTCGTCGACTACTGGGGTTGGCGCAGCAGGCAGAGGGAGCTGAGGAGCACGGGACGGTTGATAGGCGTGGGCTTAGGCGTGACTATTGACTCTGGGGCTGCTAACTTCGGGCAGGTGCGGATGCTCAACCCGCAGCTGCCCAACGTCGGGACGAGCGAGGCGGCTATGGTTCAGCTGACCCCGGACGGCAAGGTATTGGTCAAGCTCGGGACCATCCCTCAAGGCCAGTCGCACGAAACCATCGCATCCCAGATAGTTGCAGAGGTGTTGAGAATTGACCCCGAGGACGTCGTCGTCGCCCCTGGGTTCGACTCGGAGTCCCATCCGTACACGCTTCATTCAGGAACCTACGCCAGCAGGTTCGCTGGGACGGGTATGGTCGCCGTGTTCAACGCAGCTCATAGGCTGCGGGAGATGATATCGGCTGTAGCCGCCAACATACTCGAAGCAAGGAAGGAGGACATTGTGGTCGAGGACCACTCTGCCTACGTTAGGGGAACGCCGGAGAAGAAGGTGTCGTTCAAGAGAATAGCTAGGACGGCTTACGCCAACCCGTTCGAGCTTCCAAGGGGAATGGAGCCCGGCCTCACAGCCACAGCGGTCTTCACCCCAGACTTCAAGCCGCCTAACGAGAAGAAGATTGGCAACTTGACGCTCACTTACTCTTACCAGGCTCACGCCGTTGTCGTTGAGGTAGACAAGGAGAGCGGTGCTGTCAAGGTTGTTGACTACGCCATCGTCGACGACTGCGGAACTGTTATAAACCCGTTGATAGTTGACGGTCAGGTTCACGGAGCTGCGTACCATGGCCTGGGAGCCGTGCTCTACGAGAAGTTCGAGTACGACGAGGAGGGCAACCTGCTGACTTCCTCTTTCATGGACTACTTGGCCCCTACGGCGGCTGAGACGCCTAACTTCAAGACTGAGAGAATTTCGATCCCGTCGCCGTTCACGCCGCTGGGAGCTAAGGGGGTTGGAGAGGGCTGCGGAGCGCCCATACCGGCTATTGTCGCCGCCGTCGAGGATGCCCTGTCAGAATACAAGGCCGTCGTCCCTTCATCCCACATAAAGGCCGAAGACATATTCCGCATCTTGGGCAAAAAAAGTCGCAACCAATAAATCCCAGCAAGCAGGTCGAGGCTTGATGTTCAAGGTGTCTGTCTCGGCTTATGCGGAAACGCCTGTCAGCCGTGCACGGGTAGACAAGGGTGAGCAGAAGCTTACTCTCGAAGAATACTACGCCTGGGCCCTCAGCCTTGTTCTGAAACAGTCTGGTCTCACGCTGAAAGACTTGAGGGGGCAAGGAGTGGGCGTGACTGGTTCAGCCTTTCCACGGTCGGAGATCTGGTCGGCGGAGGTTGTTCAGAACCTAGGGCTTCAGCCGAAGCTTCTGGCTCGCGCAGACCATGGAGGAGCTAACGGGGCGGCGTTGCTGGTCGTTGGGGCGCTGGCTATAAACTCGGGTTATGTAGAGCATTTCCTGATACTCGGAGCCGACACGCCGATGAACATATCTGGCGAGGGCTCGTCGACCTGGAGGTATGAGCTGGATTACTTGATGCCCGTCGGAATGATGGGGCCCAACAGCATGGCAGCCATGATGATGCGGCGCCAGATGGACGTCTACGGCTTCAAGCCCGAACACTACGGAAAGGTTTCGGTATCTCAGAGGCTCAACGCATCGAAAAACCCGAACGCCTACTTCAAGACGCCTCTCAAGCTGGACGAGTACCTAGCGTCTCCCATGATATCAGACCCTCTCCGGATGCTCGACATTTGTCCATTCGTCAACGGCGGGTTCGCCCTACTGCTTTCACGGAGCGACCTGGCGGCCAAGCTGACGGATAAACCCGTACGGGTTGTAGGGGTTGGGGAGTGGCACAACTCAGACGCAGACAGCCGTCTACCCGACATCACAACCACAGGGCTGAAGAAAGCTTGCGATCAAGCCTACCGGATGAGCGGCCTCAAACCCTCGAGGATAAGCTTCGTCAACGTCTACGACGACTACACACCCGTAGTCCTCATGCAGCTGGAGGACGCCGGCTTCTGCGAAAAAGGGAAGGCCTCCAGATTTTTGGAGGAGAATGACATAACCTACGCGGGAAGCCTGCCTGTTAACACGGGTGGAGGGCTTTTATCTTACGGGCAAGCAGGGATGGCTGGCGGTCTTCATCATCTAGTGGAGGCTGTTAGGCAGCTGAGGGGTGAGGCTGGAGAGAGGCAGGTGAAAGACGCTAGGTATGGAATGGTCACGGCTCTCGGCGCCCTTGCTCACGGAGGCACGTTCATCAACACCTACGCAGTAATCATGGAGGCTGGTTGAGGAATGAGCGAGTACAAACGACCACTACCACAAGTCTACGACTACACGCGCCCTTTCTGGGAGGCTGCTAAGAAAGGCGTGCTAACCATTCAGAGATGCAGGAACTGCGGCGCGTACAGATGGTACCCGAGGCCCTCATGCGTAGAATGCGGCTCCCTAGAGTTTGACTGGACACCGTCGAAGGGTGAAGGAACGGTCTACTCGTATACAGTGATCAGGAGAGTGGTTGCTAACTCCCCCGACTTCCAGAGAGACATACCTTTCACAGTCGCCGAGGTTGACTTGGATGAAGGAGTGAGGGTCTACGGCAGGGTTGAGGGGGTCAGCCCTGAAGAGGTTAGGACGGGGATGAGGGTGAAAGTATCGTTCGAGCCCGCTACCAACGACATAACCCTCTACAAGTTCACGCCTTTAAAATGACAGCCCATGCTGAGAAGTTCAGGGTCGGCTTCCAAGACACGGACTCGACCACTAGAGTCTACTTCCCCACCTACGTCAAATGGTTCGACATGGCTTTCATCGAGTTCCTCCGCAAAAACGGAGTGGTCTTCGATGCTTCAGGCAAGATCGTCTCCCAGAACCAAGTCCTCGAGGAAACTTTGGTCATCGGCGAGTACGGGTGCCGCATCCTGAAGCCCTCAAAATACGACGACCTAGTGGAGGCTAGGGTATCCATCGCCGAGGTAAGGGATAAGGTGGTTAGGGCTGAGTTCATCCTCACGGGCCCTGACACCGGCGAAGAGCTTTCCAGGGGATGGATAACATACGTCTGCGTAAACACAGGCTCGGGCAGGTCTTCGTCGATTCCGAACCAGCTGCGGAGAATGTTTGAGGCAAGTAGAAACAAATAACATAATATATCTTCTTTTCAGGCTTGTCAAACGATGGAATGACCCCGCTCGAGGCTGGCGCAGTCGTTTTCACGGTTCTCACGGCTGTGGTGGCGCTTTTTTCCCTTGGCTACTTTAGGAAGCCCACCGCCCACAGGGTTGAATGGCCCTACGCCGTGCTCGGTGTAGACCCAGGCGCCCCCATCAACCTCGTCAAGAAATCCTACCGCGATATGGTTAAAAGGTATCATCCCGACCGGCTTCCATCCAACAGCTCACCCCAAGTAAAGAGGTTGTTCGAGGAAAGGCTTATTCAGATAAACTCCGCCTACAAGACGATCATGGCTCTGTACAACGAGAAGTCGCCGCAGCTTAGAGTCTCGGAGAATGACCTAAAGATTGTTGACGAGATGGTCCAGAGGCTGGACAGGGTGATTGAACAGATGAGCCAGCCGGCGGAGATCGCTGAGCAAGCTTACCGAGCAGCGGAGGCTCTTGTGAGGCTGGTCCACAGCTCTGCTGGCTTGGTGGGGCGCGGTGATAACTACTACGACATGCTTACAGACTTGATGATGAACGACATGATTACGCTCGAGCAGTTTAACACATTAGTAGAAGTACGGAAGCTTTGGAAAAAGACGGAGAAGAGAGGACTCAGAGACGCAACTGCCGCTGCCCGTCAAGTCAAGTGGGTTTATCTAAAAATACGTGAGAGGTACTTGTTGAACGCCGATGCCTGACGTCTGCGTAGTCATTCCAACCTACAACGAGGCTGAGAACATCGAGAACATCATAAACAAGGTATTGACCGTCGCTGGGTCGAGTGTCATCGTGGTTGACGACGGCAGCCCAGACGGAACCTCTGAAGTGGTTGAAAAAATTGCTCAGAGGGACCCGAGGGTGAGGCTGCTGAACAGGGGGAGGAAGATGGGGCTTGGCTCGGCCTACAGGGACGGGTTCAGGCTGGCTCTTGAATCTAAGGCCGACGTAATCGTCTCGATGGACGCCGACGGCTCCCATCCTCCGGAGCTGATACCTGGGCTGGTCAAAGCCCTTGGGGAAGACGCCGACGTCGCAGTGGCGTCGCGGTACGTAAGCGGGGGAAGCTGGTCGGCTGGACGTGGCAGGATGGTTGTGAGCCGGGGAGCCAACCTGCTGGCTCGGGTCTGCACGGGCGTTAGGCTTAGGGACATGACCTCAGGCTTTAGAGCTTATAGGTCGAGGGCGGTGGAAAGCCTTGTAGGGGAAGAATTCCCAACAGGCTATGTATTCCAAGTCGAGGCGATATACAGACTCGTGAGACGCGGCTTCAAGGTGGTTGAAATCCCCTTCATATTCACGGAAAGGCTTTCAGGAAGGTCGAAGCTTTCGACGGTTGAAATCATCCGATTCATCCAAGCCTGCCTTAAAATTTTAGCTTCAAGAATAACGGGGTACGACCGTCGATGAGGCTGGGCGACCTCGGGGAACGCTACCTCGTAAACTACATCCTCGACAGAGCTCAAGCAGGTCAGGATATGATGCTTCCCAAGGGAGACGACGCTGCTGCTTTCTGGTTTAACGGATTGATGGTTGCTTGCGTTGACATGCTTGTGTGGGAGACAGACGTGCCCCCTGGAATGACATGGCTTCAGGCGGGTCGGAAAGCCGTGGTCTCAGCAGTAAGCGACGCAGCCTCGAAGGGAGCTAGGCCAAGGTTTCTTCTCGTCTCGCTCGGTCTCAGCTCTGAGATGGAGTTCGAGGACTTCAAACAGCTTGTCGAGGGAATTATCCAAGCGGCTGAAAGCTACGGTGCTAGAGTTGTCGGAGGAGACTTGAACGAGCAGAGGTCTCCATGCGTCTCTGTTGCAGTAATGGCTTCAGCCAAATCCTTGATGAGCAGACGTGGAGCTAGGCCGGGAGACCTCGTCGCCACAACAGGCTTTTTCGGCAGGACGTACGCCGGGCTCCATGCATCCCTGCACAGGCTCGAAGTCAGCCAAAACCTGCTGAAAGCCGTTCACGAGCCAGAGGCCAGAGTGGTTGAGGGGGTTGTACTAGCAGATTCAGGCGGCGTGTCCGCATGCGTTGACTCCAGCGACGGCCTTGCCGAATGCCTTCACCTCCTAGCTGAGGCGAGCGGGGTTGGTGTTGTTGTTGACAGTCTGCCTGTTGACGCCGAGGCCGAAGCTTACTGTGTGGAGCATGGTCTTAGCGTCTACGACGCTGTCTTATACGGAGGCGAGGAGTATGAGCTCGTCTTCACAGTCAAGAGTGGATGGGAGAAGGTTGTCGAGTCTTGCTTGAGGAAGGTCGGCAGAGAGTTCAAGCCTTTAGGACAAGTGGTTTCGGAGCCGGGTGTTTACTACGAAGACGGAGGAGGGAAAAGGCCGGTTGAAAGAAAAGGCTGGCAACACTTCAACCAGTTCCGTAAACCTGTTTGAACAGAAGCAAAGACGCAATAGTCTTCGCATCACGTATCCTCCCCGACAAAACCATCTCGAAAACTTCTGCTAAACCAACCTCGAAAACACTTATCTGCTCATCCTCAACCATCCTAGAACTGGTTCTCTTGAGCTTCCACGCGGTGAAGACGTGAAGCAGCTCAGTCGAGTATCCGGGAGCGAGGTAGAACTCAGCAAGCTTCTTAAGCTCGTCGGCTCTGTATCCAGCCTCCTCCTCAAGCTCTCGGCGGGCACATTCCTCAGGAGACTCGTCCTCGATCGTTCCTGCAGGAACCTCGACAAGCCACTCCCGAGCCGCATGCCTGTACTGCTTAACCAGCACGAGACGACCGTCGTCAAGCACAGGGACTACTGCCACGGCTCCGGGATGAACCACCAGCTCTCTGACAAAACGGCTTCCCCTTCCTTCAACCTCCTCACGCAGGACGTCGAACAAAATCCCCCGGTATACGGTCTCCGACTTTGTCGTTCGGAACATGTCGTTTCGTTGCGTGGATTGTTTAATTAGGTTTAAATTTAGGTGTATCCTTATTTTGGGCATGCCTAAAATGGAGCTCAACTCGGTCGAAACAACATACCTGCAGGAGATGTACAGGGCACACGAAGGCAAAACAACCATCACAACAGGATACTTCGCCAAAAAATTCATGGTCAAGCCTGCATCAGCCTTCGACGTCATCGAAAGGCTTGCGAAAAAGAAGCTGGTCGAGAGGACGGGCTGGGGGAAGTTTAGGCTCACCAGCCGCGGGCTAATGGTTGCCGCCAGAATAATCCACAACCACCGCGTACTTGAAACTTACTTCAGCATAAACCTCGGCCTCTCACCGTCCGACGCCTGCCTTCAGGCCTCAAGGATCGACTACGCCATAGGCGACCTCGTCGTGAGGAAGATGTGCATGAGGCTCAACTATCCATCTGTCTGCATCCACGGCAATGAGGTGAGGCATCAAAAATGCGCAGATTAGTTCTCCTGTCGGTGGTTGTAGTCCTTATATCGGCCGCGGCGTTTGCAGGCCTACTCGTGACTCCGACTGCGCAAAACAAACAACAGCCCAGCGTAGCGGTCACGATTGGGCTTTTGGGGGAGCTGGCGAGCAGGCTGACGGAGAGCCAGGTGGAGGTCTATCAAATCCTGCCTCCGGGGGTTGAGCTTCACGACTGGGAGCCGACGCCCGACGTCGTCGAGAAGGCTGGAAAGGCAAGGGTTTTGGTATGGCTTCTAGAGGACCTCGACGGATGGGGTGATAGAGTAGCTAGGAACGCTAGGGTCGAGTCGTACAAGGCTGGAACTGGGCTTGAATTGATAGCTTTAGACCATCATGCTTTTGACGTCCACGTCTGGCTTAACCCCAGAAACATGGCCAGAATAGTAGAAAACATAGCAGCGATGCTCTCGGAAAAGTTTCCCGACCTCCGACCCGTGATACAGCGGAACTCAGCCGCTCTGCTCGACGAGCTGAACCAGCTCGACCGTGAATTCTCGTCCAAGCTCTCGGCGTACCGTGGCAAGACCATCATCACGCAGCATGATGCCTTCAGGTATCTTGCAGATGCATACGGTTTGAAGGTTCTAGCAGTTCTCGGAGGACACGAGGAAGAGCCGTCGGCCGCACACATAAAGGAAATCTACGAAGTCATAAAAACCGAAAACATAAAAGTGATATTTGCGGAAGACGACTTCGTTAACCCCATTCTAGCAACCATCTCGAGGGACACCGGAGTCGAGGTCAGAATGCTTTACACGGGAGAGGGGTTGAATCATGACGATTATAAGAAGGGCAAAGGCTACGTAAACATTTTGAGGTCCAACCTAGAGGCCTTGTTAAATGCGTTCGAGCGGTGAAGCGGTCGTCGAGTTTGAAAACGTCACAATCTCCTACAGTAGGGGATACCCCGTTCTTTCCGACGTGAGTCTTAAAATTTTCGAAGGAGAGAGTGTTTTCGTCCTGGGCCCGAACGGCGGAGGCAAGACCACGATGCTTAGGACCGTGATGGGCTTGCTGAAGCCGGACAAGGGTGTTGTAAGGCTTTTTGGAAAGGAGGTCTCGAGGTTCAGAGACTGGTGGAGGATTGGGTACGTACCGCAGAACGTCGTCTCAATATTCGAGAAGATTCCCGCAAGCGTTCAGGAGCTACTCTCCTCCGGCTCCGTCAGAGGAAGATGCATGAAGCCCGTTGAAGCCTTGAATTTGGTGGGTGTTGAGGAGCCGGAGAAAATTCTAAGAAAGAGGATCTCAGACCTTTCGGGTGGAAACCTCCAGAAAGTCATGCTAGCTCTTGCTTTGATAAACAACCCCGAACTCCTGCTGCTGGACGAGCCTACTGTCTACGTCGACCAGCCGGGGCTGAACGCATTCTACCAAGTTTTGAACAAGCTTTATCGAGAATGGGGTTTGACGATGGTCATAGCAACACACGACATAGCAGCTGTCTCAACCCTTGCGTCTCGCGTGATCTGCATAAACAAGTCTGCTCTTTACGACGGCAACATATCCGACCTTCTAGCCTCGGAACAGCTGTGCAACGTTTACGGCTTCCACGTGTACACTCTCCGACACGGGCATAGATGGGGTGAAAAATGATCGAAGCACTGCAGCAGCCATTCATACAGCGTGCCCTCGCCGCAGCGGTCATAGCTGGGTTCCTGCTGCCCCTGATGGGCAGTTACCTCGTCCCCAAGAAGCTCGCCCTCCTAGGCGATGCCTCCTCCCACGTAGCCTTCGCAGCATTAGCCATCACAACGCTGTTGGGCTTGTCCAACAGCCTCATACCCTACTTGGCGCCGGCTTTAGCAGTCTACATTATCCTGACCATGATGAACAGGTTCAAGATATCTGGAGACCAGGCCCTCGCCGTGTTCCTGGCGATGGGAGCGGCTACGGCATCGATAGCGTTATCCCTAGGGGCACGGGTCAACCTCAACGCAATCCTTTTCGGGAGTGTTTTGCTGGTCTCGGACGAGGATGTTTTGGCGGGCGGGGTTGTGGCTGCCGTCGTCGGGCCGTTCGTCGCCCTCAACTTCGGGAAAACCGTCATTTACACCATGAGCGAAGAGTTGGCTAAGATCCGTGGCGTCAACGTGAAGTTTTACCAAGTTTTCCTCGCGGTCGCAGCAGGCCTCGCAATAGTCTCGGGCATCAAGGTTGCAGGAGTTCTCCTCGTAACAGCTTTGCTGGCGATCCCCACCGCAGCCGCTTCGCTGGTCGCGGGCTCGTTCAAGAAGTCCGTCATCCTCTCCGTCTCCATGGGGATAGTGTCAACACTAACAGGCGTGGTTCTATCGTACTATACAGGAATAACACCCGGAGCTGCTTCCGTCCTCGTTCTTCTGTCAGCTTTGATGGCTTCAGCCGTGATGTGGCGTCTCAGGTTAAGAATATAGCCGGCTTCTCCAAGTCATTCTACGTGGGCACAATTCCTCTACAACCACCTCCAAGGATTAAGGTTCTTGAGGCGTTGGGGGCAGTCGCAGGCGGCAGGGTTAGGCTTCTGTCCGACAAGCAGGCGGAGGTAGATGCCTCGGAGGGCCGGAGAACCTACCGGGTGTACGTCGACGTCGAAAACCACGTTGCAGACAGCGACGACAACGGAACGGTCTTCAGGAACTACGTAGGCTACCCGATAATAGCCGTGCTGATGGCTGCGAAAATCCTTCCATACCATGAGGAGATAGCTAAGCCTCTGGCAGGCGTCAAGTGGCGTAGCTTGAACGAGCGGTATAAGAGCTACAGAGTAGTGGAGTCGCTGGTCAAGAAGAAGCTGGCCGAGAACGGCATCAACAGCGAAAAGGTCGACGAGGCGATTACAACTGTGCTGAGCAGTCTTGAACAGCTGAAGCTTGCGAAGCCTTCTACTTGACGACGAGGACTGGACAGTGGGCGTGAGAGACGACTCCGCTGGCCACACTGCCGAGCAAAAGTTTCTTGAAGCTCCCCAGCCCCCGAGTCCCGGTAACTATCAGGTCGACCTTCTCGTTCAACGCGTAGTTTGTCAAAGCCTCGACCACGGAAGGAGCCCGCTCGACCACCTCTCCACGTGCCCTGACGCCTGCGTCGGAAGCCTTTCTCAAAGCCTCGTTGACATAACGCCACCCCTCTTCCTTGGCGTCCTGAAAATACTGCTGTAGAGCGGCGGGCGATATTCCCGCAGCTGCAAACAGGTAGGGTGGCTGCTGGACGACGTGGACGACGACAAGCTCAGACCCCAGCCTCCTGCAAAGCTCCACCGCAACGCCGACGGCTCTTCGGCTGTTGTCGGAACCGTCTACAGCAGCCAGTATCTTGCTGAACATCTCCAGCCGGATAGGCGGTGCTGCAGGATAAAAACTGTTGCGGCTTGGGCGACGTCCGTTCAAAAACCCTTATTTATAGGAAATACAGTCTATAAAACGTGAGAGAACTAATTAGAATGTGGTCCCACACCCAGATGATCACGGCTTTCATCGTTTCCGCCGGGCTTTACGCTGCTCTCCTGTTCGTTTTCGCCGCCCTTCCCATCTGGATCATTCCCGGAGTGACCGCCATACGTCCGGGCAACGCCATTCCTCCGTTCACAAGCCTGCTGTTCGGCCCGGCTGCTGCGTGGGGGTCGGCTGTGGGGAACCTAATCGGGTTCGACATCCTAGGCGGCGCCTTGACTATCGGAAGCATCGGCGGGTTCATCGGAAACTTCTTCCTAGGCCTTGTTCCTTACAAGATGTGGCACAGGCTTTTCAAAGAAGAGCCCCACTGCAGGACAGTTTCCAGCCTCGCTAAGTACGAGTTTGTAGTACTGACGCACGCAGGCGTCGTCGCCCTGATCATCCCCTACTGGACAGAGCTAGTAGGCTTCGTCCCCTTCACGCCTCTCGCCTTCATCATATTCTTCAACGAACTTGTCTCAGCCGCGATCATCGCACCGATACTGATGGTCCTAGTCTACCCACGGGCCAAAAAAGCAGGCTGGCTCTGGACGGACGTGATGAAGGGATACCAGTACACACCCACGGAGGTCAAGAGCTACCACAGGCTTGGAGCCGCGTTGGTCTTCTTCAGCGGTGTAGTCGGCCTCTGGATAACTATACTGGTCGGGCTGGGCCTCGGACAGGCCCTGTTCTTCGGGCCCGCAGTCGGGTTCGCCGGAGCGTCGCTGCTGGCTGTCGGCGGGGTCTTCATAATCATATTTGCTGCTGGGATGGCGCTGCTGGCGAAGGACTAAACCAAACCAATATTTTTTATGACTCGAGTAGAGGTCAAAAACGTTTGGGTAAAGTACAGGGGGGCTAGGGACTATGCTTTGAAAGGGGTTGACCTAGAGGTCGGGGAGGGCGTGGTGGCCGTCATCGGCCCAACGGGAGCTGGGAAGACGACGCTCTGCAAAGCGATGGCTGGAATAATTCCCAACATGGGAGCGTACGACGACTTCAAGGGAGACGTGCTGGTTGACGGAGTCTCAACGAAGGGGATGAAGGTAGGGGAGATAAGCAAGAAAATAGCCATGGTCTTCCAAGACTACGAGTCCCAGCTCTTCAGGACAACCGTTGAGCTCGAGGTGGCGTTCGGTCCGGAGAATTTAATGCTTCAACGTGAGGAGATAGAGGAGCGTTGCAAAAAGTCGCTGAAAGCCGCTGGGCTTGAGGGGTTGGAGAAGAGGTACAGCTTTGCTCTGAGCGGAGGCCAGAAGCAGAGGCTCGCAATTGCGTCCCTGCTCTCCCTACAGCCAACTCTCCTGGTTCTCGACGAAGCCACAAGCGACCTAGACCCAGCGGGCAAGAGAGAGATCTACGAGGTTGCTAAGGGCTTGATGGAGCGGGAAGTCATCAAATCGCTGGTACTAGTCGACCATCATCTCGAGAAAGTTGCAGCTTTCGCCGACACAGTCGTCGTGATGAAGGACGGGCGCATAATCAAGACGGGGGATGTAGAGGAAGTGATGAGCGAGGTGGACCTGCTTAAGAATCTAGGCCTGCACCCGCCGGACACCGTCGAAGTGTTCAGCCACATAACCCCATCCGAGAAACCCTATCCTCTGTCCTTGGATGACGCTCTTAGCAGGATGCCTAAGGTTGCGAGAGCCAACCCGCCACCTTCTCCAAAGCTGAACTCTGGAGAACCGGCGATCATGCTTGAGGACATATGGTTCTCGTACCAGAAAGACGATTGGATAATTAAGGGTCTGGGCCTGGTTGTGCGGAAGGGGGAGATTATGGGCTTGATCGGTCAGAACGGAAGCGGTAAGACGACCCTTGCTCAGCTGATTGCCGGAATTCTGAAGCCAGCCCGTGGGAAGGTGGTTGTTTTCGGCCGGGACATGACACGCTACGGCGTTATGATCCGTGGAAAGGAGATAGGCTACATATTCCAGAACCCCGACTACCAGATCTTCTCGAACACCGTGAGGGAGGAGGTTTCTTACGGGCTGAAGGCTGCCGGCCTCCCGCCGGATGAAATTGACGCGAGAGTCAAGCAAGTGTCCGAGACGCTTGGCATATCGAACCTCCTCGAAGAAGACCCCTTCTTCTTGAACAAAGCTGACAGACAAAGAATAGCCGTGGCCTCGATACTTGTGTTGAACCCAAAGGTAATTATTCTTGACGAGCCTACCACCGGCCTGTCTCCCGGTGAGACAACCGCCTTGATGAACACCGTCGTCGAGCTAAACAAGCAAGGCACGACCATCATCACCATCACTCACGACATGTGGGTGGTTGCCAGGTACTGCGACAGGGTTGTTTTGATGGCTGACGGGAAAATCATCCTCGACGGGCCTACACGTCAGGTTTTTTCAGACCACGAGTTTCTCGAAAGGTATGACATAGAGGTGCCGACCGTGGTGAAGCTTTCGAGACAGCTGGCCGGCCACACTTACCTGACTGTCGATGAGTTTCTGCAGAACGTAGAGTTCCAGACGGGGTGATGGGCTTTGCCGCAGTATATTCTGTACGTTGAGAAAAACACGTTTCTGCACAGGCTCGACCCTAGGACGAAGGTCTTTTTGGTTGTGTGCGTTTTTGTGTGGTCTTCAGTCTTCAACCACCCACTCTACACAGGCTTGGTTCTCGCCTCCGTCTTCTCACTCGTGCTAGTCTCGAGGACCTTCAGGCAGCTCAAGCTGTTTTGGTTCGGGCTGGCTTCGCTTGCGTTGATGAGCATGGTTCTGTGGCCTCTGTTCCGACGAGGTGGAGACACATACCTAACCACGGTCTTCGGGATCTCGTTCACGTTAGAGTCGGTAATGTACGGCCTCGCAGTGGCTTTCAGACTTGTTGCCATGGTGTTGTCGGGTCTTCTGCTGCTAGCAACAACCCGCATAGAGGAAATCGAGCTGGCGATGACTAGGCTTGGAATGCCCTACCCCATAGCCTTCGGCTTCTCGGCCGTTTTCAGGTTTATCCCTACGATGGTGGGAGACGGCTTAACAATCCTGGCTGCTCAGCAGGCTAGAGGCGTCAACGTGGCGGGGGGCAGCATCTTCTCCCGCCTTCGAAACTCGGCGGCCATCATCGTCCCCCTGTTCATCACTACGATGAGAAGGTTCGGCGACCTCCCGATGGCGATAGAGTCGAGGGGCTTCGTACCGATGGCAAAAAGGTCTTACTATCTCACGATAAAGATGAAGGGCATGGACTACTTTGTCCTAGCTGTTCTAGCCAGTCTTGCGGGGCTTTCGATATTCCTAAGGCTTAATGGCTACGGGGTCGTCTTCCCAGACGTGATATGAAGGCTCTCTATTTCGATGGAGCGAGGCTGAGCTTGGTCAAGGACCACAGGCCTAGGGCTGAGGATGAGGCTCTTGTGCAGGTTGTTCTCGCTGGAATCTGCGGGACGGACCTCGAGATCTTGAAGGGATACGCTGGTTTTAGGGGAGTGCCAGGCCACGAGTTTGTTGGAGTTGTGGAGAAGAGCAGAGACCCCGAGCTTGTTGGAAAGCGTGTTGTCGGAGAGATTAACGTCGGATGCGGTAAATGCGGTTTTTGCAGTAAAGGGCTCGAGAGACACTGCCCGCGCAGGACGGTCCTAGGAATAAAGGAGAGAGACGGGGCGTTCGCCGAGTACCTGACGCTGCCTGAGAGAAACCTGCATGTTGTTCCGGACGAGGTGCCCGACGTGGCAGCCGTCTTCACCGAGCCTGTTGCAGCGGCGTACGAGGTTCTTGAGCAGACGCATGTCGACCCAAGCTGGCGTGTGGCCGTGGTCGGGGACGGCAGGCTGGGATCCCTCATAGCTCAGGTCATCTCAACTCTTACCCCCGAGCTAATTATAGTCGGCAAGCACCAACGCAAGATGAATCGTTTGAAGGGCCTCGGGTTCAGATGCGTCCACGTTGACGAGGTTGAAGAGCTTCACGGCTTCGATTTGGTTGTCGAGGCCTCGGGGAGCACGTCGGGTTTGTTGACGGCTGCTAAGCTGGTTAAACCACGAGGCGTGATAATACTCAAGTCGACTGTAGCCGACGCAGCCAGCATCAACCTATCACCGCTAGTGGTCAACGAGGTTAACCTGATAGGGTCGAGATGCGGCCCGTTCAAGCCCGCACTACAAGCTCTCTCAAAGAAGCTGGTAAAACCAGAGAACATGGTGGACGCTGTCTACAGCCTAGACGAGTACGAGGCCGCCTTCAGCCACGCAGCCTCGAGAGACGCTCTCAAGGTGCTGCTAAAGCCTTAGTCCTAGTTATACCGAGATACTTCTAGGGCTCCGGCTCGACAAACACAAATATAAATGCCGATTTAAGGCGTTTTTGTTGATGGACTGGCTCGACATACTCACAGGTGTAGTTGGGTCGATTGTAAGGTTCGTCACGGCCAGCTTGTTAAACATGTTGTTGACAGCCGCCGCCGTCGGAGCGGTGGTTTTAGCTGTTTTCCTCGTCCTTCGTAGGAGGAGGATGGCGGAGGGGGTTGTGCTCGAGCAGGTTGAGGAGGAGAAGCCGAAGCCGGTCGTGCTGGAGGAGTACATGGTTGACAACCTGATAAACGTCAAGGTCCTGTCCTTGAACGGACGGCATAAGTACATCGTTGAAGAGCCCTCTTTGACCGAGGAGGAGAAGATTATTCTTCAAAAGGTTGAACAGGCTTATGTCATCAAGGGAGAGGACCCTTTCAAGATTCTTGAGAGGTTCAGGATCCCCGAGGACAGGCTGGAAAGTGTTAAGTACTATGTCTTCAAGAACCTGAAGGGCGGGTGGAAGCTCGAGCCTCTGCTACGGGATGAAGGTCTTGAGGACATCACAGCGACGAAGCCTGGGCCTGTGTACGTCATCCACAGAAGACATCCTGACTTGGGTTGGATAGAGACGAACATCGAGCTCTCCGACAAGGAGCTGGACAAGCAGGCTCTTCTGCTTGCTGAGCGGAACGGAGCGGAGCTGAACATAGCCAGGCCTGCGGCTGAGATAATGACGAGCGACGGCGACAGGATCGCCTTGACTTACGCCGGCGAGCTCACGCCCGGGACAAGCACCATCACCATAAGGAAGTTCCCCCGCAACCCCTACACCATCATCGACCTCGTGAGAAAAGGAACTCTCAACACCATAACAGCGGCCTATCTGTGGACTTTTCTGGAGAACAAGAAGTTTGTGGTCATAGCGGGGCCCACCGGCAGCGGAAAGACAACGCTCTTGGCGGCGCTCCTCCAGCTCCTGCCGTCGAACGCAAAGATCCTAACCCTTGAAGACTACCATCCCGAGATAAACCTTACATGGCACAAGAACTGGCACCGGTTCGTCACGAGGCGCACGCTGGGCGAAACAGCCTACAGCTTGGCGGAGATACTGAGGCTCAGCCTACGACACAGGCCCGACTACACCGTCGTCGGCGAGGTAAGGGGGCAGGAGGCTAGGGTCATGTTCTCTGCGGCGGCAACGGGCCACGGCATGGCTTCGACTCTTCATGCCGAGAGCATCGAAGACGTTTACCAGAGGTTTACGGGGGCTTCTATGGGTGTGATGAGGGAGGAGCTAGGCTTCCTCAACGTCGTCGCCCTGATTAAGGCGACGCCCAAAGGACGTAAAGTTGTTGAGGTTTGGGAGGTTGAGAAGCCTGGCAAAGAACACCTCATTAGCTGGTACGACGGGGAGACGGGGCGTTTCTTCCCCGAAAACAGCAGACAGCTCATGGTCAACTCGTTCCATCTCGTCCGAAGCCCGGCCCTTAAACGGCAGTACGAAACCAACGTGAAAATCCTCGAGGATCTTGTGATGTCTGGAGAATCGATACCGGCCTCGGAGATATCGGTGAGAGTTGAAGAGATGCGAAAAGGTTTGAAGCTTGTCGTTAGCTGACTTCACAGGAGAGGAGTATCTTGTTCTCTCGTGGCTCCAGTCTATCGTGGAGAATCCGAAGAATTTTGTGAGGATAGTGGACATCGACATCAGGACGGGGGAGGTCATGGTGCTCCACGACCCTCCCTCGGTAATGAGCCTTGGGAGGCTTTTCGAGACTTTGGACAAGCTCGAGAGGCGGGGTTTGGTTAAGAGCGATTTTGAGAGAAAGCTCGCCAAGTGTGTTAAGTGTAGTAAGACAATCTTCCAGCCGCATTTGACATGCCCTGAATGCGGTGGGGAGGATGTCGAGAAGGTGGTTGTTTTCCTGCATTCCTGCGGCGCCAACCTGTCCGAGCATATTCTATCGGAAACCAAAAACTGTCCTAAATGCGGCGACCTCCTGAACCTAAACGAGCTTACGGAAAGCAGGGCCAGGTTTGCCTGCAACAGATGCGGCGCTATTTTCGACAAGCCTGAGTTGAGGGCTGAATGTCTCTCGTGCGGCGACGTGCGGAACGTTGTAGACCTTGTTTTCGAGGACTATCGTAAGTACATGATCACGGAAGGCGGGCTTCTGTTCTTGGAGGCAAGGAATCCTTTAAGGGTGTTGGTCAAGAAGCTTCTAGAGGCAGGCTACCGTGTCTCGGAGAAGGTGGAGCTGCGTGGAATCAGCGGCACTACCCATCAAGTGGACCTGCTAGCAATCAGCTTGAACGAAACAAGGGTCTACGACGTTCGGTACTACGTAGACGCCGAAACCCTGCTGAGGTTCGCAGTCAAGCGGCTTGACGTCGAAAAGACCCAGATACCGGGTGCTTTGGGGAAGGTGAGGTGGATAATGGCTTCTGTTGAGGTGGCTGAAGCGGCGGTCAAGACGGCTGAAACCTTCGGGATCGAGGTTGAGGTGGTTCGGTATGGCTGAAGGTATGGCTGCTGGCCTGGTTGGGTTCATGGTCTCCTACTGGCCCTATCTTTCTGTGGCTGCGCTTCTGCTGGTTGTTGTGGTTTTTTACAGGCGTTTCGTCGAGTCGGAGCGGAGCGCCGCCGCTGAGAGGGAGCAGACGCTTTTCCTGACGTTTCTGTACGTTCTCGTAAAGAGCGGTAGGACTGTTCTGCAGGCTTTCAGGGAGGCTGCTACGAAGAAGGAGTACATGAAGCATCTGTCAAGCGTCGCCTCATACCTTGTGAGGGACTCGGAGTCGAGGACCCTGTCAGAAAGCATGCGGAGATACGTTCATCCAAGCCGCGAGTTCACGTTGCTGGTCGGCTCGCTCGGCCAAGACTTGGAGAGCGGGTTCGGCGTCGTTGAGAAGCTTGAGAAACTCATCGAGCAGGCTATTTCACGGGAGTCGGATAGGTGGAGGAGATACATCGACAGCGTCGAGACTCTGGGGGAGGCGGTCGTAGCTGTGATTCTCTTGATTCCGCTCATCTACATCGTGGGAAGCCTTCTGGGAGGCTTTCCGCTTGTGTACACAGTGGTCATCGCCGTGGCTGCTGCCGCTGTCTTCTACGTGGTGTCGTCGGCGGCTGAGCCTCTCCACTTGGTGGACCTGCCAAGGCCTGTTGTGGTGAACTCGACGGTGTTGGCTTTGGGGCTTGGAGCTGTCCTGGCCATCGGCTTCCTGAACGTGTCGACGGTTTTGTTGGGGCTGGTGGTTGGGGTGGTTTCACTCGTCTGGGGGTTGTTCGTCCATTTCAAGTACGTGCGTAGGGCTGTTGCTGAGGGTGAGGGGGCTTTCCTGCTGCTGGACAGCGTTGCTGCCCGTCTGAGGGCGGGCTACCCCATCGGCAGAAGCTTGGAGGCCGTCGCCGACCCGAGGTTCAGCAGGTACGCGTTGTCTGTAGCCCGTGGGCTGAGCTACAGCCCGTTGAACAGGTTTATGGCCTTGGCGATGGAGACGGTGAGGGTTGCTAGGCTCGGAGGGCTTGGAGCTGAGGCGCTCAGCCTGTTGGCGAGGTTGGCTCTTGCGGTTCATCTCAGCTTCACGGGTGCTCGTGCGAGGATGAAGCTCTACACAGGACTCGCGATAGGAAGCGGCGCCGCAATCATCGCAGTCTCAGCCATAGTGGTTCTGCCTTTCACGACCCTGCCGCCTGAGCTCAGCGCGGAGATACTGAAGTTTATCGTGATACCGACGCTTGAGCCGGTGCTGCCTCTGGCGATGATGGTGAGCTATGTTCTCGGTATCGCCGTAGGCAAAGTCGAAGACCAGACAATCGCAGCTACGTGGAGGGCTGGGGCCGGCGTGCTCGCGTGTATCATAGCGTACTTCATAGCCTCGCCGCTAGTCGCGTTGACCCCAGCGGTGTGAGGGGTCTTGTCAGGCTATCGAGCCGGTCGTCTGCGTCAGCAGGATTTGTTCGGAGCCGTCGTCGAAGATTACCCGCAGCACTAGGGTGTAGGTTTGGCCGATTTGACAGCTTCCCGACACTGTCTCGTATGCGGCGAACGTTTGGCCCGGGTTGACGGGCCCGGAATATGTTGGGCTGCCTGGGCTGCATCCCGTCGGAAAGTCGGCCGCCATTTTTGCAATCGGGACGTCGCCGATGTTCTTGATGACGAAGGCCCATGTTCCGTCGCCGGCTGTGTTGACGACCAGCTTCACCTGGTCTATTATGGCCGTGGGTCTTCTTCCTGCGATGCTGCTTAGGTTGAAGAAGACGCCTGCGACGACGACCGCCGCGGCGACGGTGATGGCTATGAGGAGTATGACGGCTACGAGGGGGCTCAGGCCCGCCGAGCTACGGCGCCGACTCACATACAAAACTTTGTGTACCTTCTTTTAAACCATTCGTCTCTGCGTGGGGAAGTAGTAGAAAAAAGGGTTGAGCGGGTCTTTAGGCGATTGACGCCGTCGCCTGCGTCAACAAAACCTGTTGAGAGCCGTCTTGAAAAGTCACGGTCAGGACTAACGAGTACGTGTTTCCAAGAGTGCATCCTCCTCCTGCTCCTACGCTACCCGACGCTGCTGCTGTCCCTCCGGGGTTTACTGTGGCTGGGCTGAATGACAGGCTAGGGTTGCATGTCCCAGCCGGGAAGTTTGCAGTTATACCTGTGATGGGTACGTCGCCGGTGTTTTTGACGACCACGGCCCACGTTCCTGCTCCAGCGGGTGTCGCGACTAGCTTGACCTGGTCGATTATGGCTGTCGGCCTCCTCCCAGCTATGCTGCTGAGGTTGAAGAAAACGCCTGCGACGACGACGGCAGCTGCCACGGTTATGGCTATCAGCAGGATGACGGCGACCAACGGGCTTAAACCAGCCTTTCTACGGTTTACCACGGAATCGGCACGACATGCCTGTTTATATATTTGAATCGGCTGCAGCCGAAGAAACTCACACAAGTACTACCCTGAAAATGGTTCTCAAGCCCTTTAGGCCGTCGAGGCAGCCGCCCTGACAATCAACACCTGCTCAGAACCGTCTTCGAAAAAGACCTTCAACACAACTCCATACGTTATGCCTTGAACGCATCCTCCAGCCACGCTTCCAGAGCCAGCCGCCGTCCCTCCCGGGCTCAGCGGCACAGGCCTAAAGCTTATAGAGGTGGCGCACGTGCTTCCAGCCGGCCAGTCAACCTTTATCTCAGTAATGGACACGGTTCCCAGGTTCTTAACCGCTATAGCCCATGTTCCGCCGCCCGCCGGAGAAGCCACCAGCCTCACCTGGTCGACAACCGCTACGGTTCTCCTAGCTGCGACTTCGCTCACGTTCATGAAAGCACCTGCAACGACAACCGCAGCCAAGACCGTTACAGCAATCAACATAACCTCAGCCATCAACTGAGTCGAGGAAGACGGATAACGAGGCATCAGGAAACCCGGAAATCCAAAAATCTTAAAAGCTTTACACAGAACCTCACAGCCAGCAATACCCCTGTTTTACACCGCGCATCATCTAACGAAGACCCTGAACGTCATGAGCTTGTTGCTGCCGGTTCGGAGAATAATCGTGTAATCACCGGCCGGCCAAGGCGTTGCGAAAACATCTATGACGGCGTAGTCGTTGGGAAGAACGTCTATGCACGGCGAGAAATTCAAGCTCGTACCCAGCTCGACTATGGACATGCCTGCTATGCAGACGGGGATTATGCCGTTGTTGTAGACTACGAGGTCGCCGGTGTTCCGGTGGGCTAGGAAGACGACGACGCTCTCCCCCGTCCTGCGGACGTCCAGCGCATGAAGCCCCAACGCAGTCTGAGCCTGGAAGCCGACGATGCTCGAAAAAACAACTACAGCACCCATGGTAATGGCCAAAACCAACAGGACTCCAACGATGTAGCTGACACCGGCCCTCCGCACGTCAACCAACTCGAAAGAACCCTTTAAAAAGTTATCCACAGGCTCAGCAAGGTGTAGCTAACGCAGTCGCACCCCTGTGAACAACCACCAAAGTACCTGTCCTGTCCACGCCAAGCCCGTCGCTAAAGATGAGCGTCAAAGTATTCGTTGCAAAGACGCCCGGGGCTGTCCAGATACGTTCTACATGCAGCCGGGCCACGGTTTGCGCGGGGGGATGTATCGGGTTAGGGTCGGCCCAGAAATTGAGAACCGGCGGAAGATTTGCAGGCGCGACCGCTATGTGCCCCGTGTATGCGTTTAGAGTCGTCACCGTGACGGGGACGTTTCTGATGCACGCAGCCCTGTTCAGGGTCATGATGGCGGGCAGGCCGAGGACGCTGAAATCGGAAACTATGACACGCACCGCGTAGTCTCTGGTGAAGCTCTGCGAAGACAGCCTTATCTTAAGGTAGTAGAACCCGAGAGCAGCACCCGTTCCGGTGGTGGGCACAGCGACGTTGACTC
>JAVYLK010000015.1:0-31365 GCA_038740895.1 Candidatus Caldarchaeum sp.
TACAGGAGCGGCGCGTCAGCCGACGGCTTGCTCAAGTTTGTTGAGGCAGAGGTGTTTTTTGACAGCGGAGCCTACGCCAACAGAGGCCCTTACACACTTTGGAGGGCTGTCGTCCATGCTTCGGGCCCTTACAGAGTTCCCCACGTAAATATAGTTGGCAGGCTTGTCTACACCAACAAGGTTTATCAAGGGAGTTTCAGGGGTTTCGGCAACCCTCAGGCCGAGTTTGCGGCTGAGCGGCAGATGGACGAGCTGGCTCACAGGCTTGGCCTAGACCCTGTCGAGTTCAGGCTCAGGAACCTGCTGAGGCCGGGAGATTTGTCTGCTTCTTCCCAACGCATGCCCGAGGACACCGGCATAGCTCCTCTCGTCGAGAAGATGAAGAACGTCGAAGGTTATCGCTACAGCAAGGGTAAACGTTCAGGCCGCTATGCTTACGGCTGCGGGTTTGCGTGCGCCTGGCACGGTATAAGCACTAGCAGAGGCGTTCCCGACTGGGGTTCGGCGACCATTACTGTCCTGAGGGACGGTAGCGTCGTCGTTCAGACAGGGGTTGTCGAATTCGGGCAGGGAACACACACGGGGTTGAGGCAGATAGTATCAGAGGTTCTCGGAATACCCTACGAATGGGTGCGTGTGGAGGGTGGAACAAGCCTTGCACCTGACACGGGTGCGACGCACGGCTCGAGGGGGCTTACGCTGGGAGGTTCAGCCGCCCTGATAGCCGCTGGAAGAATCAGGCAACGCATCCTCGACAAAGCCGCATCCATGCTGGAGGCGAATCCCCGAGACATCGAGATTACACGAGGCAGGATATTCGTCAGGGATACGCCAACCCGTTCAACGAGCTGGCTCGAGACGGTGTCAAAATGCTACGCCTCCGGAGTAGACCTCACCGCAAGCGGTTATTTCTTCCTACCCAAAGGCAGTTTCGACAACGAAACAGGCCAAGGCCACGCCTACACAATCTACTCGTACTCAGCAGTCTGGGCTGAGGTCCGTGTTGACACAGAAACAGGAAAGGTTGAAGTCTACAGGATACTGCCAGGAGCGGCTTGCGGCAGGATAATAAACCCAGCAATCGCCCTTGGGCAGATACACGGTGCGGTGGCTCAGGGTCTTGGCTACGCCCTGCTAGAGGAATTCGTCGTGGACGACGGCAGAGTATCTACGGCAAGCCTGATGGACTACTTGGTGCCGTCCTCCGCGGAAACACCCTACATCCATCAGCCAGTATTCTACGAAGACCTCGCCGAGTACGGGCCTTTCGGCGCAAAGGGCTTGGCCGAGCTGGCGCTCATACCTGTCCCCGCAGCTGTAGCGAACGCCGTTAAAGACGCCCTCGGAGTAGACGTCGACACCCTGCCGATAAAACCCGAAAACGTCAAGAAACTCTTCGACGGAAGATGAGTGTTTTATGACGAGTCCGCAGCTCCTCCAGCACGTCGGCAGCACTAGGCTGCGGAGAGATACGCTGCAGAGAGTCTCCGGACGCATAAAATACGTCGCAGACATCCAACCATCCAAGGCCCTTCACGCCGCTCTGCTGCATTCACCTTACCCCAACTGCGTAGTCAAAAAGATCGACGTCAGCAGGGCTCAAGCCCTACCCGGGGTGGCGGCTGTTCTAACTCCTTTCAACGTACCGCAGCACAGGTTCGGCAGGACTTTTTCCCCCGTACCGTGGAAGGTGATAAGAGACCGGAGAATCATAGAACCTAGACAGAGGTTTGCGGGCGACATAGTCGCCGCCGTTGCAGCCGACTCGCCTGAAAAAGCGTTCGACGCCCTAGACCGGGTGGAAGTCGATTACGAGGTCCTTGACTACGTCGACTCTGCTGCGGATGCGATGAAGAAGGACGCCCCCCTAGTACATGATGAGATTGAGGTCGGAGACGCTGTGAAGAAGATGACCTCGAACATAGGATACAGCGACGTGATGGAGGTGGGGAGGAAGAACGAGGCCTACGGCAGGACCTCCAAGATCTACGAAGACAGCTTCAAAACCCAGATAATGTACAACGCGGCCATAGAGCCCCGCGCTATCATCTGCTCAGCTCGGCCCGACGGCTCCCTTGAGGTCTTCTGCACGACTCAGTCCATCCACGGCACTCGGTACTGGCTTTCTCAGGCCCTCAAGATGCCGGCTAACCGCGTGATAGTCAACGCTGTTCCGCTGGGCGGAGGGTTCGGAGCAAAGTACAACATGGCCATTCACGAGCCCGTGATAGCCTACCTAGCTCTTTTGACACGAAGGACGGTCAAGTACGTTGCCTCACGGCAGGAGGATTTCTACACTACGGCGAGGAGGGCTGCGTCGATGGATGTCAAGATAGGCGTTGGGCGGGACGCTAGGATAGAGGTGATGGAGTTGAGCGCTGTGCTCCAGAGCGGCGCCTACGCAGACCACATGTTGGAAGCAGTGACATGCGTCGGAGGCTGGTTCATCTCAAGCTACGCAGCAACCTACAGGCGGTACGAAGGATACGGTGTTTACACAAACCTTCCTGTATGCGGGGCCATGCGTGGGTTCGGGAACCCTCAGCAGAACTTCGCTCTAGAGTCTCTGGTCGACGAAATAGCCGACGATCTAGGGGTAGACCCGCTTGAGTTCCGGCTCAAGAACCTTCCGCGTGCAGGTGACATCTACTATGGTCAGGGGCCGACTGTCACGACGGTCATCAAGTCGATGAACGTAGAGGGTGCGGCTCGTCAAGCTGCTGCATCTCTAGGATGGAGGACGGGCAGGTTTGTGGAGGGCGGCGTTGTGAGAGCTATGGGCGTTGCCGTGGGCCATCATACTTCTGGCACGGGTGGACAGATGTCCGACAAGCAGGACAGGCAGGAGGGTGCGGGTGTTTTGTTGAAGCTCAACGAGGATGGGACGATATCTTTGACGACCGCCATGGTTGAGATGGGGCCGGGAGAGCACGAGACGCTTGCAACGATTTGCGCCGAAGCCCTAGACGTCGACTTTGACTCGATCTACGTGGAAGCAGGAACCACTCAGACGACGCCGTTCGACATGGGGACTCATGCAAGCCGTGGAACCTACGTGGGCGGGCTGGCTGTGCTGGACGCGGCTGAGAAGCTGAAGAAGCTGATTGTCTCAGAGGCCGCTGGAATGCTTGAATGCGCTCCAGAAGACCTTGAAATTCGGAAAGGCCGGATAATCCATAGAGAAGACCCCGACAGATCTGTTGGTTTTTCGGACCTAGCCATGAGGTTCAAAACACGCAGAGGCTACTTGCCGATAGTGGTTAGCGGGTTGAGGCCTAGCGCCGCACCACCCAGCTGGGCGGTTGTCTTCGCAGAGGTGTCGGTGGACGTCGAGACCGGACGGGTCAGGGTCGAGAAAGTGTACGGAGCCTACGACATAGGCGTGGTTGTAAACCCAGCCGAGGCTGAGGGGCAGGCCCACGGGGGTATTGCGACAGGTGTTGGATACGCTCTCACCGAGGAGGTGGTGGTCAGCGAAGGCCGGTACGTCAACCCCAACTTCATGGACTACTGCCTGCCGACGGCGGCCGACGTCAACGAGGTGAAAGTTTACTTTGCCGAGTCATACGACTCCTACGGGCCCTACGGAGCCAAAAGCATAGGGGAGCTGGCGACCAACCCCGTCGGCTCTGCGATAGCCAACGCCGTCTCCCGGGCTCTGGGCAAGCGTGTAAAATCTCTACCCATCAAGCCTGAAGAAGCCCTGCTGATGCTGAAGGGGTCCCGGGTTGTAAAACTAATTAAGTGATTTTTCGATTCTCGACCGTGGTGATGGATGCCTAGAGTGGTCTTGATAAGGGGTGATGGGACGGGGCCTGAGCTGGCTGAGGCTTTGAAGACTGTTTTCGCAGCCATCTCTCCACCCGTCGAGTTGGTTGAGTGCGAGGCTGGGTCGGAATGGTGGAGCAGGCATGGAGGAAACAGCATGATCCCTCCCGAGACATGGGAGGCCATCAAGTCGAGCGACGCCTGTTTTAAGTCGCCGACCACGACCCCGCCCGACCCGAAGGCCCCCCGAAGCGTGGCGGTGTCAATCCGTCAGGAAATGGACCTCTACGCCAACGTGAGGCCTATCAAGACCTTCAAGGGGGCTGAGAGCCCGCTGTCTCAGATATTCGGCCCGTTCGACTTTGTCTGCGTGAGGGAAGCTACGGAGGGTCTTTACTCAGGGATCGAGTACAGGCTCACCGACGATGTCTCGGTCGCTCTACGGAAGATCACGAGGAGGTCGAGCGAGCGGGTGGCTAGGTGGGCTTTCAGGCTGGCCCGTGAAAAGGGATGGAACAAGGTGATCGCAGTAACCAAGAGGAACATCCTGAAGGTGTCGGACGGGGTTTTCTGGGAGGCTGTCGAGAACGTTGCGAAGGAGTTTCCGGGGATCGAGTACGAGGAGTACTACATCGACAACATGTCTCAGCAGCTTGTCAAGAACCCTAACAGGTTCAACCAGAACGTCATCCTGAGCACCAACCTGTTCATGGACGTGCTGTCGGAGCTGGCGGCTGGGCTTGTCGGCAACATAGGGATGGTTTACGCCGCAAACATAGGCGACAGGTACGCCATGTTCGAGCCTGCTCACGGCAGCGCCCCCAAGTACAAGGGGATGGACAGGGTGAACCCCACGGCCACCATACTCTCAGGCGCTTGGATGCTCAAGTACCTAGGCCTGCATAAATACGGTGAGGCTGTCGAGAGCGCTACGGAGGAGGTGATTGCTGAGAAGAAGAATGTGACCGTTGACATGGGTGGAACAGCTAAGACGTCTGAGATGGCTGCGGCCATAGCTAGAAGAGCGGCCTCGCTCTTGTCCTAAACATCCTCAACCCCTAGAATCATGCGTCCGGGCTTTGCACGGTAGGCTGGATGCCCGACGGCCACGACCAGCATGTTCTCCTTGTCTCCTGCGTGGGGGGAGAAGAACTCCCTTACCTCGTCGTCGTAGAAAGTAAGCCCCGTCGCTCCAACCCCAGCCATGTAGGCGGCCAGGTAGGCCAGCCCAGCCCTAATACCTCCCTCCAGCTGCGCAACCCTGTATCCTCGGTTGCCCATCTTCTCGAGAACATCAGTCAACGGAGCCATGAAGAAAAACACGGCGGCGGCGTCGCTGCCCAGGTCCTGCTCCAGGCAGAGGTAGCCGCTGACCCTCCGAAACTCACCCCGCTTGAGCGTCTTGAGGTTTTTCCCGTCGTGGAAGTAGGCGCCTGGAGGCAGGCCTTCGACCGAGTGTGCTATGATGTAGATATCTATGTGGGGCCCGTTGAAGTCCGTCTTCAAGCTCTGCGACGCTGTTTCGAGGATTGTGGAGAGCTGATGCAGCGTTATCGGCTGCCTGCTGAACCTCCTCGTCGAGCCGCGTCTAAGTATGGTCTCCCACAGCGGGGGGCCAGCCTCGTCCGCAGGCTTCAACTCGAAGCCCCCACCATCCTCGTGTCTCAGCTCCCTCTTCTGCATAGCCCTAGCCCTCCAAGCCTCAAGCTCCTCGACTGAATGTATGCATGAAGCCAGATGCATCTCCTCCACAAGCTTGTACGACCTCTCCCTCGCAGACAAGGGCCTAACCTTAGGACTCATCGGCTCAACGACGGCATGCTCGGCCGCTGGTTTAACCGACCGCCCCAACGGAGCCACGACCACAGCCGCCTCCTTCAACCCATCGACAGCCACAAGCCTGTTTACCGCCTCGTCCACGAACCCGGCGGCCACGACGGACTCGACCCCGAACGAGCTGCAGACAGCCAGAAGGTTGGCCAACATCACGCCCGAGTCCCAGAACCAGTGCCTGTAGGACCTCTCCCGATACTTCCAAGCGTTGCGCCATCCTATCGACGTGAAGACGATGGATGCTTGGCTGGACCCAGCCTCGGCGAGGGAGTGCCTAGCTAGGAACCCGCGGTAGTCTCCTGACCTCAGGCATGTTAGGGCGTACCTGCTGGGGCTGAAGTGGTACACGCCGTCCGCAAGCCCGTCAACATCCCCGGCCACGACGTACACCTCCGTCGGGTAGAGGGCTCCGGTCGCAGGTGCGGCCCTGAAGTAGTGGACGCCGTCGGGGTATCTCACCTCACGGGTTATTCCCGCCGTGAAGTATAGCAGCGAGGCTAGGGACTCGAGGCTGAGGCGGTTTCCTCCAGCGGCGGCGAGGTTCTTCAAAGTTCTTGACATCGGCTTGGGTATTTCACGCGGCAGACGCGTGGACGGCAGGTCTTCGTAGGTCTTGAAGGGATGCGGCTTGTTGGCCCAGTCGAGCCTGTGGAAAGCGGTCCGTATGCTTGCGTAGCTGTGCTTCGTGGCTTCGTGGAACTCCAACGCCTTCCGGTAGTCGGGGCCAGTCAAGCGCCAGCGTCAAGAAACGACGCCATGCAGGTATTAAGCTCAGCGGACATTAAGCCCTGCAGCTCTGCAGAGAGCCTCGAACAAAACAGCCACCCCCATCTGCTTCTTCTCACGGGTCAGCGGCAGAGTCTTCGCATCGTGGAACGCCTGCTTGGCCAGACGGTACAGCAGCCCTTCATCAGCCAGCCTCTCCCCCTCCAAGCAGCTCTCAAGCCCTCTCAGCCTGAACGGGTAGGTGGAAAGCCCACCCATGGCGACTCTAGCCCTAGCGCAGGCGGGGCCCTCGAACTCCAGCACGACCGCTGCGTTAGCCATCGAAAAGTCCCACGTCCCCCTCATACGGAGCTTGACGAAAGCCATGCCGTTGGGCCTGCGTGGCGGCGGCAGATGAACACCCACCAAGAGGTCTGCAGAGTCGAGGATAGTGTCGCTCTGGCTCCGACCGTCGAGGTAAAGCTCTGTGGCCGGGGTTTTACGCCGGCCCGCGCTCGAGGCCAGCTCTATGACCCCGTCGAGGGCCATGACCGCGGGGGCCAGGTCTGAGGGGTGGCCGGCTATGCAGACCCCTAGGTTCATCACGGAGAAATGATGCTGGTGTTCGCCCGCAACGGCGTAGCAGAGCTTACCGCCCTTCTTGAAGCAGTCGAAGAAAGGGTGCCTGAAATACCAGCACCAAGGCCTCTGAAGCAGGTTTCCGCCAACCGTCGCTACAGACCTTATCTGCTGCGTGGCGACGACTCCGCATGCCTCGGCCAGCACCGGGAAGACAGCCTTGACCAGCTTGTTTTCAGCCACCTCGTCGAGAGTCGAAGCAGCGCCCACCACCAGCCAGCCTTCAGAGCCCAGCCGGACGCCACGAAGCTCGGGGATCTTCTTCACGTTGACCAAAACCCTCGGAGTAGGCATGGAAGGCCCAGACACACGGTCCTTCAAAGTATTCAGAAGCTCCGTCCCGCCGGCCAAAGGCTTTGCGTACGGGCGGTAGGCGTGAAGCAGGCTTACAGCCTCCTCCACCGACGAAGGCTCGGCGTACTGGAACGGAGGCAGCTCATACAGCATCGGCTAGACCCACCTTGGAAAGCTCTCTGAGAAGCCTCTCCGGCGTTATGGGGAAGTCGTTCACCCAGACGCCGACGGCGTCGTAGACGGCGTTCCTTACTGCGGCTGGTACAGCTGAGTTTATGCCCTCAGCCCCGCCCTTGGCTGAGTAGGCGAAGTAAGGGTCTTCAGCCTCTATGTTTATGCAGACTATTTCCTCGGGCATCTCGAGCATGGTCGGGATCTTGTAGTTGAGCAGGTCGGCGTTGAGCATTATGCCTGTTTTTCTGTCAACGACAGCCTCCTCGTAGAGGGCGTACCCTATGCCGAACAACACTCCGCCGTAGTGTTGAGACTCGACGAGCTTAGGGTTGAGAACCCTTCCGAACTCGTGGGCTGTGGCGCACCGGACAACCCTCACCTTGCCCGTCCACGTGTCAACCTCGACCTCGGCCGCCGTAGCCCCGAAGGTGGCGAAGTTCACCGCCGCTGTCTCCCCTCCCCGTGGATAGGGGCCTGGGTTGGGGGCGCGGCTGCCATGCCCAACTACCTCGACGCCGGCGAGGTCGCACGCCTCTTTAAACGACATCAGAGGCTTGCCTCCGTTCCTCACGTATATGTATCCACGCTCGGACCTAAGCTCCGACGGACTTATCTTCAGCTTGTCCGCCAGTGCGGCGAAAAGCTGTTCACGGGCCTCAGCGGCCGCCTTCAAGACTGCGGGCCCTACCTCCGGGATAACTCTGGAGGCGTGGCTTCCGGGTGCGTAGGCCGTGCCCTCCGTGTCCCCGTAATAAACATCCACCATGTCAGGCGTGATTCCAAGCTCCTCAGCAGCAACCATGGCCATCGTCGTAGCCGACCCCGTGCCTATGTCAACTATCCCAATCCTCAGCTCAGCCCGGCCACTCCTCTTGACCACGACCTCGGCGTTAGCCTCGTAAGGGTGGAAGCCGACGCCGTGGAACATGTACACAGCCATCCCCCTACCTCTTCTGAACCGGCCTCCCTGCTGGACACGCCTTCCGCTCCAGCCTATCTCGTCGCACACAGCCTGCATCGCTTTGTCGAGGTTCTTCGCCGAGAAACGTGTCTTCTTGACAGGGTCGGCGTAGGGGTTGTAGTTGAGGTACCTCAGCCTCAAGGGGTCCATGCCTATCGCTGCAGCCAGCTCGTCGACATGCGACTCGAATGCTGTTGACGAGATTATGTTGAGAGGAGACCTAGTCGGGCCTGTGAACTGCAGGTTTGTCAGAACACCCCACTGCTCGAGATGGACGTTGGGACAGTCGTAAAGGTAGAACGGGTGCAGGATGGCATCGTACTTGAACGGCTTGTAGGCTCCTCCGGAGCCTGCGTTGACCAGAACCCGGCCCCATACGGCTGTAATCCTGCCGTCTCTCCTCACGCCCGATTTGAGGTAAAACTTTGCAGCGGGCCTTCGAGGATGCGATAGAAACTCCTCCGTCCTCGTCAGCTCAAGCCTTACAGGCCTGTTGGTAAGCATCGACAGCATGGCTGCGTAGTGGGCGTACCGCTGCGCACCGCTCTTCGAGCCGAAGCCCCCGCCCATGTACTTGACGACCACTCTAACCTGCTCCGGCTTGAGCTTGAACGACAGCGATAGGTCTTCCTTAGCCTGCCAAATCCCTTGGCAAGAGTCGTACAGCGTCAGCCTGCCATCCCTCCACAAAGCGACGCATGTCCTCGTCTGGAGGGTTCCATGATGCTGGAACGGAGTCGTGTAAACCCGTTCAAGAACCACGTCAGCCTCTTCAAACCCTTTCTCCAAGTCTCCACGGGAGAGGACGGCGGGCCCCCCGCCCCAGACATTCCTCACCGGCGGCTTGTCGGTTGCGTAGAAAGGCCCCTCCGGCACAACCACGTCGAGATAGGTCACTACGGGGGCGTTTTCTGAGAGAGCCTCCTCAACGTCGTAAACAGCTGGTAGAGGCTCGTACTCGACTTCGATGAGCTCGACGGCTCTGTTGGCTGCTTCAGGGGTTTCAGCAGCCACAGCAGCTACCTCGTGGCCCACGTGCGTGACGACCTCTGGGAAGGCCGGCTGAGGTATTTTGTACCAGTACGTGTACCAGTCCTTGGTGTTGTTCCTGGAGATGACGGCCTTCACCCCGGGAAGCGTCTCGGCTTTCGAGGTGTCGACCTTCTTCACACGTGCGTGGGGGTAGGGAGACCTCAAGACCTTGGCGTAAAGCATGCCGGGGAACGAGACGTCGTTGGCGTAGACCGCCCGGCCGGAAACCTTCTCTACTGCGTCCCTCCTGTTCAGCCTCTGGCCCACGACCGTGAAAGACCTGTCCAGCCTAGGCGGAATCCAGCCCTTGACCAGAAGCTTAGGCTCGACCGCCATCCCGGCTCACCTCAGCCCCGCATAAGCGGCTGCAGCTTTCACGATGTTTGGATGCGCTCCACATCGGCAGACGACACCCGACACAGACTGCTTGATCTCCTCTATCGAGACCTCCCTGCCAGACCTCAGCAGAGCGGTCAGGCTCATCAGGAACCCGGGAGTGCAGTAGCCGCACTGGAGGGCGTCATGCTCGATGAAGAGCTTCTGCAACGGGTGGAGTTCACCGTCCTCCGACAACCCCTCGACAGTCAACACATCCGCCCGGTCTGCGTCGGCGGCCAGCACCATGCAAGAATAAACGGGCTTACCGTTCATCACTACGGTGCATGCTCCGCACTCGCCTCTGTTGCAGCCGAGCTTTGTACCCTTGAGCCCCAGCTTCTCCCTCAACAGCTCCGCCAGCGTCGTGTAGACGTCCACAACCACCTTGTAGTATGAGCCGTTAACCCTCAATCCGACCTCGACTACAGATTTTAGCGTCATGAACGGCGGCTTGAAGGCTGGAACTCATATAAACTTTACTGTACGTAGCCGCACCAGTCCAGAATGGTCAGGGCCATTATCTTGGCTGCGTTGACGACGTTCTCAACCGGCACGTATTCGTTGACGGCGTGCATCTGCTCCGTAAGCCCCGGCCCGAAGATGACCGTCGGAGTCTGGCCGTATTTGTTGAGGAAGCGTGTGTCGGCAGCCCCCAACCGGCCGCTGACCACAGGCTCTTCACGCATAACCTCCCTGTACGACTCCGACAGCTTCTTGACGATAGGCGAGTCGACGGGTATCTCGGAGGGCTCGGCGAAGTAGCCCTTGAACCTGAGGACGGGAGGATGGCTTCGAAGCCATGGGTCTGTCGACGCAACGGCCTGTATGTGCTCCTTAAGCCTCGTCTTTACTTGGTCCGAGTCCTCGTTCGGCACCGTGGCTAGGCTGCCCTTCAGCAAGCATCTGTCGGGGAAGGCGCTTGGATAGCTTCCAGCCTCGAAAACTCCGACCAAGCAGGGTATCGCCTCCCTGATGTCGGGGTAGAGTGGATGCCTTACCTCAGAGAGCCTGATCTGTTCAAAGTCGTCGACGGCTTGGACGAGCTTGTAGCCCTTGTGGATGGCGTTGACTCCCTCCCACTTCCGCTGAACTCCGACAGGCGTTCCACGGACCTCTATCTCGAACCAGATACGGCCTATGCATGCAGGCTGGATGTTCATGCTGCTCGTCTCGCCGCTAATCCCCGCATCGGCACGGTACCCCCTCAGTATGGCGGCCAGCGTCCCGTTCCCGCTCAGCTCTTCGTCGACGGTGTACTCCAGTATGACGTCTCCCCTGGGCTTCAAACCAGCCTCGACCACCGACAGCAGGGCGAAGGTGTATGCAGCCAGCCCGCTCTTCATGTCTGAAGCACCACGGCCGTAGATGCATCCCTGCTTCACCTCCGACCTCCATGGATGATGTCTCCACGAAGACTCGTCGCCCACCGGGATGACGTCGACATGGCCGTTGAACAGCAAGGACCTTCCACCTCCAGCCCCGTTGTAAACACCGACTACGTTCGGCCTCCCCTCGTACCCACGGTCGACGGGTACGTAGCCGGGATGCTTGCTCAGCTCCTCGAGACTCGGCTCCCAAACGTCAACCCTTAAGCCAAGCCTATCCCTCAAGTAGTCGGCTATGTAGGCTTGGACCTCTCCCTCCTGCCCCGTCACGCTTGGGATCGAGATGACCTTCCGCAGGAACTCGACAAGCTCTCCACGGTGCTTGTCTACGCTTGAAAGGACTGTGTTTTTGACGGACTGCATGACGTCCGTCCGGTTTCCGGAGGAGATTTAAGGCTTTTCAGAAGACAAGCGAGAAATACGTAAATATTCTACCCATCCACAGAGGTTCTACGTTGTCGTCGAAGGTCAGGCTCGGGATAACCCTTCAGAACTACTTCGCTTCAGACGATTACATCTCTTTCAAAGAGCTGCTGGAGACCGCTAAGCTGGCGGAAGACCTCGGCTTCCACTCTGTCTGGGTGTGGGACCATCTCGTTCTAGGAAGCCGGAAGTACTTCCCCATACACGAGTCCTACGTCGTCCTCTCCGCAGTCGCAGCACACACAACTAGAGTCAGGCTTGGAACCGGGGTCTACCTACTGACCCTCCGCAACCCCCTCGCGGTCGCCAAGCAGTTGACAGCCATAGACCATTTGAGCGGTGGGCGAATAACTTTCGGCGTTGCGGCGGGTTGGTACGAGAAGGAGTTCAAGGCGAGCGGGGTCCCGTTCAACAAGAGAGGGGAGATACTCGTCAAATACGTCAACATAATCAAGAGGCTGTTGACTGAGGACTACGTCGACGGCGTCTACAACGGGCTTCAGTTCGACAAAGTTAGGCTGGAGCCGAAGCCTGTTCAGAAACCTCATCCACCCATATGGCTGGGAGGCTATGTTGAGAAGGCGTTGGAGAGGGTTGGCATGATTGGCGACGGCTGGGTCTCCTACTTCTACACGCCGTCGAGCTTCAAGAAGAGCTGGGAGAAGATTCAAGGCTATGCTAATAAACATGGACGCAGCGCTGAAAAGCTCGACAACTGCGTGATGGTGCCGGCTTTGATAGACGAGACTAGGGATTCGGCTATGAAGAGGGTGAACAGCTACGTGAGCAGGTACTGCGACCTCCCGCCTTGGAGCGAGGCGTCAGTAGACAGCGCTCTGGCAGGCAGCAGAGACGAGTGTTTGCTGCAAGTCGAGAGGTACCGGGAGAGCGGGGTGAGGGAGCTGGTTTTGATGCCGGTGTTTGAATCCCCCAAGCAGGTCAACGAAAGAGTTAGGGAGATTGGGCGGGCTTTGCTTTAAGCCAGCGCCTAACCCTTTCAGGAGTAAGGGGTATGTAGTCGACCACTACTCCGAACGGCTTGAGAGCATCCTCCACGGCGTTGGCCACGGTGATGGCTCCAGAGTAGACCGAAGCCTCTCCCGTTCCCTTCCCCCCCAGCTCTGTAAACGGCGACGGCGTTTCGACATGGTCGTTACGTATTGGGAAGGCCATTTCCTTCGTCGTTGGTATGAGGTAGTCCATGAACGAGGATGTCAGCGGGGCGGCGTTCTCGTCGTAAACAACTTCCTCGTAGAGGCATGCACCTATCGCCTGAGCAAGACCTCCGTAAACCTGCCCCTCAACAATCTTGTGGTTAATCACCTTCCCGCAGTCATGAACCGTGACATACTCGAGTATCCTTACCTCGCCGGTCTCAGGGTCGACTCTCACCACGCATGCGTCTGCTGAAGCGGCTACCGTCGTGTATGTCGTGAACTTCTCAGCCGTCAGAGGGCTGAACCAGCTCACCGTGACGTCGAGCGGGACAAGCCCCTCCTTCATCAACTCTGTGCTGAGGGTTTTCTGCTGTCCCTTGAAGTACACGGCTCGGCAGAGCTGCTTGAGCGTTATCTTCCTCGACCTGTCGTCCTTCACGTATATCTCGCTGTCCTGAATCTCCAAGTCCTCCGGCCTGCACTCCAACATGTGCCCAGCGATCTTCAGAATCCTATCCCTCATAGCCTTTGCAGCCTTGACCACAACCCCTCCGCCGTAGATAATCCCTCTGCTTGCGTAGGGCCCCAGGCCCATGTAGTCGCTGGAGCCGGTGTATACCTTGACATCGCTCAACGCAACACCCAAAACCTCGGAAGTTATCCGAGCCATGGTTGGGACGGACCCCTGCCCGATGTCAGTCCAGCCGCTGTAGACCTCGACAGTGCCGTCTTCGGAGACACGCAGCCTAGCGCTCTCGTAGCCGCTGTATATCGAGTAGGCAATCGCGCCTCCTGCAGGCTCGAGAGTCAAAGACATGCCTATGCCGAGGTATTCGTTCTTCCTCCTCAGCTCCGCCTGCCTCGACCGCCATTCAGCGAGGCCGAGGGTCTGCAAAGCCTTCGAGAGACATGCCTCGTAGTCTCCGCTGTCGTAGACGTAGCCCGTTATCTGGCTGTACGGGAATTCATGACGCTGTATAAAGTTCATGTATCGCACCTGCTCCGGCGGAAGGCCTAGCTCAGCCGCCACCCTGTCGACAACCCGCTCAATCATCTTGGCGCCCTTGTCCTTGCCGTAGCCTCTGTAGGCGTCGTAGAACGACTTGTTTGTGACGATGCCCGTCGTCTCGATGTCAACGGCCCTAAGCTTATACGCTCCAGGGCTGGAGAGAGTCGCCGGCACGACCGATGGAGCTCCGCAGCCACGGGCGTTGCCCTCTACGCCTAGGTCGACGTATAGCTTCCCCTTAAGACCCAGCAGCTCGCCCGTGTTCTTGACAGCCGCCTCAACCTCCCACATCACGTCCCGCTGATGAGGACCCATCACTATGTTCTGGTAGCGGCTTTCGACAAGCTTGACAGGTTTGCCGCACAGCCTAGCCAACAGGCATGCGGTTATCTCAAGCGTGAAGTTAACCTTGTTCCCGAACCCGCCGCCCACGTCAGGCGCCAGAACTTTGACGTTGCCCACGGGCACTTGAAGAGCTTTTGCAATCACGTGTCGTCCGATTGTAGGAGACTGTGTCGAGCTGTAAACCAAGTAGCTGTTGAAAGCCTTGTCGTACGTAGCTACGACGCCTCTTGTCTCGAGCGGGAAGCCCGACTGCCTAGCCTCCCTCCACCTTACACGCACAACCCTGTCAGCCGCTGAGAAGACCTCAGCGACGTTAGGAGTGCTGTACCTGAATCGACACTGGACGTTAGAACCCCACTCTGGGTAGAGCAGCGGGGCGTCCGGCTTGAGCGCCGCCATGATGTCCGAAACAGCGGGAAGAGGCTCATAATCAACGGAGACCATTTCAACGGCGTCCGCAGCCGAGTACTTGTCCTCAGCCACCACCACGGCTACAGGCTCTCCAACAAACCTAACACGGTCAACGGCCAGAGGGTAAGCCTTCGGGTCTCTCCAGACCAATCCCATCTCGGAGTAGTCAGCCATCAACGAAAGGGGGCCCATGTAGTTCGTCAAATCCCTGCCGGTCAAGACCGTTTTGACGCCCGGGAGGCGGAGAGCCTTGGAGACGTCTATCGACTTTATCAGGGCGTGTGCGTAGGGGCTGTTGACTAGAGCGCAGTGAAGCAGGTTAGGCGGGTTTATGTCGTCGACGTACTGTCCAAGGCCCTTCAACAGCCGGCCGACCTTCTCCCTGAAATGCCATTCTTCAAGCTGTCGCTCATGAGCGGAGTGCATCATGCGTTAGCCGTCTGCAAGCGGCATATAGCTGTTTACGAACAACAGCACAGGGCGCTACGATTTCTTAAGACTTAAATTACTCAAGAAACCCTCAACGTCCATGGCTGTCGACCTTGTTGTAAAAAATGGAAAAATAGTGACTTCTGAAGAGGTGTTCGAAGGATACATAGCAGTTGATGAGGGCAAGATTGTCTCGATAGGAAGCGGAGCTGAAACTCCTCAGGCTGACAGGGTGATTAACGCCTCGGGGCTGTTCGTTCTCCCCGGCATAATCGACGCCCACGTCCACTTCCGTGAGCCGGGCCTCGAGTACAAGGAGGATTTCAGGACAGGCTCGATGGCGGCCGCGTCGGGAGGAGTTGCAACCGTCGTCGACATGCCCAACGTCGTCCCACCGACTCAGGACGCTCAAACCTTCAAGCTTAAGCTGGAAAGAGCGCTCCAGAAATGTCTGGTCGATTTCGCGATACTGGGAGTCGTGATTCCAACAAACATAGACAAGATTCAAGAGATGGCTAGAGAGGGGGCGATAGGCTATAAGATATTCATGGGCGAAACCGTGGGCAACCTTCCAAGCCCCGACGACTGGGAGCTCATACTCGCTTTCGAGGAGATTGCTAAGACAGGGCTTAGGGTGTGCGTGCATGCGGAAAACAGGCCCATAACCACCCACCTCGTTAACGAGCTCAAGAAGAAAGGCCGCACCGACCCGCTAGCACATCTAGAGTCGCGTCCAGCGGTCTCGGAGGAAGAGGCGATAATGAGGGCTGTGGTCTTCACGAAGCCGTTCCGGACGAAGCTCCACATCGTCCACGTAAGCTCGAAGAACGGGGTCGAGGCCATCAAGCTGGCTAAGAGCATGGGTCTTCCCGTCACGGGAGAGACATGTCCTCACTACCTTTTGCTCGACGGCGTGGAGACAATGAAGAAGTACGGGTCGATGGTTAAGATGAACCCACCCGTGAGAACCCTAGACCATGCAGAAGCTCTGTGGGAAGGGTTGAAGACAGGTGTTCTGGACATGGTCGCCACCGACCACTCACCGCATTCACGTGAGGAGAAGTTCAGGGACAACATCTGGGACGCCATAGCTGGCTGGCCCGGGGTTGAGACGATGCTGCCGGTGATGCTGAACGAGGTTAGCAGGGGAAGGATTACTCTGACGGAGGTTGTGAAGTACATGAGCGAGGGGCCGGCGAAGGTCTGGAGCATGTATCCTCAGAAGGGCAGCCTCAGGATCGGGGCTGACGGAGACTTGACGATAGTCGACATGAACAGGCAGCACACCATCAAGGCTGAGAACCTTCACAGCAAGAGCAAGCTCACCCCGTTCGACGGCTGGACCGTGAAGGGCTTCCCCGTCTACACAATAGTGGGCGGCCGTGTGGTCATGGAGAACGGCGAGGTCTACGAGGACAGTGGACGTGGAAAGCTTATTAAACCCTTGAAAAACCAGTAAGACATGGTTTTCTTCGCCAGCGGAGGCGGTTTCGAGCGGGGGCTAGCGGTTGGCAGACATGCAGCAAGGCTTGTAAGGCTGAACCTAGCCAGCTTCGCAGCCCTCTGCAGCGTCTGGGATACTAGCATCACAGGGTTGGCTGATAGGATAGACGTCAAGAAAGCGGGGGAGTTTCTGCCGGAGAGCACGGCTGACTACCTTAAGGGAATGGCTGAGGGGGCTTCAGTACCCTACAAACACCTCTTGGCATTCAACCTGTATAAGGGGAGGCTGGCTCCCGAGGAGTGCACCGTGCTTATTGCTATGGGCGACTCCACGGAGAACGGGAACACTATCATGCTGAAGAACAGCGACAAAATAGGGTCCGAAAAGCTTGTGGGAAGCAAATACCACAACTACAAGGAGATAAACGTCGTGGTTGCCGAAAAACCAGACAACGGCCATGCTTTCATCGCCGTTGCTGCCGCCGGAGAAGCCTCCATCAAGATGGGGCTGAACGAGAGAGGGGTTGCTACGGGAAGCAACATCTCGAGGACTTGGGAGCTGAAGCAGAAGAAGGTTGACTTGACTGGGCTGAGGGCTCTGGACAGAGGTTGGCTGATGCGTGAGGGAATCTCGAGGAACTCGTCTGCACAGGGAGCCACGTCAACAGCCCTAGCTCATCTTCTAGCCAACCCTATGTCGACGCCGGGAAACATAGAGTTCGTCGACTCAAACGAGGCTATAGTCATCGAGGGTTCTTACGACAGGCTTGCAGTACAGAAGTCGTCTTCCGGCGTCCTCGCAAGAGCCAACCGCTTCCAAGTGCTCGACAGCCTCAACGACCCTGAGGACGTGTCGAGCTACGCAAGATACGTTCGCGCCATGCAGCTGCTCACCAGCAACAACAAGCAGATAACAAGCGAGCTGATGAAGGTCTTCTCACAAGACCACGCCAACGGCCCGGGCCCCAACTCCATATGCAGACACAGCCCCGACTACAGGGAGGAGACCTCTCTGTCCGCAGCAGTCATGGAGATAGACCGCAGCAATCCAAACCGTTCAACCATTCACGTCTGCCTGGGTAAGCCATGCCTTGCATGGAAGGCTGAGAACGGCCACATCGCGTTAGACTTCGACGTCTTCAGAGAGGGGCTTCCCCCCGAGTTCGCCAGCGGCGAGGCCTTCAAGAGGTTCTACGTCGAGACGTAGGAGCAAAGCCTGACACGGTTGAAGGGGCTTTGAACGCTGGCTGGGATTACGTGTACGACGTTGTTGTCGTCGGGCTTGGGGCTGCCGGCGCCACCGCTGCGATAACTGCTGCCGAGAACGGCTGCAGGGTTGTCGTCGTAGAGAAGACCGAGAAAGGAGGCGGCAACTCCGTCATGTCGGCTGCCTTCATCTGCCCTGACTTGAGGGATGAGGCCATCAAATACATAACACAGCTAAAGCTGATTGAAAGAGGCAGAGTAGACGACGGGGAAAAGGAAGTCATAGAAGCTTTCGTCAACGAAGCCATGCGAAACGTTGAATGGATTAGGAGGCTCGGCGGCGAGGTTGAGCCGGGGCCCGTGATCCCCGGATACCCGAAACAGCCTGTGGGCCCAAGCTTTCCCGAGATAAAGGGGGCTGAGTCCATGAAGAGGTACAGGGTTTCAGGCATGGAGGTCAGGGGAGGAGAGAGCCTCTTCAAGCTTCTTACGTCGAGGGTTAGGATGCTTGGGGTGGATGTGATGTTCAGCACGGCGGCCGAGGAGCTTGTCGTGGAGGGCGACGAGGTTGTCGGTGTATTGGTGGAGAGGCAGGGTGCAAAGCTGAGGATTAAAGCCCGTAAAGCTGTTGTGCTGGCCTGCGGAGGGTTTGAGTACAGCGAAGAGTTGAAGAAAGCTTTTCTTAAGGCACCGGGACTCCATGGCTTGGGCAGCCCCTCCAACACGGGAGACGGCGTCAGGATGGCTATGAAGCTGGGCTCCGACCTGTGGAACATGGACAGCTTCGCGGGCTACCCCGGGTTCAAGCCCGACAACACACCTTACGCATTCCCCATAAGGATGTGGCTACCGTCCTTCATCTACATCGACAAGCACGGCAAACGCTTCATGAACGAGACAGCCATCGAAGCCCACGTCTCATGCCTACCCCTCCTCTACTTCGACCCAGTCAAACTAGAGTATCCGAGGATACCAAGCTACGTGGTTTTCGACGAGAAGAACAGGGAGGCAGGGCCGTTGTCCCCCCACAGAGCGGTCTACGGGGAGTGGAGCTTGGACAACCTAGCCGAGCTGGAGAAGGGCTGGATTGTCGCCGCGTACACGGTTGAGGAGCTGGCTCGGAAAGTCGGGCTTCCTGCCGAAACTCTGAAGTCCACGGTCGACAGGTACAACAGATTCTGCCAACACGGGTTTGACGAGGATTTTGGAAGGAAATTCGAAGAGCTATCGCCCCTCGACAAACCACCCTTCTACGCCGTAAAGCTATGGCCCTGCGTGCTCAACACTCAGGGAGGGCCTAGGAGGAACGCGAAGGCGCAGGTTGTCCACGCCTCGGGCGAGCCCATAAAACGCCTCTACAGCGCAGGCGAGCTCGGGTCGATGTGGGGAACACTGTACCAGAGCGCAGGCAACGTCGCTGAATGCCTAGCGTTCGGCAGGATCGCTGGCCGGAACGCTGCAGCGGAGAAGCCGCTGGATGGTTAGAGAGGTCGGAGGACAAGGTGAGTCGTAGAGTTCAGTTTGGAGTCCTTCTTCCCGACTACTGCGGCGGCCCCGTCCCACAGGACTTCACAACTCTAGGCAAGCTGAGAGAATTCTGCAGGGCCGTGGAGCGGCTTGGATTCACATCGATATGGCATCGTGAACACTTCACTTCGACCCCCACAAGCCCCTCAAGCTATGAGCCCGTGGCAACGATGTCCGCCGTCTCGCAGCTGGCTCAAAACCCTAGGCTGGGGCTGATAACGATACTGCCGCTGAGACACCCTGTAATCCTAGCAAAGGAGCTGGCCACGATTGACGTGTTGAGCGCGGGCAGGGTTTCGCTCTGCTGCGCAGTCGGCTACCGTGAACATGAGTTCGAGGCCTTGGGTGTCAGTATGGCTGACAGGGGCAGGAGGTTTGTCGAAAGCGTCAGGATAATCAAAGCCCTGTGGACAGGCGACAACGTAAGCTATGAAGGTGATTTCTACCGTTTCGAAGACGTGTCTCTCCATCCAAAACCCGTACAGAAACCCCACCCCCCAATCGTCATAGGCTCGGCCGGGCGGTCCGTTGACAACCCTCGACGCTTCGAGAAACTCCTGATGAGGGCTGTGGAGCTGGGCGAGGGCTGGTACGCAGCCATAAACATGACGCCTGAATCCATAGCCAACGCCGTGGCAATAATCAAGTCGTGTCTCAAAAAAATGAAGAAGGATGTTGACAGCTACAGCCTGACTGCTCACAAGTACGTTTACCTAGTTGAGGGGGATGTTCAAGAAGCTAGGAGGACGGTCTCAGCAGTCCTCAGCACTTCTGTCGAAGAGGCTGGAAAGCAACACCTCGTAGGCTCGAGGGACGAGATAATCACGAAGGCTGAGAAACTGCTGGCCACAGGGGTGACGCATTTCAACATAGCTCCCCTCACGTTTGACCACAGAGCTATCGAGTTCTTCGCCCACGAGGTAGTGCCACGATATTCCTGAAAGGTTCAGCTCAAGACCATGCCTGTCTGCGACAGCCTGAAAACACCAGCCTTGAATGTACAGCCAAAGACCTGAACCCTCTCCAACGTCTCGTCAACAGCTTTCTCAACACCCAGCTCAGCCCACTTTTCCTCCACACTCCTCCAGTCGGCGCTCGTAGCCGGATGCCGGGCAAGTATCGAGCAACAGTCTTTGTACTGCTTCTGCACCGCATCCAACAAGCCGTACCTCCCGGCGAGCTCGATTATCTCATCCTTCCCCATACCGATCAAGGGCCTGAACACTGGCACGTCTGCAGAGGTCTTTACTGCGGCGATGTTGTCGATGGTCTGGGAGGCGGTCTGAGCCAAGCTGTCGCCTAGGGCCACGGCCCTGTATCCTCCATGCTCCACAATCTTAGACGCTGTTTCCAGCATGTATTTCCTGAAGAGGAGGAGCTCCAGCCTTGTCCGGCTTTCCAGAACTATACGGTAGAACGGGGTGAAGTCAGCCATGTAAAGCCTCGTCCTCAACCCGTACAGGGTAAGCCTCTCGACCAGCTCTTTCATCTTCATCTCGAGGGCTTCCTGCGACGACCTGTAGCTGTGGAAATGGAGAAAATCCACGCGGCAACCCCTTCGCATAAGCAGAACAGATGCAGTGGCTGAATCAACTCCTCCCGAGAGGAGGCAGAGTACGTTGCCGCTGCTGCCTACAGGAAGCCCTCCAAAACCCCTCACCTTCTCAACATACAGGTAGGCGTTGCTCTTAGTCACTTCAACGTAGAGCTTCTTCTCGTTTTTACACACCTCTACCCCGAGCCGTGTCCGCACAATCTCAGCCAGCTGCCTGCGCAGCTGCTGCGACGTAAAAGGATGCTGCTTGTACGACCTCTTGACATCTATGTCCACAGCGGGCGGAGGAGGGTCTAAAACCTTCAACGCCGTCTCGCTTATCTCTCCGGCCTCCGGGCTGCATCTGTACCCAACACCGAGGTGGCTCACTCCAAACATTTTCCTCAACAACTCCACCGCTGACGTAGACGGGTTGCAAAGAACAAGCCTGTTCTCGTCCCTCACCAAACATACACCACGGCCCAGAACTTGTCTGATGTTGTCGGCTAGCTTCATCTCAAAATAAGACCTCTTCCTGCCCTTCAGCACTATCTCCGAATGATGAACCACTAAGACTCTCTCCATTCACTCCAGCTCGATCCAAACCGTTTTAAAATTGTTTATCCTCGAACGAACATGGACCATCTACCACTAGATTGACGCCCGACTTTTATCGAAGACCAACGGACCGCTCAATCCCTACAACTTTGTCCAACACAAACACGAGAATAAGTGTGAACGCCATTAGCAGGGTTGAGGCCACGGCTACGGCTGGGTCGAAGACAGCCTTCAGATAAGCGAAAAGCGCAGCCGAAAAAGTGTAGTTCCTTACATCCGACAGAAAAACGCTCACCGCATAATCGTTCATGGATACTGCGAAGGAGAATACCAGCGATGCGAGGAGCCCCGGCTTGGCAAGAGGCAGCGTTATGTGCATGAATGTTTTAAACTCGTTGGCCCCCAAGCCCTTGGCAGCTTCCTCCAGGTTTCTGTCAACCCCTATCAACACAGTCGATATGCTCCTAATCGAATAGGGGAGAGTGATTATCAAATGGCCGAGCACTAGGTTGAAGAGGCTGTCCGTGAAGCCTAGCCTCCTGAACAGAGTCAGCAGAGCAACTCCGCTCACCACCGCAGGTATTATCAAAGGCGACAGGAGGAAGCTGTTCAGCGCCTCCCTACCTTTGAACCTGTACCTAGTTAAAGCTATGGATGACAACACGCCAACGATCAGCGTCAACAACATCGTAAGACCAGAAACTCTGAGGCTTGTGCCCAAACCCCTCATGAAAGTCTCGTAGTTTATGAAGAATTCAAACCAGCGCATGGACAGGTAGGGCGGGAACCCGGCTATGTAATCCCGCGGGTCCAGCGATATCAAGACTACGGTAGTCATGGGGGCTAGCAGGAAGACAAGTATGGAGGCTTGAAAAGCTTTCAAAGAAACCTTCAGCGGGCTGACCAATTATATCCTCACCCAACGTATCAAAACTCTGTTTAACACGTACGCCGAGCCTAGCGCAACACCTAGCAGAACTACGGTCATCGCAGACGCTATGTAGGGGTTGAAGGTTTCAACATATCTGTCGTATATCAGGTTAGCCATCATGCTGACCCTTCCCCCGCCCAGAACCATGGGTATGACGAAAGCGCTCACGCCCAGCGAATAGCAGAGGAGAAGCGCTGAAACGACTCCGTGAAGACTCAAAGGCAAAGTTATCCTCATGAAAGTTCTTGTCTCAGAGGCTCCAAGCCCTTTAGCAGCTTCGACGAGCGACGGGTCTATGTCTCGCAGAGGCCCCAGAAGCAGTAGGATGGCGAACGGTGTTAGGAAGTGGGTTAGCCCGAGTATAACGGCTGGCTCGTTGTATATCATGTCGTGGGTTGGAAGACCGAGGCTGGAGAGGACTGTGTTGAGCAGCCCAAACCTCCCCAGAACAACGGTCCATGCATAAACCTTGACTATCGGGCTTGTCATGAACATGATTATTACCAGCGAAAGAACCAGCTTTCCCATTCTGTTCACCCGGTTAGCTACAACGTAGTAGGCCAGAGGATATCCAAGAACTATGGCGAGCAACGTTGAGACAAGAGCTATCCTGAGGGTTGACTGAAAGAAGTGAAGGTAGGCTGGTTGTGAGAAGAATTCCAAATAATTAGCTAGCGTGAGGACCTCGCCTGCGCCGACAGGCTGTAAAAAGCTGACCACCAAGATTGAGAAGAGTGAGCTCAGGTAAAACCCGAAAATCAGCACAATCACAGGCGTCAGAAGCAAAACCAGCGAAAGCGAACCCCTCCGCATCTGGGTAGCTTTATTTACTCCTGCTAAAAAACGTTTGACGGGGTTCCATGGTCTCTTAAAAATTTATATACTTCATTCGGGTGTTAAAAACCCACATGGGAGAAAAAGTTTCACGACGGGCTGCTGTCAAAGTTGTAGGCGCTGGAGTGGTTGGAGCGGTTTTAGGCGGGGCCGCTGGGTTCGCACTCAGGACGCCGGAGACAGGCGGTGTCCGCACTGTTGAACGTACTGTGGAGAGAACCGTGGACAGGACGGTTGAGCGGAGGATAACAGTCACCGTATCACCGACACCGGCTCAGCCATCGGAGCTGAAGATAATAACCTGGGGAGGGCCGTGGAAGGATGCCGCCGACATGCTGGCCAAGAAAGCTGAGCAGGAGCTGGGTGTCAAGCTTGTCGTCGACCTGCATGCAGGGCCTTCAGGGCCGAGCCTCAGAAAGCAGCAGGCCGCCTGGGATCCCAAAGCTCCTCTTTGGGACCTCTTCTGGGGAACAGCCGTGGTTGGGTTCCAAGGGGCTGGTTTGGCTCCTCCCGCGGTCTTCGCCCCTATCGATGAGTCGAGGCTTGAGAATGTTAAGGCGATACCTAGAGACTTTAAGGGATACTTGGACAACAAGCTCTACTGGGTGGCGCTTTACTCCTACGGATGCGTCTGGGTGTACAGGAGAGACTTGGTCCAAACGCCGATAAGGTCTTTCAACGACTTGCTGAAGCCTGAGTTCAAAGGCAAGATAGCTGTAGCCTATCCAACCTACCTAGCGGGGTCTATGCTGACGGCGGCTGCTATCTCCGGCGGAGGCAGTGAGAAAAACATAGATCCGGGATTTGAGTTCTTCAAGAGTCTTGCTAGAGCTGGAAATATAGCTACAGTTGTCAGAAGTGATTCAGACGTCTTGAGAGTGCTTACGACGGGTGATGCAGCGGTGTGTTGGACGCTTACAGGGAACGGGTTGTCTCTCTTCAGAAGAGGCGTGCCCGTTGCAAATGCCCTAACTTATGAGGATACAAAAACCCCGATTCTCCTCGACGTTGTTGCAGTCATAGACGGGCCTAACAAGGAGGCTTCGTTCAAGTTCCTTGACTGGCTGTTCTCCCCCGATATCCTAGCTCCTTATGTCTCGATTCTAGGATACCTTCCGTCCCATCCAAAGGCTTTGATAGACCCTGAAGCGATGAAGTGGAACCTCACACTCGACCAGATTCAATCGAAAGGGCATGTGATCGACTTCGTGCACGTAGCAAGAGAGATAGACCGCTGGGTGACGCGGTGGGATGCCGAGATAACGCCGCTACTCTAGCTCTTCCCCCTATTTTTTAATCACGACGAGCGATTCGCAAGGTAAAATGCAGCCTATTTTGTCTCCCTGCCTGTAAACACGCTGTCCGGTGTTTTTCTGCTCCATCTTTATCTGACGGCCGCTGGGAAGCCTTAGATGATACCTAATCACCGACCCTATGAAATCTATTCCCTCGACGGTGGTCTCCAAAGCTCCTTCCTGCAGTCCGTCAGCCACCTCAACCCTCTCAGGCCTCACAACTAACAAGAACTCGGAGGAACTGCCTGAGTTCACTATTCGTTCCGGGTTTACAGGTATTTCAAAATCTTCCGTTTCGAAATAGTAGACGCCGTCCCTTGTTTTGAGGTTTCCTTTGAGCACGTTGGCCTCTCCTATGAAGTCGGCCACGAATTCGTTGGCGGGTCGCTCGTATATTTCTTGCGGATAGCCTGTCTGAACAACTCTGCCCTGATGCATTATCACGATTCTGTCCGACATGCTTAAGGCCTCGCCTTGGTCGTGTGTGACGTAAACGGTCGTGACGCCGGTCTCTCTCTGAATTCTCTTTAGCTCAAGCCTCATCTGCATTCTTAATTTCAGGTCGAGGTTGCTCAACGGCTCGTCCAACAATAGCACGTCTGGTTTGATGACTAGGGCGCGGGCCAGAGCGACCCTCTGTTGCTGGCCTCCTGACAATTGTTTTGGGTATCTCTTCTCCATCCCCTCAAGTCCGACGACCTTCAACGCCTCACTTGCGGCCTCGTGAGCTTCTTTTTTCGCCACATTCCTCATCTTCAGACCAAAGGCCACGTTGTCGAGCACAGTCATGTGGGGGAACAGAGCGTAGTTCTGGAAAACCATGCCTATGTTTCTCTTATGAGGTGGTTTGTCGTTCATCAACTCCCCCTTTATGTACAGGCTACCTTTGTCCGGCTTGATGAAGCCAGCGATTATTCTCAGAGTCGTGGTTTTGCCGCATCCGCTCGGCCCTAACAACGTAAGAAACTCGCTCTTCCCCACCGATAAGGTAAGGTTCTCCACAGCAACCAGCTTGCCGTAGTATTTCCAGACAGAATCTAGAATCACTTCCCCGTCAAGGGGCGTCATACAAAAACCTCCCAGCGCTGCTCTCTGTTCATCCTGTCCAAAAAATAAATTTTTAGCGTAGTCGGCTCTCACCCGTGTCATCCACAAACTACGTTTAGCAAGGCTTGGTTCCCCTCCTCCTCAACAACCTTCTTGGCTCTCCGCAACGAGTTCTCCAGCTCCCCCGGGTCTTCAACGGTTTCTGCATAGGCTCCGTGAGCCTCAGCCACCTTATCGTACCTAGGCGAGGGCTTAAGGTCTATCCCAGCCCTCACCCCGTGTCTAACAACCCAGCCGTGCGGATAGTACTTTTCAACAGTCTGTCTCACCGCCCCCCACATACGGTTGTTGAAAACTACGACTAGGATAGGAATCCTGTGAGACGAGGAGACGAAATGGCACGCCACAGGGTTGCAGAAGATGTAGGCTCCGTCGCCGACTGTAGCGATGACCGTTTTCTCGGGAGCGGCCAGCTTTGCCCCCAGTGCTGCGGCTAGGGACCAGCCTAGGCAGCTTGCGTCGGATTCGAAGAAGTATGTTCCGGGTTTGGTGAAGTCGGCGTAGTAGGGGTTGAAGTCGTACTCGTTCACCACTATGTCGTCGTCGTCTTTGACCCTGCCTATGCAGTAAGAGAGCCACGCTGGGCTAATCGGCGTCCTAGCGCTTTCCCTGACAGCGTGCTCGACAAGCTCCTTCCTCCAGCCAGCGTACAGCTTTTTGATTGCGTCATACCGTTCTCTAACCCTTTCCTCGTGCTCCCCACTCATCTTCCTCCCCAGTACGTCCGTCAACAACCGGAGAGTTTTCTCCGAGTCCCCCATCAACGACACATGGGCTGGGAAAGACCACATGGGGTACTCCGGGAATGAGGGGTTTACGTCTAGGTGTATAATTTTCGCACCGGGTTTGGGCTGAACTTGCTCCGGTATCCAGGGCAGGCCACTGTTGATCACGAATATGAGGTCTGCTTCTTGAAGAGGGTATGGATATGACAAGGGGTTGTTGGTCGGGAAATTCATGTACATCGCTAATGCACCGTTGACCGGGATGGCTAGCATTTCTGCGAGCTTCACCAACTCCCCTACCGCATTTGGGTTTCGGCCCAAGAACCGCGTGGCTATCACTGGCCTTTCAGACTCGAGAAGCAGGTCGGCGACCTTCTCGACGACGCTCAAGTCAGCTTGAGGAGGAGACGGTGGACTGTATGTCTCGACCGGTGGAATAGAAGAGATCTCTACTTTCTGCATGCTCCACTCCCTTGGAACCACGACGTACACGGGCCCCTGCGGCTCGGTGAGGCTTATTCTCCAAGCCCTCAAAACCACTTCAGGTATCTGCTGAGGAAAACGGACCTCGTAATCCCACTTAACAAACTCTCTCAACAAAGCCGCTTGGTCGCGAGACTCCTGCGCCCAGTGGATGTACAGGTCCCTTGAGCCTTGCATGCCTTTCTCAGATATCGGCGTCCTTCCAGCGACCAGTATGACTGGAACCATGTTCCGGGAGGCGTTTATGACGCCGCACACGGCGTTAGCCGTTCCGGGAAGCGTGTGAACCATAGCTACCTGCGGCTTCCCTGAAACCATGGCGTACCCATGAGCCATCGAGACAGCTGCCATCTCATGCGGAACGGTTATTAGTTTAGGGTAGTCGTTTCCTTGGGCGTTCAGTTTGGCGGCGGCTTCCAGTATGGCGGGGTAGTCAGTTCCCGTGTTTGCGAAAACATACTCAACCCCTACAGCTTTGAGCGTCTCGACCAGAAGCTGAGCGCCATCGACGTCCTTTTCCTCCCTGGAGGACAGGCTTTCGATTACCAACTTGTATTCAAACACCTCTGCTTGAGTTTATAAACGTTTGGATGGGTTTCGGCATACTGTTAAATTAGCCTGCTTGAGCCGTATCGGCGTGGCGGGTTTGTCGCCTTTTTCACGCAGAAGTTTTTTGAGGAGCGGGGCTTTTCTCTCTGCTGTGATAGGCTCGTCGGTTGTGGGTTTGGTTGTGCTGACTGGGTTCATCGGCTTGGGCAGGAGGCCTGAGAGAGATGGGCAGGCGTCGTCGGGCGAGGTTGTTGTCCTGCCACCGCCACGGCTTGACGGCCCCTTATCGGTTGAGGAGGCTATTCATCGCAGGAGGTCTCGGAGAGACTACAGGCCTGACCCGCTGAGCCTAGGGCATGTTTCTCAGCTTCTCTGGGCTGCTCAGGGAGTGACGGCGCCCCATCTCTGGACGGGTCTGCGGACGGCTCCGTCAGCCGGAGGCCTTTACCCTCTAGAGACCTACATAGTGGTAAGAGAGAACGGCGTCGTAGACCTTGATGCTGGGGCCTACCGGTACAACCCCCACCGCCACGGGTTAACTCCGATCGCTAAAGGCGATTTTAGCAGGCCTCTGATGTCCGCATGCGTCGACCAAGAATGGGTAGGGACTGCAGCTTTGAACATAGTCTTCACGGCTGTGGTCGAGAGAACCAGCGTAAAGTACGGGGGCCGGTCTCTTCAGTACATCTTCCAAGAATCAGGCCATGCGGCTCAGAACGTCTATCTTCAAGCGGAGGCGCTGGGGCTTGGATGCGTCGTGATTGGAGCTTTCTACGAGGACGAGGTACGCAGCATACTGAGGATTCAGGATGATGAGCTGCCGGTTTACGTGATGCCTGTTGGCAGGCCGGTCTAAACCGCTCGCAGCCTACAGGGTTGTTCTGGCGGCCCTCCTCAGCTTGATACTCTACTTCATGGTGGTCGGGTTCGAGCCTCTTCTCGAGGCTCGGGTGGGGGGTTTTAGGGCGATGGACTTGAAGGGGGAGGGCTGGCTTGGATACAGGCTGGGATATGCGGGAACCGTGATGCTGCTGGCGGCTCAGGCATACCTTTTCAGACCGGGTTTTTTGACAAAACCAGCTTGGCTCGACATGCACTGTTATCTGACGACCGCAGGCGGGGTGTTGATACTCGTTCACTCCGGTTTTCCTTATTCCTTCGGATACTGGAGCCCTCCGCGTCTTAACCCGGAGCTGGGTGTTTACGGCTTGGTTGGGCTGCAGGGAGTTGCTGCGTGGCTTGTGTTGGTTCTCATCGTCAGCGGGTTGTTCGGCAGGTATGTCTACAGCAGGGCGGCTAGGGCTGGGTGGGGTAGGGCTTTCAAGTGGTGGCACAGCGCCCACTCCGTCGCCTCGGGGGCTTTGTACGTTGCCGGCTTCGTCCACCTGCTCCTAGCAGTCCAGCTCAGGTTCCTCACAGCGTGATACGTTTTATAGAGGGAGGTGGTTTTTAACAGCATGGCGGTTCTGCGGATAGGCGTCGACGACACAGACTCGCCCAGAGGAATGTGCACCACCTACGTTGGCGCTGTGATGGAGCGAAGGCTGCAGGGCATGGGGTTGGGGAGGCTGGAGTACAGCCGCCTGATCAGGCTAAACCCCTGCTGCCCGTTCAAGACCCGTGGCAACGCGGCGGTTTCGCTTCACTTCGAGTGCCCGGAGTTCTTGGTTGAGCGGGCGGTTGATGTTGTTGTCGACACGGTTGAGGAGCTTTACGAGAAGGGGTATGGAGAGACCCAGCCGGGGGTGGTTGTGCTCTTGGAGAGGGAGGTTCCGGCGAGTTGGCGGGATTTTGCGCTGCGGGCTGTTAGGGAGATGGTTTCGGTGGAGGAGGCGTTGGAGCTGGCTGAGGATGCTGGGGCTCTTGTGTACAGGTTCAACGGAGGCCGGGGCGTTGTCGGAGCGGTCGCCTCTATCGGATGCCCTTTGGAGAACCCCACGTACGAAGCCATAGCCTACCGGGCTAGGAAGAACTGGGGAACTGTGAGGAGGGTTGACATCAAGTCCGTCGCACAACTCCACGCAGCTGGAGTGAGCTTCGACAGCTACAACCCCGAAACCAACGAGTCGAGAATAACACCTCACACACCCTGCCCGGTCTTGGCTGGGGTGAGGGCCCTCACTCCCGAAAACGCTTTGAAAGGCCTTTCGATGGTGAGGTTCCACGAAGAGGTTGAGCTCCTGACGGTCTACGCAACAAACCAAGCCACCGACATGCATCTTACGGAGACTACCATCGCAGGCATGAAGCCGTTCAGCAACGCAGTCGTGGAAGGCAGGATAGTCTCGAAGCCGCGTATCACTGCAGGAGGCCATGTTTTCACCGAGGTTGACGACGGCACGGGGGTGGTGACGTGCGCAGCCTACCGGCCCACCGGCTCTCTGAGGAGGGTTGTCGCCAGCCTCAGGCCGGGCGACCGTGTGAGGATGATGGGGAGCGTGAAGCCCAAGCCTTCCGGGCTGACTCTGAACATCGAGAAGCTGGAGGTCTCTGAGGTGGTTGAATACGTTGTCTTGAGGCCTCCTAGGTGTCCTTCATGCATGAAGAGGATGGACTCCGCTGGGAGGGGTAAGGGATACAGGTGTAAGGGTTGCGGGATGAGGCTGGATGATTCTTTCGGCGAGAGGACGGTTGAAAGCCGTGTGATCAACCCCGGGATGTACGAAGCCTCGGTCTCCGCTCGACGACATCTGTCCAAGCCATTATGCCTTCAATCTATCTTCCCTATGACGAACTCGCAGTAAGGGTCGCCTGCAGCTATGCACTTAGTTTCCTTACTCTTTTCCGACCCCACCAGCTCGCTGAAGATCCCGGTGAACATTCCTCGGTGGAGGTGGCTGAAGGGCTTGCCGTAGTTCTTGACTAGAGCGCATTCGTAGTTGTCCTCCAGCCTTACTACAACCCTCCCAGCCTCCAAGTCCATGCTTATCTCCTTGACCCTGCTTGTTCTGTTCATCATCACACGGTACTTGACATGCTTCACTAGCAAGTCGAGGTCTCCGCCTGTTATCTGCTTCAGCTTGTTCCAAATGCCCTTGCCTATGTTCAGGCCTATGTGGTAAAGTATAGCATCGCCCCCTGTCCCAAGCTGTCTCTTGAGGCCCAGAATCATCTCCCTGTATCCTGATTCTCTGTAGATTATCGCCCGCTCACCCATGATACGAAGGGGAAAATGATGCTCGTCGAACAGCATGTCGGGTAGCTGTTTACCATAGTAGGAGACGTCCTTCACCACATTCAGCAGGCTGATGCTTTTCGCCAGCTGCTCGGCTGAGAACGGCTTGCCCGTCAAGTCGACGATGATGTTAACCTCCACCTGCTCCCTCTCCCCGAGATAGCTCGTGTCGACGCTGTAGATGCTTACCACGTTCAAGCCGTAGGAAGCTATTACTGAGAAGACCTGCTGAAGAGCCCCCGGAACGTCGGCAAGCTTTACCGAGAAGAGGAAAACCTCCCGGTCGCCGCACAACACAGCGAACGGGGCCTCAAGGGGTGGAAGCATGACGTTAAGCGGCCTGCGCAATATATATGTATAAAGCCTTTTAAGCAGGTTTTGGATTCTGTTTCGGCTTATTCATTTTGAGAATATTTCAAGGATTGCGTCGTCGGCCAAGGCGACTCCGTAGCCGGCGACGGCACGGATGGCTCTTATTACCAGCCCTAGCGTGTGGGCTTCCTTCTCGGGCTTCTTGAGCAAAAGTTTGAACACCCTGGAGTACAGCGTCCTGACGTTGTCCATGCCGTCGATGACGCTGCTGGCCAGAAGAAGGTCGTGCCTCAGCAGAGCCTTCAACGAGTCATCCAGCATCCTGTCGGTTTTCTCCGCCATCTCCCTGACTACGGCGGCTATCTCGCCCTCACACCTCTCAAGCTCTTCAACCCTCTCAGCAATCTTCATGCAGTAGTACGCAACCCTGCCAAGCTCCCTCACAGCTATGATTCTCACCGCCAAGCTAGGAGCATCCTTGACCTTCACCATCTCACGAACAGCGCTACTTCTAAGAGCCTGAAAACAGACACGCATCATCAAACGATAGAGACGAATAAGCTCAGCACCACGCTCGTATGCATCATGCGCAAGCGTTTTATCGCCCACCTGCAGAGCGTTGACAGCATCTCTTAAAACCGCCCTAGAGAGCTGAGTGAACCTTTCCAGCAGCTGGTCCACCTCGAACTTCGAAGGGTCGACCAGAGACTGTAGGACCACACGGTCGGCATAGTCCTCGACGA
>JAVYLK010000016.1:0-29511 GCA_038740895.1 Candidatus Caldarchaeum sp.
TACGGCGAACGAGTAGACTACGCCAAGTCTGCTGTCGAATGCATCGACAAGGCTCATTTCTGCATAGTTGCAACCGAGTGGGATGAGTTCAGAAGGCTAAAGCCAGAAGACTTCATAAAACGTATGAAACACCCTGTTGTAATCGACGGCCGGAGAGTATTCGACCCCAAATTATTCTCAAAAGCTCTCGTTTACTCCGGAATAGGCTTAGGCCCTGTGAGCTAGAAAAGTCGTTGACGGAGGCGCTGAGTTTATCGATTCTCATCGCGTTGAATTCTTCGCCAAGCATGTGAAAACTTCAGGCAACCCTTCCGCATGTTTATTAACCCACCCGAAGCACCAGACACAAGATGCACCACCACCCCAAAGCATCGCTGGTAGTGCTAAACTACAACGCGCTGGAAAAACTCGGCCCCCAGACGACAGACTACCTCCAAAGCATCTCGGAAACAGACTACCCCAACCTCGAAATTGTCATCGTAGACAACGCATCGACCGACGGAAGCCTAGAGAGAATTGAAGAGATGTTTCGAGACGACGCCAGGGTCAAAATCATAAAGCTGGGCCAGAATCTCGGCTACGCTGGAGGCAACAACGGCGGGGCTAGAACCGCCTCCGACGACTCGAAATACCTTGCCTTCCTCAACAACGACGTCGTCGTCGAAAATGACTGGCTCAGCAAAATCATCGATGTAATGGAGGCTGACGAAACCATAGGCGCTGCTCAGCCCAAAATCATGCAGCTCAAAAACCCGGAACTCGTCGACTCCCTAGGCGGCTTCGTCGACCGTACGGGGAGAGCTTACGACGCGGGACACGGGCTTCGGCAACCAAACACCCCACAAACCCCCTATCAAGTGTTTTATGCACGGGGGGCTGCCATCGTCGTCAGGAAAAAGTTGTTCGAAAGGCTAGGTGGCTTCGACGAGGACTACTTCATCTACTTCGAGGAGACCGACCTGTGCTGGCGGCTGCGACTTCTCGGCTACAAGGTTGTTGCAGTTCCTCAGTCCAAGATCTACCACCTCGGCGGAGGCACGACAGGGGGCCCGAAGCCAGAGATAGTCCATCTCAGCAGGAGAAACCAGCTCGCCACCTTGGTCAAAAACTACTCGGCGACGAACATGATTAGGTACGCCACACAGCTATCGCTCACATACCTTCTTTACTCCCTACTCAACGTGTTCAGGCCGGGGAGGATGAAGCTGTCGGTCAGCGTTGCCTCCGCCGTCCTGTGGAACATCGCAAACTTGAAGAGAACCATCCGGAAACGTGCCGTGGTCCAAGCTATGAGGAGGGTGTCTGATGAAGAGATTATGAAGGTGATGTTGACGAGGGAGAGGTATGATTTGCTGACCAGCTACCTACCGAGGTCCTACTAGTTTTCTTCCTAGCTCGTAAACCATGCCGGCAGTCCTTACCGCCTGTCGGACGACCTCGATGAAGGGAAGAACGATTTTCTCAACAAACGTCAGGTCCTGTAGTCTGTAGTACTTTCGGAGATAATGTAGGTAGATGATGAGTTGGAGGGGTGGGAAGAAGAGGGCTGCTGTAAGAGTTGCGTTTTTTGCGGTGAGAAGCGGCGCCATGTCGGGATGTTTGTCGTATATGTGAACGTAGCTCCTGCCGTAGCGGAAGTTGGTTTTCCAAAAGCGGGCCCGCTCGAGATGAGTCGCCTCCACATTCAGGAATGAGAGCCGGTAGCCGGCCTTCCTAAGCCTGAAGCTGACGTCGCTGTCCTCCTTCGCCAGCCTAAAGTAGTGGTCGAAACCCCCCACCTTCTCCAGTGCATCACGCCTGAACAGGGTGCACGCAGTGTGGAGCGCAACAGCTTCAGCGGGGTACACGGGTTCGTCGAGGTGGAGATGTATGGCGAGGTTTTTGGCTTGGAACACGGCCGACCAGCCGCCGCCTGAGATGACTGGACGAAGCTTTGCCGAGACAGCCCCTAGACCCGGGTCGTTCTCGAGAACTTTCACGGCTTGATGCAGAAACTCAGGCTTCATCACCACGTCGCTGTCAAGCATCAACACGTATGGTGAATCTCCATTACGCCAGCCGACATCACGGGCATACCCCAAGCCAAGACCACGGTCGTCCACTATGACCAGGTCCAGCCTAACACGGAAACCCTCGGCTATTGGAACAGTTTGGTCTGACGACGACCCGTCGACTATAACCACACGCCCCACCACGTCGCCGGCCTCGGCCACGGCGTCCAGACACTCCCTAATCGTCCTCTCAGAGTTCTTCGTCAGGACTACTACAGAAGCTTTCATGAGGAGCCACTAACCAGCCCTCGTAAAGGAGGCTCGATCACAGTTTATTCCGCTGGTTTAGAAGAGGCTGCAGCGATTCTGTTCAAGTAGTTGGCCCTGTTCCTCTGGCGTGGGAAGGGTGATTTACGTGGCTTGGCCTCCAGCTTCGGCGTCTGGCTCCTGACCTTACCTGCTTTCGTAATGCTTCCGTGGGAGGGCATTCCGTCGAGACGTGACGGACGCCTGTATTTAGAGCTATCTCGTTTAAATGGCGGCTCAAACAAAGATGCCTGTGATGCGGCAGGCTTACGTTCTGATGACGGCAGCCGGGCTGGCTGTCTTCGACGAGAACCTAGGCTACTTGGGTTTGAAGCCGTTCGCCGAGAAACCCGAAGCCATAGCACGGGTCATCACGTCGGGCGAGGCTCCGAAAGACTATGTCGACCGTTTTTTGGAGGAGGTGAAGGAGATGGGTTTCGCCGAGCTCCTGTACTGGGATGAAAGGGTCGGAGAGATGCTGAGGGCTGGCGCTGAGACGCACGGTCTCCGTCTAAGAGCCGTCGACCGGTTGACTCTGGACGTCGAGCAGGCGATGCCGGCTGGAGAAGCTGAGAAGTACAGAGACCTTGTGAGGGATGTGTCGACCGAGCTGGCTAGGCTGAAGATCATGACAGAGGCTGAGAGACGCGACCTTCACATCGTCCACGCCGTCAGAGCTCTCGACGACCTGGAGAAGATGAAGAACCAGCTGTACGTGAGGGTGAAGGAGTGGTACGGCGTTCACTTCCCCGAGCTAGGGGCCTTGGTCGAAGACCTTGACGCTTTCCTCGAGGTTGTCGCCGTGCCTCTGCTGAGGAAAGAGGTTGCCGAGAAGGCTTCGAGCCTGTTCAGGCCGGAGCTGGCCAGAAGGGTGGAAGAGGCTGCGGCCAGGTCTGTCGGAGGAGGGTTGTCGTCCCGGGATGCTGCGGTCTTGTCTGCGCTGGCTTCCCTAGGACGTGATGTTAGCCGGCTGGCCGAGAAAACCGCGGACTACATCAAGGACCTGATGGCATCGGAGGCTCCCAACCTCTCGGCTGTCGCCGGGCCTGTTCTGGGAAGCAGGCTGATATCGCTGGCAGGAGGGTTGGAGAACCTCGCCCGCCTCCCCGCCAGCACGATCCAGGTTCTGGGCGCTGAGAAGGCCTTGTTCAGGTTTTTGAAGACGGGGCGTGGAGCACCCAAGCATGGCGTCATCTTCCAGCATCCCTTGATCCATATGGCTCCCAAGTGGCAGAGGGGGAAGATTGCGAGAGTTCTGTCGACGAAGATTAGCATAGCGGCGCGCATCGACTATTTCAGCAAGGAGGACCGGAGCAGCCAGTTGCGTGAGGCTTTGGAAAAGAGGGTTGAGGAGATTAGACGTAAGTATGCTGCGCCTCCGAAGAAGGAGCCTCCTAGAGTTGCTGAGCGGCGGAGGAGGCGGAGATGAACCACGTCGTCAAGCCTCATCCAAGGTTTCAGGGTGTTTTTTGGGTTGAGGACCATGCAGGGGTTAAGCCGGCTACTCAGAACCTTGTGCCGGGCTTCTCGGTTTACGGTGAGGAGCTTGTACGTGTGGAGGGCGTCGAGTACCGTGTTTGGAACCCTTTCCGCAGCAAGCTGGCGGCCGCAATCATGAAGGACGTCGAGGAGATCTTCATCAAGCCAGGGGTCAAGATACTTTATCTCGGCTCAGCCACCGGCACAACGGTGTCGCATGTCTCGGACGTTGTAGGCTTCAACGGTTTCGTCTACGCCGTCGACTTCTCTCCCAAAGTCATGCAGCAGTTCATCAGGAACGTGGTCGAGAGGAGGCGGAACGTCGCGCCGATCTTGGCAGACGCGACCAAGCCTGAGACGTACAAGCTTTTCGTGGGAAAGGTTGACGTGGTTTACGGCGACGTGGCTCAGCCGACGCAAGCCCAGCTTATTGTCTCGAACTCACAGCTTTACCTGAGGAGAGGCGGCGGCGTGTTGCTGGCAGTCAAAGCCCGCAGCATAGACAGCGTGGAGGAGCCTGAAAAAGTAGTCAAGCAGGAGGTGCGTGTTCTGTCAGAGAGGGGGTTTGAGGTTCGTCAGACGGTGTGGCTCGATCCTTTTGAGAGAGACCATGTGATGGTGGTGGCGGTCTACCGTGGCTGACCAGGTTGTTTGCGGGGTTGACGAGGCTGGTCGTGGATGCGTCGTAGGGCCTCTGGTTATTTCGGCGTTTCTCTGCCGTCGAAGGGATGCGGGTCTGCTGCGTGAGATGGGTGTGGCGGACTCGAAGAGCCTAAGCAGGAGAAGACGGGTTGAGCTGTACCGGCTTCTGGAGGAAAGCTTCAGGTTTGAGGTTGTTCTCGTAGAGCCCAGACGCATAAGCGTAAGCCTGAGGGCGAGCGGGGGAATGGGGTTGAACGAGCTGGAGTACCTGCTCGTGGCTGGGCTGATAGACCGGCTTAACCCCTCAAGGGTTTACGTCGACTCGCCGGACAGGAACGTTAGGAGAGCGAGGCTGCGGATTCTCAATCATCTTAAGCGTCGAGCCGACGTCCGCTGCATGGTCAGAGGGGATAAGACAAACATCTTCGTCTCAGCGGCCTCGGTCGTAGCTAAGGTTGTGAGGGACCGGGAGGTCGATAAGCTGAAGTCGGTGTTGGGCGACTTCGGCTCGGGCTACCCGTCAGACCCTAAGACCCGGCGATGGCTTGCCCAAAACCTCGACAGCACAGACGTCCACGGCTTCGTGAGGCTCGGCTGGAAAACCATCGATAAGCTGAGACAGACCAGTCTTGACGAGTTCTAGGGTCGCTGCCTTGACTGGGAGGCCGGGCGTCGGCAAGACCACGGCCTTGGTGAGGGTTGTTGAGCTTTTGGTGAAAGATGGATACAAGCCGGGCGGTTTCTACACACGTGAGGTTAGGCAGGGCGGTGTTAGGATTGGGTTTGAGATCGTCGACCTAACGTCCGGAGCTAGGGCCGAGCTTGCCTCTGTGGGAAGAGTTGAGGGCCCTCATGTGGGACGGTATGCCGTGAACTTGGACAGCATAAGGTCCGTGGCCGTTGCCGGCGTAAAGAAGGCTCTTGCCGAGGCTGACGCTGTTTTCGTCGACGAGGTGGGTCCGATGGAGCTCCTGTCCAGAGAGTTCGTGGGCTCGGTGAGAGAAATTCTGCGAAGCGGCAAGCCTTCGTTGTTCACCCTCCACTTCTCCGCACGCCATCCCGTAGTCCGAGAAGTAAGGAACCACGCCGGTCAGTACCTGTATGTCTTGGACATGAGGAATAGAGACGCTGTTCCTCACACCGTTTACGGGGTGATGCTGAGGTGGCTGAAGAGCTGAGCCAGCTGCCTGAGCTAGGGTTCCCAGCCAAGTGGTACGTCGAGGGAATGGTCAAGTTCCTTGCACCGGCCTTCCCAACAACCCGTGTAGGAGAACCAACCGCTCCAACAAGCTGGCCCGTCTTCTACAACCCTTTCTCAGCCCTCTCGAGAGACCTAACCATCATCCTTGCCAGGACTTTCGAAAGGAAGGGGGTTGCCGCCGAACCTTTAGCCGGGTCGGGCGTGAGGTCGATCAGGCTGCTGGTCGAGACGAGCAACATCGTCAAGGCGTTGATGAACGACGTCAACCCTACGGCTGTGAGGGTTATGAAGATCAACACGGAGCTCAACAAGGTCAGCGACAGGACTGAGGTCTTCGAGTCAGACGCAGCGGTTTTCCTCACCGGACGGAGCAGCCGGAGAGACAGGGTTTACTACGTGGACGTCGACCCGGTAGGCGCCCCCGCTAAGTTTGTGGAGAACAGCCTGAGGGCTGTTGAGAATGACGGGTTCTTAGGTGTTTCGGCCACCGACCTAGCGGCCTTGGTCGGGAACCATCCAGAGGCATGCTTCAGAAAGTACGGTCTGCTGTCAGGTAGGACTTATTTCGCGAAGGAAGTTGCTTTGAGGCTCCTTTCGAGCTTCGTCGTCCAACGGGCGGCGTCGCTCAACGTCGCAGCCCGTCCAGTACTGTCAGTCTACCACAGGCACTTCGTCCGAATATTCTTCAGGGTTTCAAGGGGGAGGTCAAGGGTCATCAAGCTGCTGGAGAGCCTCGGATGGATACAGGCCTGCAACAGCCTACACCATGCCCAGCACCCACTAACCTCTCCACCGGGGCTTAGATGCGTCTCATGCGGAGGGAGGGCGGTCATGATAGGGCCTGCTTGGCTCGGCCCCCTTCACGACCAAGGGCTCGTCGAGAAAATGACTGGTCAGACGGGGGAGCTGCACGCCGCCCAAAAAATTCTGAAGAAGGTCGCTGAAGAAGTAGATGTCGTCGGGTTCTTTCCAGTTGACCTGCTAGCCCGCGCTTCTCGCAGGCATCCGCCCTCGCCAGCGAGGCTTGTTGAGGGTTTGAGGGAGACGGGGTACAGAGCTTCCCTCACTCACGTGGACCCGACGGGTGTAAAGACGGATGCTCCCGTTGACCGTGTTCTACGGGTCTTCGTCTGAAGCCTAGGAAGATTAGGAAAACTTCAGAGCTGCCTCGCTTGGTGGACCTGGGCACGTATCTCTCGAACTTACGGAACCTCCTTGATGTATCCCGCTCGAAGCCTCGCAGCGCTGGATGTTCGAAGGCTTTCAGCACCATGTTCCCGCCTCTCTTTAGAAACATGTAGGCGATCTCCCTGCTCCTCGTCAGAAGGTCTGTGTGCTGCTGTATCAGAAGGTCGTAGTCGCCTGTGTGGTGGGGCGAGAGGTCTGAGACGACGACGTCGAACAACCCTTGCCTAACTAGGTTCCCAAGCTCCCTCACAAGCCTGTGCTCGAAGACATCGGCCTGTATGAAGACTACGTTGGGCTTCTCTAGCTTGAGAGGCTCGACGTCCACCGCTACGACAAGCCCTCCATCCCCCACGACTTCAGAAGCCACGGACGTCATTCCCCCAGGGGAGGCCCCTAGGTCTAGAACTCTTCCCCCCTCAGGGATTACGCGCCATCTCCTCTGTATCTCGTCCAGCTTGAACGCAGCCCTCGAAGGCAGGCCCATCTCCTTGGCCATACGCCAGTAGGCGTCCTCGCTGCGCCGCTGAAGCCACTGCTCCCTCGTCACCTGGCCTCACTCTTGGCGTTGAGCCATTCCTCTAACAGAACGCACTGACGGTAGTGCGGCTCGCTTCGTGGGCCGCATAGAGGTTCGTAGATGCAGGAGGGGCAGGGCACTCCGAGCAGCGGCTTTATGTCAACCTGCTTTATCAACGGCACCAGCCTGCGTGTCCACCTGTCGTTGGAGAAGGCCTTGACTCTCTTGATGTAGCCTTTCCTCTCGAGCTTGATGCCGATGCGTGAGCCTTCCCTGCTCGTCACGCCCAGCTTGTGCCACAGCTCCGACTGCAGCATCCCCTTCTCGTGCTGCATGAGCAGCGTGAGGGCTTTTTCCTCAAGCTTGGAGAGCTTTGCAGGCAAGAACCCGTCCGGTACTATAATGTTCGCCGGTTCAACTTAAATTGTGTGTTTCGTGTCGTTGCTGATGTAATTATTTTTAATATCATGCTTACCCACGGGAACAAGCCTTAAATACATTAAACAGCCCTATCCGGCGTGTTCGACCCCGTCGAAGCTGCATACACTGCGGCGTTGTTCGTCTGGGTGCTGGCCGTCTCACTGGTTCTCACGAGGAAGCTGTACGGATGGATGAGGAGCCGCGGGGTTGAGCATCACGTAGCTGTCTACTACAACCGGAAGGTGGTCCACATACTGGCGGGCGGCGTGGTTGCTGTTTTGGTCCCGTTTCTTCTGAAGAGCTACTTCTTGGTTGCAGCGCTTGTTGCGGTCCTGGCAGTGGGAAACTACATCCCACACAGGCGGAGGAGGCTCCTCTACTGGTACCAGGTCGAGGAGAACATGTACGAGGTCAACTTTATAATCATGTGGGGGCTCGTGATGGGCTTAGGCTATTACCTCAACAACATCATGCTAGGTGTCCTGCCCATCCTGTTCATGAGCGTCGGCGACGGAGTGACTGGCTTGGTGAGGAACGCCCTGTACGGCCGTAGGACGAAGTCTTGGTGGGGGAATCTGGCCATGGCTGTCTTCTGCGTACCCGCCGGCTACCTCCTCTACGGCGTGGCGGGGGCGGTGGCTGGCGCTCTGGCGTCGGTCGTTGAAAAGTTTGAGTTCGGCGTGATCGACGACAACATAACAGTTCCCTTAGTAAGCTTCCTAGCCGTGGCTTCGCTGTCCTCTCTCATAACCTCTCCAGGTACGTTATTATTCTTTTGATCGTCGAAGCGCTCACGCATCCAGCCTCAGCCAGTCTAGCGACGTAAACCTTCACCCCTAGCTTCCGGCACGCAAAATAGACCGCTGCGGCTGCGACTGAGGAGGGTTTTCTACCCGCCACCAAGTTTCTTTCACGCCATTCTTTCAAAATCCTGTACCCCTCCTCGAGAACGCCGTGGTCGAGCTCAAGCGACTTCGCTATTCGATGCATGAACATCTCGTAGTCCGGGGCCCTGGCTTTCAGGTTGAGGCCGAAGACTGTCCTCGACAATTCCCTGGCCAGCAGAGCTACAGGAACGTCTGCCGCAGCCGCCAATTCCTGTAAAGTCCTGCTGTAGTTTAGGTAGTTTGAAGCTACGTAAACAGCTGCTGCGGCCGAGGCTCTCCTAGACCGTCGAAACACTCCTTCAGCGACGGCTAGCTGTACTAACTCGCCGGCCTTTTCAGCCACGTGCCTGGGAAGCACCAGCTTGTCGGAGATCCAAACAACCTCGCTGAGAAGCCTCGTCAGCAGCTTCTCGCTGCGCGACGAGAGCCTGCCGGTTTTGACCGTTCCCAGCCCTCGGTCGTGGAGAAGGCTCGTTAAGCCGGGGCCGACGCTGTTCTTTCCGTTGAAAAACATTTTCTTGGGAGGTGTTGTCGAAGGCTCGCGCTCTGAGATTACTGTGCCGCATGAAGCGCAGATGACTTCTCCGACAGCTTGGTCGTACCTTCTCTCGGCCGACCCGCAGAATGGGCATGGGTTCAGCTGGCCTCGGTGTATACCGGCTCCCCCTCTCTGACCTCCAACCCTTTGACTGTCTTTATCTTGACGAAAGGCGTTGCGACTGGGCCGAACACGTTCGACACGTAGCCTATTATCCTTCCCCTGCTGTCAAAGGCCTTGGCCACTAGTTTCGGCGCCGACACCGCCTTGACCAACACGCTCCCCTCATCCACCCTCACGGCCTCACCTAGCAGCTGATACTTCCGGGAGACGGCCGGCCTACTTCTTGCCATGTCTTCGCATCTCCTCCGCAACCATCTTGACCAAGGCGTTCTTCGAAAGCCCCTGTCCAGGATTGACGACCACGTAGCCTGTCCTCGAGTACCAGCTGCGTGGATGAGCTCCGTCCATCTTTACAGCGTTAAGCCCAAGCCTCTTGCATGCGTTATATAGGTCGTCCGCCGTGGGTCTCTGGACGCCCAAACCAGACCGGACACGCCGCCCATCTTTCCTAGAATTCTTCACGTCAAAATACGAAGGCCACAGGACGTAGCCTTCCTTCCTTATCAAGCCTGCACCTGCTTGACGGCGACAGCGTTGACCACGCCGTGCTCGCCGGGAGAGGAGGTGACCCGGGCCAACCCCTCCGGCGTCTCTATTATCGTTCCCTTCGTGATGACTTTCCGACGGTCGTAGTCTCGGTTGCTCGGGTTAGAGACAACCCTTAGAATTTCCAGCTTCTTGACAACGTTTCCGAAGGCAACGTTAGCGGTGGGGGTTGAGAGGACCGCCGTCTTCAAACCGCCTCCGCGTGTTCTCCTGACGACTGTCTCGAGCTCGCCGACGAAAGCTAGATGGACCTCGCCTCCACGCTCGCTCTTCCTCTTGCCCCTGCTGGGGTGAGGCTTAGCCCCTGTCTTCTTTCTTTTATGGATGTCTGTGTGCCACTGGACCATTCTTGGTATTGTTTTTTGAAGCATGCTTTAAACTTGTTTCGATGCCTTGTTTCTGTGTTTGAGCAATCATTTTTGAGATTAGACTTCGGACGGTTTGCGGGTTGTTCTCGACGCCGAACAGGTCGGCGAACAGCTGGGTGGTGCGCAGGACGTTGGTCCTGCCGGACTTCTCCGTCTCGACGAGGCCTCTCTCGACGAGTATTCTCAGCTGTCTGTAGGCGTCCTTCCCCCTTATGGCGGCTAGGCTTGACATGGGCAGGGGCTGGTAGTAGGCTATAGTAGCCAGCGTCTTGAGAACTCCGTGGGGCAGGGCTTTACGTCTCGTGAACCTCTTCGCGTACTGGGCGAGGTCGGGTCTCAGCCTCATGAAGAACCTGCCGTCCTCCAGCTCGACGATCTCAACCGCCCTCCCGCTGTACTCCTGCCTCAAACTCTCGATGATGCTCCTGAGCTTAGGCTCAGACCGTATGCGTAGGGCCCTCTGAAGCGTCTTCAACCCGACTGGCTTGTCGGAGGAGAAAAGAATAGCCTCGGCCAAGGTCTTGCTGTCAACCGCTTGGTCCAGACAACTCACCTCTAAGCACCTGCAACTCCTCCATCTCCTCAGGCTGGTAGAGATAAACTATCCTTCTTGCCGCTGCAAACAGCAGGAGGATGAATGTTTTCGCAGCCTCCAGCTTGGAAGCATCCTTGACAAGCTCAGAGAAGCTAATGACTTCTCTCTGCTGGAAGAGCAGCCGCAGCCTTGCGACAAACATCTCCAGCTCCTCCTCAATCTTGACTAGGAAATCGGTGAGGACAAGCCTGTTCTCCTGTATCTGGGGAGGTACGGCCTCCGACTTTCTCCGGGCTGACTGAGCCAGGGCCTTCTGGAGGGCGGAGACAACCTCCTGGATAGTTGCAGTCATCAGCTCCGGTTTGAAGGGAAGCTCTATGGGCGGCAGGACGCTTATCTCCGGCCTAGGCTTGGGCCGTGGAGGGACATCGCCCTGAAGAAGCTTCTCCGTCTTGATACGGTGAATCGTTGCAGCCGAATACACGGCGATCCCGCAGAGGTTCAGGTCAATATAGCCCTGCCTCCTGAGGACCTGGGAAAACTCCTGCAACACCTCGTTGAGCTTCACCTCCCAAACCTTCAGCCTGTCGAGCCTAGTGACGTCGAAAAGAATCCGCCAGGGAGACGATGACAGCTCTTCGTCGAATAAGCTATCCAGCCTCAACCACCTCAGACAACTTTGTCTTCACAACCTGCGAAGCCTCGTTGACCATGTAAACCCCGTACAGCGCATCAGCCTGCTCGGCTATGATGTCCTTGAGCGTTATGATTATTATCTGTTTCTTGGAGGACATCTTCTTCATGAGGCTTACTAGGTTTTTGACGTAGACCACGTCGAGGTGGGCGTCGATTTCGTCGAAGATGTAGAACTGGGCAGGGGTTAGGTCCTGGAGGGCTAGTATCAACGCTACTGCGGAGACGGATTTCTCCCCTCCGCTGACCGAGGAAGTGCTCCGGGGCTGTTTGCCGACAAACCTGACAACCATCTCCACGCCCGAGTTGAGCGGGTCCTGAGGGTTCTCTAGGCGGAGGTATCCCTCGCCTCCAGTAAGTTGGTTAAAGTAGAAGTTGAACGACTCGGAAACCCTCTCCAACGCCTTGTTGAAGGCTTCAACCTCCTCCCTGTTGATCGACTCTATGAAGTCGAGTATCCTCCGCCTCTCCATCTCAAGCTCGTTGATCCGGGATGACCTCAGCTTGTAGTTAGATATTATGCTGTCGTACTGCATGACGGCCAGCTGGTTCACCACGGCGACTTCCTTAGCCTCTTCCTCGAGGTTTGGCAGAAGCTCGGCAGGCAGGGTCGGCAACGCCTCGTCCTCCACGGAGGAAACCATCCTCAGCCGCTCGTTCAGGGCCTGGAGGCTGGTTTCAAGCCTCACCCGCTCAACCATCACCGTGTTGTTCTCCCTCTCGAGAGTGGATATCTCGTCCCGGAGTCTGTCAACATTCGCTTCAACCTCCCTCAACTCCTGCGCCTTCTCTGAAAGCCGCTGCTCAACCTCCGCCAGCATCCTGTCAGCCTCGTCCCTCTCGCTCTTCAGCCTGTTCAGCTCCACCTCAACCATATCAAGCCTAGTCTTCGCATTCTCCGCATCCGAGCTCAGTTTTTGTTCACGGGTTTTCAGGAGCTCAAGCTCCTTCTCAGCATTCTCTAGACGCTCAGCTATGTTCCTGCTCTCGACCACTATCCCGTCCCGCTCCCTCTCGATGTTCAGCTGCTTCTTGTACAGGCTCGTCGCTTCAGCTGAGGCACGCCGCACGTTTTCCTCAGCAATCCTAGCCTCCCTCCTCAGATTGTCCAGCTCAGCCCTGAGCCTCACCAGCTCAGCCAGTTCGCCGCTCTTCTCCGCCAGCATGCTTCTCAGGTTTTCAGCCTCGGACTCCAAGCTCTCGATGCTTCTCTCGAGCGTGGAAAGCCTGGCTTTGCCGTTGTCCAGCTGTTTGTCTAGGCTGGAGAGGCTGGCTTCGAGCTTCGCAGTTGCGAGTTGTTTCTCGTTCAGCTGCCTCCTAACCTCCTCCATCCTCGCCCTAGCTTGGTTGACCGACTCCCGCAGCTTATGCAGCTTCGTCTCAAGCTGTGAACGTTTACCCGCCAGCTTCGCCCTCAACCGCTCAAGCTTCTCCACGCTGCTCTCGACGAATACTGAAACCCTATCAACACGGCTCACCCAAACGCTCACCAAGAGGTTTGGGCCCACGTAGACCCCGTCCCTAGTAGCCGTGTTCCCGTCATCCGGTGTTAGGTTTTTAGCGGATTCAACCTGTTTCGGAGCAGGTGCGCCGGTGACGGCCTGCAGTATTTTCTCGACGTCGTACCCTGTTTGACTCAGGGGTACTATTTTCAGCGGAATGCCGAGCTCGACCGACTTGGCCGCAAGCTCTAAGGCGTTCTCTAAATCCTCAACCATCAAAGCGTTAACCCAGTCTCCCAACGCAGCCGCCGTGAAAGGGCTCAGCTTTCCTCCAAAAAACTCCCCGACAGTCATGGCTGAGCCTCCCTCCTGTCCTTTCCTCTCACCCCTCCTGACAGTTTCGCCGAGGCTCTCGAGCGAAGCCTTAAGAAAATCAGCTTCTTCCAGCAGCTTGTCGACCTCGGCGATCTTGCCTGAAATTCTGGCGGCTTCCTCCGCAAGGATGGACGACTGCTTCTCAAGGTCAGCTAGGGTCGTGGCTAGAGCTGTCTCAGCCTCTCTGTTCTTTTGGATCTCTGCGGCGAGAGCCTCTTTTCTCCGAATGTTTTCCTCAACAGTCTTCAACACCTCGTCCTTCTCCCTACGCCTGGACTGGAGTTGTCGCTCGAGGTTCTCCAGGACGAGAGACCTTCCGTCCTCGCTCAGCTTTAGGTATCTGACTTCGTTGAGCTTTGATGCGTAAGCGTCCTCAACCTCCTCAACCCTTTCCCTCACGGCGTCGACGTGTCTCCGGGCCTCGCTCAATTGGGTCTCGAAAGCCTTGTAGGATTGAGCAGCCTGCTCAGCCTCCCCCGCCTTCTCCTCGAGCCTGGCCTGGAGATCCACAAGCCTTTCCCTCCATCTCTGCATCCTTTCTACCAGCATTCTAGACTGCTCCGCCAGTTGTTCAAGGCTGGATTTGTAAGACCTCAGCTCAGCCTCCAGCCTCGATTTCTCAGCCTGCTTATCGTAAATCAGGGACTGCAGAGACCGTATGGAGCTTCCTCGCTCTCCTCTTAGACGCTGCAGCGTTTCATACTCAGCCCTTGCCTTCGAGGCTCTTTCCTCAGCCTCCTGCTTGAGCGCTTGCTTCGTCTCCAGGGTTTTGAGCACTTCTTCAGCGTGCTTTTCGAGCTGTACGAGCTGCTGACGGACGTTGTTAATCTCGTTGACGATGGACGCCGACCTCAGCTTGGCGAGCTCTCTGTCCAGCATAGTTTTTCGCAGGAATTGGTTTCTCTCAAGCTCCAGCTGCTTAACTCTGTTCCTGACCTCAGACGTGGCTGCCTTCGCAACGTCAAGGTTCCTCTGAGCCGTCTCTAACTCCTTCAGAGCATCGTCTCTCCTCTTCTTGTAGCCTGAAATGCCTGCAGCGTCCTCGAGCATTTGACGCAGCTCACGGCTGTTCATCTCAGCTATGCCGACGACCGAGCCCTGAGTGACGAGGTTGAGCCCGTCGGGCTTGATGTTGGCTGTTGAAAGGAGGGTGAGCATCTCGTTGCGGGAGACGCTGCGGCCGTTGACCAGGTACTCGCTCTCGCCCGAGGACGACAGCCTTCTGGTCAAGACTACTTCGTCGGAGTCGACAGGTATCGCGTGCCCTTGGTTGTCCAGCGTCAGCGAAACAGAAGCATGCTGGTCCTGGCCTTTTGCCGACTCGTGGAGTAGTTTGGAGAACCGGTCGGCTCGCAGGTTGTGTGCGCTGAGCTCTCCAAGGGCGAACTTGACGGCGTCCAGCACAGTTGACTTACCGCCCCCGTTGGGGCCTGTGATGACTACAAGGCCGGGTGGAAGCTTTATCGTGGTTTTCTTGCTTCCGAAGGACTTGAACCCCTGAATCGCCACCGCCTTGATCCTTACCATCCGTCAAAACACGGGCTCTCGGGTGTTTATCAACATGCCTCCGACGTCCTACCTCCGATAATATTCGGGTAAAACCAGCCGCCTTCTCATGCATAAATAATGATGAACAGAGTTTGAGGCCGTTGAGGCAGGGAGTTTTCGAGGAGAGGCTTGAGAAGCTAGCTGAAAAGCTGAGGACTTCATCGGTCGATGCTGTCCTACTGTGCTCTCCAGCCAACGTCTACTACTTCACAGGATACAAGGGAGGGTCGTTGTACGTAATATCAGACGGAACCGTTATTCTCTTCTCCACCCTGCCTGTCTCAACCCCCATCGCTGAAAGGATCGAGATAATTGAGAAGCTCGGCAGAAGAGACCCGGTGGTAATGGCGCTGGAGTACATCGGGGACAGGCGAATGTCGCTGGGCTATGACTCGTTGAGCGTCGAAGCTTATCAAGCCATCATCAAGTCTGCGCCGTCGATCTCCATGGTGGCTTTCAAAGACACGGTTTACGAGCTGCGGCAGGTCAAGTCGGAGGATGAGCTGAGCCTGTTGAGGAAGGCTTGTGAAAACGCCTCAGCAACGATGGAGGTTGTCCGTCAGGTAATCTCGTACGGGACGACTGTGGCAGACATAAGAAGAGCTGTGGCCGAAAATGTCTACAGGTCTGGTGCCGAGCTTGCATACAACCCGAGGATCTCGTTCGGCGACGACACCTTCCTCAACCTCGACAGCCCCGCAGACCGGGAGATAAGGAACGGCGAGCTTATCAAGATACAGATAGGCGTAGTCTACCAAAGCTACGTGGCCGCCTTGTCTAGGACTTATTTTTACGGGGACAAGCCTCCGGAAAGGCTGGTGAAGTCCTACAACTCGTTGCTAAAGCTCAAGGAAGAGGTGCGGTCGAGCATCGCTCCATGGTCTTCCGCCATCTCCGTCTACGACAAATGCAGGTCGCATGCGTTGACCCTCGGACTGGACCCCTCAACGCTAACGCACTTCGGCAAAGGCGTCGGGCTTGAGGAGTCGGAGCCTCCCTACATACGTGCGGGCAGCGCCGACATAGTTCGCGACGGAGCGGTGGTCAGCATCGGCCCCGACCTGCTTGTTCCCGGGAGGTATGGGCTCTCAGCCTCCGACATATACCATGTCTCAGCCGACGGCCTCAAGCCCCTGACGGACGCCAGCTTGGAGCTGGAGCTTGTTTAAAGGCCGAAGCGTCTCCTCCTGCTCTGGTATGTCCGTACGGCTCTGAGCAAGTCTATCATGCGGAAGTCTGGGAAGTAGACGTCTTGGAAGACCAGCTCGCTGTAGGCCGACTGCCAGAGGAGGAAGTTGCTTATCCTAGCCTCGCCCGATGTTCTGATGATTAGGTCCGGCTCAGGGTTGGGTACGTCGCTGGTGTAAAGATGTTTTTCGAAAGTTTCTTCGGTTATTTCGTCGACGTTCAGAGACCCTGTTTTGACCTCGTGCGCTATCTTCTTCACCGCGTCGAGTATCTCAACCCTCCCTCCGTAGGCTATGGCTAGGTTGAGGAAATGGTCTCCGTAAGTCTTAGTGGCTTCTTCAAGCTCGTTGAGGGCGGCAACCACTTCCTCCGGCAGGTACTCTTTCCGGCCTAAGACCTTGACCCTGACCCTGTATCTGTGGATGTCCTGGTTGGTCTTCAGCCTCGCAGCCCTCTCCCTAATCAGCCGAAACAGCTCCAAGACCTCTTCATGGTTTCTCCGGAGGTTCTCAGTCGAAAGAACATACAGCGTGACAGTCTCAACCCCCAGCCTGAGAATCTTGGATAGGATGTCCTCAACCCGGTCGGCTCCAGCCCTGTGCCCAAGCCAAGAAGGCCATCCATGCCTCTGCGCCCACCTCCTGTTTCCGTCCAGGATAAGCGCTATGTGGCTGGGCATGGGCTTGGATGAGACTGTGTGGTAAAGCCAGCGCTCGTAGACCCAGTAGACGCCGAGGTACTTAAGAAGGCTCCTCAGCATGCTGGATCACTGTCTCTTGCTCACGCCTTTCTTGAACTGTCTGCCGTATACCGACCGGAGTATACGCGTCATGGCGAACGTTATGCCGAGCGTCACGACGCCCAGCACGGCTGTTAGTATGAACAGGAATGTGGAGGTGTCTGAGACGGATATAGACTGAGGCTGCTGCAGAAGTGTTCCAGCTCTCTTCATCAAAGCCCAGAGCCAGATGGAAAGCACTCCTGCGTGGATTGTGCGCCAGAACCCATAGTACCTTATGATGTAGTAGTATATCATGTTGGAAAGAACTATGACGAGTGCGCTCACAGCTATAAGGTCGATGCTGCTGCTGATAAAAACTCCTCCGACCCTCAGCACCGCTGGCAGAACAACTCCGAGGTTCTGTAGCTGTTCGGGCGTCAGGTTCAGCGAGGTGTAGGCGGAGTACGATGCCGCTACTCCTAGGTAGAGGGCGACCAGGAGAGAGGCTGCGGCGCTGAGGTATGCGAACGCCCTTATCTGGCCCATGGCCGGCATCTGGGACATCCGGTAGAAGACTGTGAAGAACCTGCCCAGCTGGATGTCAACACGAAATCCCCAGAAGAAGAGCAGGAGGCCCAGGAAGAGGAGAAGTATGGTTGGCTGAGCTAGGCCGAAGATGCTGAGGACTGCGGACAGGGCTATGAACCCGCCGGGTATGCCGAGTATGAATTTCGCATACCTCGGGTCTGTCAGCCCGAGTCTCAAGTACTTGCCGAGTATGAGCCAGGACTGCTCGACGGTTTGGCTCTGGCGGACCGTTACCCTCTGCACCGACATTATTCCCAGCTGGGATGAGATTATGGGGGCGACGATTGCGTCAGTCTCGCCGTCGCTTACGAACACGCACCGCTGTGCTGGAAACTTCTCGAGAACTTCCCGGAGCTGGTTAAAAACCCTCATGTCGGCTTCAAGCCCCTCCTTTGGCGAGCCCGTTAGGATGGCTACGCCCACCTCAGCCCTCTCCCCCCTGTTCCTCAACTCGTCGAATGCTTTCACGGCGTAGAAGATTGCGTTGGCGTCGGGGTCCTCAGGGTCGGCGAGAGCAAGCTTGACAGCCGCCTGCAGGCAGGCCTCTCTGCCGAAGACCGGGCCCTCAACACCAGCCTTCTGGCCCAAGTCATCGTCCCTGTCCACCGTGATTACAAGAAGCTTCTCCCCTTCCTCAGCCATCTACCCAAGCCACACATCTGACTTGGCCGATATAACGTTATATTTCTAGCCTCACGAACGCTGGAAACCCTTATATTTGTTCTTAATCTTGGGTTGCCGGCGTTGAAAACGTTAGGAGGATTGGGGTACATCTTCTCTATCATCCCTGGGCTTAACCTGGTTGCGCCGTTTCTGATAGGCATAGCGTGGTTCCAGATGGGTGGGAGAACGAGGCAGACGCTTTTCAGGGCTACTGGTGTTTTCATAATCATAACCTACGTAGCGGGCTTGGGCTTCCTAGCCGTCTTCGCTGCGACGTTTCTGCCGTTGATATTTTCAGTGGCCAGTTTAGGGGAAGCAGCACCGATATCGGACGTGCTGAGCATGCTGTCGACGGTCGCTGTCTTCGGGTTGGTCGGTTTCCTCGTTGCAGTATTTGGGTTCGTGTCCTTCATCCTAGAGCTCGTATCTCATTTCAGAGCATCGGGAGTCTTCTTGTCAAAATGGTTTAGAAGAGCTGCATGGATGAGGATACTGTCGATAATAATCGCCGTCGTTCTAGTCGTAGCTGTAGGAGTATTCTCCGTACTAGCTCCGGCAGGCATGATTGGATTGAACGGTGACTTCGCAGTGTTCGGCTCAGCTTTCTTACTCATCTTCATACCCGTGATCGTCATAGGGCTGCTGGCTCCCATATTCTCGGCCGTCGCCTTCTTCACCATCCCTGAAGCACCACCACCGCCCCCGGACGTTTACTGACCCTGAACTTAGAACCGCTAGGACTTAGTTGTGTTTTTTACCGACTGTTTTTGAATGGGAGTAGTGGGAATGAGTACAGTCCTCCACTGGCTGGAGAAGGCTGTTCTGGTATCGCTCAACCAGCTGGGCGGTAGAGCTTCCTACGAGGAGCTGTCGTCTAAGGTTGTGCAGCTGCTGGAGGGGTCTGGGAGAGGGTTGAGCCTCGACCATTCTTCCCGTGTGTCTTCTGTGGCCAAGGCGTGTGGATGGCTGAGGGACAAGCAGCTGGTCAGGATCGAGGAGGGCTCTTCAAGGAGGTTTGTAGTCCTCGACGAAGAGGGCAAGGAGTACGTCGTCAAAGGCCTTCCCGAGAAAAGGGTGGTCGAATCGCTGAGGAGCAAGGGTGGGGTTGCGGTTGTGGACGAGCTCAAGGGATTGGACAAAGGCGAGATTGGGTTGATGTGGGCTCGCAGGCTGGGATGGGTTGATTTTGAGAAGAGGGGCTCCGACACTTTAGTCAAGCTGGTCAGACCGCCGCCGGAGAAGACCGAGGCCGAGCTTTTTCTCGAAGGCTTGCACTCCCGCGGAGAGGCCGAGGTTCCGGAGGCCGGGCCTGAGCGAAAGGTTGTTGAAGACCTGCTGCGGAGGCAAAGAGTTGTTAGGCTGGTGGAGAAGTCTGTCAAGCAGGTTGTCTTGACGGACAGCGGCAGAGACGTGGTCTCACAGCTGTCGTCGTACTTGGTGCCGGAGGTTACGCGTCTCACCCCCGACCTTATCAAGACGGGGGGCTGGCGTGGAGTTGTGCTCAGCCCTTACGACGTTAGAGCTCCAACACCTCCCGTCTATGCCGCCAAACGCCACCCGCTCGTCGAGGTCATAAGGATGGTCAAGCAAGCCTACGTCGAGATGGGGTTTGAGGAGATCGAGGGGCCGGTTGTTGAGCTTGCGTTCTGGAACTTCGACGCTCTGTTCCAGCCCCAAGACCATCCGGCTAGAGAGATGCAGGACACCTTCTACCTTTTGGAGCCTTCAGCGGGCGATCTTCCGGCAGAGTATGTTGAAGGCGTCAAAGCAGTTCACGAGGACGGTGGAGGAACCGGGTCTAAAGGATGGGGTTATGAATGGTCTCCTGACGAAGCTCGGCGGCTGCTGCTCAGAACGCATACCACTGCGACGACGATTCGCCATCTGGCGGCCACGAGGACACCGCCCATCAAGGTTTTCAGCGTCGACCGTATTTTCCGCAACGAGAAAGTCGACTGGAAGCACTTGGCGGAGTTTCACCAGATCGAGGGAATCGTGGTTGAGAAGGGCGCTAACCTCCGGATGCTGATGGGCGTTTTGAAGGACTTTTACCATAGGCTCGGGCTTAGGGAGGTCAGGTTCAGGCCGAGCTTCTTCCCCTACACGGAGCCCTCGATGGAGGTCGAGGTCAAGCTGGGTGGCCGTTGGCTTGAGCTGGGCGGCTCAGGAATCTTCAGGCCTGAGACGACGCACCCGTTCGGCGTCCACGACCCGGTGCTTGCGTGGGGGCTTGGGCTGGAGAGGCTTGCCATGGTGATTTACGGGTTGGAGGACATCAGGACGTTCCACCTCAACGACCTCCGGTGGCTTCGCAGCGTCTCCCCGCTAGAGCCTCTTCACACAGCAAGGAGGAGGTAGCATGCCCGTCGTCAAACTCCGTGTCGAGAAGCTTCTAAACCTCCTAGGCGTCAACATCACTCCAGAACAGCTTTCGGAGAACCTCGCAGCCTTAGGCCTCAGCGTGGAGGAGACGTCCGACACGGTCATAAAGGCAGAGTACAACCCCAACCGGCCCGACTTCTCAAGCGTATACGGCGTCGCAAGGGCTTTGAAAGGCTTCCTCGGTCTCGACACAGGCCTTCCCGAGTACAGGGTTCTGAAGCCAAGGGCAACGATGTACGTAGACCCGTCGGTGGCTGGGGTAAGGCCTTACATAGCATGCGCCTACGTGAGGAGGCTTAGGCTGGAAGACGAAGACCTCGAGGAGCTTATCGCCATGCAGGAGGACCTTCACTGGGTTGTAGGAAGAAACAGGCGTAAGATGGCGATAGGCCTCCACGACGCTTCGGCCGTCAAACCTCCTTTTACCTACAGGGCTGTGGCGCCGGACGAGGTGAGGTTCACCCCGTTGAAAGACTACAGGAAGATGACGCCTTCAGAGGTTCTCGCCAAGAACGAGATAGCCAGGAAGCACGCCCACCTTGTGGCGAGCTATCCACGCTACCCCGTCATATTGGATTCCCGTGGCGAGGTCTTCTCGATGCCGCCCGTGGTCAACGCATCCCTCACCGAGCTCAACCCCGGCCTGAGAGACGTCTTCATAGACGTGACGGGGATGGAGTGGCAGCGTGTCATCCAAGGAATGAACCTGCTTGTCTCAGCCATGGCCGAGGCCGGCGGTCTGGTTGAGCAGGTAAGGGTTGTTTACGGCGATGAGGTTAGGACGACGCCTGACATGAGGCCTGGCAGGATGCTTCTAAGCCAGGAGCTGGCTAGTTCTTTGACGGGCTTGAGACTATCAGCCAACGCCGCCGCCCGTCTGCTGAGAAGGATGAGGATGGACGCCCGGGCCTCGGGCAAGAGAATACTCGTCATCTATCCCGCCTACCGCGTGGACATACTCCACCCAGTCGACCTAGTTGAAGACCTCTCGATAGCGTACGGATACAACAAGATGACTACCCAGAGGCCTGCCTCAAACACCTACGCAAAGCTGCTGCCCGCCACAGAGTTCTGCGAGAAAGTCGCAGAAGTAATGGTCGGGCTGGGGTTCACAGAGGTCTACAACCTAATGCTGACCAACGAAGGTCTCCACTACCAAACCACGTTGATGGATGAAGAGGACCACGTAAGGCTCGCGAACCCAGCTACACGTGAATACACCATGGTCCGCACCTCAGTCATCCCCTCACTTCTTTCAACCCTCGCCTCCAACAAGGACAACCCCTATCCGCAGCGGATATTCGAGATAGGCGACGTCGTCCACATAGACCAGATGAAGCCTGAGAAGACCGTTAGGCGGAAAAACCTCGGGATAGCCTCAACCCATGTCGAAGCCGAGTACACCGAGCTGAAAAGCGTTCTTGACGAGCTGTTCAAACTCCTTAAGCTATCGCCCGTCTACAAGCCGGCCGACAGGAAAACCTTCATACATGGCCGTTGCGCCGTCATCACGGTAGACGGCGTCGAGGTGGGGGTTGCGGGCGAGGTCTCTCCCCAAGTCCTCGAAAACCTAGGCCTAACGATGCCGGTTGCCGCGGCCGAGATAAGCCTGCACAAACTCTCCTAACCAGAAACGATTAAAAACCAGCCGGCTGTTTATCATACGCCCCACCACCCCTTAAGCATCGCCCGAGAAACGGTGGAGCCACCCGTCGATGAAGCGATGAGTTAAGTGGTGGGGACAAAACCATTTTAAACAGCCTTAGAGGCATTATACTGGATGAACGCCGTAGTTCTCATGCTGCTGGCCTTCATCCTGATAACGTTTCTCATGCTGGGTCTTACTGCTAGACAACGGCGTGGAGCTGGGAGTGAGGGGTTTGCTTTTCTCTTGGTGGGTCCTGTGCCTCTGTTTGTCAGGGGAGGTTTGGCGGCTGTGCTTCTGGCTTCCTTTCTCGTCTTGGTTTTGCTGCTGCTGGCGGTGGCCTAGGTGCGACTGCTGCCTTTAGCCCTGCTGTTGGTTTTGACCGTGGTCGTGGTTCTAGCCTCGACAACCTTAGGGTTCAGAGGTACGGGAGTCATCCTGATAGGCCCAATACCCATCGTAATCGATGTCTCCGACCCCGGTTCAGCGCCCCTGCTTCTAATTCCGCTCATCATAATGATAGCGTTCATCCTAGCTACGCTTCACAGGAGACAGCCTAACGCTTCTGCTCTCACGCCACAGGTAGTCGAAGTAGTTTTTAGCGAACCTAGCTAGGCCGGCGTGGTCTGACCAGATAGCCAGCATGGGCCCGTCCTCCTCCGAGAAAACTATCACAACCTCCTTGTTGTCGCAAATGATTCCTCCACCAAACATCTGGTCCCTCGTCCTGACCTCAGACACTTCTGCAAGCCTTCTGACAACCTGCTGAGAAACGAGGCTCGACAACATCACCTGAACCTTCGCATCCCTAGCCCTAGCCGACAGTATCAACCCGTAAAGCGCTTCAGCCATCTCCTTCGAAAGATACGGAGCCGCAATCAAAAGCTCGTGCTCACACCTCGACACAGCATCCCGAATCTTCTCAGCCACACTCTTCTCGCCTCGTAGAATCCATATGTCGGGCCTCTCCCTGCCCCCCTTCATCTCAAACACAGGCATAAGCTCCCGAACAATAATCTCAGACCTCTGCCTTAGCTCACGCTCCATCGACGAGACGAGGGACTCGATGGCTGACGCAGGAGACTTCGGAAAGTACTTGGCAGGCCTGCCCTGCTGAGACTCGATGAACCCTTTCTCGGCAAGAGAACCCAAAACCTCGTAGACCTTCGAATACGGTATCAGCTTCATCTCGCTCAAGTCGCTCGCAGTCAGCGGGCCGTTCTCAACCAGAGCTATGTAGGCCCTTACCTCGTAGTCGGTAAGCCCAAACTCCTGCAGAGCTTTCTTAACACGCTCACTGACAACGGTCTGAGGCTCCTCAGACATAGCGGGGCTCAGCCCTCAGATACCTTGCAACAGCCTTAGCGGCGGGATATCCAATCAGGAGGATGGAAACGACCGAGCCTAGGAAAACTCCGAGCCACGAAAAAACTATGCCGGGTACGACAAACCCGAAAAGCTGAGTGGGCGGCACACCGATCAAGACATAGAGGTATGAGCCGACGACGAAGGTGACGAGCAGGACTTGAAGAAAGGCGATGAAAGGCCAAGCCCCCTTGAAGACGAAGTTTCTAGCCATCTTCCAAGCCATGTAGGTGGCCACTAGGTTTGTCAACGTCCCCCCGAGAAGGTCAACGACTCCGAACGGGCTGAACATGTTGGCAACAAACGTGCCTATGGTCAACCCAACCACTGCAGGAAGCCCGAACACCATCGACATCGGAAGAAGGGCGTCCGAAACCCGCACCTGTATTATCTCGAAGCTGATGCCCGGCAGGGCGATGACCCCCGCAGCATAAAGACCGGCAAAAACAACAGCCGCCGACAAATCCCTAGCTCTCATGACTTCTCCTTACCAGCGTAAAGCCACAATTAAAGATATTCATCATAATCAAAGGATAGTTAAACAAAGCGGATAACACAGGAGTCCTGTCCGCGATCGCCGGTAGCGTTTTTAAGGAGCAATATGGCGCTAAACAACTGAAGAAAGCTTGAGCATTATAGTCAGCGGGGGCGCAGGGTTCATCGGCTCCCACGTCGCCGAATACTTTCTGAAAAAAGATGAAGACGTCTATGTCGTCGACAATTTCTCACGGGCCAAACTGCTCAGCAAAGGACATGAGTGGCAACACTACAACTACAATTACCTCAGAAAAAACTATCCAAAGATGCGTTTCATAGAGGCTGATGTCCGCGAAATAGGTGAGAACTTCAACAGCATCGGTCAAACAAGTCTGGTGGTTCATACCGCAGCCCAAGTGGCTGTCACCAAATCTGTTGAGGATCCAGCAACCGACTTTATGGTTAACGCCTACGGAACCCTTTGCATGCTTGAGTTTGCCAGGAGAAAGGATTCGGCGTTTATCTTCCTCTCAACCAACAAGGTTTACGGCGAGAACGTCAACAAGATTCCGGTCAGGGCTGTGGGGAACAGGTACGTGTTCGATGACCCGGAGTATGTTAGGGGGATACCAGAGTCTTTTTCCGTCGACGGATGCGCTCACAGCCCATACGGATGCAGCAAGCTGGCCGCTGACCTGTACGTGCAGGATTATGCTGAGACCTATGGCTTACCCACAGCCGTTCTCCGTCTGAGCTGCATTTACGGAGAGAGGCAGTTTGGAGTCGAAGACCAGGGCTGGCTAGCGCATTTCGTCATGCGGCTCCTGAAAAACTCTCCGATAACAATTTATGGGGACGGCCGGCAGGTGAGGGATGTTCTTCACGTTGACGACCTCGTTCATGCGGTCGCCTTAGTGCGTAGTCGTTTGAGACAGATTAAAGGCTCGGTGTTTAACATAGGGGGAGGTGTTGAAAACAGCGTGTCGCTGCTCGAGGCTTTGAACTATCTGGAACAGCTTTCAGGGCGTAAGCCTGTTCTTGAGTTTACTGACTGGCGTCCAGCCGACCAAAAAGTTTACGTCAGTGATTTTAGGAAGGCTGAGCGTGTTCTCGGCTGGAGGCCTCGTGTTGGATGGCGGGAGGGGTTGAGAAGGCTGTACGGCTGGATGCTTGAGAACGTCGGGATGAGTGTTTGATTGAGGTAGACATATTTCCTTCGAGGCATCCCTTGTGGAGAAGCATCATCGACAAACCGCCTGAAGGCGTGCGGTACTTGGAGAGGGTGGGGCGAGTTGGTAGGCTGCATCTGCTTGTTAGCGGTCTTGTTGGTGTTAGGCGGCTGGTTCATTTCTGCAACGGCGTCAAGCTTGCTTACCTGAGGCGGTGGGTTGCTGACATGGAGTCCGTGAAGGTTTTCTTCCGAGACTACTCTGAAATGGTTGACAGCGAATGTGTTTCAAGGGCCCAGCGGAGGATTGAGACAGGTGAATGCAGGGCCTTAATGCCCTTGACTAAAGCCGCTAAAAAGACTCTCGAGAAATATCTCAGCCTGAAGAACTATTATGTTGAGGTGGTTCATCCAAGCTTTTACATGGACAACCCGCCTGATATGAGTAAGGAGCGGCCGCTTCTAGTATTTGTAGGAGGTTCGTGGCTTGACAAATCTTTTGAGGCAAAAGGCGGTAGGGAGGTCGCCGAGGCTTGGTTCAGAATGGCGGGAAAATATTCTTTCAGGCTGATGATGTTTTCTTCTCCTCCGCCGGAGCTGGCTAAACGGCTTGCTGAAAAAGGCGTGCACGTAGGCGGTGTTGAGCGGGATGCGCTGCTGCGTGAAATTTATCCTAGGGCTCGTTTGATAATTCTCCCATCCATGATGGACACAGTGGGCTACAGCGTGATTGAGGCGATGTATTTCGGCGCTGTTCCGGTGGTAAGCGACCACTTCGCCATGCCTGAGATAGTGGGAGATGCCGGTGCCGTGGTCAAGACGCCCAACAGACTCTGGAAAGATGACGGAACTCACAACGAGGAGTTTAGGAAAAAGCTGGACGAGGGGCCTTATGAGGAGTTGGTGGAAAGGCTTGTGGACGTGGTTCACGTGCTCTTGGACGATGACGATTACTGGGGAACTCTTTCCGTCAAAGCTTCGCTGAGAATCAGGACCGGGCCCTTAAGCGTGGAGGAGAGGAACCGAAAGCTTAAGCAGATCTACATGAAAGCATTAGAATAGCGTTTTTATCACGGCCCTGGCCAGTTCTCGGAACTCTCTGTTGACGGCTGCTAGCACTGCGAAGTATGCTGCAGCGCTGATGAGGACTGAAGGCAGCACTTGCGTGATGGCTGGAACAACCTCTACGCTGAGTTTCTCAGGCTTCGTTAGCAATGCTGCTATCCCTAGGAAAACCGCCGCCAGAATGTATGATGCGGTGTTCTTGACTGGGAACTGGAACCTGATTAGTTGACGGGCTATTTTTGTTTTGTAGATGACAAACGGAGTGAGGACGGCGGTGTTCACCGCTATCCATGCCATGACTACGTCTGTGGGCTGGGATGGATGTGTTATGTAGAGTGTGGCCATAAGTGATGGAACGTAAACAAAGGATTGGATGTAGCTGAGGGTTGGCAGCATGAAGAGCCTGCTTTTAACAAGGTCTCTGAAAGACAGTGTTTCTCCGTAGTCTATCCGTTCTGTGCCAGCTAGGACAGAATCCATTATGCTTGACACCGTTGATAGGTATGCGAGGATTATCACCAACGGGAGGGTGTCGGCTGCTGCGGCGTATTCTGGTCTTAAGATGTTGAGGAGTGGTGCCCCAAGTACTAGGATGCCGACGCTGGTGGGCACCGCCATCATCAATACGAGGCTCAGCGATGTCTCGACGTCTTTCGCTGAAGATTCTTGGAGCATTTTTGGATACAGCCCGGCGGCCAGTGTTCCAGACATCGAGACCAGGCTTCCCAGCAGGAAGACGGCGGCTAGGTAGCCGGCGGGCTCTGACGAGCCGACGAGCAGGATGACGATTACTGTGTCGAGTGCGAGCAGGGCCCCCGCACCTGATTGATAGAGAGGGAGCCATGCGGCTGAAAACATACGCTTCAAAAGCCTTTTGCTGAACCGCCCCCATTCGAGGTCTTTCAGCAGGTAGAGTAGGGTTGCTGCTCTTGCGGCGAATGCGGCTATGGTTGCTGCGACGGCGCCTAGGAGGCCGAGCCTCAGGATGATTACAAGGATCACTGCTATGGGGATTTTTAGAAATTCTTGGACTAGTTGGGCGTAGTAGTTTACGTGTGGTTTTTTTGCGTGTGCCACTGCTTCGAGTGATGTATAGAAGTAGATTGAGGGTATTTCGAGGGCTGCTGCTGCGAAGATTATCGCTGGAGACCCTGTGGGCGTTGAAAACGTTTCGGCCATTACTAGGAATAGTGTTGTTGCCGCTGCTGAGATTGTGGCTGTGGCTGTCAGCAGTGTTTTGAGGATGTTTTCTCCTTTCGCCGTGAGCCTTGTAGCCCAGAACCCTAAGAGGTAGACGGGGATGACGAAGTAGTTGATCAGTGTCCCCAGATATCTCCAGACGCCTAATTCTTCCGGCGTAAGCCTTCGTGTTATCACTATCGTGAAAACCAGCCCCGTCAGCGTCATGATTAGTGTGGCTGTGTAGGCGGTGAGGCCTGTGAACCTAAGCCTTATACGGTCCAACCGTTTTCCTCGCTTTTCTGGAATATGTCTACCTATTAGTTTCTTCAGGCTCCGAGTGTTGATGCAACAGCGGCTGCGTATTCGTGGACGAGGGTTTTCCAGTCGTATCGCTCTTCCACTATCTTCCTAGCTCGGGCTGCTCTCATAGCAGCTTCCTCCGGGTTGTTCAGCGCCTCTGTTATGGTGTATGCGAATTCATCGGGGTCTCTGCGACGTGCGATGAATGCGGACTTTTCGTCCAGCACGTGAAGCCTGGCGGGTGTGGCCACCATGGCTATGGGCCGTTGGGCGGCCATGTATTCGAACAATTTCTGCTGCTCTGCATAATACGTTAGCAAAACATCGCCTATTGGAAGCAGGAGCAACTCGCTTGCCTTGAGTAGAGACATCCGTTCGAGATCGTGAGGCGGAGTGGATGGAAGTAGGAGAGTTTTACTTTCAACGCCGTATTGTTTGATTTTTACTTTGAGCCATTCCCACATATAGGTTTTTGGAGTTGCCACGCCTTGAAGCACAAGAATGGCTTGTTCGACAGCTTCTGTCACTTTCCTGAACGATTTTAATAGCTTCTCTATTCCTTGTCCTTCGCGCCGGCCCCAAAAATATGCTGCACCAGTAAAAGTAAGAATACATCGGTCATGCAAGGCATATCTCTCGATGAAAAGACGAGGGTCGGCATTGCGGTAATATTGGTCGAATAGGGCCAAATCTATTCCAAAAGGAATGTAAACGGCGCGCTTCAAAATCTTTGGATGCTGTTTTTCGGCTATATGTTTGATAGCCCTGCTCGCGAAAATAACCAAATCTGACTTTGAGATCATGATTTGGTCATAAACCGGTAAAGTCCCGTCGTCTTGAATGTTTGCATCCTGCAAGTCGATTACAATCGGAACTTTTCCGCCGAATTTTGTTCTCAGCGGCAAGACTCCTATCGTGTCCATGTTGATGCAGAGTTCTAGATCATCTCCGCGTATCTTACCAAAGGTAGCCATATCGTAGATCAAGTCCTTAGACATCCAGTTTAAAGGCGACGGCAACATATTTAGATGGGACATCAACGCTTTGAGTCTTTCGGATTGCTCAATAATTTGCCATATGTTAAAAATCTTGGTGTTTAATCCGATTCTTTTTAACGCCCTCGTAGCGAGTAATGGTCTTCTATACTTCGTCGGGGGAAAAGGAGCAAGATAGACCGCGCTTCTCATGTTTCTTTGCCCAAAGCTTTTTTTATCCATTCGTATTCTTTTTTCAATCCTTCATCGAGCGATACCTCGGGTTTCCATCCTATTTTTTCCCATGCTTTTCGATAGGTGCCGACAAATCTTTGTATGTCGCCTTTTCTCGGCGGATGGTATTCGACGCCGGCCTTGCTTCCAGTGATCTTGACTATTTTTTCTGCGAGCTGGTTGAGTGTTGTTCCAGCGCCTGTGGGTAGGAGGAATGTTTCCCCGGCTGCTTCTGGGTTTTCGAGGGCTTGTATATATGCTTGAGCTGTGTCGCCGACGTAGGTGTAGTCTCTCACCTGCTGGCCTGTCCCGTATATGGGTAGTGGCTTGTTTTTAATCGCTAGCTCGAACCAGTATGCTATGAAGTTGTACCATCCTCCAGCCCAGTAGGGCTGGCGTGGGCCGTAGACGTTGCTCGGCCTCAGGATGACGTATTTTATGCCGTAGAGGCCGTTGTAGATTTTGCAGAGCATTTCGCCGTAGATCTTGTGGACGTTGTAGAAGGTTGAGGGGTTGTAGGGCCAGTTTTCGTCGGCTATATGCGGCTCTGGTATGTCTCCGTGGACGCTTCTGCTGCTGGTGTAGATGAACAGCGCTTTCGGGTTGTGTTTCCGCAGGGTTTCAAGGATTCTGAAGGTTCCCTCAGCGTTTCTTGAGAAGTCTTCCTCGGGGTAGTCCACTGATTTAAACGTCGATACCTGTGCAGCGCAGTGGATTACGGCGTCAGCGTCACGTATGTCTTCTGCAGCGATTTGCTTGA
>JAVYLK010000017.1:0-29039 GCA_038740895.1 Candidatus Caldarchaeum sp.
AAGACATAATTTTGAGCACAACTCAAAAATGCTCCGTAAGCAGAATCTGCGTTCTGATCATGTTGTATGCGGGGGGTGGGATTCGAACCCACGAACCCCTTCGGGAGCAGGTCTCCCATCCACGATCTTAAGCCTGCCGCTTTCACGGCCTTCCGTGAGGCCTCTTTGACCAGGCTTGGCTACCCCCGCCCCATGCCTTACAAGTCGAGAGTGTTTTTATGTGTTAAGGCCTAACCAGCCATTCATCCGCTGTTGTCATCCAGCATTCTGCGGAGATCGCGGGCGGAAGTCAAAGCTTCTTGGGTTTAATCCAGTTGTAGCTCCGCCACTTTGGTGATGGAAAACCGCAGTAAGCGCAGCGTCTCTTGGCTCTGTGGAACGAGCGGCGGCCGCATCTCCGGCAGCGAATGTGCTGCGGCTTGTTGAACTTCCCCATCGAAGGCGTGCCCTTAACCATAATCTATCCGCTCTCAAGCCTTCATGAGCGACAATTAAAGTGTTCTCAGCCGCGTTCTGGTCATCAGCTTATACAGCTCCATCACCCACAGGACCGTGCTCGCCGCCATTACCGTGAAGAGAAGGTCGTCAGGCTGTAGTGGAGTTGTCCTCAGGAAGGGCTGGAGCAACGGCACGTAAATCGCCGCCAAGTGAAGCACGATTCCTATGAGTATTCCGACGATTAGTTTGAAGTTCGTGAGTGGGTTTATTCTAAAAGCAGACCTTTCGAACGAGCGGCTGTTAAAGGCGTTGAACCACTGTAGAATCACGAGAGTTGTGAAGACCATGGTTTTTGCGTATTCGTAGTTGGTTTTGTTCAAGTAGTGGTTGAACACTAGGAGTGCGGTTGCGCTCATCGTCAGAGAAACTATGAGGATTCTGAGGAAAACCCATCGTGGAAGGAACGGCTCGTCGTATGGCGGCGGAGGCCTCTTGAGTAGGCCAGGCTCTTTAGGGTCCATGACCAACGGTATCGCCACAACTCCGTCGGTCACCATGTTTATCCATAGTATTTGTGCGGCGACGAGAGGTAGTGGAAGGCCGAGTGCGAGAGCGGTTAGTAAGGTGATTATCTCTCCAAAGTTGGTCGAAATAAGAAAGAAGACAAGCTTCTTCAAGTTTTCTCGTATTCCTCGTCCCTCTTCGACGCCGTTGACTATGCTGGCGAAGTTGTCGTCGGTCAGTATGACGTGAGAAGCATCTTTTGCGGCGTCCGTCCCCTTGATCCCCATGGCTATACCTACGTTGGCTTCAGCCAAAGCAGGCGCATCGTTGATGCCGTCTCCGGTCATAGCGATGATTCGGCCTCTGTCCTTCAAGACTCTGACAATCCTGAGCTTATGCTCCGGCAGAACACGGGCGTAAACGTTTACATCCAGCCTAGCCAGCTCCTCGTCGGAGATCTTCTCTATTTCCTGAACGCCCCTTGGGTTTTTCATCCCCAGCATCTTCGCAACAGCCAACGCCGTCGCAAGGTTGTCTCCCGTCACCATGATGGGTTCAACGCCTGCTTCATAGCATTTCCTAACAGCCTCTATGGCTTCCTGCCGAGGCGGGTCAATCATCCCCACCACGCCAACAAGCACGAGTTTCTGTTTAAGCTGGTCAACTCTGATGCTTACGGTGTCGCCGTCAAACTCAGCGTACGCCAAGGCCAGCACCCTCAAGGCGTTCGCTCCGAAATCCTGCGTTATTTTTGTCAGTCGTACGATGTCTTCGTTTGTTAGTCTACGGACACGTCCCCCGTCTGAGACATACCCCGACAGCTCACACAGCCTCTCGAAAGCACCTTTGACGAGGACTCGGGATTTGTCGCCGACCTTATGCATGGTCGCCATCATGCGGAGTTTACTGTCGAACGGTATTTCGAAGACCCGTGGATAAGTTTCGTGAAGCTTCTCCACGTCTAAGCCTGCTTTGTAGGCTGCGACCACCAGAGCGCCTTCGGTCGGGTCGCCGTAAACCCGCCATCCATTATCTTCTCTGACGAGTTTTGCGTTGTTGCATAACGCTCCCACCGTCAACGCTGTTTCCAAGTCTTGGTTTTCGACCTCCCCGATGATTTCACCCTCGGGGCTGTAGCCCACACCCGTGAAAACGTATTCTCTGAAGCCTATAAAGGCGTGCGTCAGAGTCATCTCGTTCTTCGTCAGAGTACCTGTTTTATCGGTGCAGATAGTGTTGATGGAGCCTAGGGTCTCTATGGCGGCCATCCTGCGTATGATGACGTTCCGCCGAGCCATGCGGTACATCCCCACAGAAAGAGCAACGGTTATCGCTACTGGAAGCCCTTCTGGAACAGCTGAAACAGCCTGACTCAACGCCACGAGAAACAGCTCGTACAGGTCCAAGGCCCTCAGCAAGCCGATCGCCACAGTTGTCGTCATCAAAACGAAGACAACGCTGATTATCCATCTGCTGAACTTGGCGAGTCTCCTGATGATCGGTATGTCCTCCCGCGCCTCTTCAACAAGCTCTGCTATCCGGCCTAATTCGGTAGCCATGCCCGTGGCAACCACTACTGCTTCGCCACGCCCCTCTAGGACTATGCTACCGTGGAAAATCATGTTGGCGCGGTCGTGCAGTGGTGTTTCGTCTGGAAGGGGTTCGATTGATTTCTCGACGGGATGCGATTCCCCCGTCAGCATGGCTTCGTCCATCTTCAGGTTGACAGCGGAGATAATTCTGGCGGTAGCCGGAATTTTATCACCCTGTTCAAACACGATTACATCGCCGGGGACGATCAGCTTCGACGGAATCTCATTTATGACTCCGTCTCTCTTGACTTTGGACCGGGGAGCCGCCAGCTCCTTCAACGCGGCTATAGACCTCTCCGCACGCCCCTCCTGAATCGTTCCGATGACCGAGTTGACTGTCAAAATAGCCACTATGACGATTGTGTCGAAGTACTTGCCCAGCGAAAAAGCTATGACCGCTGCAAATATCAGAACATAGATGATCGGGCTTTTGAACTGTCTGATGAAGACATGAAAGTATGTTTCTTTTTTCTTTTTGACGATTTCGTTGTAGCCGTAGGTTTTGAGCCTCTGCTCGGCTTCTTTACTTTCCAGCCCGGCTCTGCTTGTCTTGAGAATGTCGAGCACTTCTTCTACTGTTTTGGCGTGCCAGTCCGACATCTACTCCAGTTGTTCAGGAGCCTTTCTACGTAAAATAGTTTGAGTGTTAGGAGGGAGAGATCATTATTATGCTGTCTCCGCGTACAACGATTGTGCCGAGTTTGTTTTGATTGTTCTCGTCGACGACTTCGTCGGTTTCCTCGAGAACGATGTTCATGTGCTGGTCGTAGCCTTTGAGAAGGCCTCGGAGGATTTTGCCGTTGCGGAGTCTGACGAGGACTTTAGAGCCGACGCTTTTCGACAGAACTTTGAGCGAGACGTCTGACGACAACTCGTCCTATGGATTGATTGAAGCAGCTTATATGTGTATTCTGCTACGACACAGGCGAGATCGTCTCCAAGTTGTGGGGTGTGAAGATCGTGGCGGGGGTTGTTCTCGCAAGGGCTTCGGCGAGGCTGTCGACCGCCTCCTCTTCTCCGTGGACGAGTATGATGTTTCGGGGCTTTGGGTTTATTCTCCTCACGTAGTTGATGAGCTGCTGCCGGCTGGAATGGCCTGAGAAGCCGTCGACTTTATCGACCTGCATCTTCACGTTTAGCGGTTCAGCACGCCCCTCCTCATTCCGCAGCGTGACCTCTCTAACACCCTTCAGGAGGGTTCTGCCCAGCGTCCCCTCCACCTGATAGCTGACAAACACAAGCAAGTTGTTCTCGTCGCCGGCGAAGCCCTTCAAGTACTTCAGCACAGGCCCTCCCTCCAGCATGCCTGAAGTCGAAACAATCACCGTCGGCCCCTTCATCTCAAGTATTTCTTCACGCTGCTGCTCGCTCTTGACGGGTGTGAAGTATTCTGAGAGGAAGATGTTTTCACCCTCTCGGAGCCTCTGCTGTAGCTCAGCCGTGAAGTAGTCGGGGAAGGCTGTGTGTATCGCCGTAGCCTCAACTACGAGACCGTCCAAGAAGACCGGGGTTTCGGCAAGCCTGCCCTCCGCCAGCAGCTTGTTCAGCACGAGAAGTATCTCCTGCGCCCTTCCGATGGCGGGAACCGGGATGATTACCTTGCCTCCCCTGTTGACGATCGAGGTTATCTTGTCAGCTAGGATGGCTTCGCTCTGCTCGAGTGTGTACGGCACGGGAGTAGCTCCGTAGGTGCTCTCCATGATCAACGTCTCAAGCCTCGGGAACTTCGACGCACACGGGTCCAACGCAGTCGACCTCTCGTACTTGAAGTCGCCCGTGTAAACGATGTTGTGCAGCCCCTCGCCTATGTGGATGTGGACTGCGGCGCTGCCTAGAATGTGCCCAGCGTTGTAGAACATTATCCGAATGTCTGGAGTGATGTTGTTTACAACGCCGTAGCGGAGTGGAAAACATCTCTGCAGAGCCAGCCTTATCTCTGTCTCTGTGTAGGGCGGGAAGCTTCCCTCCTTACCTGCGACGGAAACATAGTCCAGCTGCTCCAAGGCCATCAGGGGGATGGACGGCTCGACTGCGTAGACAGGTCCTCTGTAGCCGTATTTGTAGAGATACGGCACTAGGCCGACGTGGTCGAGGTGGGCGTGGGAGACGACCACGGCGTCGAGGCTTTCGATCAGGTTGGACACTAGGTCCAGGCGTGGGAAGAAGCTTGTTGGAGAGGTGGCGCCGGCTGAGAGTCCGCAGTCGAGGAGAACCGTGCTCTCGCTCGTTTGAAGAAGAATGCAGGACCTCCCCACCTGCCTGCCTGCGCCTAAGATGGTTATCCGCACCTCTCTCGACTCAAAGACCTGAGTCCTGAAGACTCTCTCACCGATCTCCTGAAGAGTCTTGAGCTTTTCCTCAGTATCCCAGAAAGTATACCGCTTTATCCGTTCAATTGTCTTGGACGGCATCAAGGGTTCTCGGAGAATACGTATGACCCATCCTGTTTCTTCAATCAGTTTATTCAGCGTCTCAGTCCGGTCTATGTTGGTTATGCGTGGATCATTCGACTCTAGTACCACTTCACCGAGCGGCTCGTCGAAGATTAACCTGTAACCGTTCCCTAGAGCCTGCCTGATTGTCTCCTCCACTTCCTCCCTCGGCCTGCGTATATTCTCGTCCGGCCTTATGACGAACCGTTTCTTTATCAGCGTGACGAGGTCTCGGGCTATCTTGTCCCTGTCCCTGAAGACTTCACGGCTCTGGGTGTAGACGGCTATCCTCGGCCCTTCGTACTCTATCCGAGATACCGCTGGCTCGGCTGTGTCAAGAGACGAGAAGTACTTTAGCAGCTCCGTCCGGAGCCTCTCAACTGAATTCAACCAGTATTTCACCGATTAAGTTGGAAGGTAGTTGAAGTACTTCCTGTAGAGTGGGGCTTTTTCATCCAGCGAGAGTTCGCCGTAGCCCTTTTCCCTCAACACGTAGGCCACGTCAACGCTGTCCCCGCTTCCCGCATCCCTTCGGATGGCGGCGGAAACAGCTTGGAATGCAAGCTCTACAGCCCGCTCGAAACTCAAGTCCTCCCTGTAGTTTGGTTCAAGCACTCCGTAGGCTACAGGGCTTCCCGAGCCTGTTGCGATTAGTTTTTCCTCGGTTACGGAGCCGAAGGGGTCGAGGTTGAACAGGTGCGGGCCCTCGTTGTCAACGCCTGCTAGGATTAGCTGGGCGTAGTAGGGGAAGTACCTTGAGCTGAACATTATAGTCGAGGTTAGCCTTGCGACTGCGTTTATCGGCATGGGCGTTTCACGGATGATTTGGTAGTAGTTTATGTTGGCCTTGAGGATGTCGATGAGGGACTGGGCGTCGGCTACCCGGCCGGCGATGGTGATTGCTGCGTGATTGGCTAGCGGAAAAACCTTCTTACCCCTGCGATGTGCCACGAAAAACCCTGCAGTAACCCTTGTGTCGGTAGCTACCACTACGGCGTCCTTAACGACCATGCCGACCGTGGTCGTCCCCGTCGACAACACATTCGGGTTCCGAGGCTGATACAAGTCATACACCTTGATAGTTGCAGGCCTTTTACAGGCGGTTTAGAATGCCTTCTGGCAGAATAAAAACTTTAACCGTTTCTGGAAAGCAGGCTAACTCCCATAACCATGAACACACCAGCTATCACCGCCCGTAGCGTGCGACCGCTCAGCCGTCTGTTGACAATCACTCCCACCTGACCGCCGGCAACGCCTGAGAACGCCATCAGCACTAACGTCGTTAGGGCTGGGGGGTTGTTGGAGGAAAGGCTGAGGAGAGCGAACGACGACGAGAACATGTTGATGAACATGCTCATGGCTGTTGCTGTGTGCGTTGGCACGGCTAGGTATATGAGTGTGGGAACCATCAGTACACCACCCCCGATTCCGAAAAGGCTTGCAAGCATGCCCACCACGGGCGCTAGTAGGTAGGCTTTGATGAGGTCCGGCTTGTCCGAAGAAGCTTTGTCATGCTCTTCCTCGGACAATATCGTTTTGAGAAGCAAGTAGGTTGAGACAATCAGGATGAACAGGCTGAAGAAAAGCCTAAACATGATTAGGTTAAGCGAGGAAAGGATGAAGTAGCCCGCTATGGTTCCCGGCAGCGTTCCAACCCCCAGCAGCAAGGTCTTCCCCACGTTCAGCCTTCCAATCCTATAGTGTGAGATAGAAGCTGAAAGCGAGTTGAAGAGAACCATCACTAGGCTTGTTGACACAGCTTCCTTCGGAGGATAACCCATGAGGATGAGGATCGGGGTGAAGACGAACCCTCCACCAGCACCTACTAAAGCTCCAACCACAGATGCGAAAAACGCCAAAACCACCAAGAGGGCCGACGACAGCAAGTCCAAAACATCGATCACTTAATTATTCCTTTCTCCTTAGCACGCTTCATCATGTTCTTCACAACATCCAAGGCTGTGAGAAGGGCCCTTCGCTCGTCGTCCGTCAGCAGCTCCAGCTGCTGGATTAGCGGGAAGTCAACCAAAAGCTTTAGGTTTATCAAGGCGTTGCCTATGCTCGACTTCACGACCTCGTACTTCTGCTCCTCAGACCATTTCCCAGACCTTATCATTCAACAATAGTGGTTATCTGCAGGCTATTAGCGTTATATGAGGAGGAAGGGCAGGTAGATTACAGAGGTGAACGCAACCACGGGTAGGCCTATCTTCAGGAACCTCCAGAACGAGACCGTCTGCTTGTAGCGTTTCTCTAAAACTTCTAGGACGATTATGTTGGATGCAGCGCCCAGCAGGGTTAGGTTCCCGGCCAGCGTAGAGTATGTAGCAAGAGTTAGCCAGACCTGTTCATCGGCCCCCGAAACCCCGGCGTCTTTGAGATATTCTATGAAGAGTTTTGCGAAAGGCACGTTGCTGATTATTTGGCTGAAGGCCAGCGATGAAACAGCTGTGAGGAGGAAGATGTCGCCTGCGTTGCCGGTCGGGAAGAGTGCGAGTATTGTCTGGAGCAGGCCTGACCTCCATATTCCCTCCATGGTTATGAACATGCTTATGAAGAAGAGGACTGTGCCGAAGTCAACCTTCGACAGCAGTTCGCGGGGGCTTGAGACGAACGACCAGACGGCTGCTGCGACGATGAAGGGAATTAAGCCTCTGCTCGCAACGTGGCTTTGACCAGTCGCCGCCAGCACGTCGTTTATGAGGAGGGCTAGCACGGTTATCGATATTCCTCCAGCCGCTATGTAGGCATCTCTCCTCGATGACAGGACTTCAGCCGGTACGACTACGGTAGCAGTAATCTTCCCATCGATTTTGTAGGTTTTCATGATGTAGAGGCCGAGAAGCATGAGCGAGATTAGCGTCGGCAGGGTAAGCCTTGTTAGGAAGGCTATGAAGGGGGCGGTCATCCCAGACTGGACGGCTATCAACATGTTTTGAGGATTGCCCAGAGGCGTCATGGCCGACCCGATGGTTATGGAGTAGCAGAGAAGCAGGAAAGAAGCTTCGTACTTTTCGCCTATGGCTCTCGCAATCAGAATCGCTATTGGAGGGCCCATCAACGCAACTGTGTCGTTGACGAAGAAGGCAGCAAGCAGCCCGAGGACGAGGGAAGCGCCCACGACCATCGTGCGGGTGTTTTTGAATAACGACAAAGCGTAGGAGGAGAGATAGTTGAGCAGCCCCGAGGACTCGGCCAGCCCGACCAAGGCGAACATTCCGACCAGAAAGAAGACGACGTCGAAGTCTATTGTCGCAACTGCTTCGTCTACGACTACAAGCCCAAGCATGAGCGTAAGGAACATGGACCCCATCATGATAGACCAGACGGGGAGGCGCGGATACCTGCCCCTCACCAGCAGCCCTGCAAGAAGCAGTCCAGCCACGACCAAGCCGCTCAGCCACGTCGTCAAAACACTTCAGTCAGTTTGCTTCAGCATGATTAAAACTGTATCGAGAACTTCATCGCCCCGGGTTGTAAAATAACTTTATCTATTGTTCGCTCTGCTCACTGGACATGGCTGAGACGCCTTTCGTCGTAGACCTGTTCATCAACGGTGAGAGCGTAAAGCCTTCGTCGGGTAGGTATTTTGAAAGAACCGACCCGGGGGATAACAGCAGGGTTTTGGGCGTTGTTGCGGATGGTTCCCGTGATGTCGGAGCCGCTGTCGACGCTGCTAGGACTGCTTTCGACCGGGATGCAGGCGGATGGACCACAGACCACAAGCTCAGGGCTCGTGTGCTGTTGAAGGCAGCGGAGATTGTTCGTGGAGATGCTGAGAGGCTGGCGGTAATCGAAAGCCTCTTCTCAGGCAAGACCATCAGGACAAGCAGGCTGGGGGATGTTCCGAGGTCGGCTGAGATTCTGGAATTCTACGCAGGCATGGCGGACAAGCTGCTCGGCACGAGCCAATTGCTGAGGACGGGTGATTTTGTTGCAGTTGTCAAGCAGCCCGCCGGAGTTGTAGCTGCAGTTACTCCGTGGAACTTCCCGCTCGTTATTCTTTGCCGGCAGGTGGCTCCAGCGCTGGCAGCGGGATGCACGGTCGTCGCAAAGCCAGCCTCCCACACGCCTGTCTCAGCAGTTGAGCTGGCCAAGATTCTCAGGAAAGCCGGGGCTCCTGATGGGGTTTTCAACGTCGTGACGGGAGGAGGTGGGACGGTTGGGCGTGAGCTTGTGCAGAGTGAAAAAGTGGACGTGGTTAACTTCACGGGTGAGACCTCGACTGGAAAGTCGATAATGGAGGCTGCTGCGGGAACTCTCAAGCGGGTTGTTCTCGAGCTGGGAGGTAAGAACCCTAACATCGTTTTCGAGGACGCTGATTTGGAGAGGGCGGCCAACGCAGTGGTTTACGGGGCGTACGCCAACAACGGCGAGTCGTGCGCAGCTGGTTCACGTCTGCTTGTTCAATCAAGCATAAAGGAGCGGTTCGTCGAAATGGTTGTTGAGCGCGTGAAGCGTATCAGGGTCGGGTATCAGCTTGATGAAGCCAGCGACATGGGGCCCTTGGTTAGCCGTGAGCAGATGGAGAGGGTTCTTGAGTACTTGGGAGCCGCTGACTCCGAGGGGCTTGATATACTCTTCGGCGGCGGGAGGATAACGGAGGGCGTGTTTTCCAAGGGGAACTACGTCCAGCCAACGGTGGTCGGCGACACTCCCCCCGACAGCAAGCTCTTCAACGAGGAAATCTTCGGACCTGTGTTGACCGTGACGGCCTTTGAAAAAGAGGAAGAGGCTGTCCAGCTGGCGAACTCCACGGTTTACGGCCTAGCTGCCGGAGTCTGGAGCGGAGACTCTGGGAAAGCTTTACGAACTGCTGAGAAGATAAAGGCCGGCGCTGTGTGGATAAATACATACTACACTTTGCCGGTGGAAATGCCTTGGGGAGGGTTTAAGATGTCGGGCATAGGCCGGAACAACACAGTCCTCGCCGTAGAACACTACCTAGAGCTTAAAGGAATATTCATCGACGCTCAGCACGGGCCTATGAGACCCTACTACCGATTGGTGATTGGTGGATGAACATAGCTGAATTCCTCGGAAAAACCAGCGTTGGCGGGCGGGTGCTCTTCGTAGGCAAGCCGGATAATGTGCTAGCACTAGCTGAGAAACTAGGTTTGTCCGAAATCTACCTAGCCGACGACGACCACGAAGCGTTAGCCAAAGCCGTTGAGTCTAGCAGCGGCGTAAAGATCACCCCCGTCTACACACGTGTGGTCGAGAGGTTCGTTGAACTCCCCTCGTCAAGCTTTGACGCCGTTGTCTCGCTGTATGTGCTGGAGAGGGCTTTGAACAAACGAGCTTTCATGACGGAGGCTAGACGAGTTCTTAGAATGGGTGGGAAACTCATAATCGTCGAAAGGCTGAGAACTATCTTCAGGCGTAGAGGCGTACGTAAAAACGATTTGGAGAAATTGCTGGAGACTGCGGGCTTCAAGACGGAGTTTAGAAAGCTTGGCGGGGGAGAGGCAGCAGTCCACCTAATCAAGTCCGGGACGGGTTAGGTCAACCGTCCGCGAAACGACGTACTGGATGCCGATTGCAGCCACGAAAACCGACATTATTCTAGCCACGGCGTCGGCGCCGTTTTCACCTGAGCCATCACGGCCAGAACAGGTATTAGCGAGAAGGGAATGCCCAGAGAGTTTATCGAGAAGAAGACGGTTGTTATTGCGCCGGGGCCTGCGAGAAGCGGGAAGGCAAGCGGGAACACTCCAGAGCTAGGTGTTTCCCTGCCATCCCTCTCCACCCTGGATGAGTATTCGGAAGGCCATCACCACGAGTAATAGCCCTCCGGCAACGGTGAAGCTTGCGACAGTAATGCTTGGAGCCGAGAGAAGATTAGAAGCATGACTGTGCCGGCGAGCATGGAACGATTGACTACGTGTCTTCTCTGCACACGGCTCAGCCCCTGCGTCAAGGCGGCGACAAAAGGCAGGGCCCCTACAGGGTCAACGATTACGAGCAGAGCTAAGATAGGTTTTACGAGTCAAACAAAACCTCTTTTTCCATGCCTGCTAGAGGAGGGGGAAGACTATAAGCTATGTTGGGGTGTGGGCTTTTTGTGGCGGTGCTGCTTTTTCCATCCGGGACTTGACGACGAAGTAGACAGCTGTTCCGACAGCCAGCGCTATTCCCTGGCTGATGAACGCTGCGACGAAGGCGTCGCCCCGGCCTGTGGCGATGGAGGATAGGAAGCCTGTCCAGACAGATGTGATGAGGAAGTAGGCGCCCACGCCGGCGAAGATTGAGCGTTTAGCCAGAAAACGCAGCGCCAGAAGACCCGCTAAAGCTACTGCGGGAGATATCAGGTCTAGGGGCCCTAGGGGAGAGGCCATGTTTGCGATGAACATCCCGAAGACGATGCCGACTACGGAGGCCAGCCCGAACAAAGCCACGAGAGGAACAGCGACCTCGCCGGGCTTTATCTGAACATCGCCTATGGGTAGACGGCCCAGCGCAAGCGTTCCAGCGGCATAGATAGCTGCGAAGATCACGAAGAAACCGAAATGAGACGAGGTTAACCGCATCATCTTCCTCACCTTAGTGATGCGTCCAAAGGAGAGCCCCCTCGTATATGAAGGCGAACAGCAGCAGCCATACAAGGTGTACGAAGTGCCAGTAGATGCTTACGCCTTCCAGAAAACCATGGCTCTGGGAGTTGAACTGCTGCATCTTAGCTCTCCACGCTACAACCGCTAGCGCAACAACGCCTCCGAAGACGTGCGCTCCATGCGCTCCGAGCAGTATGTAGAACAGGGAGGCATAGATCCCTGTGTCGGGTGTGAACCCGAGGTCGAATATCAGGTGAGGCCATTCGATGCCCAGCTTAAGCACTAAGAACCCTGTTCCGAACAAAGCCGTGGCCACGACGCCGCCAAACACAGCTCCCAGCTTGTTGCGTTTGACCGAGTAGATAGCGTACTCGATGGCAAGGCTGCTGAACAGAAGCATGAAGGTCTGGAGACGAGGTATGAAGTCGTCTAGGTGGGGCGCGCCTGGTGGAGGCCATACGGGGAACGAGGCTCTTATCAAGAAGTAGCTTCCGAACCCTGCACCGAACAACGCAACCTCCGTGAACAGGAACATAGCGGTCGGCACGCCTACTCCAGACACTCTTTCAGGCTCCGAGGGAATGGCTGTACCCTTCAGCCTAGCGAAGAAAGACGAGATCACGTAGGGCCATGACTTCACCTCCCTGCTAACGAACAAGCCGAGCGTGGCTACAAACACGAATATGAGCCCAAGCCCAAGCAAAACGCTGATACCCTTCAACAGAAGCACAACGCCCGCAACCAGCACCAAAACGTTAATGCCGATCACAGCAGGCCAGACGCTGCCCTCGTGCTCCTCATGCTCTTCATGCGACATGGCTTAGCTATCGTTTTTGCAACGTCTATATAATGTCTTCTCTAGAGAGCAGGCAGCCGAGTTAGGTTAAATAACGCCGTTAACTCTACTGATGAAAGAGGTTGACGACGCTAGAGGTTCCTCTCAGCTATCAGGAGATTAAGCGGTACGGCCGCCACCTAATCATTCCGGAGGTCGGGATGGCGGGGCAGAAGAAGCTCAAGTCTTCGAAGGTCTTGGTTGTCGGAGCCGGAGGCTTGGGCTCGCCGATATCCCTCTACCTTGCAGCCGCAGGCGTAGGCCGGATAGGGCTCGTGGACTTCGACGTCGTTGACGAAAGCAACCTTCAGAGACAGATCATCTACACGACCAAGGACGTGAAGAGGCCTAAGCTGGAGGTGGCTGAGGAGAGGCTTACGGCGATGAACCCGCACATCGAGGTCGAGACCTATGAGACAAGGCTGACGTCGGAGAACGCTCTGGAGATCATGAAGGACTACGACGTGATTGTGGACGGCACGGACAACTTCCCCACACGCTATCTCGTCAACGACGCCTGCGTCCTGCTGGGCAAGCCCAACGTCTACGGCAGCATCTTTAGGTTCGACGGGCAGGTCTCGGTCTTCTACGCAAAGAAGGGCCCGTGCTACCGATGCCTGTACCCTGAGCCGCCTCCTCCAGGCCTTGTTCCAAGCTGCGCCGAGGGCGGTGTGCTGGGGGTCTTGCCCGGGGTTGTAGGGGCCCTCCAAGCCATGGAGACCATCAAGCTCATCGTCGGCATAGGAGACCCGTTGATAGGTAGGCTGCTGCTGTTCGACGGCCTTCACATGTCCTTCACCGAGCTCAAGCTCAGGAAAGACCCCAACTGCAAGGTATGCGGCCCCAACCCGACCGTCAGGGAGCTGATAGACTACGAGGCTTTCTGCGGCGTCTCGCCCACGCCCTCAGACAGCTCCCTGCACATCACTCCAGAAGAGCTGCATAGAAGGCTTGAGAGAGGAGAGAAAATCATCCTGCTCGACGTTAGGGAAGAGGTTGAATACGAGATCTGCCATCTCGACAAAGCCTTGCTGATTCCTCTTTCGAAGCTACCTGAACGGGTAAACGAGCTCAGCCTCACCGACGACATAGTGGCCTACTGCCACACAGGGGTTAGGAGCGGGATGGCTGTCAAGCTGCTTCGAGACCTAGGGTTTAGGCGTGTGAAGAACCTGGCGGGCGGAATAGACGCCTGGGCTGAGCGGGTTGACCCAGACATGCCCCGGTACTGAAGGCGTTTAGGATGTTTTTTCAGGCGGCGGGGGAGGTGGCGGAGGCAGGGCTTGGAAGTGAGGACGGTTCTTACGTATCCTGCGTGAGACAAACACCGAAGCCATCCCTGTAGCCACCACAACCAGCACAAACGCCTGGGCGTAGGCCAGGTTTCTGTGGAGAGAGTTTTCACCGGTCAGCACGGCGTACTGAAGCTGAATGTCTCGGAGGGATGCCCGGGCTGCTTCAAGCTCCGACTGCAGATAGCCTATCTGCTGCCTAGCCCCATCGTGTCTGTCGGACAGGCTGTTGTACAGAACCTGGAGCTGTGTGAACGAGGCCTGGAGGGCCGTGAACTCACGAGTAAGGTTGCGGTAGTCGCTGAGGAGGCTTCGGTAGTTCTCATTCAGGCCTGTGTTCTCCTTCAACAGAGATTCGTAAAGCGTCTGGAGGGCCCTCAGGTCTCCTAAGACGTTGACGTATCTCTCGTTCAGGGCTTTGTAGTCGATGGAAAGCGCTTCGTACCTATCTTCAAGCCTTCCGTACTCCCTCCGTGCCTCCTCGAGGCTTGTCGAGAGACGGGCGTTCTCCCTCAGCAAATCCTCCAGACGAGACCTCAGCGACGAGACCTGGCTCTGAAGCTCCTCGACCGCACGTCTTAGCGACGACAGGCTTCTTTCAGCGTTAGCGAGCTCGTTCAACAATTCCGGGTACGTCCTGTCCCTGACGACTGCAAGCATCCACTCATGCGTCAAAGGCTCGAACACCATGCCACGGCTGTAGTTGACGAAGACCACCGCCGACACAAGCGGGTCTCTCCTAACAGCAGACGGCACGCATACCGAGTAAGTCTTAGAAACCACGTTCCCCGGGCTGAACGACGTCAGGGAGCTGATTATCACGTCGTTAAGGAGCGTCGTGCTACCAGCCTCGCTTACGTAGACAACCGTGAGCCTCAGCCTCTGAACGCTTACTGAGCCGAGGAACGTTGTTTGGAGGACGAGGGGGAAGCACGAGCCTATCTTAACTTCAGCCGGGTAGGAGAGAGATATCTTGATCCGGCCGTTGTCGACGATCGAGGAGTAGCCGTCTGCACCAACGGTTGAGGGAATGAGCAACAACGCCGCGAGGAGAAGTGCAGCGCGTGTCTTCTTCATGAGAAATAAACGCTCTTCCGGTGTATATAAGCAATAAATTATTAGACGCGCTTCAAACAAACATGCATGCCTAGTGCCAGAAAAATCCTCGACGAAATGCTGAGGCTGGACTATGGCCAGACCGCTGAAAGGGTGGAGCGTTTCATTTCGTCGGTTGTGGATTCGTCTGGAGCTTCTGGAGTTGTTGTCGGCTTGAGCGGAGGGGTCGACTCGTCGGCTGTGGCGGTTCTCTGCACTAGGGCCCTCTCCGAGAAGAAGGTGTTGGGGCTCATCATGCCTGCGGAGTTCACTCCCGCCCAAGACGTCGAGGACGCCGAGCAGCTTGCGGAGAAGCTCGGCATAAACACAGCAACTATTCCGATATCATCCATAGTCAACAGCTTCAAGACGCAGCTGGGCGTGCACGTCTCCGACCCTGTTAAAATGCCTCTGGCCAACCTCAGAGCACGCATACGCATGGCTGTCCTCTACTTCTACGCCAACAAGCAAAACCTCCTCGTCGCTGGAACCGGAGACCGGAGCGAGCTACTCCTCGGCTACTACACCAAGTACGGAGACGCAGGAGTTGATTTTCTGCCCGTTGCAGGAATATACAAGACCCAGCTCCGCCACCTGTCAAAACACCTCGGCGTCCCGGAACGCATAGCATTCAAGCCCAGCAGCCCTCAGCTCTACCCAGGCCACAGAGCAGTCGACGAGCTTCCCGCCGACTACGACGTTCTAGACCCCATTCTGTACGCCCTATTCGACAAATCTCTCACGGCGGAGCAGGTTGTTGCGCTAGGTTTTGACGAAGGGTTGGTTCAGGAGGTGCTGTCTAGGTTTGATAGGAGCAGGCATAAAAGGGAGACTCCGCCCGTAGGACCCAAGCCTGTCCCGCTCGTGTAAACATATTAGCATGGCCAGCCCTCTGTAGACGATGCCCTCCGACGACGACTACATCAAACGCATGTCCGACGCCCTCCGCTCAGGAGCCAAGATGCTCTCCGAGATCTGCCCCGTCTGCAACAGCCCCCTGTTCGAGGTCAGGAACGAGCTACGCTGCATCCGCTGCGACAAGCCCGTTGTAAGAGTTCATGAAGATTCAGAGGTTCTGGCTGCGTCGACTCCGCTGACTCTGTCCAGGCTTGAGAACGCCTTGTCGTCTAAGATTGACTTGCTTACCACTCTCCTCCAGAGGGCTTCAGACCCGGAGGAAATACGCGTCCTCTCCGAGTCCCTGTCAAGCCTATTGAAGCTGTTTCACGAAAGCCGCCGGCTTGCGGAGACGCTCCGAAAACAGTAGACTCGATGTATTTCTCTAGTCTGCGTTGCACATGCTTCACAGTAATACTCTGCGATGGTTATGGGTGTTTTTGTGAAGCTTGTGAAGGTTTTCTTGGCCTTCAACGATTCTCATTTCTTGAAAATATTGAGAACTATGATGTTCAGGTTGTTAATTTTTGAGCGGTACGAGCCATACACAACCATACGGAACGCTAGCTAGGCTGTTTGTCTTTCCCGCTTCACATACTACACATCAACCAGAGGCACTCGATTCCACCCGGCTTGGTTTGTGGTTTCCACAGGAAACAAAGGGGTTATCGGGCTGGACGACAGGCGGAGAAGCCTCCACAGATTTTTTCACGCTGAATAAGGGGGGAAGATGGATTTGTGTTTTCTACTCTCCCACCGGCTTTCACTCCTGTGAAGGAAAGAACCATGCGATTGGGCTTAGTCAAAAACCCTCACCCCTTCGTTTCCGCTGGAGCAGTCTTTTCAACAAAAGAACAAGCACGCGGCGGTTTCTCTCAAAAAAAATTCTGGAATTTGTCTAATTTTCTGTAGTTCACATTCTTTATATCTTATCCGCAGAGACCTTACGGGAAATAACGATGGATGAAAGAACAAAGACATTCGCTAAAAGGAATGAATATTCTATCCAGATGAAATTGAGGGGTGTGGATGAAGACCCTCTTGCGGACATCTTGGAACGGTACGGCAGGCAAGGAAACCCTATAATCATCGAGCACAGGCTTCTACGCTCCGACTACGTTCCAAAATCCCTTCCCCACAGGGTTAATCAAATCAGAGCCGTTGGCCATGTATTGGCCGCTGTTCTCAGGTCTGCCAAGCCCTCCAACCTCTTTCTCTACGGTAAAACCGGTACGGGTAAGACCGCTGTCTGCAGGTATGTGGTTAACCGGCTTGAGGCCGAGGTTTCGGAGAGGAAGGCCGGCACACGGTTTGTGTACGTCAACTGCAGGCTGGCTGGAACAGAGTACAGGGTTTTGGCCGACCTTTGCGCTGCTGCGGGAGTTTCCGTGCCTTTCACAGGCTTGTCTAAGGGCGAGCTGTTCAGAAGGTTTCAAACAGCATCAGCCCAGCTTAACTACTCTTTCGTGGTTGTTTTGGACGAGGTGGACGTGCTTGTAAAAGACTTTGGAGACGACTTGCTGTATGAGCTCACCCGCTCCACCACGGGACCGGGATGGGTTTCGCTGGTAGGCATCTCGAACGACCTTATGTTCAAGGAGCAGCTTGACCCGAGGGTCTTGAGCAGCTTGAGCGAGGAGGAGATAGTTTTCCAGCCTTACACAGCTACGGAGCTGGCTGACATTCTCTCTGAGAGGGCTGAGCAAGCGTTGAGGCCGGGCAGCGTGGGGAGCGACGTGATTGGGTTGTGCGCTGCCATGGCTGCGGCTGAGCACGGGGATGCGAGAAGGGCCCTCGACCTCCTTAGGGTTTCTGCGGAGGTGGCTGAGAGAGAAGGGGCTGAGAGGGTTGAGGAGCATCATGTTAGGAAGGCTCAGATGCTCATCGAGAGGGGACGGGTGAAGGAGGTTGTCTCCTCCCTACCCCTGCACAGCCGTCTCGTGCTCTTAGCCATCTACCTCTCCTCCCGCAAAGGCTTGGAGACGACCTCTGGAACGGTTTACGGGATGTATCGTGAGTTCTGCGGGGCTTTGGGGTTGGAGCCGTTGACCGACCGGCGCGTGAGCACGCTGGTGTCGGAGCTGGACATGCTGGGAATAGTTGCCTGCGAGCTGGTGAGCTATGGCCGGCATGGTAGAACGAGGAAGCTGAAGCCGACCATTTCATTCAACGAGGTTGCTGAAATACTGCGCAACGACGAGGCTCTAGCTCTTTTCCTCGAGGGCTTGTCTTGAAAGCCTGTCCGCTAACCTCAAAGGCTTAGGATACGTGTCGCCGAACAGCTCTGAAACACGCAGCAAGTCGTTGAACGAGACGCCGAACCCTTGACTGTAGTATGCAGGGCCCCGGCGAAGGCCTAAAACCTCTCCCGCTTCAACGATCTTCGAATAACTTTCAGCTGACTGCAGCTCGCCGACGAGAAGAGACTTTGCAACACCTATCGATGGAATGCCTGCCACGAACCCGAGTAGTGTAGCCAGCCCGCACCTGCGTGGATGAGCCCTGCCGTGTCCGTCAACCAGCAAAACATCAAACCCTGTCCTGACTGTTGACAGAAGTTCTAGGAGGGGAGGGCCTTCACGAAGAAAGAGGAACCCGGGGATGTAAGGAGCCGGCTGTTCTGCGTAAGTTTTCGCTGCCTGCTCGACTACTTTAGCGTCTTTCAAGCTGTACACAACCGCAGCAGCCCCGCATCTACCCCTCGAGTAAGCCAGGTCCACGCCGCATACTCTCTCGACGCTAACGAGCCTGTCCTCCTCTGGATAGGCTATCCGAGCCACGGCCGTCTGGAGAGCTGCGAAGAACTGGAGGCTTGTCTTGGAGAACGACGAGCTGGTCAACCGTTTCTTCCGTCTCACAGGCCTCCATCTCCAGCCTTGGGCTTAAGCGTTTATGCTGAGTGATGACGACTGATCGGCTGCTTACACGAAGAGCCTCGTCGAGGAAACGACGAGCGTCGAGATGATGTATGGTCGTGAACGAGTAGACATGAGTGAAGGTGTCTTCTCTGAATGGGAGATGGTTGGCGTCAGCCATGACTAGATGCGACAGCATGTCCAGCTTTTCAACAGCCCTCCGCAGCATACCCTGAGAAACATCAACGCCGACATACTCGCAAAAGCATCCCACTTCTCTCAGATAACGTAGGAAGAGGCCAGTTCCGCATCCAGCATCCAGGACTCTCGAAGCCTCGTCAGGCCTCACTCTATCAACAGCCGCCCTGTACTTGCTTCTCTGCTCCCCGCCGTACAGCTCGTCATAACATTCGCTGAGAACGTCGTAGTCCAGAACCGCCACGTCCAGACTTTTCATTACAGGTTAAAAAGGATGGCGGTGTATGTTTACGGAGGACTTTGCGTGATGTTGTCTACTCGGAGTCTCGCTGGAGGTTGTTGAAAACTCTCCGAGCACGGGCCTTGAGTGTGATGATTCACTTGGAGCGCCATGGTTTTCACGGGCTTGTCTACGGGAGTGTGGCGAGGGGAGACGTAAGCCCGTCCAGCGATGTCGAGGTGTTTATCCCACGGGTGGTGCCTCTGCAGCTTCTCGAGTACACGGTCTCGCTGCTGCAAAGGGTTGAGCGGAGGGTTCTGGTCCAAGCCACGCCGTACTACGCCGCCAAGGCTTACCTATACTTAAACGAAAGGGACACAGTCTCAGCCCCGATGGTGCCACTCAACAGGGACGAGGAAGGGTTCTACGTCTTGGCCGGAAGCCTCACGCTTGACGAGCTGAGGAGAGGCGTTAGGAAACCCGGCATCAACAAAGCCCTCAACCTAATCATCCCTACCGACGAAGGCCACGTCGAAAAGCCTCTGAAGGAGAACTTCCACGAAGCTGTGAAGGTTCTGAACGTTAGCCCAGACGTCCTGGCGAGTCGTATGAGAGTGCTTCTGCGGAGGAGAGAGAAGGGGAGGACTGGTGTTTTCCAGAGCATCGAGCTGGGCGAGGATATGAGCTTCGAGGAGGCCTTCCAGACGCTCCTAGCTAAGAGCGCCGGGCTTAGGAAGAGGGCTAGAGCTTGAGCTGGGACACGGCCTCCCTCAGAACCTTAATGCTCTCCCTGAACTTCTTCAGCTCGTCCTCGGACAAAGCCAGCTCGATTATCTTCTCGACGCCGCCGGCTCCCAGCACGCATGGAACGACAGCGTAGATGTCCCGCTCGCCATACTGGCCCTCGAGGTAGGCCGACGTGGGTATCACGGCTTTCTCGTCCTTTACTATGGCTGAGACCATCAGAGAGACTCCGGCTCCAGGGGCGTGATGTGCCGACCATCCCTTAAGCTTGATGACTTCGGCGCCCGCCTTACGCGTCGCCTCGACGCTGTCCGCTATCGTCTTCTCGTCCATGAACCTGCTGAGAGGCTCGACACCCACGTAGGTGCGGCTGGGCAGTAGAACCATGCTGTCGCCGTGCTCTCCGAGGACCATGCTGCGGATAGACTTGTAGCTGACCCCGAGCCTGCTGCGTAGAATGTACCTGAACCTGCCAACGTCCAGCAAGCCGCTGAACCCCATTACTCGACGGCTTTCAAAACCCGTAGCCCTGTAAGCCAAGTACGTCATGACGTCCAGCGGGTTCGTCACGACTATGACTTTGGACTTCGGAGCATACTCCCTAACCTGCTTGGAGACCCCTGAGATGATCTCGGAGTTCTTCTGCAGCAGGTCGAGCCTGGTCATGTCAGGCTTGCGGACGAGGCCAGCCGTGATGACCACCACGTCCGACCCAGCCATGTCCCTGTAGTCGTTCGACCCCTTGACGTCGACGTCTAGGTCGAGGATTGAGCATGCGTGGTTGAGGTCCAGCGCCTCGCCCTGAGGAAGGCCTTGAACGATGTCGAGCAGCACGATGTCCCCGATCTCTTTCATAGCTATTTGGAGGGCGGCGGATGTTCCTACTCTCCCGGAGCCGACCACCGTGATTAATGTCATGGTTTACTGCGGTGCTGGGTTCATAAATAGATGAGCCCGTCAGGCCGTCGGTCTTCTTAAATAGTTGACCAACCCCATCGACGACATCTTCAGCATGTTCCGCACGTAGACCGGCAGGGGGCCTCCGTGCTCCTGCTCCAGCCTCTCCTCGAACGTCTGCACAAGCCTCGGAAGCCCTCCGCCGCTCCTCAGAACATCCCTAGCGGTCTCAACCCACGCAGCCACGGTTTCAACCAGACGTTCAGCCCAATCCTCGCCAGCCGGCGTTGCTCCGAAATGAGGCGTCAGGAAGGTTTTGGCGCCTGTTTTACCTATGCGCCGGAGGCTCTGTACGTACTGGTCGTAGTCGAAGCTGGGTGGAGGGGTGGTGGGTATGATGTAGGGTTTGTCGGGGTACTTGGCTGGTACGGCGTCTGCCGTGATGAGGCTGCCGTCGCTGACAAGGACGGACATCTGGTGAGGGGCGTGGCCCGGCGTGTAGATGAACACTAGGTCGACATCTCCAAGGCTGAGAGCCTCGCCGTCGCCCGCCTTGAACACGCGGGTCTCCTTTATCGGCCTGACCTCGCCGAAAAGCTTCACAACCTCCTCCCCGTAAAACTCTCGAACGCTCTCCATCAGGCGTGATGGGTCAACAAGGTGTTTGACCGCTTTTTCCTGAGCCAAGACCACGGCCTCTGGAAACTTCTCGGCCAGCTTCCATGCGGCGCCGGCGTGGTCAAGATGGACGTGCGTCGGTATGATGTAGTCCAGCCTCTCAACGCCCAGCTGCTTGAGTGTGTTGATTACTGTTTCACCGCTGGACGAGTAGCCCGTGTCGACGATGGCTGTCTTCCTAGCCTTGACCAAGTAGCATGCGACTGTTTTATCGAAGCCCAGCGCCCTCGTGTCTATGGTGTAGACGGTCAACTGATCACCCTAAGCTGATTATCTCTACATTCTCGTCTGTTAGTAGGGCTGCCTTGGGAGGGACTGAGTAGAAGCGGCATGAGAAGACGGTTAAAAGCCTGCGGTTAAACATGTACCCGTATCCTTGCGGCATGGGCTCGTGAGACCTAATCACCAACTTCAAACGGTTCCTGTCGATAAACTCTGAAAAAACATCCTCTCCAAAATACCGCGCTCCTCCACCTCTTGCGCTCTCGGCGAAGCCTCTCGACCCCTCCCTCGGGTCGTTCCACAGCAGCTGCATCGTCAGCGGGTCTTCAGGGTCGTCCATCCCGCGTGGAAGATTCTCCAGCTGGCTGACGTACTTCAAACCTTCAGGCAAGCCTCCGTGAAAACACAGCACCAGCCCTCCATGAAATAAAGCGTAGGGCATCATCGTAAACGCTTTGAGGAAGGCTCTGTACGTTTTCATCCCGTATCTCTTGACGACGGTTTCGAGGAAGCCGTAATAGGTGTTCATAGTAAGGGTTTCATGGTTGCCTCTCAGCAGTATGCATGCAGAGGGGCTTGCCACCTTCCTCTCGAACAAGAGAGTTATGTTCTCAATCTGGTAGGGGCCCCTGTCCACATAGTCGCCGAGGAAAGCCACCGCAGCACCCAGCCTGTCAGCCTCCTTTAACGCTTTCTCAGTAGACTCAACGTCGCCGTGAGTGTCTCCGACGACCAGTAGAGAGCCATGATCGGACTTGATGAGCGAGGGTTCTCTACGGAAAACCTCCTCAGCCTCCTCCGCCAACGAGACATACCTGTCCAAGAGCTACACCGTTCTCAACAACCTTGCCACCTCGCTGGGCGTCGACGCAACAGGAACACCCGCCCTCTCGAAAGCCCTAACCTTGCTCTCGGGGTCGCCGGCGCCCAGCGATATTATCGCCCCAGCGTGCCCCATCCTCTTCTCAGGCGGGGCGGTTCTCCCAGCTATGTAGGCGACGACAGGCTTAGGGTAGTTAGTCTCCCTGATGTACTCAGAGGCCCTCTCCTCCAAGTCTCCCCCAATCTCCCCGATCAGCACAACGGACTCCGTCTCGGGGTCTCGACGAAACATCTCCAGAACGTCTATGAAGTTTAGCCCAACGACAGGGTCTCCGCCTATTCCGACGCAGGTTGACTGGCCCATGCCTGCTGCGGTGATTGCGTAGGCGATCTCGTAGGTGAGCGTACCGCTCCTCGAGACGATGCCGACTCTCCCTCGTTTGAAGATGTGGCCTGGCATTATCCCTACTTTTGCGGCTTCTGGCGTTATGACTCCGGGGCAGTTGGGGCCGATGATGCATGCGTTCCTGTAAGATGCGTACCTGATGAACTTCATGGCGTCGTGCACGGGCACGTGCTCCGTTATCACCACGACAAGCTTGACCCCCGCCTCGAGGGATTCTATGACGGCGTCCGCTGCAAAGGCCGCTGGAACCATCACCAGAGAAGTGTTTATCTGACGATGCATGTCGACAGCTTCTTCAACGCTGTCGTAGACAGGCACACCCTCAACAACTTGACCGCCCTTGCCCGGAGTGACTCCCGCCACGACTCTCGTGCCGTATTTTATCATCGCCCGTGTGTGAAACAACCCCTGCCTGCCGGTGACGCCCTGCACGACCACGTGCGTGTTCTCGTCTACTAGTATGGCCAAACACCTTCACCCCGCAAGCTTCGCCGCTGTCTCGGCAGCCTCCTCCATGCTGTCGTAGGGAAGTATGTTGTTATCCCGCAGTATCCTCTTCCCCTCCTCCTCGTTGGTGCCCATCATCCTAACAACGATCTTCTTATCCACTCCTAAAGACCTGTAAGCCGAGACAACGCCCCTAGCTACCTCGTCGCACCGTGTTATACCTCCGAGTATGTTGACGAACAGAACCTTCACCCTTGGATGCGTAAGCAGCAGGCGGGAAGCCTTCTCCACCACATCCTCCGCAGCCCCGCCGCCTACGTCTAGGAAGTTGGCTGGCCTCCCGCCCTTCAGCTTGACCATGTCCATAGTAGCCATCGTCAAGCCCGCTCCGTTGCCTATTATCCCGATGTCCCCGTCCAGCTCAACCGCCGTGAAGCCGAGCTTTCGGGCCTCCTCCTCGAGGCCTGACCCCTCCACACGTCTGGCAAACTCTTTATGCCTGTAGAGGGCGTTGTCGTCGATTATGACCTTCGAGTCGACGGCAAGAAGACGGTTGTCGGGCGTGGCTGCTAAGGGGTTTATCTCAGCCAGCTCACAGTCCATTTCAACGAAGAGCTTGTAAAGGCTGCGAAGTATCCGCCCAGCGTCTTCGGCCAGCCCTCCGCCCAGCTTCATGAACATCACGGCTTTCCTTACCTGGTAGTCTGTAAGGCCTATGAGCGGGTTAACCTCGATCCTCAGCACTTGCTCAGGACTTTTCCTAGCAAGCTCCTCGATCTCTACTCCTCCCTCGCTCGAGACGATGACCATCGGCGCTTTTTTGAACCGGTCGACTATTATCCCGAGATAAAGCTCTCTCGCTATCTCGGTGTAGTCGGTGATCAGAACCCTCTCCACCCTCTCACCCTTAATCTCAGCACCCAGCATGCTGGAGGCGAGCTCAGCGGCCTGAGAAGGGGTTTCAGCAACCTTGACCCCGCCCGCCTTACCCCTCCCCGCCACAAGCACCTGCGCCTTGACGACAGTTTTGCCGGGGAAGGCTTCAGCAGCCCTACGGGCTTGCTCAGCGTTGTCCACCACCTCAAAGCCCGGAACAGGTATTCCATAACGTCTGAAGAGCTGACGTCCTTCAAACTCGTACAGCTTCACGGATGAAGCCTTCCAAGGCCATAATTTAACCCCAAGGCGCCAGCTGTTTTTATTATACCCTGTCTTTGTCGAACAGGGCTCGGCGTGAGGCTCGCTGCTCTGTTCTCTGGAGGGAAGGACTCAACGTACTCAATCCTGCTGGCTGAGAGGATGGGGCACAGGGTCGAGGTCTTGCTTACTTTCCTGCCTAAGGCTGTGGACAGCTACCTTTTCCACTACCCCAACCTCCACATAACCCCGCTCCAAGCCGAAGCCATGGCGAGGAAACAGGTTTTGATACCGGTGGAGGGGCGGAGCGAGGAGGAGACGCTGGACAGGGGTTTGGAGGAGGTTGCGGGAAGAGTTGAGGGGGTTCTTGCAGGGGCCCTTGCAAGCAGCTACCAGCGAGACCGTATGGCCAAAGCCGCTCAACGGCATGGGCTGGAATTAGTGGCTCCTCTCTGGGGTTTCGAGCCGGAGTCTCTGCTGCGGAGGATTCTGGCTGAAGGGTTCGAGGTGATGGTTGTGGCCGTGGCCGCTGCCGGGCTGGGTGAGGAGTGGCTCGGCAGAATTCTCGACGGGAAAGCTGTAGACGAGCTGTCCATTCTCAGGGAAAAGTACGGCTTGCATCCAGCTGGAGAGGGAGGAGAGATGGAGACGCTGGTTCTGGACTGTCCAATCTTCAGGAAAAGGCTCAAGCTGGGCCGTGTAGAAAAGGTCTGGAAACAACACTACGGCTACATAGTTGTGCACGAAGCCAGCCTAGAGCCCAAAACCAGCTAAGACTCCAACACCCTGCTGAACAAGCATCCCCTCTCCGTCAAGGAACACGGCTCGCCTCTCAATAACCTTATATAGGGAGAACAACGCCTGCCAGTAAGGGTGGTTGAATCGATTACGTTGAAGTCTTGGACACCACTCTCCGGGACGGCGCCCAGACCAGAGGAGTGACTTTCACACTCCACGACAAGCTCCGCATAGCTGAACGCCTCGACGAGATAGGCGTTGACATCATAGAGGGTGGTTGGCCCGGCTCAAACCCCAAGGACGAGGAGTTCTTCAAAGCCGTGAAGAAGCTCTCTCTTTCCAACAGCAAGGTCGGAGCCTTCGGAAGCACGCACAGAGTAGGCGTGAGGCCTGACCAGGACGCCTCCCTCAAAGCCATCCTCGACTCCGATGTCGACGTAGCCATAATCTTCGGCAAGTCCTGGACGCTACACGTCAACGAGGTTCTCCGCTGCAGCCTCGAGGAAAACTTGGACATGGTCGTGGACACGGTTGAATATCTCCGGGAGCATGGGATGGATGTTGTCTTCGACGCCGAGCATTTCTTCGACGGCTACAACGAATCACCGGAGTACGCTCTCGAGGTCTTGAAGCATGCGGCTGAGGCGGGGGCTTCTAGGGTCGTGCTCTGCGACACGAACGGGGGGACGCTGCCTCACAGGCTGTCGGAGGTTGTTAGGGTTGTTAGGCAAAGGATTGCAGGGCCTCTGGGGATTCATGCGCACAACGACTGCGGGCTTGCTGTGGCCAACAGCTTGGCCGCCGTAGTCGAGGGGGTTAGGCATGTTCAGGGGACTATGATAGGCTTGGGCGAGAGATGCGGCAACGCCGACCTCACCCAAATAATCCCCAACCTAGCCTTGAAGATGGGCTTCAAGGTCTTGAAGTCGGAGAACGGGTTGAAGAAGCTAAAGGACATGGCTTACTACGTCGCCGAGGTGGCCGGCGTGCCTCTCAGCCCTGGATACCCGTTCTTCGGAGCCAACGCTTTCGCCCACAAGGGAGGAGTCCATATCGACGCCATAATCAAGAACCCGAGAACTTACGAACACGTCAACCCCGAGCTGCTGGGCATGGACAGGTCTCTATCGGTTTCGGAGCTTGCTGGAAGGTCTGCTCTCGTGAACCACGCCGCCAAGCTAGGGTTGAAGCTCTCAAAGCAGCAAGCATCAAAGATCTTGGAAGAAGTCAAGCGGCTGGAAGCTCAGGGTTATCACTTCGAGCCGGCTGACGCAACTCTCTCGCTGCTCATTCTCAGAGGAGTAGGGGTAAACGTCGAACGGCTGCGTGTGAGAACTTGGTGGGTTGAGGTTCTTGAGGCGGGGCAGCTGACCTCCCGAGCGGTTGTCTCGATGGACATCGACGGCGAAGCGGTGTCAACCACGGCTGAAGGCGTAGGTCCAGTTCACGCCCTCGACGCCGCCATCAGGACAGCCGTCCTCAAGAAATACCCAGGCCTCGAGGCGACGCAGCTGACCAATTACAAGGTCTCCGTCATAGACGCCCGGGACGCAACAGCGGCCTCCGTCCGTGTGTTCATCGAGTTCGCTGACAACGGCAACAGATGGTCCACAACAGGAGTCTCACGTAACATAGTGGAGGCCAGCCTGAAAGCCATCATAGACGGCTACTCTTACAAACTTCTCGTGATAGACGAGGGAAGGCTTACTTCACGTTGACGAGCAGGTATCTGTTCATTATGCTCCAGTATTCGACAACGACTCCGGGCTCGATCTTCGCCCTCAACGCCTCGTCCTTAGGCATCGGAACCTCGACAATCTGCAGGCTCTCGTTGTCCATCACCGAGACCGAGTCAGAGCCCACCGCAACAACCTGGCCACTCCTCTTGTCCACTATCGGGACCTCGACACGATTGTCCGCAGGCCCCACCATGCTTCTCTTCACCTCGTCGAAGATCCCTATAGCCACAAGCCTCACCTTAGCCGAGCCATGCTTACCCGGCTTGCTCTTCTCAACCTCCACAATCCTGCAAGGCTCTCCGTCAATCACTATGTTGTGGCCCTCCTTCAACGAACCCAAGTCAACAGGCTTGCTCAAACCACTCTCAAGCCGTAAAGCCTGCTTTTAAACTGATTTTAAGCCATCGCTCGACAACCACTCCGTAGCCGTAAAGCATCAACACGCGAACAAGCTCTCCGGGCTGACAAACATTAATACACGAGACCCTCCTTCTAGCCATGCAAAAGCCGGCCATCAGGGGCGGAGAGCCCGTGAGGAAGCGGCCTTTCCCGAGCTGGCCATTCGCCGGTGACGACGAGGTTAGGGAAGTTTTGGAAGTTCTGCGGGAAGGGCCTTGGTCTGCCGGCTCTCCGAAGATTAAGCTGTTCGAGGAGGAGTTCGCCTCTTTCCATCACGCAAAGTACGGCGTCGCCTGCACAAGCGGCTCGACGGCTCTCTTTGTATCGCTCAAGGCTCTAGGCATAGGCCTGGGGGACGAAGTCATAGTTCCCTCCTACACATTCCTGGCCACGGCGACGGCTGTCATAGATGCGGGAGCCACGCCCGTCATCGTGGACGTCGACCCAGATACGTACAACATCTCGCCCGAAGCCGTGGGGAGAGCGATAACCAACAAGACTAGATGCGTAGTCCCCGTTCATCTAGCCGGCTGCCCAGCCGACATGGATGGGGTGATGGAGCATGCTGAAGCCCACGGGTTGAGGGTGTTGGAGGACGCAGCGCAGGCGCATGGAGCTGAGTGGGGTGGCCGGCGTGTCGGCTCGATAGGAGACCTAGGTGCTTTCAGCTTCTACCAGAGCAAGAACATGACCGCAGGCGAGGGAGGCATCATAACAAGCAACGACGAGGAGCTTGCTCTATTTGTCCGCTCGCTCGTCAACGTGGGCCGGGACGTGAAGAAGGGATGGTATGAGCACGTCCGGTATGGCTGGAACTTCAGGATGACCGCCCTCCAAGCAGCCGTGCTGAGGGCGCAGCTGCGAAAACTCCCCGAGCTTAACAGAAGAAGAATGGAATCTGCAGCCTACCTCGACAAACACTTGTCCGAGATAGACGGCGTAAGACCTCTATCAAGGCCTCCCAAGGCAACCGCCCACAGCTACCATCTCTACATAACCCGTGTCGACGTCAAGAGGTTCGGGTTCAGCACGAAGGAAGAGTTTGTAAAGGCTTTGAACGCTGAGGGGATTCCATGCAACGCAGGCTACAGAACCCTCCAGTCGTATCCGTTCATAGCTGAAAAATCACGCCTACCAGCCTCGACGCCTCACGCTGATAAGGCCAGCCGGGAGGAAGCGGTGTGGATACCGCAGTACGTCCTGCTGGGCAGCAGAGACGACTTGGAAGACGTCGTCGAGGCCTTCGAGAAGCTGAGGTCAGGCAACGCAGGCTAAATCTCCCACTTCCACGCTATCCTCTTCTCCACACGTGCCGTACTCCTAGATATCACCGCCGGGTCAACGCACCTGTTCTCATGAATTACCTCAGAAACCTCAATCGACTTCACCACTCCCCCAAGCTCCTCCAGCTCACGCTTGATGAGGGGCAGGAGGCTTGAGACCTCCTCAACAGTCTTAGGGATCTTCACACGGTTTCTCTCGACCGAAGTGAACAACCCATAGCATTTAACCCCCTTCTCGGACAGCATCTGAACAACTTCACCAGCTCCATGGTTTCTCAACACTTTCTCAACCTCCGGAAAACCAAGACCCTCCACAGCGACGTCGAGCCGCGGTGTTTTCTCGAGAACTATGAAGAACCCGAGGTATATCTGCAGCGCTCCCTCGAACTCGGGGTTCATCCGGCTCATCCCCACGATGGTGTATTCCTGCCCCTCACGGATGAGAAACCTCTGAGAAAGCTCGGGAGGTATTGTTGCTATAAGGCTGTTGCCGCTCCGCCTTATCACCCCCCTGAAACTAACCATGTCCTCAACCCACGACAAAACAGACCCAGCCATGGATAAAACATCAACGCCTATAATACTTTTTAGAAAGACCTTCGTAAACAATCGAAC
>JAVYLK010000018.1:0-27993 GCA_038740895.1 Candidatus Caldarchaeum sp.
GCCACGGCAAGTACCGTGGAGGGTTCGGCATCGTGAAAGATTACAGGCTGTTAGCGGACGCCGAGTTCACCACAGCCGTCAACCGTTCGAAGTTCCCGCCGTGGGGTGTTGACGGAGGCATGCCAGGCACCTACAACTACATGGTCATCGTTCGGTCGAACGGGCAGCAGACCCGTGTCCGTAAAGTCTCAGGCGAGCAGCTGAGAGCAGGCGACCTAGTGAGCATAAGGACGGCCGGCGGAGGAGGATGGGGCGACCCCAAGCAGAGAGACCCAGAGAAAGTTCTTGAAGACGTGAAAGAAGGATACATCACCGCCGAGCAGGCTTTGAAAATCTACGGCGTTGCATTAAAGGAAGGCCGTCGGATTGACTGGGAACAGACGAGGAAGCTTCGAGAAAAATAGAACACAATAAACTTTTTAAGAAAAGCACAAAAAGTTTAAATCACCCATATTTTGTCAATACGACGTGTCAGGAGAAACTCAGCCAGAAGTAAGAAGACCACTACTCACGACACGCCAAATATCCATCGCCGCGATATTCGGCGCACTAGCCATGGCTGCAACCGGCCTAGGCCTCCAGCTTCCAGGATATCTTCCTGGAGTGAACTTCAACCTCGTCGGCTCCTTCCTGTCCATCGCCACGATGGCTGCAGGCCCTCTAGGAGGAATAATCGTCACCTTCCTCGAGTCCTTCGTCTCTCCCGTCGGCTTCTATGGATGGCCGCTTTACTGGCCTCACATCTTCCTGCTAGCGCTCGCCTACAGGCGCATCTACAACATACCTAACAAAGGAGTTAGGCTGGCTGCCTACTGGGGTGCTACGGCTGTTGCGCTGTTCTTCCAGTACTGGGCTTGGTTCTTCCTTTACGTATACGTCTTCAGGTTCTTCCCCAACATATGGGTTCTGGCGGCCTTCAACTTCCTAGGAGGAGCGTACTGGGTCTTCCTGCTGATATACGCCCTGATTCCATCAATAGTCTTGGCTACGTTCCCCGACTTCGTTAAGCCCGACTGGAAGTTCCCATACCTGCCCCACATCACCGCAGCCGCTGCAGCAATCATCATCGTGGCCATAATTCTGTTCCCCGGAGCACCGGCTTAGGTGATGCAGTTGGGCCTACTCTTCACTCTAGCCCAGGCCGGCCCTACGACAGAACAGCAGATAGGCGCCATCGTCCTCATAGCCCTAACCTTTGTGATAGCCTACGTCTTTTCTAGGAGGAAAAAGCAGCCATCCTAAGATTTATTTTCATCTTTATTTTTGTATACGACAGCAGACATGGAGAAAGCTAGTCAGGAACAAGTTAGAGACGTTCAAGGGACTTATGACATAGTCATAGAGAACTTGTCGTGGACTTACAGCGGTTCCAAACACCCCGCCATCAGAAACGTAAGCCTAAGAGTGAGACCCGGCGAGGTGCTCGTCATCACAGGTCCTAGCGGCGCTGGAAAAACCACGCTAACCCGTGTCATGAACGGGTTGATACCGCATTTTTACAGGGGCGAGATGAAGGGTGAGGCCTACGTCAAAGGCTTGAGGGTGAAAGAGTACGATGTCTCAGTAATGGCTTCGAAGGTTGGGCTTGTCTTCGACAACCCCGCCAACCAGCTCTTCACATCTACGGTTCTTGAGGAGCTTGCCTTCGGGCCTGAGAACTACTGCCTACCGAGGGATGAAATAATTCGTCGCGTGAATTACGCTCTTCAATTCAGCAGGCTTACAGGCCTTGAGAACAAAAGCCCCTACCTTCTGTCGGGCGGGCAGCAGCAGGCATGTGCGATAGCCGCCATCGTAGCCATGATGCCTGAGATCCTCGTGCTCGACGAGCCAACGTCCAACCTAGACCCCGAGGGCACGGAGCTGGTTTTCAACAGGGTCAAGGAAATAGCCGAAACACAGCGCAAGACGCTGGTGATAGTCGAGCATAAGCTGGATTATGTAATTCCACTAGCAGACAGCTTGGCTGTGATGAACAACGGGGAGATAGTGGCTTACGGCAAGCCGTTGGAGGTGCTGGATAAAGTCGAGCTGATGGAGGAGCTTGACCTCCAGATACCTCACGCTACAGAGATCGCATACTGGTTCAGGAAAAAAGGCCAAGCTTTGGCGAAAATTCCCGTTACAATCGATGAGGGCGTGCAGTTTTTGAAAAGTATGCTTAACCCGAAGAACCTACCACGGATCACCGCCTCGTATCTGGAGAGGGATGACCCGCAGCCGGGAGGCGAGGTAGCGGTACGTTGTGAAGATGTCTGGTATCAGTACAAGGACGGGAGCATGGCGTTGAAGGGTGTGGACATACCTGCGATTTACAGCGGAGAGTTCGTAGGCTTCATAGGCAAGAACGGGTCCGGCAAAACAACGACAGCCAAGCTTCTCAACGGCCTCTACAAGCCTTACAAAGGCCGTGTCCTCATATTCGGAAGAGACACAAAGAACCTTAGCGTGAGGGAGCTGGCGTCTGAAGTAGCCTACGTAGCTCAGATTCCAGACGACCAGCTCTTCGCAAAAACAGTTAGAGAGGAGCTAGCATTCGGCCCGAGGAACTTAGGCGTTCCAGAGAATGAGGTTATGCGACGGGTTGATGCTGTTTCAGAGGAGCTTGAGTTAAAGCCCTACCTAGAACTTTCGCCGTTCACACTCAGCCAAGGCCTGAAGCAGAGAGTCGTTGTGGCTTCAGCGGTCACGATGAATCCTAGGATACTGGTGGTCGACGAGCCTACAACGGGGCAAGACTACGCAAGGGCAGCCGCCATGATGGAGCTGGCGAAGAAACTTAACGAGAAGGGAACAACCGTCATAATCGTCAGCCACAACATGGACCTCATAGCGTCTTATTGCCACAGAGTGTTCGTCTTCTACGACGGCAAGGTCATAGACAGCGGCATCCCTAGGGAAGTTTTCCAGCGCGAAGAAGTGTTGGCTAGGACGTCTCTCAAACCGCCGCAAGTCACCTCTATATGCAGGCGTTTAGCCGATATAGGGATTCCGAACAACATCATCACAATCCCTGAAATGATAGAGTTTCTAGAAAAGGTGGTGGGCTGAAGATGGCGTACGACATCATAGGGTACAGGCCTCTCAACACATTCATGCACCGGAGGGACCCACGGGTCAAAATACTGTGGTTTCTGGCTCTTTCTCTGCCTGCTGTAGCTTGGAACGACCCTCTCTGGCTGCTGGGTGTTTTGACCGCAGTCCTGATATTCAACGGCGTAGCTAAGATGCCTTTCAAAGGAGCGCTCAAGATACTCATACTGCTCACGCCCGCCATGCTGGTCATTCTCGTGTTCAACATATTCTTCTTCGAGCAAACAGTCACGGCAAGCCGGCCCCCGTGGCAGCTTTACTACCTCGGCTACGTCATACCTCAGATAGGTAGCTTCGGCCCGTATGGATACGTCAGCCTGGAGTCGCTGGTTTTTGCATCGGGCGCGATGATGCGCTTCTTCATAATCACTCTCGCCGGCAGAGTCTTGCTAAGCACCACCTCCCCCTCAGAAGTCCCTGCTACGCTCACAAAGCTTAGGGCCCCAGTCGAGATGGCTGTAGCGGTCAGCGTCGCCTTCGGCATGGTCCCCGCCATGATACAGCAGGTGACGTCGATATTCGAGGCTCAGCGGTCTAGGGGCTGGTCGGTCAGCAGCAGAAATCCCGTGAAGGCCATCAGACGGTTTGTTCCCACGGCTCTTCCAATCATCACCCGTGCTATCAGCAGGTCGGAGTTCATAGCGGCAGCCATGGCGTCAAGAGGATACGGGTACAACCCCGCCAAGAGGACGTCGCTGAAAGAGCTGAAGCTCAACGGAACAGACTGGATGATGATAGTTGTTCTGGTCAGCTTCCTGGTCGTGAACCAAGTGTCAGCTTTCGTGTTCAACATGGGCGACTACAGGGCTACGGCCGCCATGCTGAGGAACGCTCTCGGAATACCGACTTAACCTTGCGTTTAGCTGAGCCGGCGTTCAAATATTAATGCAAGCGATGCTGTCTAGAGGTGTGAAGGCCTACACGGAGACTATTAACCTAAACACCAGGTCTAGGGTTGAGTTGAACGACGTGACAGGCTTTGTTGAAAGGGTTGTCGCTGCCTCGGGTGTAAAGAACGGTGTCGTCAACGTATTTTCTCTTCACACGACGCTGGGTCTCTATCTCAACGAGAACGAGCCGAACCTGAAGCAGGATGTTCTCGAGTTTCTAGAACGGCTTGCCCCCCAAACCCCTGGCTACCACCACGACACCATCGACCCCACAGCAAACACCTTCTCACACCTCCGCGCCCTGCTGCTCACGCCCGTGATAACGCTCGCCGTCCAAAACGGAAAACCCGTGAGGGGGACGTGGCAGTCGATCATAGCCGCTGAGTTTGACGGACCACGGTCGAGAAAACTCTTAGTCCAAGTGCTGGGCGAGTAGTTGGGCTATTCGACGTACTCTCTGCCGATGACTTCTCGGGCGACTATCAAGCGTAGTATGTTTTCCGCACCTTCAGCACCGACCACGTAGCTGAAGGCCGCAAGCCACGCCCTGTAGATTGGAGTCTCCTTGAAGTAAGCCGCTCCGCCGTAAATCTTCATCACCTCCTCGCCCAAGTCAACAGCGAGCGATGCACACTTCAGCTTGGCCATCGCCCCAGCCCGAGCCACGTCACCCAACGTCCCCTGACCATCACGGTAATACCTGTCAGCGGTCCAAGCAGCCTTGTAGCTCAGAAGCCTAGCGGCCTCCAGCTCCGTCGCAAAATCAGCGAGCTTGAAGCTTACTCCCTGGTAGGAGGCTAGCGGCTTTCCGAAGATGTTTCGAGCCTTGACCCATTCCAAGGCCCTGTCCATCAGCCAGCGGGCGCATCCCACGCAGATGGCTCCGATCATGGTGCGGGCGAGGTTGAAGCCCTCCATGGCTATCTTGAACCCGCCGTTTACAGGGCCGACCCTGTAGACGTCGTCGACGATTGCGTTGTCGATGGTCAACACGGAGGTGTCAAGACCTTTCCTCGCAAACTCCGTCCACGGCTTGTAGGAGACTCCCTCCAAACGTACGCCGTTCCTCTTCATCAAAAGTATGAAGTCGGTGATCGTGCGGTGTCGCAGGCCGGGGTCTCCGGTCCTAGCTATGAGAAACCAGCCTCCGCCCCACGGCATCTTCTCAATCACTGACGGAAGGGAGGCCATCGATTTTTCCCCGCTTATTCTCCAGCTCCTGTCGTCAACCTTAACCGCCCTACACTTGACAGAGGACACGTCGCTTCCTCCATGCGACTCCGTGCTGGCAATACCTACCGCAGCCTCACCTGCCGCAATACGTGGAAGAAACTCTTGCTTAGCATCGTCAGCCCCGTAAAGCTTGACCATGTACCCCCATGAACACTGGAGAAGATACATCACGGCGAGCGAGAGGGCGGGGCCGTGGTAGGCCAGCTCCTCGCCTGCGATGGCCGCTTCGAGGAACGAGCCCTCCTGACCACCGTACTCGGAGGGGATCGTCATGCCGAACAACCCTACCTCAGCCATCTTCTCGACAACATCCCTGCTTATGTCGCCTTTCTCATCTATCTCAAGCCAGCGGGGTTCGATTACTCTTCTGCAGAACTCGGACACCTTGTCGCGGAGGAGAGACTGCTCAGCGTTTAGGCGGAAATCCATGGCCAGAGACGCTAAAAGCTAATTTATTTACCTAACTTAGGGCTGTTCTACGACGATCTTCATGTAGCTTATTCTTCTAGGCCTTCCGTTCATCTCAAAGTCTTCACTCCAGATGCTTATGTCTTTGATGCGGAGGTCTTTTCTGAAAGAGTTCCGCAGAAGCTCGACAGTGTCTACGCAGAGAGGAATGTTCCGGCCTCTAGCCACCAGCTCTACCTCCTTACAGCCTCTGTTGAGCAAGGTGATTGAAGCGGTAACGTAGCGGAACACGGGTTTTTTCCCGATGATCACCAGCCTTGTCCTCGGAGGGGCTGAGGCCATTTACGGGTTATAGAGTTTGAGAGGCTTATAAGGGTTGTAGGCGTCCAAGCCAAGGCATAAAGGCTTTAATCGTGTTTCGACGTAGTTGGATGAAGCGCTCATCCATGGAACCGTCTGTCAGAACGGCTTTCGCCCTACTTCTACTCTGCTTCCTGGGGACGGCCATCACGCAGGCCGCTGCCGGCGAGCACAACTGGCCCTACTCCAACTACGATGAGTTCGGAACCAACCACAACCCTCAAAACGCCGTCAACAAGCAAAACTTGGACCGGCTAACCGTGGGCTGGGTTCTCGAGATCCCGAGGCGTGAAGGCGACCTAGGATACGGTGTAATAGCTCCGCCCTTGATTGTGGAGGGGGTTGTGTATCTAGCGACAAACTCGCCGTCGATAATGGCTGTGGAGGCGGCCAGCGGAGAAATTGTCTGGGAGTACAGGCCATCGCTTCAAGAGACGCCGTCAACGCCCCCGCACAACCACGCCATAAACTACTACGACGGCCTTCTCCTGTACCCTGCACCGGACTGCACGATAAGGCTCGTAAACGCAACGACGGGGGTTGAGACAGCCGTCATAAAGGATGTGTGCAGAAACGTTCCAGGCAACTCTGGAATGTATGCACCTGGCGGGCCTGCGCCGGTTGTTGACCACGTGAGGGGTGTAGTTGTGTGGGGGCCTAGCGTTGCTGGAGGGACGGCTGCGGGCAGGGGGTTTGTTGCGGGTTTTTCGCTGAACGGGTCGATGCTGTGGCGTTTGTTCATCACCCCTCCTGCGGGGGGAGACCCTTCATGGGGGTCTAAGTATGTTGTGGAACGTGGTGGAAAGTTTTACGAAGGAGCCGCTAGGGGGAACGTCGAGCCAACCTCGGGGGACTGGGGCGACTTGGGACTGTACCTCGGCAGAACCAGGGCTGGAGGAGGGCTGTCTTTCGGCCACATCTCCCTAGACAGCGAGCGAGGCGTTGTGTACTTGTCGACGGCCAACCCCAAGCCCGACTGGAACGCAACATACAGGCCAGGCCCCAACCTCTACACCAACACCATCATGGCCCTCAACGTAAGCACCGGAGACATGCTCTGGTTCTACCAAGCAATTCCGCACGACTTCTACGACCACGACTGCGCATGGAACACCGTGCTCCACAAGCCGTCGAACACGGTGATAAAGGCGTGTAAGAACGGAGAAGTCTACGCCCTCAACGCCTCTGACGGAGTGCTGCTGTGGCGCTTCGACCCACCCTCCCTCAAGAAGACGCTCCAGCCGTCTTTGACGAAGAGATGGCACAACGACCCCTCTGTCCAGAGCTTCCTTCAGTGTCCGGGAGCTTTCGGAGGAGTTGAGTCAGACGTGGCGCTGGCATACGGCAAGGTGTACGTCGCCGTCATGAACCTCTGCACAATCCACGTACCCACGCCGGTCGAGGAGCACAGCCCGCTTGTGAAAGGCTCGGTGTTCAACATAGCCCCCCTGCCTGTGAACACAACCATCTACGCCGTCAGCATAAAAGACGGCCAGGTGGTGTGGAGCCGTTTCATCAACTCGGCTTACAGGGGCTGGCTGACAGCCACGGGTGGGATGGTGATAGCCTCAACAACAAGCGAGGGGATGTTTTTCCTCGACGCCGAAACAGGCGAAATTATTCGGAGGCTGGACCTCGACGGAGTGTTGAGGACAGGGGCTGTCGTGGGAAGCGACGGGCGTGGACGCTTCATAATACTTCAGCTGGTTGAAAAGCAGGGAGGAGTAGGCGAGGCTGGGCACAGACAGGTGTTGGTGGCTCTCCGTCTCGATGAACAGCCGACGCCATGGACCCCTATCGCCTTGCTGGCAGCAGCGGCTGCTCTAGTCATCCTACTGGTCGGCCGTGTATGCGTAAACAATAGAAAGCCATCGCTGCGAAGACAGCGGCTAGAGCCATCGGAGCAAGGTCGCTGATCCTCCAGAAAAAGTCCTTGACAGGGTCGGGGCTGAGGGTTTTTCTGCTGCCGTACAGCGCCGCCCACTGCGGGAAAACCGTTGCCCCAGCCCCCTCCGCGTCGAACCTGTTAAAGTCCCACGCCTCAAGCTTTATACGCCATCCTTCAGGAGTTTGCGCCAGGATGTAAGTGGCTCGGGCGTCCCCTTCGAACGCGCCTATTATGGCGTTGTGCCCGCTAACGTTTATCAACGACTTTATTTCGACGGAGCCGTCCTGTAAAACCTTCCCGCTGACGTCGACAGCCCTCAGCTCGACCCTGTCCGAGTTCGTCAACACAACCGTGAGAAAAGCCCTTATGGCGTGAAACCCTCTGTACCGCCCCGTCAGACCACCGCTCTCGCCCGACCACACAACCTCGGCGTCTCCGGCGTAGTTGTTGAGTATCAACGCCACGTCCCTACGACCGAACGTCTCTAGATGCATCTGGACAAACTCGAGCGGAAGATCCGACTGGCCGTCTCCGGTGTCGGCCGTACGCTGTCTAGGAAGTAGGAAGAAAGCCGCAGCAGCCGCAAAGACTACGGCTATTCCTATGGCTAAAGCCTTCGACCAAGCCGGTCCAGACATTCCACGCAACTCTATCTCAGGCCCATCTCTCTGAAGACTTCGACATATTGTTTAAGCTGGCTAACCTCGTCAACGGTTGGGAAGTACAACAGCCCGGTGGTCAAAGGCTTTGAAACCCAGTACCTTGTCTCAACGCCCGGCCTAGCTGGCACCATTCCGTCCAGCTTCTCACCCATCTCGTTCTGCCACTCCCGAGACAAGGCGAAGTCGAAAAAGAGCTCCGCAACGTTTGGATGCCTTCCGTGCTTAAGCACCGCCATCGTCCGAGGCGAAGCCGTGTCAGGCAGGTCAAGCAGATGCAGCGTCTCGACAGGCCCTCCCTCCGCAGCGTCAGCCAAGCTGGCTTTCCTCAAAGTCGCTGGAAACCCTATTTTCTGCTCACCCCGAGCAATTGCATGACTCATGTGCAGCAGACACTCGTACGTCACCGGCGAGACCTTAGACCCCAGCCCTCTGAGGAAATCCATCCACCTGCTTTCCCCCATCCCGCGCTTCAGAGCTATCAGGTAGTAAGCTCCCATCATACCCTCACTGAAAGAAGTGACGCTCTGCGTGGCCACTTGGCCTGACCACTTCTTGTCCAGGAGCTCCCCGCTAGTCAAAGGCGCTTCATAATCCCTGAGCTGCTGTGCGTTGTAAATCATGCCTATGGGCTCGACGGCCATCGCGGCCCAGCCGTTTTTCTCGCTGTAAAACTCCTGAGGGAAAGCTCTAAACTCCGCCGACTTGTACGGCCTGGTCAACCCTTCAGCAGCCATCTGCAAAACCATGTAATGCGGCAGGATTACGACGTCAGCCGTGTGCAGTCCTGCGTTAATCTCGGCCTTCACCTTTTCGTAGATGGGGATGGGGTGGCTGCTCAGAAAATGGAGGTGGATGTGGAGATGTTTGTAGTGTTTCCTGAAGGCGGTCACGAGGCTCAGAATCACACCACGCAGGGATGCGTATACAACCAGATGCCCCTCCCTCTGCGCAGCAGCCTCTCTATCCATGCCTATACGATTCTGGGCAGGCAAATAAACGTACAGCAGCTACAATCAATTTATAAATAATTTTTTATATACAACCAATTTTCATACTTCGGCGTGAACAGAAAAATACTTCCACACGCAGCCATAGCCATCCTCTTCGCAACGGCGTTGTTGTCTTCGACCTATGCACAGCAGCAGAGCCAGATCGACTGGGCATACTACAACGCAAACAAGTACGGGTGGAACTATGCGGAACAGCAGCAGATAGGCAAAGCCAACATTCAGTTCATGGAGTTGAAATGGGTCTTCCCAATACCAGCTAACCCTGGCGACCCTAACAGGTTTTTCGTGACCGAAGGGGTTGGGCTCACGCCTCTGGTATACAAGGGTGTTGTCTACTTCATGACCAACTGGAACAGAGTGTATGCTTTAGACGCTAAGACAGGTAAAACTCTTTGGTTCAAGGATTTGACAGCTCCAGAAAACTGGGTGGAGAGTTTTAGGGCTGGGCCTTTTGCCATGTACTACTCGTTCGGCGGCCACTACCATCTACAATACGTCAACGAGCTTGGAGGAAAGCCCTACATAGTATTGGTCACCGACTGGTATGAACTATTCCTGCTAGACCCGCTAACCGGTGATATTAAGCTACGATACCTCATACTCGACCCGCAGTGGGTGAAAAACAACATACAGGGAAACCTCGGCGTGTTCCATCTAATCAGCCCCCTGTACATCGTTGACACAAAGCGGAACATCCTCGTCATACTGAGCAATTCTAGACACTCACAAGACGCGGGCAGAGGTTTTATGCTGGGAGTTGACTTGGGCCCGTGGGTTAGGGGCGAGGGAGCTCCCAGAATTAAGTGGGTGACCTACACCATCCCGCCTCAAGATGGCAGCGACCCGATGTGGAGCATAAACTCAATAAACAGCATGAGGAATGCGTGGGCCTGGGACGGACAGCGGCTTGTCGACATAAAGAACATTCCTGACGACCTCAAGATGAGGATATTCTATGACGACTGGGGTTTCAAGCGGTTCTTCGAAGCATATCCGAATGAAAAGCTAAGCTACGCCGGAGGAGCTGGCGCCGGGTTTGGAGGCATGCCGGTTGCCGACGAGGAGAGAGGGTTGACCTACATCTACACAAACCAGCCGGGGCCCTTCTACAACGCAACCTTCAGACCGGGCCCGAACCTATGGTCCAACGCAATACTTGCAGTCGAGACTGAGACAGGCCGGTTGGTGTGGGGTGTTGCGACTCAGCCGCATGACTTGTGGGACTGGGACTGTGCATGGAACGTTGTGCTTGCCAAGAACATCATGGTGAACAATCAACGCCAGGACGCTATTCTAAAGGCATGCAAGAATGGAGTGCTCTTTGCCCTCAACCCGGACACAGGCGCTCAGCTCTGGGCCTTCAACCCATGGGAGCCGGCCAAGTACGGCGGCAACCCTGCCTATGGAATCAAGCCGTCCAAGTACGCCAAGTTCCTCAACCCGCTCGACCCACGGGACATGAACTGGAGATGGCAGGGAGAATGGGAGACAGACCCCGCCGAATACCAGCGAATAAAGAACCATGAACGGTTTCTGATGAACCCGGGGCCTCTGGGAGCTGTTGAAAGCGACATAGCGTACGACCCAGTGAGAAACCACGTTTACATAGCCACGTACAACATTCCGTACAACCTAGCCATCAGGGACTGTGGACCAGGAACCCAGCGGCATCAAAACAACTGCGCAAGCTCGACACGTTTGATGAGAGAAAACACGACCATCTACGCCATCAACGTCAACACGGGGAGAGTTGCTTGGGAATACTTCATACCAAACCTACCGTTCAGAGGAGGCGTGAGCGCCACTAACGGGCTGGTCCTGGTGCCCTTGGTTGACGGTACGCTGAAAATACTTGACGCCGACAACGGTAGGGAGTTGAGAACAATCATACTAGGAGGCTACATAGTGCAGCCACCGTCAGTAGGCACAGACGTCGACGGAAAAGTCAAACTCTTCGCAGCCGTCGGCGGAGCCCCGCAGGTATGGGGCCCGTTCCTCCCCGGCTACATCGTCTCGCTCGGACTGCCAGAAGTCGTAGCCGAACGCACAGTCCAGCAGACAGTACTGCAGACAGTGAGAACAGAGGTGACACGGGTTGAGACGATGGTGCAGACGCAGGTCCAGACCCTAGTCACGACGAGAGTCTCCGAGGTTGTTGTTGAAGTCGTGCCTTCATGGGTGTTCATACTGGCGGGGGTAGCGGTGGTTGCGGCTGCTGCGGCAGCCGCCACGGCTGCGAGGGCTAGGAAAAAGTAATCCCTACTTTTATTTTTTGATAGAAATTGTTTATTTATGATAAGTTTTATATATCTCCAGCAATTGTTAGAAGCTTGTGTATGGGAAAACCTTTGTAAAAATTTCTGTTGCGTTGGCGTTGATGGCGACGTTGCTGGTTCCGATTGCTGTTGCGCAGCAGCAGGCTTTGGACTGGGCGTTGTACAACGGCGTGCCGGGCAACTGGAACTACAGCCCTCAGACGCAGCTGAACAAGGAGAACATCAAATTCCTAGAGATCAAGTGGGCTTTCCCGATACCGCCCTCGACTGTCGGAGACCCGTTCTTCTCGGGCTCTGAAGGAGTCATACACACTCCGCTGGTGTACAAAGGTGTAGCGTACTTCGTTACCAACTGGCATCGTGTCTATGCCTTGGACCTCGCTACGGGGAAGACTCTTTGGTTCAGAGACCTGCCTCCGCCTAAAGAGGTTGTGGAGCAGATTACAGCCAACAGGCCGCCGCTGTGGGAGCCTTTCTTCAGAGGCCACTTCCACCAGATACACATCTACGAGCTCGACGGCCGGCCTTACATCTTCCTGATAACCAACTACTACTACCTCTTGGCGATAGACCCGTTCACCGGCGACATACGCCTAAGATGGCCTGTCTTCACGTCCGAATACCTAAGCCAAGTCCCAGGCAACCGTGGAGTATACGACATATCCACGCCGAGCTTCGTCATAGACACGAGGAGGAAGATACTAGTAATAGGGCCCGGAACGCCGGAGGACCAGGGTGCTGGCCGCGGGTTCTTCGTGGGGGTTGATTTGAAGCCGTGGCTTGAGGGCCGTGGAAACCCGCAGATAATCTGGCGTACGTTCACCATACCTCCCCAAGACGGCAGCGACCCTGAGTGGACTCTCCGCCTAGTTGACCAGATGCGTGGCGCATGGATATGGGATGGGACGAGGCTTGTCAACGTGAAGACGCTTCCGGCGGAGCAGAAGAGGCAGCTGCTTTACGACGACTGGGGCTTCGCACGCTTCGTCCAGCAACACCCCAACGAGAGAGTAAGCTACGCAGGCGCAGGCGCCGGATGGGGAGGAGCCTACGCCGTCGACGAAGAAAGAGGTGTTGTCTTTGTGGGAACGAACCAGGCTAGCCCCGACTGGAACGCCACCTTCAGGCCGGGCCCCAACCTCTGGAGCTCCTCGTTCCTAGCTATGAACATCGAGAACGGGCAGATGCTGTGGGGTGTTTCAACCACGCCTCATGACTTATGGGACTATGACTGTGCTTGGAGCGTTCTGTTCCTGAAAGACGTGATGATAGGTGGACAGAGGAGGGACGCAGTCATCAAGGGATGCAAAAACGGGCTAGTCTACGCTGTCAACGCTGAGGACGGTTCTCAGCTATGGGTGTTCAACTCGTGGAACCCGGCTGCAAACGGAGGAGACCCACGGTACGGCGTGAAACCATCGAAGTACGTCAGGTTCCTAAACCCGCTCGACCCAAGGGACATGAACTGGAGATGGCAGGGAGAATGGACGGAGGACGCCGCCTATCTCAGGGCTCGTGGAAAGTTCTACCAGAACCCACCCGCCACAGGCTCCATAGAAAGCGACCCTGCATACGACCCGACGAGGAACAGGCTGTTCGTAGCCGTGTACAACATGCCCAGCGCCTTCTCGTTGGCTAACGTCGGGCCTGGAACCGGGTGGCCGAACGGATGGGGTATAAGCTTCGAAACCCTTCCAGCTCAGCCAACGAATACAACACTCTACGCCATAGACGTGGCCACCGGACGTGTGGTCTGGAACGTGTTCATCCCCGACGTTCCCTACCGAGGCGGTTTAACAACTTCCAACGGCCTAGTCTTCGCCACATTTAACGACGGAACCATACGTGTGTACGACGCCGACAACGGAGCCGAGATCCGACGAATCATCATAGCCGGGCCCGTGATGGTCCAGCCGTCCATAGCCACGACAGCCGACGGCAAGGTTAGACTTATCTTCCCGGTCTCCAACCCGCTTCCCGGGTTCTGGGCTCCGACTGCCCTGTCCGGGTTCGTCGTCAGCATGGGCCTGCCAGACGTCGTAGCTGAGCGAACAGTTGTCCAGACTTTGAGGACCGAGGTTACGAGAGTGCAGACACAGGTACAGACACAGGTGCAGACTCAGATACAGACCGTCGTCACTACAAGGGTCACTGAGGTAACGGTCGAGGTCATTCCGTCGTGGATCTACCTAGTGGCGGGCGTGGCTGTGCTGGCAGTCGTGGGTGCTGCGGCGACAGCTCTGCGGGCGAGAAGGAAGTAAACTCCAAACCTATTTCTTCATCTTTTTTTCAGCGTGTTGAACAACCCTATTACTGTGCTTGCTACCGCTGCTGCTATGAGGAACCCTGCAGGTATCTCGACAGCCTCCATGGCGACGCCAACCGCCTGAACCGGCCTCCCCTCGTAGACAAGCCGAGCCCCTGTGTATCCTCCCGCAAAAAGAGCCGCAGCCACACCGTGAGACGAGACTAGGTGTGTGGCTAGATGTAGGTATGTCAAGGCTTTGTCGTAGGCTTTTATCTCCGCAGTCCTTCCCAGCAGCAAGTACGTCGCCGACCATCCTAGAGCACCGAGAACGCCGTAGACGAGGAAGCTGAAGTAGCCTATGACCATGTAGACGGCACCCCACTGGGTGAGCAGGATGGGAAAAGCTAGGCTTGGAACCAGCACAGGAGCCGTGTAAACGCACGCGGCGGCTGCGTTGAAGAGAGCTAGCTTCAGGAAAAGCCTCGAAGCCCTCCCGCATTCAATCTCGCTCGACGTAGACATGCTTTGCTTTTATCCGGCAAATATTTAACACCTACTAGAGCGAACAAAGGTTGTGGATTGAGGAGGAGAAGCGTCATAGCGTTGGTGGCGGGGGTTGTCGGAGCTGGTTCTCTGTACCTAGTGTTTTCGACAGCCTCCAACAGGGTGGGGGTAGGGATGACGGGTACGGCAACCACGCAGACCATCATCACAACACCCACAGCTGAAACAACAGCCACAAGCCCCGCAACAACCCCCAGACAAACAACGACAACCCCTGCCCAGACACAGCAGACAACAACCGAAACACCACAGCCCCGCTGGATAGTTGAAGAACCACTACCCACCGGCCTCACCGAGGTAGCCATGGTGGCAGACGCCAGCACCCTCTACCTGGCAGGCGGGCTGACGGCAGACGGCGACGCATCATCAAGGTTCTTCGCCTACGACGTTAGCTTGAGACGGTGGCGGGAGCTCTCTCCCATGCCTGCAGCACTCCACCACGTTGGCTTGGCCTACCTAGACGGAGTGGTTTACCTGCTCGGCGGATACGACCGCGGTTGGAGGGCTCAGCGGAACGTCTACGGCTACAGCGTCAAGAGAGACTCGTGGGAGGAGCTGACGCCTATGCCGGCGGCTAGGGGAGCCTTCACGGCTCAGGCTGTGAAAGGGTTGGTCTACGCCGTCGGCGGCGCTAGGAACAACGTCCCGCTCAACGCCAACGAAGCATACAACCCGTCGTCAAACGAGTGGACACCACGCCAGCCTATGCGTATAGCTCGGGAGCATCTGGCTTCGGGCGCGGTAGGTGGAAAAATCTACGTCATAGGGGGTCGTGTTGTTTCGGGAAACACGATGACGAACCTTGACGTAGTTGAGGAGTACGATGTTGAGAGTGGTGTTTGGCGTACTAGGCGGCCCATGCCGACTGCGAGGAGCGGGTTGGCGGCGGCGGTAGTGGAAGGCCGTGTTTACGTGTGCGGAGGCGAGAGCCAGGTAAAGACGTTTTCAGAGGTGGAGGCTTACGACCCGGTTTCGGACAGGTGGGCGAAGGTCGCCGACCTGCCCACACCAAGGCACGGGCTTGGCGTAGCCGCTGTCGGAGGCAAGCTGTACACCGTCTCCGGAGGCCCATCCCCCGGCCTCACCGTAAGCTCGGTCAACGAAGTCCTCATCCTAGGCTGACCAGCCGTGTTCCTCCAAAGGCTCGCGCTTGCTCTTGGCCTGCTCCTGCTGCTCCTAGGCTACCTAGGTTTCATAATGCTGAACGAGCTGTCGAAGCAGTTTTTCAGGCAGGAGATAGAGCCGTGGCTTTACTTCTCCACCGCCCTCATGGCGGCTGGTTTGACGCTGACGGTTGCATGGCTAGCCGCACGCGTCGCATTCACATCTAGGCAGAGGTGAACGTAAACATCCGGACAATTCTTCTCCTAATCAGGAAAATCAGCAGAGCCGCGGGAACCAGCGCCACCGTTCCAGCTGCAGCCTGAGCCTCGAACTCAACCGTTCTGAAAGTCCCTATCTGCTCACCCACCCCAGCCCACACCCCCACGCTCACAGTCCGGGCGTCAGGCCCTGTCAGAAGGCTTGCCAGCAGAAACTCGTTCCAAGTCACAACAAGCATAAACACGACGGTCACGACGATGCCCGGCAGGAGGATGGGGACCACCACTCTCCTAATCACAGTGAGCGTGCTGCAGCCCATCAAAGCCGCCGCCTCAACCAATTCCCTAGGCATCTCGCTCATCAAAGACCTGATTATCAGGTAGGCTATGGGTGCGTTGAGCGTCAAGTAGGCTATCACCATGCCTAGATGGGTGTCCCAGAGCCTCCAGCTGCTGAGGGTTATCAGAAGAGGGATTACAAGCAGGAACGGGGGAACACTCCTCATCATCAGCATCATAAAGTCGTACCTCCTAGCTGAAGGCCCGGCTTGGAAAGTAAGCCCATACCCCGCCAGTAGCCCGACTAGCACAGCTATGATTGTACTTCCAAGCCCTATGATGAGGCTGTTGAGGATGAGGCGCTGGAACCCCAGAGTGCTGAACATGTCGATGTAGTAGACCAGCGACGGGGTTATTCCTCCAGAGTAGTAGGGAACGCCACCTATCAGCCTTAAGCCCGGCGCAAACAACGGCGAGATGTCTGTGTCAAACCCCTCCAGCACGATGACCAGTATTGGATAGTAGTAGAACAGAATAAGAATCACCACAAGCAGGTACACGATGAGCTTGAACGGCTTCACACCGTCCTCCTCCAGAAAAGGCTTAACTGCCTGAACACCAGCAGGGAAAACGTCAGGCTTACGAGCATCAACGCCGTCGAGACAGCGGAAATGTAGGGGATGGGTATGGCTGAGCCTGCTGGAGGAGTTAGCAAAAGCTTGAACAGCATCAGGCTGAGCGTGTCCGTCGGGGCGCCGAGCTGCGTCTCCCTGACCCAGAAACTCCATGCGAACGGAACCTCGAAAGCCCTGAAGAAGTCAACCGACTTCAACGCAACGAGCATGGCTATCACACGTGAACGGAAGACCGCCGGCAGGTAGACGAGCGTCAGCATCTGGAGACGAGAAGCCCCAACCAGCTGAGACTCCTCCAGACAGTCTCTCGGCAGGCTGTCTAGAACTAGGATAACAGCCAGCATGAACAAAGGCGACCAAACCCATGCCTCTGAAAGAATCATTATCGGGAAATACGCCGTGGGGTCTGTGACGTCTATGAACGGCAGGTTGAACGAGAAGTAGAGGAGTGAATTCAAGTCATCCCAAACTGCTGGAGGCGACCAAACTATGCCGACCAGTATGGGGGATACGGCTAGAGGAACTGCGAAGAGGCCCTCCATGATTCTCCGGCCTCTCCCAAGCTCTCTGACAACCATCGCCGTGAACAACCCGAGCAGCAGGGCTGAAAAAACAGACATCAACGTGTAGACAACTGATATCAGAAGAGATTGGTAGAAGACGTTGTTTGTGAGCATCTGGACGTAGTGTTTCGGGCCTGCGAAAACCCATCCCTCCGGCGTTATGTCGTGGACGCTTATGTAGAGAGATACGGCGAAGGGATAGAGGATGGTTATCGCTGCGAGTACGAAGGCGGGAGTGAACAAGAGAAGGTTGGAAGGCTTCAAAGCCTGCGTCCCTCTTTGTCGAAGAGCATTAGTTTCTCGACGTTGACTGAGATGCGTAGTTTATCGGAGGGTTTGAACATCTTGTCAGGCGGTGCCTTTACGACCAGCCTACGGCCCTGCACGTCCACGGTGTAGACAACGCGGTCCCCCATGACTTCCCGTGCGACGACAACTCCTGTTAACGATGAGTAGTCCTCAACCAGCCTCAAGGCCTCAGCTCTCGCGGCAACGTAAACCCTGCCCTCCGGAGCTTGTACAGCTCTTGTACGGAAAGTCAAACCAACCTCGTCAACATTCACCAAAACCTCGCCGTCCAAGGGCTTGACCGATGCCTCGAACACGTTCAACGGGGTGTCGCCCACAAACCTCGCCAACCAAAGGTTGTTAGGCCGTTCGTATATCGTCTGCGGGTCGTCGACAGCCTGGACAACGCCCTCGTTGAGCACCGCAACCCGGTCGGCCAGAGTAAAGGCCTCAACCTGGTCATGCGTGACGTAAACCGTGGTTATCCCAGTCGAGCGTTGAACCTCCCTCAGCTCTCTCCTGAGCTCCTGCCGGAACGCCGTCTCCAGCCCTGTTAGAGGCTCGTCCATCAGGAAGACTTTTGGTCGTTGGACTAGAGCACGGGCGATCGCCACACGTTGTCTCTCCCCTCCACTCAGAGAAGCAACGCTCCTGCTGAGAAGCCCATCAATACGCAGAAGGGTCGAGACTTCTTGGACGGTTTTTTTAACCTCTCTGTCTGGAAGCTTTCTGACCCTCAGCGGGAAGGCTATGTTCTCGAAGACGTTCAGATGCGGGTAGAGGGCAAGGCTTTGGAAAATCATCGAGACAGCCCTTTCCTTTGCCGGAAGTTCTGTCACGTCGGCCTCGTCGAAGAAGACTTTACCCTTGTCAGGTTTCTCAAGCCCAGCCGTTATCCGTAGGATCGTGGTCTTGCCGCTGCCGGAGGGCCCCAGTATGCAGAAAAACTCGCCGCTCTTGACCTCGAGGTTGACGTTTTTCAGCACAGGGGTTGAGCCGAATGATTTGCTTACGTTCTCAAGCCTGATGGCTACCATGCTTGGTTTTCACTCGACTATGATCACTCCCACCTCGCCCAGCTCGGCATGCGGCTCGTCGTCCGGCTCAGTCTCCAGGCATATGAAGTAGTATGTCCCGGGCTCGGTTATCCTAAGCCTGAAAAGAGACGTCCCACCGGGCTCCGCCTCGAACCTGATTCCCATGTAGGCCATGTCCGCCTTCAGCCTGTCAAGCTCTGCGTCGGAAGCCCCTGCCTCAAGCCTCTCCTCAACTAGCTTCAGAACACGGTCTTTATCCCGAACCAGCAGAAACTCGTGGTCGTGACGGCCTCTGTTCTCGAAGAGAACCCTAACCTCCTCACCAGCCCGCAGCCTTATGGTCGGCTCGCCGCCATCAACACGGTACCTGAAATCCTCGGAAGCAACTATAATGGTGCGCGCCTCCGGACGCTGCAGCAAGGTCGTGAAGAAAAAGGCGAGCAAAACAACCGCTAGGACCGCTAGCGGCAGAATAATGTAAATTCTCCTCATATGTCTACAGGGAAGCTGATATTTATAAACATTTTCCCAAATACATGCGAGTCAAACAGCAAACCATATTTACGCATCTGGATATGGTTAGACAGCCATGGGCTTTCGTGAGCAGTTGGCCGTCAAGGGTGCGGCGTTGTTCGCTGCAGGTTTTCTAGTGTCGTGGCTCGTCGGCGGGCTGGCGATGGATTTACGTATGTATGTCCTCACTAGGTTCGGAGGCGTTTACGGACCAGTGGCAGCCTACTACGCAGTCCACTACGTCTTATTCCAGCTCACTCTCGCGATGGTCGTGTACGTCGCCCTGCAAAGCTCGAGGTTTGGAAGACTGTATGAAGCCTTGTTCATCATAGCCCTCACCGCAGGCAAGCTGCTGGGACGGGCTGGTTTCGAACCGCTCCCCACACCAGCGCAGCTCCTTTTCTCGCTGGTGATATCGACACAGCTGAGCATGGCTGTCGTCCTAGTGGGCTACAGGGTTCACCAGCTTCCTTCAGCGCAGGTTAAGAACAGAACGGCAGACGTATCCCTCGAAACCTACACAGGATTGGCGGTGTTGTTCTGGTTCACGGTTATGCCGGCGGTGGACAGGCTGGGAAGCGACCTCTATTCAAACCTGCTCAGAACAGCTATGGCTCTGACGCTGATGGCGGTCGGCTACAGGTTCTACGACGGCCGGTTCAGCCTGCCGGGCAGAGCAGCCCTGCTCACAGCATTCTGCACAGCCGGCCTAGTGTTAGCCAGCCTGTTCGCCGACATCCTCTGGGGGGCTGCGACGCTCACAGCCCTACCTCTTACCGAAAACCTCAACTACGTGGCTGCTCTGGCTTTTCAAGGATTCTTCCTAGCCTTGACAACCTGCTCAGGAATATGGCTAAATCTCATCTCTAAGAAGACTCTACAGGTTGAAGCCCGCTGAGCTGAGAAGGCGTGTAATGGAATACGTGGAGGAAAGATACTTCTCAAACCATCCGTTCATGAAGCTCTTCTACACGGGCAGGCTTACCCCCGACCAGTTAAGAGGCTGGATAGTCAACCGCTACTACTACCAACGCCAGATCCCCGTCAAAGATTCCATCATACTCGCTAACTGCAGCAACCCCCAAGCCAGAAAGGTTTGGCTACAACGCCTGATCAAACGTGAGGGAGTGGGGGGCTACAGGGGAGACGTCGATGGATGGGCCCAGTTCGCAGAAGCCGCTGGAATACCTAGAGAGAAGCTGGAGAAGACCATTATACTGCCCGGCGTAAGGCTCGCCGTGGAAGCATACCTAAACTTCGTCAGAACTGTAAGCTGGGTTGAAGGCGCTGCGGCGTCGCTGGCAGAGCTACTAGCCGTCGACGAGCTGCCCAAGAGAATAGACGCCTTGAGAAAACACTACAGCTGGATAGAACAGCGTGGAGTCGAGTTTTTCCTCGAGAGGCTTTCATACATAGAGGAGGATGCCGAAACGGTTTTAGACCTAGTCGCAAGCCACGTCAAAAACAATCAAACACTCAAGAAATGCCTCCAAGCAGCGACCTTCAGCTGCGACGTCCACTGGTCGATTCTCGACACAATATACATGGAGTACGTTGTTTCGCGCAGGCTATAACTGCTTAACACCGGTTCGCCTGATTATGTATGAATAAGTTGAAGACTTGGCTGACGGAAACTTTTCCACCACAGTTCTCGCTCCGAGACAGACCACGGCAACCCTCGCCAGAACCGATTGGATGAATGCGTCCAACCTCGAGTCGTAAACGCTGGACCCTAAAAACGTTCTGAAATGAACCATGCGTCCGTCGAACATCGACGGGCCGACGTCGGCAATCTCGTCGAAAACCTTCAAAGCCTTCCTAAACATCTCAGCCCCGGACAAGCGGCCGCCGTCACGCCGGACGGCTCTGCCGACGACGTCTCCAGCAAACCTCCCCCCATAATCCCTCAACAAACTATGCTGGTCAATCCCAACCAGCTCGGAGCAAGCCCTCATGACATGGTACATGAAAAGTATGAATTCCAGCCGGGCCTGCTTGATGTCTTCAAATTGTCTGGAAATTCTTCTAACGAGTTCGGTATAGTAGTCTTCGAGCCAGAGCAGAGTTTTTTGAACTTTGGCGGAGGAAGCGACGGCCACCAGCTTGAGTCCCGGGTGCAGCGAGTAGAGCTTGGTCATCACTCCGTTGCTTCTTCTTACAACATCCTTCACCACGACGGCTCTTTCGTGAAGGAGTTTCCTCAAATGGTAGTGGACAACCTGTCGGGGAATGCTTAGCCGCTCAGCTAGCCCCGGAGCGGTCATAGGTCTTGCCGCAAGCTGGGCTAGGATGGATTCTCTCGCATTCATTTGTATTAAAATTTATGACAAAAGGCATATAAATAATAATCTCCCAACCAACGTCATGGCAGGCATCACGGCGGGAAAAACCCCGCTGCTTGCGTCTGTAGCCGCAATAATAATCGCCTTGGTGGTGGCCGGGTACTCTACGACAGCCGCTCAAACAGCTCAGTCGGAGGCGGTGCGGGCTGTCAAGGACATTCAGCCAGCTGTAGAAGACCTCAGGAACCGGGTCAACTCTCTCGAGAAGCTCGTGGCGCTGTACGCAAGGGCTGCGGGTATAGAGTCTCCGCAGGAGGCTGAAAAACTCGTCAAGCAAAGGGAGGAGTTTCAGGCGAAGGTCGAGGCGGCGAGGAGGGAGAGCGGGAGGCTGGTTGTTTACGGTAGCGTTGACTACGCCGACATCAAGTCGGCGCTGGATGCTTTTCAGGCAAGATATCCTTTCATCCAAGTGGTTTACGAGTCCATGAGACCGCCTGAAGTATACACGAGAGTGTCGAGCGAGCTAGCGGCCAACAAGCCCACAGCCGACCTAGTGGTAGTGTCGCACACGACGGGAATCAGGCTGGCGCAGGAGAAACGCTACCTAGCCTACGTCTCCCCCGAGGCATCCGTCTACCCTGAGTTTCTGCGGGACAAAAACGGAGAATGGACGGCCGCCGTTCTCCTGCCGATAGTTTTCGTCTACAACACCGACAAGGTAAAGCAGCCGCCGACAACTCTAGACCAAATATCAGACCCCCAGTGGTCCGGCAAAGTCATCATGCACGACATAACTCTGGGAACGACGGGCACGCAGTACCTAGTTTCACTCAAGAACATAATCGGCGAGGCTCGGATGAACCAGTTTCTTGAAAAGCTTGTCAGGAACGTGAGACCAGTCCTCGACATCTCAGTATCCACGGTCGCTGAGAAAGTTGCTAGCGGAGAATACCACCTAGGATTAGTGGTTAACCTCCACGACGTCATCAGGATGAAGATTCAGGGAGCTCCAGTTGAATACTTCCTGCCCACTGAGGCGCCGCTGCTGACTACGTTCTCGCACATCGCCATCATCAACACGACCAAGAACCCCAACTCTGCAAAGCTACTCGTCGACTTTATACTCTCTCAGGAGGGTCAGACCATCATAGGCAACACGCCCGTAAGGTTCCCAGCCAGGCCCGGCACGCCAGCCCGATTCTCCCTCGAGAATGTTGTACCTCCAGGCCTGAAGATGGTCAACTACCCTGACGACGAAGCAATAACGAAGGCAAGGGATTGGGCAACAAAGTTTAAGGAGATGGGGTTCGGAACTAGGTAGAAGGATGCTGAGGAAAACGCTGCCGTCCCAGAGACTCCTAAAATACTCTGTATTCATAGCCGTTGGCTTCTTCGTCTTACTGCCAGCTGTCTTCCTGCTTTTTGGCAGCGTTTGGAGCTCCCCTCCCGGCAGGCCTGGAGACCTGACGGCTTCCAACTACGTGGAGGTGTTCAACGACCCTTTCCTCGGAAGAGTTCTGCTCAACACAGTTGTCTTCGCAGCAGGCTCAGCCTTCATAGCCACTGCTCTCGGCTCGACCCTTGCCTTCCTAACCACTCGAACAGACGTTCCGTTTAGGAAAGCAGTCGTCTACGCACCCATACTGATGTTCGCCATGCCTTCGTCTGTAGAGAGCATGGGCTGGACTTTCCTTCTGAGCCCTCGGACTGGGTTGGTCAACGTGGCGTACATGCGTCTAACCGGTCTCGAGCAGCCTTTGGTCGACTTGTACACGCTGGCGGGAATGACCCTAGTCATGGGCGTGAGCCTTCTGCCGGTTGCGCTGATGATCACAGCACCCACGTTCATTCTGTTCGACAGGTCTCTAGAGGAGGTGGGCAGAGCCTCGGGCTCCAGCCTGCCTCAAGTCTATAGAAGAATCGTTCTACCGCTAGCCATGCCGTCCATAGCTTCCGCATTCATCTACTGCTTCATAGTCGCTCTAGAGGCCTTCGACACGCCAGCCATCATAGGCATTCCAGCAGGGGTATACGTCATAACCACGACCATCTACACTCAGATGGTTAGCGAGGTGCCTCCACGGTACGGGTCAGCGGCAGCTTACGCAACGCTCCTGCTTGTCATCTCCATCATGACGGTAATGCTGTACAACAGGTTTTCAAAGGCGGCCGACAGGTACTCAACCCTCACGGGAGGGACGGCGTTCGGAGCCGTGCTGGAGCTTGGGAAGTACAGGCCTCTAGCGACCTTGTTCGTGCTGTCCTACCTCCTGATACATCCCGTCCCACTTTTGACGACCTTGGCGGTAGCTTCGGTGCAGAGGTTCTGGAACCCTGACCGCCTCTTCACCAACATCACGCTCGACAACTATGAAAAATTCTTCACCTATCCTATCACAGCCTCAGCCCTGACCAACAGCATAATAGTCTCTACATCTTCAACAGCTCTGGCGGTGGCCGCAGGATTCCTAGCCACCTACTTCACCGTTAGACGACCGGTTCTCGGCAGGCAAGCTTTCACCACCATCCTGTCCATACCGCTAGCCGTCCCCCCCATAGTCCTAGCCGTGGGAGTTTTCTGGTCTGTTCTGTACGTAGACGTAGGTATTTACGGAACGGTTTGGGCCCTCGTTTACGCCTACAGCCTAAGATACACACCGCTGGTGATCAGGTTCCTCACAGGACCCATGATGCAGATCCATAGAGACTTGGAGGACTCGGCTGTCGTGTGCGGCGGAAGTGTTTTTAGGACTATGACGAGGATAACGCTGCCGCTGCTTCGAGGAGCCGCATCGACCGCAGCCCTCTACGTCTTCATCAGAACAATCACGGACCTCGGAATCGCCGTCCTGCTAGTCACGCATCAATCCACGGTTCTGTCAACCACTCTGTTCAGCCTGTGGAATACCGGTGAAAAGCTGACGGTGGTGGCTGGAGGGCTTTTCTACACAGCTGTCCTGATGGTTATCCTCGCAGCCGCCAGCAGGCTGGGCTTCAGAATACTCCAGACACAGCCCCGCTAGCTACCAGAATGAGCTGCGGACAGCATCCTCTCCCGGAACCTCGGCCACAAGCCCCCTCTCAAGCATCCAGCTAGAGACGGCCGCCAGCCGGCTGTACGGGTAGGGCTCCCAAGGACTCCACCTATCAACCAGGACCTCCGACTCCAGACCTTTCAGCCAGCTACGTTCAAGCCCGCCCTCCTCCGCCACCTCCAGAACATACCTGAGATACAGGCTGTTGAATTCTCCGGGGTTTTTGTTTACTTTCTCCACAGCCTTGTTGAGTGATTTTACGAGCCGTGCCACAACGTCGTCGCTGAGGCGGTCGGCTACAAACAACAGCGTGGGGTTGTCGCGCCTAGTCGTGAGAACAGGCTTGAACCCCAGCCTCGAAGCAACCTTGGCCCAGGGACCCAGAAGGTTCGCAGCATCTACACGGCCCTCAGCAAGCGCCTTGAGCCTTTCATGCGGCTCCGAGATGCTCACCAGCATGATCTCGTCGGGCTTCAGGTAAGCCTCCAAGTCGGCTCGAGCGGCGTAGAAAGACCCCGTCCCAGCCTCGACCGCTATCGACTTCCCAGCCAAGTCCCTCGGAGAGCTTACGCCAGAACCTCCTCCGACAAAGATCGTGAAGGAAGAGTTGAGAGTTCCTGGAGCGGGTTTGGACTGAGCGGCTATACGTCCGGCGGTTTTCTTCAACACTCTTACAACGCCAACCCATTCCCCGCAGTGGTAGAAGTCAGTCCGGCCGCTTCTCATAGCGTCAACGTAGAGGTCTGACTTCTCCACAGCACCTCCGCCTTTCAACGACACCAGCTCAACCTCCAAGCCGTTTTCAGCGAAGAACCCATACTCCAACGCCACGAGCTCTGGGAAGAACCAGTGGAAGGCATACTTGTTGAAGCCCAGCAAAACCCTTTCAACGGAACGCATGTACTTAGACTCTGATGGGGGGTGATTTATTTTTTCCAAAAAACGGAACATAGGAAATGTTTATAAATACACATACGAAACCTATGAACCGTCGTGAAGCCCAAAACATCGCTCATCCTATTCGCCTTGATCGCTGCAGCGGCCTTGGCCCTAGCTGCTCTGCAGCTGCAGCCAGGCCTCGCCCTCGGAGGCAACGGAGGGCAGAAGCTGTCGTCGAGTGTTGAGACGATTTTCGAATCGTTGGCTGGGAAAAACCCGAACGATGTGTACGAGGCTATCGACAAGCTGTCGGATTCAGAGTACCGGTCGATACTATCTTCGATAAAGCCCCGGTTTGCTTCAGCCCCACCGTTCAGATGCACGCCCGACATGGGCGCTAGGCTGTGCGAGCTGCTGTCGAGAAGCAGCGCAAACGGCGTGGTTGAGCCTTGGGAGTTCTGCTTCAACGAGCCCATAGACGCGGGATGTCCAGCAGCGACTTTCTGCGACGCGTACAGCGGCAGGTGCCAGAGCTCGCAGGGACCATGCTTCCTAGACGCCGCTAGAGAACAGTTCGAGAGGAACCGCTGACCCAGTTGCAGGCCATGAAGGCTAGGCAGCTGCTAGTGCTTGCTCTAGTTGTTGGAGTTCTGGGTGTTTCCGCAAGCCTCACGCTCGAGCAAAGTCCCTTCAAGCTGAGGCCCCTGAAAACCTTCTATGTTGTTGCATACTTCTGGGGCTATGTTTTCTACGATGAAACGTTCAACGAAGTTCCGTACATAGTTGTCAACAGAGGAGACGAGGTGGTCATCAACCTGATACCCGCAAGCGTGATAATCAGAGACCCCGGGCTTTCTGCTAGGGAGAGAACATACGTCGAGTACGAAAACAGAACCCACAGAAGTGGTGTAGGAGAGCTTCCGCCCGGAGACCCACGAATATCCCTCGAGCTTGTGAAGGCCCACGAGGAAGGATTCTCGGACCACGGTTTTTTCATAGAAGGCTACAACAAAGGCACCTACACATGCTCTAGGTGTGGCGGCGGACACAACGTACGCAACAGCTTGCAGCAGGTCTTGCAGGAAGCCTCAGCAGCCATCGGCACGATTAGACTTGTTGCGGACAAGCCCGGCTCCTACACAGTCTACTGCATAATCTACTGCGGGTACGGACATCCATACCTCAGAGTCGAGAACGCCTTCATAGTGCTTTAAAAAGAAAAAGGAAAGGAGTGTTTACTTCCTTCTAGCCCTGGCAGCGGTTGCGGCTGCGCCTACGACAGCAAGCACAGCAACAGCGGCAAGCACGTAGACCCATGAAGGAATGACCTCGACAGCAACCTCCGTAACCCTCGTGGTAACCAATGTCTGCACCTGTGTCTGTACCTGCGTCTGCACTCTCGTAACCTCAGTCCTCAAAGTCTGAACAACAGTACGCTCAGCGATAACATCCGGCAGTCCAAGGGAAACAACGAAGCCAGGCAGGTTGGTAGTTGGTCCCCATCGAGTTAGTGGAATGGAAATTGGAACGAACAACCTGATTTTGCCTGCAGAATCTGAGGCTATGGATGGCTGTACAAGCATAGGTCCTCCAACCACTATGCTCCTAATTTCCTCGCCGGTGTCAGCATCGTATATTCTGAAAGTGCCGTCGTTGAAGGTCGCAAACAGCAACCCATTCGATGTAGTTAGACCCCCTCTGTATGGTACGTTAGGTATGAATGTATTCCACTGGACGCGACCGGTGTTAACGTCGATAGCGTATATTGTTGTGTTAGTTGGCGTAGCTGGAAGTGAGACCGTTAGCCTACCGTTGTTGCCGAAGTAGGTAGTTCCTGGTCCCACGTTTCTGATCGCTGTTGGTATAAGCATGTTATAAACAGCCACATATAGGAGGTTCCTCGAGGGGTCGTATGCGGCGTCCATTTCAAAGGCGCCCGTGCTTGCAGGGTTCTGGTAGAACGAACCATGCCTCTTCAAGTATTCGTACTCTTCCCCAGTAGTCCATTCTCCCTGCCATTTCCAAGCCATGTCCCGTGGGTTTAACGGATTCAGGAATATCGAGTACTTTGTTGGCTTAACCCCATAACGTGGATCACCACCATGTGCTGCAGGATTCCAAGAATTGAAAGCCCAGAACAATGAGCCGTCATCAGGGTTTAATGCGTAGATTACTCCATTCTTACAACCTTTCACAACCACGTCCTGCCTTTGTCCACCTATGTTCACATTCTTCAGAAACAGTATGCTCCAAGCACAGTCCCAGTCCCATATGTCATGAGGCATTGTCTGTACACCCCATACTATCTGCCCAGTTTCTACATTAAACGCCAGCACCGAACTACTCCAGAGGTTGGGGCCTGGCCTGAAGGTGGCGTTCCAGTCTGGCGATGGTTGATTTGTTCCCACGAACACCAGCCCTCTTTCTTCGTCGACGGCGTAGGCTCCTCCCCATCCGGCGCCTGCGCCTGCGTAGCTTACTCTCTCGTTGGGGTGTTGCTGGACGAAGCGTGCGAAGCCCCAGTCGTC
>JAVYLK010000019.1:0-27011 GCA_038740895.1 Candidatus Caldarchaeum sp.
TGATAGGGTTCGAGGACGGAGTTCCAGTATCTCTCGACGGCAGGAGGATGAGCCTAGTCGACATAATCAAGAACCTCAACCAAGTTGGAGGTAGTCATGGATACGGTGTTGTCGACCATGTTGAAGACAGGGTTGTCGGGCTGAAGTCGAGAGAGGTCTACGAGCATCCAGCCGCACTCATACTCATCAACGCTCACATCGACCTCGAGAAGATGTTCCTAGGCAGGAGGATGCAGGCATTCAAACAAGTCGTAGACGCAGCGTGGGCCGACATGGTTTACGGGGGGCTGTGGGCCGACCCTCTGAGGAGGGCTCTGGACGCCTTCATAGACAGCTCTCAGCAGGGTGTGAGCGGCGAGGTGAGGGTTAGGCTTTTCAAGGGAACGATGAGGATTACGGGCAGGAGGGGTGAGAAGCCGCTCTACTCACGAGAGCACATAACCTACGCCCGTGAAAGCGTCTTCGACCAGAAAGCTGGAGAAGGATTCTCAAAGCTGTGGAGTCTGGAGACTAGGCTCAACTCCCTGAGGGAGAAGCAGTAGGATGGAAACCGCCCCACACCGGAAAGGCATACTGGAGAAACAGATGGACAGGTCTGCGGCTTCGTACACCTCCTCGTCTTCCTTCGACACAGCCATAGCCGACTCGACGATATACGTCAACATAGCTCACGTGAGGGCTTTGGAGAGGCTTGGAGTCGTGTCGAAGGATTCAGCCGATAGAGCGGTCAGGTTTCTGTCGTCTCTCCTGAAAACTGGCGTGAAAATACCTGAGGAGGCGGAGGACATACACATAGTCGTCGAGTCAGCTCTCTCGAACCACGTTCCCGAGGTGGGGGAAATGATGGCTTTGGGCAAGAGCAGGAACGACGCCGTCGTTGCTGCGGTCAAGATAAAACTCCGGCAAAAGCTTTACGAGCTGGGCCTCAGCCTCCTTGAAACAGTCGAAGCATTCCTTATCAGGAGCCTTGCGGAGGCGACCGCCGTCTTCCCCGTCTACACCCATCTTCAACGAGCCGCCCCTGCCAGCTTCGGCTTCGTGCTGCAGTCCTACGCAGTAAGGCTCCTCAAAACATACCCCTTATTCAAAGCTGTTCTGGAAGAGTGTAAGGAGTCTCCCCTGGGCTCGGGACCGGTCGCAGGAACTTCAGTCCCTCTCGACAGGCAGTACGTCGCAAACCTTCTGGGGTTCAGCAGGCTTAGCTTGAACGCTCTGGAGGCAACAGCATCGAGAGACTTCCTCCTTCACACCCTAGCCCTAACCCTCTCCCTCGCAATCGTCCTCTCGTCTTTCGCAGAGGAGATGGTGGTCTACTCGTCGGAGGAGTTCGGGCTTCTCAGGATGCCGGAGGAGCTATCAGCAACTAGCAGCATAATGCCGCAGAAGAGAAACCCCGTGGTCGCTGAGGTGATGAGGACAAAGGCTGCGGAGGCCCTCGCCGGACTGACAGCCGTGTCGGCCATTCTGGCGAGGCAGCCGAGCGGGTACAACCTCGACCTGCAGCAGACAACGCCGAAGATATGGCTTGCGCTGGAGCAGCTGAGCTCTAGCCTCGAGATCGCTCGTAAGCTCGTGAACACAGTCGAGGTAGATTACAGGAGGGCGCTTGACGCCTGCCGTCCCCCCACGGCGGCGGTCGAGCTGGCTAACTACCTAACGCTAGTCCGCGGCATAAGCTTCAGAAGAGCACACAACGTGGCGGGCAAGATAAGCAGGCTCATAGCTTCGAACAACCTCAACCCAGACACTCTAGCCGAGGCGTTCGAAGGGCTTGGCTTGAATATGAGTGTAGATGAAGTAATGTCCGTCATGGAGCCTGTTCGAACTCTCGGTAGATATTCAGCTCGTGGCTCGGCGAACCCGGATCAAGTCAGGGAGGTCTCGTCCAAACTTCTGGAAGAAACAAAAAAAATGAAGCAAGAGTTGGTGGAGGAGAGAGACAGGTATGATGAAACTCTTTCGAAGCTTCTAGCCTGAATCCATCTCCTTGACGAACTCGGAGTAGATTCTGGCCGCGGTCAGAACGTCGTTTATGTCGATCGACTCGGCGTCTGTGTGGGCCAGCGTCGAGTCTCCGGGGCCGCATGCAGCTATGTCCTCGGTGACCGCCACCAGGGTGTTCATGTCGCTTGTCCCCGTCTTCTTCACTATCCGAGGCTTCAGGCTGAGCTTTAGCATAGACCTCTGTAGAGCTCGGGCTGCTTTGTTGTTGACGCTCGCGACTACGGGCTCGGTTATGTCAACGATCTTGATTACACAGCCGCTGGACTCGGCGAACTCGTCGAGCTTTGCTAGAATTTCCTTGGAGGTGTAGGGATGTGGGAACCTTATGTTTATGCTGCCCTCAGCCGTGTCCGGTATCCTGCTTATCCAGTCGCCGGCGTGGATCATGGTCAAAGCCGACGTAACCTCCTCGTACCTCTTGCCGCCGAACTCCTGACTAACCATCCTCCAGAGGTTGAGAACCTTCTCTATGGCCGACTCGGCTATGTAGGGCGCTGAGGCATGGCCTCCCTTGGCTGAAGCCATTACCCTGACGCTTATGCTCCCCCTGTAAGATACCGCTATGCCGTAAGTCCCGGTGGGCTCGCCTACGACGATGCTATCGGCCCTAATCTTCTCCTCAACCAACTTCTTGGCGCCGGCACCCATGCCCTCCTCGTCAACTAGTCCGGCCACCACCAGCCTAGAGTTTTTCAGCTTGTCTGAGACCATACTCCCAGCCAGCAGCATCGCCGACAGAGGGCCTTTCGCATCTACAGCACCTCTCCCGTAAACTCTCCCGCCTGAAACCTTTACCCTAAGCTCACCGGGAACAGTGTCGACATGCCCTACTAGCATAGTGGTCTTCTCACCTTCCCCGACCATTGCGAAGTAGTTCCCCACCTCATCCCGCCAGACCTTTGCGTACCCGAGGTCTCCGCAAACCCTGAACCAAGTCCGTTCCAGCCTTCTCTCCTCTCCCGGAGGCGTGTAGACCTCGAGGAGCTGGACGAGCGTCGCCACCGCCGTCTCCTTGCTTATCTCGCTTGACCTTAGTTCACCCAACTGTAGCCGGTTTTTCGTGATGCTGTTCGATTATAAATGTTTGGATAACTTTTTACGCTCCGGCCTACCACCATCCATCATGAAAAGAGTAAGAGTTTTGATAATGGGGGCGGCGGGACGTGACAGGGTTTAGAAAAACCCCACGAGTTCCACAACTTCAACGTCTTCTTCAGAAACCGCCCCGAATACGAGGTTGTAGCTTTTACGGCAGCCCAGATACCGGGGATCGCTGGCAGAGTTTATCCGCCTTCGCTGGCCGGCGCTCTGTACCCGGACGGAATACCTGTGTACGACGAGGCCGACCTTCCTAGGCTAGTGGTGGACAAGAAGGTAGGGTTGATCGTCTTTTCGTACAGCGACGTATCTCATCTGGAGGTCATGCACAAGGCATCGTTGGCTGTTTCGCTTGGAGCCGACTTCATGCTCCTCGGCCCTCAGTCCACCATGCTCAAGAGCGTCAAGCCGGTCATAGCTGTCACGGGTGTCAAGACGGGGGCTGGCAAGAGCACAGTCTCTAGGTATGTGGTCAGGCTGCTACGCCAAAGAGGAGTCAAACCCGTCGTCATACGTCATCCCATGCCCTACGGCGACCTTGACAGACAGGCTGTACAGAGGTTTGAAAGGCTGGAGGACCTCGACAAGTATGGATGCTCTGTCGAGGAGAGGGAGGAGTACGAGCCCCATTTGAGGGATGGGTCTGTTGTTTATGCCGGAGTTGACTACGAGAAGGTTCTGAGGAGGGCCGAGTCGGAGGCCGACGTGATTGTCTGGGATGGAGGGAACAACGACTTCCCGTTCATAGTTCCAGAGCTTCACATCACAGTGGTAGATGCGACACGGCCAGGTCTTGAGACGGAGACCTACCCCGGCGAAGTCAACCTTCTGATGGCTGACGTAGTGGTTGTGAACAAGGCTGACAAAACCACTCCCGAGAAGCTGGATATGCTGGTTTCAAAGGTTTCAGCCGTCAACCCTCGGGCGCTGGTGGCAAAGACCGCCTCGCGACTCCATTTGGAGGGGAAGGTTGAAGGCTTGAGGGTTTGCGTTGTCGAGGACGGGCCCTCCATCACACACGGGGGGTTGAGCGTAGCCGCAGCCTACCACGCGGCGGTCTCGTCTGGGGCCGAGGTGGTGAACCCCAAGCCCTACGCTAAAGGCTTGTTCAAGAAAATATACGACGAATACCCACATATAGGTCCCGTGGTTCCGGCAATAGGCTACAACCCGGACCAGCTCATGGACCTCAGGGCAACGCTGGAGTCGGTGGACTGCGATGCATTCGTCAGCTCATGCCCAGCCGACATCTCTAGGCTTCTCAGCCTTGGTAAGCCCTTGATACAAGTATGGTACGACGCCGAGGAGGTTGGCGGCGATGTTCTAGCCCATGCCCTCGGAAGGCTTCGACTTCGATAGGTATTCGACGCAGGTGTCGCCTATGATCTGGACGGCTTTTTTGATGTCGTTCTCGGTTATGAGGTAAGGGGGCAGTAGACGGAGAACGGTAAGGCCGGCCTTGAAAGCTATCAGCCCGTTCTTCTGCAACAATTTTATGAAGCCGCTTGGCTGCGTGCGCATCTCGATTCCGACCATCAAACCAGCCCTCCTGAGCTGTCGAAAGACCTGACGGTTCTGCTCAACCAGCTCGGCGAGCATTTCACCCAGCACAGCCCCCTTCTCAGCAGCCTGCTCGGGCACTCGCTCATCCAGAAGAACACCCACAGCCGCCGATACAGCTGCAAAGGCCAGCGGGTTTCCGCCGTAGGTGGATCCGTGGTCGGTCTCCTTCAGCTTTGAAGCAACTTCCTCCGTCGTAGCTACGAAACTTGCCGGAAACCCTCCGGCGATCGCTTTTGCAGCGGTCATCAAGTCGGGCCTGACCCCAGCCTTCTGATGAGCCCAGACGAACCCGGTTCTGCCGAACCCTGACTGAACTTCGTCAACTATCAGCAGGGCCCCTACCTCTCTGCAACGTCTGTCGATGGCTTTCAGGAAATCATCGTTGGCTGGAACTACTCCACCTTCTCCCTGCACCGGCTCGACTATCACGGCGGCGAACTCTTCGCTGAGCTTCTCCTCGACCGCCGACGGGTCGTTGTAGGGTGTGAACAGCGTCTCGAAGGGGAATGGTTCGAACCCTTCACGGTACTTCGGGTTCCACGTGGCTGAAAGCGCAGCCATCGTCCTTCCGTGGAAGCTGTTGACGAAGGCCATGACTTTCCTCCTCCCCGTTATCTTCCTAGCGAGTTTCAGAGCTATCTCAACAGCCTCGGAGCCGCTGTTCATGAAGTAGGCCCTCTCCAAGTGACTGGGGAGGATTTTTCCGAGCTGTTCCAAGCACTCTTGCTTGACTTCTGTGTCGAAGGACGGCGGAACTGTGATGTATTTCTCCATCTGCTCCTGCAAGGCCTTCACTATCCGTGGATGTCTGTGGCCTAAGAAGGCGACGCCGTACCCTGTGTAGAAGTCAAGATACTGCCTGCCCGTGTCGTCCCAGACATACTGCCCCTCCGCCCTGACGATCTTCAGGTCTCTCGGAGAGGCGAATGGAATAAGACGCACATTCATCTACGTACTACTCTCTCCGTCTCAGCGAGTATCTTAGCAGCCAGGTCGTAGCCTGTGACGAGCACCGTGTTCCTGAACTCAACGACGCCGTTGACCTCGTTCACGAGCATACCCTTCACCGGCGACTCCATGATGTCGACTCCGAGAACTCCCCCACCCATCGCATCACCAGCCCTCACGACAAGCTCCCGCAGCTCGTCCGAGACCGGGCATGGCTGGGCCTTGGCGCCGAGAGCTGTGTTGGTCTTCCAGTTCTTGCTGACTCTGTAAATAGCCACCGGAACCTCCCCCCAGACGTAGAATGCTCTGATGTCCCTCTCAGGTTTGTCGACATGCTCTTGGATGTAGTGTATCTTCATCTGTGGGTTGCTCATGTTCTCCCTCAGGTCGAGTATGTCTATGAGGGATTGTTCGTCAAAGGCTCGGGCTATCATCCTACCCCAGCTTCCAGCCACAGGTTTCACCACCACGGGAAACCCAATCTTCCTGGCGACAGCTATGGCGGTCTCCCTTTTCAAGGCTATGGCTGTGGTGGGCGTTGGAATTCTGTTCCTGGACAGGATGCACGTGGTTATCAGCTTGTCTGCTGCGTTGCGTAGGACGTTGAGGTTGTTGACGACGAAACACCCTGCTCTCTCGAAGACTGCAGTAGTAGCGAGCGCCCTGTTGTAGCTCACGCATCTCTGTACTATGAAGTCGACGTCGTACCCGTTAGCCTCGTTCAGCCAGAACTCACGGTCCGTGACATGAATAGGCTGTACAGAGTGGCCGAGGCTGTTGGCCGCGTGGAGCAGAGCCTTCTCCTCAAACCTGATGACGTCGTACGAGAGCCCGACCCTCATCTACTACTGTCCCCAGTCTTCCGCAACCTCTTCGGCGACTCTCAACGAATGTCCGCCCTTCTCGTCGGCGTAGAACTCAAGCTGAGCTCCACACTCTCTGCATTCGAATAGCTCTCCTGGCAGGGAGTCCGACGGGACGTCAACAGCGCCTCCGCAGACCGGGCAGGCTATGTTGACCACTCTTGCTCACCTTTACTTGTTTCGTAAAGCCTTAATATAAATCGTTGTGTCTGAGCGTGTTTTTTTACGTTTATCTGAGAATCGTGTAGGTCGTCGAAATACGGTTATTAAATCGTCGAACCGACGATAACAGTCCCCCCGCCAGCGTCCGCCCTGCCGAGCGGGTCTTCAACCAAGCCCGAGCAGATGTATGCCTTTCCCACGCCGGCGGAAACAGCGTTGACAGCCATCAAGACCTTTCTGTTCATCCCCGGCCCTATCCTTTCCAGCAAAGCCCTCGCCTCATCGACGGTGAGCCGTGGAACAACCCTTCCGTCAAGCATCACGCCCTCGACGTCCGTCAGGAGGTAAAGCTTTTCAGCCCTCAAGGCCGACGCAACGGCTGAAGCGGCCGAATCGCCGTCGACGTTGAGCATCTCTCCCTCTTCGCCCAAGGCCAGCGGCGTGATTATCAGCAGGTAGTTCATCTCCAGAAGCTTCTTGATAGACTCGGCGTCGACTTGAGTGATGGTTCCGGTGTAGCCGCCGTCCACAATCCTCTTCCTTCCCCTCTCGTCAACGATGATAATCTTCTTCTTCCTCTGAGCCCTAATCAACCCGGCATCTACTCCGGCAACGTTGAGCGTCTTCACGCCTCTTCCGTTGAGGTATGCTGACATCGACTTGCCCAGCTTCCCAGACATGACCATGGCGTACACTTCGAGCTCCAGCTCGTCGGTAAGCCTGCTCCTGATGCCCGAGGGAGAAGTAACGATCTTGGGCACGAGACCCAGCTTTCCCTCGTACTTGGAGACTACGTCGCCTCCCCCGTGGACGAAGACCACTCTATCGCCTGACTTGGCCGCAACAGAGTCGAGTATTTTGTTCATGTTAGCCGTCAAAGCTCTTCCGCCGGCCTTCACGACGATCATGGTCTTGCCTACTGGAATTCTCCTAAAAAGCTTAAGCTGGCCTGAGTGGGGGATGCCTCAAGCCCTCGGCTTCTTCGATCCCGAGCATGATGTTCATGCACTGCACGGCTTGGCCGGCGGCTCCCTTCATCAAGTTGTCTATGGCTGTGAAGAGGGCTGCTCGGGATATTCTTTTCTCGACCGCGAACCCCACGTCGGCGAAGTTGCTCCCTATCACGTACTTTGGGTCTGGGTACTTGAATGGGGCTCCTCTCACAATTCTGACGAAGAGTTCTTTGCCGTACCTCTGTGCGTAGGTTCTCCATACCTTGGTCTCGTCGACTTCTTCGACAAACCAGACGTGGGAGGTTGCGAGAGCTCCTCTAACGCTTCCGACTGCGTGAGGCACCAAGGCAGGCTTGACGCTGCGGCCGGCTATTCTCGAAAGCTCCTGCTCAACCTCGGCCACGTGCCTATGGCCCTCGGCTTCGTACGGCCTCATGACGTTGGCTCTCTCAGGGTGATGGGTTCCGAGCGAGGGCTTGATGCCTGCCTCGCTGCTGCCCACCTTGACGTCTATGGCTATGTGGTCGAGGTTTACCAGACGTGCCTCGACGGCTGGAAGCAGCGACAGTAAGGCGGCTGTCGAGTTGCATCCGGGGCAGGCGATGAGGCTGGAGCTTTTTATCTTCTCCCTGTTTATCTCCGGAAGGCCGTACACGGCTTTCTCAAGGAGCTCGGGATGGGGGTGCTCCGTCTGGTACCAAAACCGGTAGTCCTCGGGGTTTTTGAGCCTGAAGTCGGCGCTCAGGTCGACAACCTTCAAGCCACGTTCGAGCAGCAACGGGGTCAGCGTGGATGAAACACCGTGAGGCGTGTTGACGAAAACAACCTCGCACTTTCTTGCGGCTTCCTCAACCGACACCTCTGAAAACTTCAGACCCGCGTAGAAACCTCTCAGGTTCGGGTGGATCGCTGTCAGAGGCTTGCCTGCATACTCTCTCGAAGTCACGTAGACGACCTCTACCTTGGAGTGTGTCGCCAAGATCCTCAGCAACTCGCCTCCCGTGTAGCCGGAGCCTCCTATCACTCCAACCCCGACGGACATGTGTTGCGTATTCTTGAGGTCTGGGTTTTAACCATTATGTAAAGCCTATTACAAGGCCCTACATCGGTAATAGCCGATGTCAACGTCGGTTGATGACATCGACAGAACGATCATCAACATTTTGAAGAAGGATTCCAGGACAAACTTCACCGACATAGCTAAGAAGCTCAACCTTTCGGAGGGCGCTGTCCGCAGACGGGTTAAGAACCTCGTCGATAGAGGGGTGATAAAGGCTTTCACGCTAGAGCTTGCTAGGGAATACTCTGTGATGGCCGTCACGTTTGTTTCTGTATCGCCGGCGGTTCCCACGCCGGAGGTGGCTGATAAGCTTGTAAGGATAGAAGGCGTCGAGGAAGTTTACGAGATAACTGGAGCCGTAGACATCATGATCTTGATATCGGTGCCTTCCATGAACGACTTGAACAAAGTCATCGAGGACATAAGGAACGTCAACGGCGTGTCGGAGACCAACACTTCCATAATTCTACGTGTTTTGAGGAAGCCTTAATCGATTACCTTCGCTCTGCTCAGCACGAGAAGGAGCTCATCGTACTTGCTGTCGACGTCGTTCACGGCCGACTCGGGAACGTCTAAGTTAACGGGGATTCTATGCTTCCAGTAGTAGCCGTTTTCGGTGTTAAGCCTAGTGAACATGCCTGTGGCTGCTGGCGGCATTCGGTAGTTGTGCTTTTTCAGGATGAATTCGACGAAGCATATTCGGTAGGCTTTTTCATGGATGTCGCCGTAGAAGGTGTTGAAGTAGGTGTGGAGGGGGGCGTTCCTCGAATACGTCTCCCAAGTCGTAAAGCTTGTGTAGATGGGTATCCAGCCTTCATCCCGCAGGACCTTATCCTCCAGAGAGACAGGTCTCTTCCAGCTTGAGACCATGAAGCCACGGGACTCTAGCGTCGGAATTACGTATCTGTGTAGCACACCCTGCCTCATCAGCTCGATCTTCTCCCTCATCGTTAGTGTCATCGGTCAACCTCCTGCCTAGGACTAGTTCATGCATTTTGAGCCGTTTTAAGCGCTTATAAGGTTGTTCAAGGCCTTGCCCTGCTCAAGAGCTCTGCCAAGCCTCGGAACCTCGAGACGTCGGGGGCTGAGGTGTCAAGCCGCATCGGCGAAACAGACACTGCTTTCTCGACGAACAAGGCGTAGACGTCTGTGTCGGGTTCGAACTCCGACTCGGGTATAAGCTTGCCGTGCAGCCAGTAGTATAGCCGGCGCTGCGGGTCCTGCCTCTCTTCGACCATCTCCCGATACCTTATCCTCCCCGCCTTCGTGAACTTCACGGGAGTTTGGTGGTTTACTTCGGGGGGGAAGTTTACGCTCAGGTAATCAACGTCATCGGGCATGCCGTTCATAAGAAGCCATTCAACAATCGGTCTAGCCCTGCCTGCTGCTCGACGCATGGTCTTCCTGAACCATCCGAAGCTCACAGGCTCTCCCTCCTTGGATGCGAGCGAGAAAGCCGCCGCTGGAACGCCTAGCAGAGCAGCCCTCACCGCTGCGGCGACGGTGCCGCTGCCGTAGACAGCCTGCAGAGAGACGTTGTTTCCCTCGTTTATTCCAGCGACGACCAAGTCAGGCAGCTTTCCTGAAAAGAGTTTGTTGACCGCTAGGATTACACAGTCCGAAGGAGTTCCTGAGCAGGCGTAGGCTGTTGTTCCGTGTATCGAGACCTTCTTCATCCTCAACGGTTTGTGAAGCGTGATGCTCATGCCTGTGGCGCTCCTAGCGGACTCGGGAGCCACTACAAGGACATCGCCAAACTCTTTCAAAACATCGTACAGAGCCCACAAGCCCGGCCTCGTTATCCCGTCGTCGTTGGTCAGCAGTATTCTCTTCAAAGGCTAATCCTTTCTCAGAATCATTTTAGCTATCTCGTTGCGCAGAAGAGGCTTCAACCTTTCGAGCCGAGCTTCCAAAGTGTTGTCATAGACCACTTGGCCGTCGGCTGACTTTGCTAAAACACCTCCCACGGTGTTTATCGGTTTCTCCGAGACATGGACAGGCAGCTTGTACTGGTGTTTACTCATTATCCTCTTCAGCATCTCTACGCCTTTCTCGTTAGAGTAGACGGTCATCTCCCTCCCCACCAGCTCCACCGCCTCGTCTAAGAGTTTCTTCAGCTCTGGCTCGAAAGAATCTTCAGAAGCCATTCGAGCAAGCTTATGAAAAACGGAGTCAAAGATCTTCGAAACTTCCTCCTCGACCGCAGCTATGGCCATGTTCTTAGCCTTTATCTCAGCCGTGCTGATTATCCGCTGCCTTGAAGCCTCCCGGACGGCTTGTCCAGCCTCCCTCAGAGAAGCCAGCTCTCTAGAGACGTCGACGGCAGCCCTCTCCAGAACCTTCTCCGCTTCCCGCTCAGCCTCGTCCAGCATCTTCTCCGCATTCTGCAAGGCCTCCTGAACGACTTCAGCGACTACTTTTTCAAGGGACGCGGCAGACAATCCGTCTGGATGTTCTAAAGCCTCCTAAAAAACATGCTAAACCCCAAGGACGCTTCTCAACAACGCTCTGTAGTCTATCTTCTTTGGCTGCCCGACGGGTGGAGCTAGCTCGTATACTAGGGGCGTTGGCTTGCGTGCCCTGAGCTCGTTGAGCTCGTCCCGGAACTTTTCTGACACGTCTTCCGACACGATCACGAGTCCTATGTCTTGCTGCTGAATGAGATTTTTGATGAGCTGGAAGGCCTCCTCGGGGGATTTTACAACGATGCCCTCTGCACCTGCAAGCCTGAACCCGTTGACGAACATGGGGCCGCCGACAGCCACAACCCTCAAACCAGTTCAAGACTCTCGACAAGCTTCCGGCATTTAACGTTAAATGAACAACTCCACCAAGTCGCCGTCGCTGAGAACATGGCCTGGCCCGACCTGCTGCCCTTGAATCCTAACCGAAGCTCCCCAAACCTTTGCGTACTTGAGGTTCTTGGCGAAGTCCTTGTGGATTAGGAGGGCCAGCTCTCCCACGGTCGTCCCACGACCCACGACTATCGGCTTTCTGTTTACGACTCCGTCCTTTTGAGTGTAAACCCTCACGAGTTCGAGTGCCTTGTAGACAGCCTTCCTGAACTCTTCGTATGTTGTTGGCTTGGTGCTGATGACCTCTATGAGGGGCAGGTTCATCTCCCCAGCTCTCTGTCGAAGCTCCTGCAGGTCTTTTTGGTCTGCGAGGTCCGTTCTGCCAGCCACCACAACAGCCTTCTTGAAGGATGCCGGCCTTAGAATTTGGTCGAGGACGTTCTCGACGCTGGCTTCTCCGTGTATCTTGACTACTGCGTTCCTGACACCTATACGGTTCAAGGCTTCCCGTAATCTTTCATGCGTTCCGTGGAACTTTCCGAAAACCACCAGCCTCAACCCCCCGCTGTCCTTCTTCTCCACCTCAACTTCGAACGTCCTGCTTCCTAGGAAGATGCCTGAAGCGTTCAGCTTGTTGACGAGAGTGTCCAGCTGCTCCGCAGGTCTAGATGCACAGTCTACGATGAGGGCTATCAGGTCTGCGTTCCTCGCAACTGCTAGGCTCCTCGATGTGAAGGGCGTCTCGTCGAGGCTTGAAGTAATGACCGCGGGAAGCTCGACCAGCTGGATTCCCACGTCTTCGACTTGCATCATGCTTGGCACGGGCTTTGTCGTAGTGAGTTCGTAAGCACCTACCTCTGGCCTGGCGTTGGTCAGGACGTTAAGCAGGGTCGACTTGCCGGAGTTAGCCGCCCCAAGCAGGACAACTGTCGCCGCCCCCTCCTTCCTCACCGTGAAAACGTCCTGACGCGAGACCTTGGTAGATTTTTTCTTCTCGAGCTCTCTCCTGAGCCTGGCTAGAGTTGTCTTGAGCTGGGCCCTCATCTTTTCCGTACCCTTGTGGTCGGGGATGAGGGGTAGGGCCTCCTCCAAGGCCTTTATCTTCTCCTCCACAGTCTTGGCCTCATGGTATTTGGCGAGCTTCGCCTGTGCCTCGGCTGGGAGGTTAGTGGGCATTCCTGTGTTTAATGAGCATGGGGAGGGAATAAATCTTAAACGTAGTTGAGCAGGAAGTAGACGAAAACTCCTAAAGCTAGGCTTGTGCTCCACAGCCGGACAGCCCACCGGCCGACAATTCTGTGCCGCGTATTTCCGACCTGGCTTACTGGCAGAAAACCGCCCGTAAGAATGTTGTACAGCACCAACGGAACAGAAATTATCGAGAGGCCGAGGTGGACGGCCAGAGACGGCAGGTAGATGAAGTCCCTTATGAGCTCCGGGCCCGTAAAATGCTTAACGCCGCCGAAAAACAACCTAGAAACGTACATCACCAGGAAACCCGTTATCAAGATGAACGATGCCAGCATCAAGGCTTTGTGTCGCCCTATTTTCCTCTTCTTTATGGCGTCGAACCCGCCGATTAGTGTAAAAAGTGCTGCGGAGTTTACTGCGGCTATGGCGTGAGGAAGCATTTCAACGATAGTGGGAGGCTGCGCGGGGACGGGCCGTGGTACCAGCAGAAGGTACGCTAGGACGGTGTAGGCGGTCAGGGTGATCAATAGCGTTAGGATGGCGTGGATGCGCATCTTCATCACAGGGGTTTAGGAAAATCACAATTTAATTCTCCCTCAACCACTTGGCACCGGGTTGAAGAGTCTTTTCAACGAGGCTAGGGAGCTGTTGAAGAGGGCGGGCGTAGATGCGAGGCTGGAGTTTCCCAAGCAGAAAGGCCATGGCGACCTGTCTACGGCTGCGGCTTTTGACTTGAGCAAGCGGATGGGCGGGGATCCGTTTGAGAGGGCGAGGATGATTGCTGAGAAGGTGGATGTTTCGGAAGCTAGGTACGTTGACCATGTCGAGGCTGTGAGACCCGGCTACGTTAACTTTTACGCACGCTGGGATGCTTTAGCCGAGGAAGTGGTCCGTGAGGCTATCGGGGCAGGCCCAGGGTACGGGCAGGTCGATGTAGGCAGGAATACCTATGTGTTGGTGGAGCATACGAGCGTAAATCCTAACAAGGCGCTTCACATAGGCCACGCCAGGAACACATGTCTGGGCGACAGCCTCGCGAGACTCCTAGTAAAGACGGGGCACAGAGTCGCCGTGGCCAACTACGTCGACGACAGCGGAGTCCAGATGGCCGACCTCCTACTAGCCTTCACCAAGCTAGGCTACAGCCTCCAGCCTCCTCACGGAGTCAAGTTCGACGACTACTGCGGCAGGGTTTACACCGAGGTCAGCAGGAGGATAGCTGAGGAGACCGGCTTGGAGGCTGAGAAACGATTGATTTCGGCGGCCTTGGAGGATTCTGAGTCCGAGTACTACAAGCTCAACAGAGCAATCGTTGACGAGGTGATGAAGAACCAGCTCAAGACATGCCAGAGGCTTGGAGCACGCTACGACGTGCTCAACCGCGAAAGCGACGTACTATCCTTCGACCTGTGGAGAGAGACCTTCGAAAAACTGCGGAAGGCCGGGGCTGTCTACCTGTGTGAGGAGGGCCCTAAGAAGGGATGCTGGATGATAAGCTTGTCCGACCACCCGACGCTAAGCAGAGAAGGCGACGAAGTGTTGGTCAAGAGCGACGGAACAACCACCTACGTTGCGAGGGACATAGCCTACGCTGCTTGGAAGCTCGGCGCTGTATCGAGAGACTTCAAGTACAGCAGGTGGGGTGAGAACAGCGACGGCTCGCCCGTGTACATCACGGACGTAAACGGCCGTGAAGCCGTGAAGTTCGGCGGCGCCTCGGAGACGATCAACGTTGTGGATGCACGTCAGAAACGGCCTCAGGAGGTTGTGAAGCATGCTCTCAGCAAGCTGGGGGTGGACGAGGCCAAGTACGTACACTACGCCTATGAGGTTGTTTCGCTCAGCCGTTCGGATGCAGCACGTCTCCAGGTCGAGGTGCAGAACCAGCAGTTTGTGCACATGAGCGGGAGGAGCGGTGTTTACATAAACGCCGACCCCTTGCTCGACTACATCGTCGAGAAAGCCGTGGAGGGTGCTTTGAAGAGGCATCCCGAATGGACTCCTGAAAAGGCACGGGCTGTGGGTGAGAAGATAGCTGTCGCAGCTTTGAGATACTTCTTGGTGAGGTCAGACCCGGACAAGATGATTGTCTTCGACAGCGACCAAGCGTCGGACATAGAGGGAGACACGGGACCCTACATACAGTACGCTTACGCAAGAGCGACGAGGATACTCGAGAAGGCTGACACGAGGCCAGAGCCCAGAGCCTACGGCCCTGTCTTGGAGGAGCAGGAGAAAGACCTAGTCAGGTCCATCGGCCTGCTGCCTTTCGTGCTGGAGGATGCTGTCAGAATCCTTTCGGTCAAGAGAGTGGCTGGTTATCTGAGGGAGCTGGCCGTCTCGTTCAACAACTTCTACGAAAAATGCCCCGTCCTGACGTCCAGCGGCGAAGTGAAGGCCTTCAGGCTAGCGTTAGTTGACGCATTCAGGTCGGCTTTGGCCTCCGCCGCCTGGGTAGTGGGAATACCGCTGGTTGAGGAGATGTAGGAATGGCAGCTCAAAGAATATATACACTCTGATGAACCCTTCGTCCGTGAGGTACGAGATAAGGAACAGGCCGGCTTATTCTATGCTGGAGGTTGAGCTGCTGCCCGGGGAGGCGATCGAGGCGGAGGCCGGAGCCATGACTTACATGACGCCGAACATCCAAGTCTCGACACGGATGAGGCAGGAGAGCTTCCTAACGACTCTAGGTCTGAAGATTCTCGGCGGCCAGTCTTTCTTCGTCAACGAGTACACGGCGGTCAACACCGTCGGAAGGCTAGCCCTAGTCTCAGCACCGCTCGGAGACATGGCTCATCTAAGGGTCGGCCCCAACTCAGGCTACATCATTCAGAAGTCGTCCTACGTTGCTTCAAGCCCCACAGTAGACCTAGACATAAAGTGGCAGGGGTTTTCGAGAGGGCTGTTCGGCCAGGGATTATTCATGATTAAAGTCTCGGGAGAGGGCGACCTTTTCATCAACACCTTCGGAGCTTTGGAGAAGATCTCCCTCAAGCCGGGTGAAGAGATGCTTGTCGACAACTTTCACCTAGCGGCTTTCTCTGACAGCTGCAGGTATGAAGTCAGAAAGTTTGGCGGGCTCAAGTCTACTATTCTGGGCGGCGAGGGTCTTGTCGTAGCCGTGAAAGGACCAGGCGAGGTCTACGTCCAGACCAAGAACCCCGCAGAGTTCGCTGAATGGCTGTGGACCCTGTTGGACCCCTACGTAAGGTCCCGAGCCCGATGATTCAGACAACGTCGAACGATTGACCCGTTCTGGGAACGACTACCTCTATCTGCTCACGGCGGAGAAGCTCGACAAACATCTCGGGCGACTCGGTGTGGACGGGCACGACCTTTCGTGGGCCCACCCGCATGATGAGGTCGAGTATGTCGGGGCCTGAAGCATGACCAGATGAATGTATGTGATGCATCTCAAGCCCGAGAAGCTCAACCCAGTTTTTTATCTTGTCCATTTCGATTATCTGCTCCTCTGAGTGCGGCTCGCTGGTTGCGAGGATGAAGGGCGACTTGGGCGACGGCCTTAAACCAGCTAGGTCGATTATGTCCTCGGCCTTACTCAGCACCAGAATGTATCTAGAAGGTTGCTCCTTCACATCCTCCTCCCTCACCGTCGGCTCAGCGTTGGCTAAGGCCTTCATCCACCGAGGGTAGTCGGATTTTGAGTAAGTGCCCGTGCCCCTCCTCTCAAGGTAAACAACTATCCGTCCCTCTGCTATCATGGGGACTTCGATCCTTAGTTTCCCGCTTCCGAGTTTTTTCAGTATTTGGGCGTGATGCATCGATATGGCTGGGATGCGGTCGTTCTCCTCCGCAACCTTGAGAACTGTGCTGAGCCGGTCGAAGTCCATCGCGCCCACCACGACGGCGGCAAGCTTGTCCTCGGACCTCTGCATCACAAGGCTCATTTCACGCCTTACATCCTCCTCGGACATGCTCGCAGCATCCCCTATTCTCGTTCCCTCCACGATCAAAGTCTCCACCCCCATCCGCCTGCATTTCTCGATGAATTCATCCGTCATGTCCCTCCGAGGGCCATGCATCCTCAAGTCTCCGGTGTAGGCCACGGCTCCACCCCTGCCTTCGACAATCAATCCGTAGGCCGCCGGTATCGAGTGGTCGACGTGGACTGGATGAATCCTCATCCCAGCGGCTTCGAAGACATCTCCGGTCCTGAAGGTGTTTATCGTCCTCCCAGCCTCGTCGTCGACCAAAACCTCCCCCCTAGCCTGTCTAACCTCTTCACGTGCCTGGACCAGCGCCTTCGCACCCTCGCCCATGTACACAGGTATGTCGGGCCTGAGCAGGCCTACGTGGCCGTAGTGGTCGATGTGTCCGTGCGAGACGACGACCGCTTCGACGAACGGTTGTTCATCACGCAGATGGTTCGGGGTTGTTTCGTCTCCATACAAGCCCTTGATGGCTGGAACCACGCCCGTAAGAACATAGTCCTCAACTAATGCGAAGCTCCGGGGCCTGAGGAACATGCTGAAGTAGGCGTTCCGGGCGTTAAAGTCCACGCCGAAGTCAAGAAAGACCCGGCCCTCCTCCTCCAACAGTATCTTGTTCCCGCCTATCCTGCCGGCTCCCCCGTAAACCGTTGCCCTCAACCCAGGTTTTTCAGCAGGCTGTGGTGTTTATGCTTTACCTCAAGCGTTCTTAAGCAGCGCCACAGGGACGAGCCGCCTGCGAAGCCTCTGTACCGTGTGGCTGGGATTTTGCTCTGGAAAAGGAGGCTAACCAGCCTGCTAGGTTTAGTATGCTTTAAATAACGGCGTTATAAAGGCCCGACGGTATGGAGCTGGAGATAGTCGACCTTCACGCAAGCGTCGAGGGAAGGCAGATACTCAAAGGCGTCAACCTCAAGGTTAGGGAGGGTGAGATACACAGCCTGATGGGGCCGAACGGCTCGGGCAAAAGCACGCTAGCCGCAGTCATAATGGGCCATCCCAAGTACACCGTCGACAGCGGCGACATACTCCTCGACGGCGAGAGCATAGTCGACATGTCTCCCGACGAACGAGCCAGGAGAGGATTGTTCCTCGCCTTCCAGTACCCGGTAGAGATATCCGGAGTAACTCTAGCCAACTTTCTGCGTAGAGCCTACATCAACCTCAAGTACGGCGGAGACGGCGAGAAGGCGAAGGACAAAGTCAGCGTGGCCGAGTTCCAGAAGCTGTTGAGGGAGAAGATCGAGATGCTAAAGCTCGATCCCTCGATAGGACGGAGATACCTAAACGAGGGTTTTTCGGGCGGTGAGAAGAAACGTTGCGAAGTTCTTCAGATGGCTATTCTGTCTCCGAGGATTGCTGTCCTCGACGAGACCGACTCCGGGCTGGACATCGACGGCGTCAAGATAGTGGCTGAAGGCGTGAGGACGATATCACGTCAGTCCGGCATGGGTGCTCTGGTCATAACCCACTACCTGAGGATACTCAACTACCTCAAGCCCGACGTCGTCCACATAATGTATGGAGGCCGGGTTGTTGAGACGGGAGGGTACGAGCTGGCTCAGCTGCTCGAGGAGAAGGGGTACAGCGTTATTGAGCAGAAGTACGGGGCCTCTACCGGCTGACGGGTGAGACCTCCAGCCTCGACCTGACGGCTTTGTAGACTGGGATCGCAACAGCTGACCCCACTACAACCTGACCTATGTTGAGAGGTATCTCGGCAACGGGGATTATGTCGGGCAGCAGGCCCGTAGCTACAGCAAGAGACTCGTACAGGAAGTAGCCTAGCACCATTACAAGCCCTGCAGCCAGCAGCGAGATCACAAGCCAGGCCTCTGCTTCCTTCTTCCTGAAGACGTAGTAGGCTGGCACGGCTGAGCCGAGGAGAGCGAGCACGACCCAGGTAGACGGCAGGACCAGCAGCTCGAAGGTTTGGCCCGGATAGACGACTATTTCAACTGCGCCGCTCATCAGGTAAACCCCCACCATCACTAGGATTATGAAATAAAGCCCGACCACCATGGCCGACAAGACAGCCGCCTGCGGCATAGCCAGCTTCCTCAGCCTCCTGTAAAGGATTGCTGCAATAGCTCCCTCAGCCGCCTTTATCAACAGAGTTCCGGGTGCGAAGGCCTGGTACCCGAGAATTATGTCGGCCAAGGCTGAGCCAACGCCTCCGGCGAAAGCCCCCACGAACGGGCCTCCCAGCAGGGCGGAAAGGTAGACCATAGTCTCGCCTAGGTTGAAGTATCCTCGGGTCAGGGGGAAGTAAATGCTTAGCACCATGGTCGCAGCCGCCACGAGTGCCGTGAACACGACGGTCATGGAGACCGTTCGGGCGTCCATGTTCGAGTTGATGCGAATGCTGTTTGATAAACTTTTTCAATTCAGCAATCCTGAGAGCTTAAAGGGTTTTCTGTCCAGCCTGGCCTTCTTCACCACCTCAGCCAAGCTCCTCGAGTCCAACCCCCCGAACTCGACGCCCGCCCTAGCCAGCTCGTCGACCGCCCGCTTGATTATCGAGTCAAAGCCTTTCGTGTCTCCCTTCTGCAGGTGGACAAACGCCGCCGCCGTGAGAATCAGGCCGTGAAGAAAAACCTTGACACCCCCATCCGACGACCTCCACAGCGACTCGAGCGCTTCATGAGCCTCCCAAAACCTCTCCGAGTCAAAAAGCCCAACAGCCCTGCTGAAGCAGGCTTCAGGGCTTTCGTCGAGCTCGACGCCCGTCGGAACAACTTCCAGCACATCAAGCTCCTCGAGCCTTGGCGGCTGGTCAGAAAACATGTCGACCTCGACGTGGTTGCTTCCCACCCTGACGTCTATGACGTTGTAGCCGTTAGACCGGAGCTCCTTAATTATCCTTGGTCTGTCTGATGGGGACTGCCCCGTGTTTGCGGCCAAAACTATGTATCGTCTCATGGCGTCGTGGCTTCGACAACCCAGTCGAGGTATGTCTTGTTGACATCCGCCGGCGTTATTTCAACTATCTCAGGAACCTTGTACGGATGCTCCGCCACAATCGTCTCTTTCAACAGCTGAGACTTCTGCCTGCTCGTCTTAATCACCAACAACACTTCAGAGTCGACGTTTACCTTGTTTTCCCACCAGTAGATGGACTTAGTGTCGACTACGTTGACGCAGGCAGCGAGCCTCCTCTCGACCAAACTCCTGCACCAGCCTTCGAAATCCCCGCTCCTCGGATAGGTGACGAGAAGAACGACCATCATGGGCCGTCTAAAGTCGGCGTGAGATTAAAATTCTTCTAAAACAGGTAGATGGCGAAAATGCTACCGTATGCTCCGTGGTTAGCGTGGACGATCCCGCTCGTCGGAAGCCTTTTCGTTCCTTTAGTTTTCAGGGCTGGGAGGCGTGAGGGGGAGGCTTACGCCGTCGCCGTCTCCTTCGCCGCAGCAGCCTTCAGCATATCGATGATTCCTGACGTTTACGGGTTGGGACACGAGGGCGTGATTATAAAAGTTCCGTGGATACCTTTGGGGAGCGACCGGTTCATAGACGCCAGCCTGCTCATAGACCCGTTGAGCGTCATGATGGCCAGCATAGCCACGGGCATAGGCTCGCTCATAGTCCTCTACAGCGTAGGGTACATGAGCCGTGAAGAAGCCCTCCCAAGATACTACTTCTTCATGCTGTTCTTCATCGGAGGCATGACTCTCCTCGTCCTAGCCGAAAACTTCCTGATGCTGTACATCGGCTGGGAGATAGTTGGTCTCTGCAGCTATGCACTAATCGGTTTCTACAACAAACGCCCCGAAGCTAACCATGCTGGAATTAAGGCTTTCGTCACGACACGGATTGGAGACGCCTCCATGCTTGTCGGCATAGTCGTGCTATTCGCCATGTTCGGAACCTTCAGCTTCACCGGGGTGGAGAAAGCCATGCACAGCTCGATTGAAAAAGGCGCTGTTTCGACGGCCGGTTTAATTCTTCCGCTCCTACTGATATTCGGCGGAGCCGTAGGCAAGTCAGCCCAGTTCCCGCTGCACGTCTGGCTGCCCGACGCTATGGAGGGCCCGACACCCGTCTCAGCCCTGATCCACGCAGCCACCATGGTGAAGGCTGGCGTCTATCTCGTCGCTAGAATGATTCTGACAGTCGTGCCGTTCGAGGCCTTCCCGCCGGCCATGCTAGCTGAGTGGTACTTAGCGATAGCGCTGATCGCAGGGTTCACAAGCTTCTTTGCTGCAACGATGGGGCTGGTATCCCCAGACATCAAGAGAGTGATAGCGTACTCTACTATAAGCCAGCTCGCTTTGATGCTCGCCGCTCTAGGCATGGCTTCTGAGTTGGGGCTGTTCGGCGGTCTTTTCCACCTCTTGAGCCACAGCATCTTCAAGGCCCTCCTCTTCTTAGCCGCCGGAGCCGTCATCCACGCCGTTCACACAAACAACCTCGACGAGATGGGAGGGCTGAGGACCAAGATGCCCATAACCTTCTGGACATCAGCCGTCGGCGTCCTCTCCCTAGCCGGCGTCCCACTTTTCAGCGGTTTCTGGAGCAAAGACCTCGTCATCGAATCTTCGCTGCAAGCCGGCAACATGCTGGTCTTCCTGCTCATCACCGGAGCATCAATCCTGACAGTTGTTTACAGCATACGCTGGTTGTACAAGGTCTTCCTCGCACCCCCAACTCATCATACGGAGCACGCCCACGAAGCACCTCCCGTGATGACCATCCCGCTCATTATACTCGCGGCAGCGTCCATCGCTGTAGGCGTGTCAGGCCCATTCTTCGAGGGAGAACTCCACCACTACCTAGGACTTCACGGCGAGTTCTCTACAAGCCTGGCTACGTACGCAGCGTCAGCAGTAATACTGGCTACGGGTGGTGGGCTAGGCTACGTCTTCTACCTCGGACGGGTGAGAGACCCCGGAGGCGTGAGGGCTTCAGGCATCGGGGCCACCCTTCATACGCTGCTGGTCAACAGATACTACGTGGATGCTTTTTACTACAGGGTGTTCGTGAACGGGTTGGAGAAGGCTGGAGGACTGCTGCTGAAGTTCGTAGAGCTTAAGGTAATCGACGGGTTCAACTACGCACTCACAAGGGCGACGGTTGCTTTCGTACAGCTGTTCAGGAACATACAGACAGGTGAAAGCAACATAAACATCAGCGGACTATTGATAGGAATGATTCTGCTGATAATCATCTTACTCAGTTTCTTGTTCGGCCTCGGCTGACAACCGACAGCTGGAAAACACACTTCCCACCACCAGACTCCACACACTCAACTTCTTTGCAAACAACGGTCTCGTTCAGAGCAACCGCTCCAGCACCTTTCACAAGATTAGAGACGATCATTTCGCATCCAAGGCCTCCGCCTCGGCAAAACCCGCAATCCTTCAGCTCAACAACCCATTTATCCTTGTCAGCCTTCCTAACCTTGACCAGTCCGTCTGAAGCCGTTGAAAACAGCACAGCCAGGACTTTCTCCCAACTCTTGTGCTTCCCATCACTCAGCAGGCAGAATACGAAAAGCCTTGAGTACAGCTCTTGAAGATATGCGGTGAGGCGGGTCATGTCAACCTCACCTCCTGTGCGGTGTTTCAGGAAATAGCCCAAGTCGTTGAGGACCTCCGTCGAATCGTACGAGGAGAAAAACCGGAGTCTCCTGCCGGCCTTCGCCCAAACACCGTCGATGGCTGAATCGCCACCACCGGCTGCTCTGTCCAGCTTCAAAAACCCCTCGTCAACCCAAGAAGCTATCTTCCACACGACGTTGTCCAAAATGTCGGGAAAAACTCTCTTAACCCATGAAACTCTGAAACCGTCAACCGCCTTCGCCAAGAAATAATCGCTTAAAACCTCCAGCTCCACCGGGTCTTTTTTAAGAGTTATCGTCAAGTCGTCCTCGGCCACAACCCGGTCTAGGAGAGCTCTAGCTGAGTTATTCCCATCAGAGACTTTTTTCGTAGTGCTTATGACAACGTCGCCGTTGACCAAGCTGTATTTTATTGGCTTCAGGTGGTACTCATCCCTCGCTATTCGGATTGGTGTGAAGTACTTCTGAAGACTGTTCCCCTCCCTTGAAACAGACAGGTCGATAGCGCCGTCGACGACGGCCATGAGCTTTCTCTCGAAAACCTCGAAGGTGTTTTTGGGCAGCAGCAAAAACTCTACATGCTTGTGTTTCTTCACCTCCACCTGCCAGAAATTCAAAAGCCTCAAGACCTGCTCCGAGTCATACCTGACGAGGAGCTCGGGCAAGTAGGAGTGAATGATTATGCGTGGCGGGAGTTGTCTTCTCAGGGTGTTGATGGTGATCGAGAGCTCTTGAAGGTTGTCGAGGTTTACTGCCAGCCTCTCGACATCGTTGGAAAAAGTCTGGCGTGGGGAGACCAGCTCGAGCACGTCCCGCTTGTCAAAGAGCCTTAGGAGAAACTCTCTCGACTCGCTGAAGGTCTCATCCCTCACAAGCAAGGTCTCGCCTGCAGTTATCCTTACTATTTCGTCGAAGAACGGGTTTCTCGAGCGCTGCTGAGGGGGCTGTTCGGGGGCTTCGTTGCTTGTCTCACCCATTCTGGTGTTTTATTACAGGTAATAATATAAAAGGATTCTCGATGTTGGCCAAGGGTCGGCTTTCATGGCCTGCTACGGTCCGAGTATTTAAACAAAAGAAAGATTTAAGTAGTATTATGAGCAATCAAAACAAAAAACTTTTCTTCAGCCATCAAGCCTAGAAATCGAAATGATAGGAATCATAAACGAAGTAAGAACCCTCGCAACAATCCGGCCGTCGAAGTACACGCTGATAGGCTTGGCAGTCCTCGGCACGGTCCTAGCCCTACAACTCATCCTAGGAGTTCACGCAGGCAGGCCGATAGACTCGTCCCACTAGACCGGCTATCTCTTCTTTTTATCCCCATCCTTTTTTATGTTGTCTTGATAAGGCTTTCCAGCTGCTCCAAGTACGGCTTGAGGCCGGCCCATCCCTTTTCACCGTAATGATCGGTTGGTACTGTGAAGGTGAAAACCTCTTCCGGAACTATTGGGTAGGAAGGCTGGTCGCTTTCGAGCTCGTCTTGGACGGGCATGTGCAGCCTCGTGATCGTTCCTCTCTTCTTCATCCAGACTGCGTGCAGATAGTCCTCAACCCCTTCAACACCTTGTTCAACGGTGTTGACTAGAACGTATCGGACGTTGTCAAGCTTAGTCCTCCTAGTCGGCAGGTATCCTGTGATGAGCCGCCCTCCCTCGATGTGCCTCTCCCTGTGGTAGCTGACCAGCTGAGGAGATATTCCATGCATCTCCGATATCTTGTTCATCTTCGTCGTGGGCTCGAGCTCAAGCTCTTCAATTATCAAAAGGTCTGTTTTGTCGAATTTCATCCGTCTACTGCTCATCGACAACGGGATTTTCGGGATCTCGACCTCGACTTTACCGCTCCAAGAGTCAAGCTTAAAGTCGTAGAGCTTGACCCATTCAGGCTTGTAGTATCCATCCACCACCTCGTCGTATGCGTAGTTTTCAAGAACACCCGCCTCGTGAAGCGTTTGAAGAATTTTTTGATAGTTTTGGCTTTCCTCTGATGGGGGAACGACCTCAAGAAAATATTCACGTTGTTTGACTAGGGTAGCTCTGTAAACAACGTACATGCCGTCAAGCCATTTTAGGAAGTTTGCCTGCTTAGAGGGGTCTAGCCGGTTGCTGAAACGTATGAAAGCTATGTGCGGCGAAAGCCCCAACGCTCTGTAGTCGACAACGGGGTGGAACCTGAAGCCGGATTGGTGGAACTTGCCAAGATAATATCGACATGTTTCGACGGGTATGTCGAGCTCGTAGGCTATTCGCGGTATTCGCGTGGGGCCGTAGATCATAGCGGCCGCTATTACCGAGGTAAAAGCCCATCGTGGAGGGGCTGATGACAGTTTCATGAATACATTAATGGGATTTAACTATATTTATGCTTTCTCAAAAATTTTTAAACGATTATGCAGGCCGACGAATCATTATATTGTCGTTTTTAAAGGCCAAAGACGATGCTGCCGGGACAGGCTCTAGACATACCCCTGCTGTCGCTCGCTGTAATCCTTCCGCTCGTCATGACGCCAGCGACGTTTCTGGCTGGTCGTGTCGGCACTTGGAGGGCTGCTGCAGTCTTATGCAACTCTGTACTCTTAGTTCCAGTGCTGGTGCTGCTGTACCTGACTCCCCAAGTCTTTCAAGGTGCTGTTTTCCACGAGGAGTACCGGTGGGTGCCTGCCCTCGGGCTCACCGTCGGCTTCGTCCTCGACAGCCTAAGCTATCCGTTCGCGGTCCTCATCTCTCTTGTAGGCTTTCTGGCTAGCGTCTACTCCACAAAGTACATGGAGAAGGAGCACGACCTTACCTCCTACTTCACTCTACTCCTGCTTTTCGTAGGCGGTATGGTTGGAGTCGTGTTGGTGACAAACCTGTTCCTGTTCTACGTTTTCTGGGAGCTGATGCTGATTCCCTCATATGCTTTAATAGCCTACTGGGGGACTGGAAACCCTAGGCTCATAGGCTTCAAGTACTTCATATTCACTCACGCCGGAGCCTTGTCCATGCTTGTGGGTATTGCTTGGCTTGCAGCTCTCTTCGGCAACATGAACATATTCGAGCTCAGCAGTCTCGCAGGCGAGCAGCCCGCATCTCTCCGACCTGTCCTAACCATGATAGCGTTGTTGATATTCATAGGCGCTGCCGTCAAGATGGCTGTCTTCCCCTTCCACACATGGCTTCCCGACGCCCACGCAGAAGCGCCGACGCCCATCAGCGTTCTGCTTAGCGGTGTTATGATTAAGACAGGTGTTTACGCCATGGCTAGGCTGTTGCTCGGAGTGCTTCCGTTCACAGTCGCCGACCTCCAGATACCCATAGCCGGGCTGGCGGTCGTCAGCATGATTTGGGGAGGTGTGATGGCTCTCGTCCAGACGGACGTCAAAAGGCTTCTGGCTTACAGCAGCATAAGCCAGGTCGGCTACATAGTCTTCGGCCTAGCTTCTGGCAGCACTGCCGGAATCCAGGGCGGGTTGTTCCACGTCCTCAACCACGGCTTCGCCAAAAGCCTCCTCTTCATGGGTGCGGGTGTCCTTATACATGAGCTGGGCGAGCGGGACATCCGGAGGCTGGGAGGCTTGGCTTCCCAGATGCCGGTGACAGCCATGGCGATGCTGCTGGGAGGTCTTTCCATCGCCGGCACGCCGCCGCTGGGCGGGTTCATGAGCGAGTGGATGATCTTCGCCGGGGGAGTTGAGGCGGGCTGGACATGGCTTGTGGCTGTTGCGGTCTTCGCGACGGCTATCACAGCAGGATACTATTTACGGATGTTCCGGGCGGTTTTCTTCGGCGAGCGCGTGGCTAAGGCTACTGACCCTGGACCAACCATGCTGGGCTCCATGACCCCCTTAATAGTTCTGGTCGTCGTTCTGGGTTTCTACGCAACGTCTCTCATCTCGGTAATAGGGACGTCGGCGTCGGAGCTATCACTTTCCATCCTGGGAAGCTAGTTTCTCCAGCACTTCCCTCACTTTTGAAGCAAGCTCGACTGCCAGCACGTCTCTCATTTCCGGCTTGGCCACCAACACGTCTAGCTCGGCCTCCACTTGGGAGGAGCCTCTGCTTTTGACGCTGAATATTGGTGGAAAACGCTGGTCTAGATGAGCTTTGTATTTGTAGGCCGCCTTAAGCACCTCTGCCTCTGTTTTTGGTAGGCTTAACTTGGCGGGCACCATCACGGGAATGGTGATACGCTGGGAGGCCAGCGACGTCCTGTTGGTGAAAACTCTTTTGATGAACATGGAATTTGGAACAGTTATCACAGACCCGTCGCCGCTGAGCAGCACCGTGGCCACATGGTTGATCTCTATCACCTTGCCTCTAAACCCTGCTACTTCTACGTCGTCGCCTTTCTTGACAGGTATGTATGTTCCCAGAAAATACCTAGAGACAAAGCTCGTCAAAAGGTCTCTCGAAGCAACCACAACAGCGATCCCCGCCAACGCCATCAGGAGCAGAAGAATGTCGAGGTTAAGCCCAAGCTGGTTTACTGCGAGCAGGATTCCGACTAGCCACACAGAGATAGAGATCCAGTGAATTGTCTGGTCAACAGCCAAGGGTGGAGCTGCTTTCAACGTCCTACGCAGTATCGTGCCCAGCAAGCGTACGATAATGAACACCACCAGCAATATGCCCGCTACTACGGCTAGCCTAGTAAGGAAAACCGTAAGATCCATCATTTCGAGAAAGTTCATTCACTCACCCCCTTGAAGAATAATGCTCAGCACCTCCATCTCCTCCCTCAAGCCACGCTCTATGCTGCACAACGCAACCGCCTCACCTGCTTTCGCACCCATCTCCAGCCTAGTCTTTTCATCGTTCAATAATTTGACCATCGCCTCCTCCACCTGCTCGGGGTTGTCAGGGTTGACAAGGAGCCC
>JAVYLK010000020.1:0-26580 GCA_038740895.1 Candidatus Caldarchaeum sp.
TGAACAGCCGTGACCGTCACTGTGACGGGCTGTCCGCCTCCGACGGTGGTTGTGGAAGTTATAATTTGCGTGGCTACGGACCTAACGGTTACCGTCTGCTGGACTGGAGAGATTGCTGTGGACGCAAAGTAGCCTCCAAGAAGTCCTACGACCAGAGCTACAACTATACTTATAGCTGGTGCTGCTTTCGCCATGAGGGCTTTAGAGAATAATGACCTATATAAATTTTCTCGGAAATCAAGACTCCAAGCGGAATATCTCGGCAGCGTTGCCGTGAAGCATCATTTCCTTCTCGTCTTCAGGCACGCTCATCGCCCTGATAGATTCCATGCATTTGGTGAAGTGACCTATGGGTGAGGGGTGGTTGCTGCCCAGCATGATGTTTCGTGGGCCCACCAGCCGGTAGAGGTAATCCATGGCGGTGGGATGGGCTGCAGCACCGTTCTCATAGTACATCAGCTTCAAGTAATGCAGGGGTTCGTGGGCCATCTTTCTCCGGAGATGCTCGAAGGCCTCGTAGAACCTCACCATTCTACCAGCCACGTATGGAAGGGCGCCTCCCAGGTCGGCTAGAAGTATCTTGAGCTGGGGCAGCCTGTCCAGCAGCCCAGCCGCTATAAGGTCGGCCACCACCACCGTTGTCTCAGCCGGGTAGCCCACCATCAAACCTGTGAGATTCTGTTTCATGGCCTCAGTTCCCGGCGGTAGTGAGGGATGTATGAAAACCGGCACGCCCAGCTTGCCGGCGGTCTCGAAGATAGGGTAGTGTTTTACAAAGGAGATCGCCTCCTCACCGTTGACGCGTGTTGGGATTATCACTCCTTTAAAACCCAGCTCATCCACACAGCGTTTAAGCTCCTCAACAGCAGCATCAACGTCGTTCACAGGAACCGTGGCCATGCCCTCCAGCCTTCCAGGAAAACGCTCACAAGCCCTAGCTATGTCGTCGTTGACCATCTGAGCCAGCTTCGTTGACTGCGGCGGCTGCAGGAAATCCACCCACGGCTCCGAGACCGACATGACTTGGATGTCCAAGCCGCCCTCATCCAGCTCAGCCACCCTAGCCTCAGCGTTGTTCGTCGCCCTAGTGCATCGAAAGATGTACCCGCGCGAGCTCCGGAGGACAGGCGTCCCGTCTCGGTCGTGCACGACCTCCCAGCCAAACCTCCCCCCGTGTTCAGCCAGAATCTTGAGATACTGGACCGGATACCAGTGGTTGTGGACATCTATGGGCATGCTCATCACATTCCCTTGGATGTACTTAAGCGTTTGAGCTGTTCGGATGAAAGAGACGACCCATGACAAGTTCGTCGAAAAGTCTTCTCGTCCGTCAGAAACCCTTAAAATTCTGGACAAAAGAATCATGCAAGCATGAGCCGCCTAGGACTCAGCTTCGTCACCCACGCCGGCCCGATAAAGACAACCGAGATTGTTGAATCAATTGTTTATGCGGAGAAGCAGGGATACCATTCTGCCTGGGTTCCCGAACTATACTACGACCGGGAGTGCCCCACCATCCTCGGCGCCTCAGCGGCCCTTACGAAGAAGATCAAGCTGGCCTCCTCAGTCGTAAATCCCTTAACTAGGTATCCTAGCCTGATAGCCATGGGGGTGGCTACTTTGGACGAGCTTTCGGGGGGCAGGGCTATTCTTGGCCTAGGTTCTGGCGGCAGGATTGGCGCTGCTGTCCACGGAATACCCGTCGAGCACCGGGGGGTGGAGGCGGGAAGCCCTGTTAGGAGACTCCGTGAGTGTATCATGCTTGTTCGAAGGCTTCTGGCGGGTGAGAAGGTGAGCTACGAGGGGGAGTTTTACAAGCTGGATGAAGTGATGCTGGAGTTTAAGCCGCCGAGCAGGAAGATACCGGTCTACCTCGGTCAGCAGGGGCCTTTGATGATGCGTTTAACCGGGCAGGTGGCGGACGGAGTCATCCTGACGCTGGTGTGCTCCGAGAGCTACGTCAAAAAAGCGATCAGCCAGATCGCTGAAGGCGCTAAAGAAGCTGGACGAGACCCGAGAGAGGTAGACATAACCGCTAGGATAGTCGTATCAATGTCGGAAGACGGTCGGAAGGGCAGAGAGGCTGCTAAGGAGATAGTTGGCAAGGTTTTGGTTCATCCCGGCTCCGTCCCAGTGGTCGAGGCCAGTGGAATCGACTTGGAGGACGTCAAGCCGCTGAGGCAGGCGCTGGAGCGCGACGACAGAGTTTCATTATCCAAGATGGTGAAGGACGAGTGGGTGGATATGCTGACGGCTTCAGGGACACCAGCAGAGTGTAGAGAGAGGCTGGACGAGTACCGCAAGGCTGGCGTGAGGCTGCCCCTCGTGGTTCCCATCGGCAAAAACTACCGTGATGTAATAAGGGAGATGGCGAGGGCTAGGCGTTAGTCTCTACATAAAATTTTAATACACGTCGTCTTTTTACTCGTTGCGTATGGTGAAAGTATACATCATAGACGGTGGAACATTTACACAGGACCAGTCCATAGCAACTTTTGCAATAGGCGCCGGCCAGCCGATGACCTCGCAGGTCTACACGGTTTACGTCGACCACCCCGAGGCGAAAATAGTGATTGAGACGGGGATGGACCCAGAGATTTGGCCTCCGCTGCTGAGACAGATACTCGTCCCTAATCAGAAGCCCGAGCAGAGGCTTGACAACGCTCTGAAGAGGCTGGGAGTCAAGCCCGAGGACATAGACATAGTCATCAACACCCACCTGCATGCAGACCACTGCAGTTTCAACAGAATATTCAAGAACGCGACATGGCTAGTCCAGCGTGAAGAGCTGAAACAGGCCTACGTTCCTGAGGTGCATGAAATCACATACTACAGAGGATGTTTTGACGTCGGGCTTGAGACCCAGCTGCTCGACGGAGATTACGAAGTAGTCAAGGGCGTGAGCATACTGGACACAAAAGGACACACCGCCGGCCATCAGTCCATCGCAATAGAAACCGAGAGGTCTGGAGTCTTCCTCATAACCGGGGACGCCAGCATGACGAGGGAGAACTTCCACGGCTCCGAGAGGACGAGCCCCCACGGATGGCCATGCGCGCCCGTGATCGACGCAAGGCAGTACATGCGTTCTCTTGAGAAGATGAAGAGATTTGTGCGGGAGACAGAGGCTAGGACTCTAAAAACATGCAGCATAATTTACGGCCATGACCACGCCGAGTTTCAGAAGCTTAAGCTTGCGCCGAATCACTACGAGTAAACCTCCGGACACCGGTACTCGAAAGCTCGGTTCACACCTCCCCATGCTCATGCGGATTAAGCAAAAAGCATAAAACTGGTAAAACATATATCAAAGGGAGAGCCCGCCTCCCCATGCCCAAAACCATCGTGATCTGCGGTGGAGGAATAGCAGGGGCTTCGATGGCCGCTGCGTTGGCTAACACGAGCTATTCGGTCATCCTGTTGGAGAAAGAGGATGAAGAATATCTCGGCAGGTCGAGCGGTGGCGAGACGCTTAGGGCGGAGACGTGCAGGTCGTTTGACCAGATCGGTGTTTTGAGCGACATACTGCAGTTCAGCCACTCGATAAGAAAAGGAGACAGGAGAGAGCTCCACCATATCGCCACGGGGATGCTCGGCTACTTCAGATACGATGCCTTCGCACCCGAATACCCCGTTGTCCACACACACCACAACTACATCGTCAACGGAATCCACAAATACATTGAAAGAATAGGCGCCTCCAACATAGACATCAGGTACAGCAAGGAGGTCGTGGGAGTTGGAGATTTTAAGGACGGCAGGCGTAAGGTACATTTCATCGACAGGAAGACGAGAAGCCAAGACAGCCTTGAGGGCGACCTGATTATTGGTGCTGACGGAGGCAACTCAACGGTTAGAAGGAGTCTGGGCATTCAGGCTAACGAAACTGACCTCGGAATATCGTATCTGATGTTCTACATTGAGAGGCTCGAAGGCTTTGAGTACGGCAGGTTTACTGTCGGGCCTCACGGGTTTATCGGAATATTTCCATCATCCGAGAACACTCTACGGCTGGCGGTTGAGGTCAAGCTGTCTGAGTTGAACAACTGGCTGAAGACAGAAAGCTCAAAGATTATTGAGAGGGTGGCCTTGAGAGACACTGCGCTGAATGGGGCGAGACTCGTCAAGCGTGGATTGCCTTTCCACATAATCATGAGGCTCAGCCCCTCCTACGTCCGCGAAGGAGCATGCATCATAGGCGATGCGGCACACGTCCCGCCGCCGATACTGGGCATGGGCATATCCCTAGCCTTGAACGATGTTCTGGCTTTAAGGAAAGTTCTGCTAGAAAACGAGGGGCGCCAGCTCAGTTTAGAAATCCTCAAAAGGTTTGAGGAAACCGCCTCGCCGTACGACGTCAAATGGGTTCAAACAAACTACAGACTATACAGGTGGCTGAACGACATGTGTGCCGACCCACGCAACTTCGGCACCGTACCGTTGGAGGAACTTCGGGATATGGGCTTCCAGCCTCAGTCGGCAGGTGCCTGATGCGGTGTCTGTGGGGGTCATAGGCGTCGGCTCGATGGGTGGAGCCATAGTGGAGAGGCTCCTCGCCCTCGGATACCGAGTCTCTGTCTGGGACGTTGTCAGCGATAGGATAGCCGAGTCTGTCGCCCGAGGAGCCTCACCCACAGGCTCGGCGGCCGAGCTTGTGTCCAGCCACGAATTTATCATAGCTAGCCTGCCCAGCCCGCAGGCCGTCGAGAATACATTCACCGACCCCCGTCTGGTAGAGTCGCTCCGCCCCGGCTCTATAACCATAGACATGTCGACAGTGGGCCCGAACACATCTAGGAAGGTTTACCGAGTCTTCAGCAGAAAGGGCGCCCACTATCTTGACGCGCCTGTGAGCGGGGGGCCGCGTAGGGCCGCAGCGGGGAAGCTCACGATATCCGTTGGAGGCGATTATGATGCTTTCTTAAAGGGCGAGCCCTTGCTCAAAGCTCTTGGCGAGAAGGTGTTTTATGTAGGCGGGCCGGGCAGCGGCAGCACGATGAAGCTCATCAACCAGCTTCTGGTCTTCGCCCATTCCTACGCGGCCATGGAGGCGTTAGTCCTGTGCAAGGCGTTGAACGTCGACCCCGCCAAGATGTACGAAGTCGTGACGGCGGGCTCGGGCAACTCGTTCATGTTCCAGGAGATGGTTAAGCTGGCTCTGGGGGGACAGCTGTGGGGCGGGCGAACGGAGCTCCTGATAAAAGACATCCGACTGACAAGCCGCATGGCGGTCGAGTCGGGTCTGAGCCTAAGCCTCTGCAGGTTCCTGAGCGACATCGCCGAAAAAATGGACTACGCCGGGCTAGGCGGAGAGGACGCCGTCAAGGGTTTTCTAGAGTATGTCTCCGGAGCCTCCCAGAACAAAGAACAAGAATCAAAATCAACGCGTTAAGGCTGATGAGATCCCGAGACGCTCGGCCGCCAGGTCTCTAAACAGCACCCGGTTCGGCGCAAAACACCGCTCATCGATTTTTGGGTTCCTCGTAAGCCGCAAGGCTACACGACGTGTTTTAGTACTTTCGTCAGTGTTTCAAGCGCCTCGTCCACGTCTGCCTTGCTGTTGAAGAAGTGGTGGGCAAACCTCAAGCCCGGCCCACGTGCTGAAGTAATCACCTTGTTTCGTCTCATGGCAAGCTCAACGTCGTGGGACTTCGGGCCGACATGCATGGATATCGTCGGGCCCAGCGGCTTCTCAACGGGGCTGAAGGACTCAAGCCCTGCTGCGAGGGCCTCATCCCTGAAGTAATCCCGGAGCTTGGAGACGCGCCCCCATATCCTGTCGACGCCCAGCTCGTGTATGATTGACATGCCTGCGGCGGCTGCGTACATGCTCACCACGCTCCACGTTCCCATCTCGAAACGCTTGGCGTCAGGCCGGTAGTCCATCTGCTCCCTGCCGAAGAGGAAAGGGTCTTTCTGGGAAAACCAGCTAACAGCCGAGGGCTTCAGGTCGTCTACCAGGTCTTTTCTGACGTAGAGGAAGGCGGCTCCAGGTATCCCGAGGAGAAACTTTGTCGTTCCCGCCACGAGGAAGTCGACGCCGTCCTTGGAAACATCGAGGGGCACAGCTCCCAGCCCTTGATACGCATCCGCCAGCAGGTAGGAGCCGTTGCCATGGCATATCTCGGACAGGGACCTTAGGTCTTGCCGGAAGCCGTTGAGGGCGCTGACCTGGAAGGTGGCTACCATGAGGGTGCGGTCGTCCATGGCCTTCTCAAACTCCTCCAAACCAATTATCCCGTCCCGGCTTCTCAGAGTTTCGACCCTAAACCCATAGGATCTGAAGCCCTGAAGCGTCACGCCTAGAGTAGGGTAATCCAGATCCGTGGTGATAATCTTGTCTCGTTTGCCGGGTTTGAAGGCGCTGAGTAAGGAGATGAGAGCACTGCTGGCAGAGTAGTGGGGACATACTTCATCACGAGCAGCCCCTACGAGGTCGGCGAAAAGGTCTGACGCACGGTAAACTTCCGCCATCCACTCCTCCCACGGGTTTCCATGCTTCACAATACTCATCTCATAACGTTTTATGGCCTTCATCACGTCTAGGCTCATCGGCCCCTGACTGCAGCTTGCGAAGTATGCTTTCCCACGGATGGATGGAAGCCGTCTGCTCCAGCTCATCCCGAGGGTACTCGAGACGGCTTTATCTAAATGTTCGCATGCGGAGCCTAGCTTAATGCTTGATGTTCTCAGGAGCGGGGTTAGGATTTTCTGACGTATCGGCCCAGCTGGTCTCTCGTGATAAGCTCTTTCTCCCTCAGCAAGGTCCATGCCTTCAGAAATTCCCGGTAGGTTTTTCCGTCGTATTTCAACGCCAGCTCGCCGAAGTACCGGGGCTGCCGGAGAAACTCCAGAACTTGCTCCAAGCTAACCTGTTCCTGACGCCCGTCTCGCATAGGCTTGGTCGGCAAGCATCGTTTGAACCTTTCTCGGTTTCTGTCCACGGGGATTGTGGCGTCGAAGCCCATCTTGGACGTGCTGACAGGCGGCATGTCTGAAGGCAGGGACGGGTCGAGCGGTATCGCCCTGAGGTCCTGAAGTATGATTACGTCCTCCGAGGGCTGGGCCCTGAAGGTCATAGCCCATATGACGGCCTCGTCGTCGTAGATGTCTATGTCCTCGTCCACCACCACGGCGTATTTGGGGAAAGACTGCCTGGACGAGGTCAGAAGCAGGTAGAGAGCGGTTTTAGCATCGCCCTTAGCCCTCGGCTTGATGCTGGCTACTGCCCACATACCGCATCCACCCGGATGAAGCCGCACACCTCTTACTTCTATGCCCGCTTGCTTCAGCGACCGCTGCAGTTCCATCTCGATGATTGGGAAGAGTAGGTGGAGGTCGGTCCATCCCGGCCTCGTGCCCCCATGCGTTGCTGACAGGAATATTGGGTTCCGCCTGTGGGTTATCGCCTTGACCTTCATGACGGGGTTCATTTTCATGCCGCCGTAGGTGCCCGTGAACTCGCCGTAGGGGCCCTCGTCTCTTGTCCAGCCAACGGGAGGCATCTCGCACTCAAGAACTATCTCGCTGTTTGCAGGCACGTAGAGGTCCATCGTCTCGCACTTCACTAGCTCAACAGGCTCTCCACGAACCCCTCCCAAAACCTCGTACTCGTCCACGTCGAAAGACGACATCACAGACCCGAGGAGGTCAATAGTCGGCAGGCCAATCACAACAGCGCATTCAAGCGATTTACCCATCTCCAGAGCCTTCTGATAATACGCTCTAAGCTTGTGGGGAGCCGTGACGTCTACACCCGTCTCGTTTCTGGTTCTAAGCATCATCCGGTATATCCCCATGTTGTAAACCAGCCGCTCGGGGTCTTTCGCAACCGCTACTGAGGCCGTTATGTAGGGCGCCGCGTCCAGCTCATGCTGCAGATGCAGCGGGAAGACAGTGAGGTCCACCTCCTCCCCCGTCTTCACAACTTCCTTGCACGGGGAGTCGGAGACCTTTACTGGCGGGATCCTTCTCTGGCTTCTCCGCTCAAGCTCTTCAACGACGTTCCTTTCGTCGACACCCAGCGCCAGCGCTATCATCCTCCTGTTGGACGCCGTGTTCGCAGCAAGGGGAATGTCATATCCGTTGATCCGCTCGATGAGAGTTGCTTTGGTGTAGTTGGCGGATACTATTTCAGCGACTTCATGTATAGATACCTCGCGGCTGACTCGATGCAACAATCCGTTGGCCTCTAACGTCTTGAGCCATTCGCCGAGACTGATTGACACGTCGCGTTATCGGCTCAACCCTGCTTATATAACGTTTACACACTTCGCCCTGCAAATCCTCGAAGGATTGACCGTGCCGGCGAAAGCAAGCCGAGCCATGTCCGGACAAGCTCCATTTTTATATAGCCGACGACCCGTGCCGCATACATGGCTAGCTTAAGAAAGTCCGGCGATCACTTCAAAGCTGTAAGCAGAATCATGCCGGGAGGCGTCAGCTCAAACCTCCGGTTTTACCACCCCCATCCCATCTACTTCAAGCGTGCAGAAGGCCCCTACATCTGGGACTTGGACGAAAACAGGTACGTGGACTGTGTGATAGGCCACAGCGGCGTAATCCTCGGACACAAATATCCGAAGGTGTTGGAAGCGGTTTTCTCGGCGGTCGAGACCGGCCTCACCACCTCCTACGAGACGGAGCTAGCTTACAGGGTGGCTAAGCTAATCCACGAGACCGTCCCCTCGGCCGAGATGGTCAGGTTCGCGTGCACGGGCAGCGAGGCTGTCGCCAAAGCCGTGGTCATGGCTAAGGGCTATACGGGCCGGGACTGGCTGGTCAAGTGCGAGGGAGAGTATCATGGATGGTACGACCCAGTCCACGTCAGCCTCTTCCCCAGCCTTGATAAAGCCGGGCCAGACCACAGCCCAACACCGGTGGTTGAGACAAAAGGGATGATGGCCGGCGTCGAGAAAACGCTCGTTGTGCCCTACAACGACGCCGAAGCGCTTGAGAGGGTCTTAAGGGATAGACATTCGGAGATAGCCTGCGTCGTGATGGAGCCGGTTGCCCACGGGATGGGGGTTGTTCCGCCCAAACACGACTACCTGAAGCAGGTGAGGGAGACGACTGAGAAATATGATGTCTTGCTTGTGTTCGACGAGATAATTTCAGGCTTCCGTTCTGCGGCTGGCGGTGCTCAGCAGTACTATGGGGTTAAGCCGGACTTGACTACGCTGGGTAAGGCCATGTCCAACGGCTTCCCGCTGAGCGCAGTCGCAGGCGTTGAAGATGTTATGATGGTGTCGGCGCCTAACACAGGCAAGGTCTCCTACTCGGGAACCTTCAACGGCTACCAGCTGGCCCTAGCCGCGGCAGAAGCCACCATCAACGAGATAAGAACTGCAGACGTGCCGCAGTACCTCCACAAGGCGACCAACATGCTCGTGGAGTCGTTCAACAGGCTTGCATCGGACCTCGGCGTTGCGGCACGGGCCCAAGGACTCGCCGGCCAGTTTCAGAACTATTTCACGGCTAAGCCCGTTTACAACTACAGGGACGCCGTCATGTCAGACGACCAAATGTACAGATTTTTCAGAGAGAGCTTGCTGGAGGACGGCGTGTTTTACCTGCCTTACAAGGTCTTCCATCACGGCCTCACCTACAGCCACCGCGACGCCGAGCTCAAGCACATTCTCGAGGCCTACGCAAATGCGTTGGATAAACTCGTTGAGCTACAGAGGGCTGGGAAGACGAGTGGTATGAACGCCTACGGGCCTTCTCTCTGAGCCCCGCGTCCAGTCTTCAGGCCGAGAAAGACCTGCTGCAAATCGAGGGTCATTAGTTCTTTCGGCGAGCCCTCGTAGGTCTTGACACCGGAGACAAGCACGCACACTCTGTCGGCGAGTTTGAGTGCGAAGCTTACGTTCTGCTCAACGATGATGACGGGTATGCCGGCTGCTTTAATCGCTCTAACCTTCTCGGCGACGGCTGATGAGGCTTTAGGCGACAGGTTTGCCGTCGGCTCATCCAGCATCATCAAACGTGGGGTGGCCATCATAGCCCTAGCTATGGCCAGCATCTGCCTCTCACCACCGCTCATCAGCCCCGCCCTCTTTTTCATGAAGGGCTGGATTTCATGGAAGACTTGATTGACCTCAGCCATCTTTCTGGCGAGAAGCTCTTTGTCGTTGATGCTGTAGCCTCCAAGCTCGAGGTTCTCCTCGACTGTTAGGCCCGTGAAAACGTTATCCACCTGAGGCGTGAACGCTATGCCTGCTCTCGCCACGTCCTCTGTTTTCATCCCCACCAGCTCCAGCCCGTCGAGCTTAATGCTTCCGCCGAAGACGTTGGTGAGACCCACCACGCTCTTCAGAAGTGTTGACTTGCCGCTGCCGTTGGGGCCGATTATGGCTACGACCTCGCCCTCCCGAACCTCCAAGTCTATGCCGTGAATTATCTCCACAGGGCCGTAGCCAGCTCTCAAACCTTTGACCTCAAGCCTAGTCAACAGCCCTCTCCTCAGCCACGTAGATGGACATTAGTTTCTTGTCCATGAGCACTTCCGCCGGCCTTCCGCTCAAGTACACCCTCCCCCGATGCATCACATAAACCCAGTCGGTGAACTCCTCCACTACGTTGAGCCTGTGCTCTATCAAGAAAACCGTCAGGCCTTCGACATCTCGGTAATGCTTGATTACCTCGAATATCTTGGCTACGAGGACAGGGCTAACACCCGCCGCAGGCTCGTCCAGCAGCAGAAGCTTTGGGTTGCTCATCAAAGCACGTCCCAGCTCCAGGAGCTTTAGCTGCCCGCCTGACAACTCGCTGGGCATCCTCTCTGAGTAGCCGGCTAGGCCCAAATTGTCCAAAATCCCCAGAGCCCTCTCGATGAACTCTCGTTCCTGTCTCTGAAATCTTCGCCTCATGAAAACGGCTGCAGCGGGGTTGTCGCCCAGCTGGCTCCTAGCAGCGAAGACTAGGTTGTCCAGCACGGTCATCTTGAAGAAAACCCGCGGGAACTGGAAGCTCCTGCCGACTCCAAGCCGGAATATTTGATGCGGTTTGAGGCCAGTTATGTTCCTGCCCTCGAAGAATATCGCGCCTGAGTCGGGGCGGTATACGCCTGTTATCAGGTTGAAGAGCGACGTCTTGCCGCTGCCGTTCGGCCCTATAAGCCCAAATATCTTGGAGCACTCTACTCGGAGGCTAACATCGTCCACCGCCCGAAGTCCGCCGAAGCTGAGGCTCACATTCCTAGTCTCTAGAATAGAGTTATCGTTTGACAGTTTTCACCCTCCCCTCCCGGAGTATTCCCGTAGGCCTGAATGTGACGACGAGTACAAGCAGCGCGCCGGTGAGTATGAACATCATGTTGTTGGCGTCAACAGGTAGGTTCAGAAAATCCTTGAGTATTCTAGTTCCCCTGCTGATTGTTGTGACAACCGCTGCGCCGACAAAACTCCCCAAGATCGTAGCCGGGCCGCCTAGTATGCTCATAATCCATATCTGGAGCGTGATGGCTAAGATGAACAAGTCGGGGGAAACGTATCCGACGTACTGAGAGTAGAAGCTGCCAGAGGCCCCAGCCATGGCCGAAGCTAGGCCGAACACGACAGCCTTGACAGCGGTGTTGTTCTTTCCATACATGCTGGAGGCGAGCTCGTCCTCGCGTATAGCTCTCAGTATCCGGCCGAAAGGCGAGTTGGTCAGCAGCCACCCCACCGCTGCGAAGACGGCGAAAAGAAGTAAGACGAAAACGGCCTGCCCGAAGAGGTGTGCTTCGTACGAGATGCTCCTAAAGTCTATCATGGGCGGTATGCCGCGGATGCCCAGCACGCCGCCGGCCAGCCAACCCTCGTTCTTCAGAACCACACGTATCGTTTCAGCGAACACCAACGTGATAATGGCTAGATAGTCTCCCCTCACTCTGATAGCTGGGATTGAGATGGCGAGACCTCCAACGCCTGACAATAACATCGCCGAGGCAACCGCAGCAACAGCGGGAAAACCGTTGATGCTTAGGATGGCTGAAGTGTATGCTCCCAGCGCGAAGAAGGCGGCCTTGCCGAAGTCTATCAGCCCTGAGTAGCCGTACTCTATGTTTAGGCTGAGCGCCAGTATGCCGAAGTATCCCACAGTGATTAAACTGTCCAGCAGGAAAAGGTCGATGTTAGTCACGTCTTACCCTCTCCTTGGATAGGGTTGCGCCGAGGCCTGTGGGAAGAACTATGATAGTCGCTACCAGGATTGCGAAGGCTATCAGGGATTTGTACTCGGTTGAGAGGCCCAGCTGGACTAGGGCCACGACTCCGAAGCTCTCTGCAACTCCTAAAACGTAGGAGGCTGTGAAGGCCCCGCTCACGCTTCCGATGCCGCCTAGTATTGAGACAGCGAACATGGGGATGAGGACATCGGCCCCAAGCTCGGGTATCACCCTGGTGTCCGCAGCCCTCAAGGTCCCGCCTAGAGAGGCCAGCATGCCCGACAGCATCCAAACCAGCACAATCACCGTGCCCGACCTAATTCCCGACAGCCTCGCCAGCACAGGGTTGCTCGCAAGACCCCTCAACGCCTTACCCAGCTTAGTCAGTCTCAGGAACAAAATCAAGGCTGCAGCAGTTGCCGCTGCAGCAAGCATCATCGACAGCCATAGAGTTGTAAGCCGGACGGGGCCGACGTCGAAAGGGGTGAAGGATTGAGTAAAAAAGTATGATTTCCTACCGGATATCTCCCACATCAGATACCTGAGCATTATCCCCAGACCAGCAGAAGCTATTATCAAGTGTAGAATTGAGGCTCCTCTTCTGATGAGCATTCTGAAAACCGTTAGGTACAATCCCGAAGCGATGCCGCCCGTAATCACCATGCTCAAGCCCAGCCCGGCCCAGAAACCCAGTCCCACAACATCTGCGAAAAAGTACGTGACGAAGGCGCCTATTGCGAAAAACTCGGCGTGAGAAAGGTTTGGAAACTTCATGAGCTGATACTGGAAAGTCAGACCAACGGCTGCGAGGAAATAAATGCTGCCGGTGACCACCCCGTTGATGAACGTCTGTAGGAGCTGAGTCTCTAGAGCCAAGCCTAGCACCGAGAGATCGGGGGATGATAAAAATATTTGATAGGAGTGTTGTCTATCGGAGTTTTAGCCCCGCCACAGTGTCCCAGCTGCCTATGCTCTCAATCGTGTACTGTGCGGCTGGCTTGGCAACCCGCCATATGTCATAGTTTGCTAGTACGGAGTCGCCGGACTGGTCCATCATCTTGTGGCCGCTGGGCCCTAGGTAGTGGTATGCAGCGGCCTTGACCTGGCTGGCTATCTTTGCGCCGTCGTAGGCTCCGGCCCTTGCAATCGCCTGCAACGCCACCATCGTGGCGTCGTATGTTGCGTCGCCGAAAAGCCCCGGATTCTCGTTGAACTCCCGCTTGTAGTCGTCGAGGAACTGTTTAGACGCCAGAGTCTCGGAAGGCGCGCTTGGGCTTGTGCCAGTCATCCTAGTCTGCAGGAGATACTCAGCGGCCTTGGCGTCGGCGAAGAACGCCGTATCCCTCATAGCCTCCGAGCCAAAGCTCCGAATGTCGGTTAGACCAAGGTCTGAAGCCTGCTTCAAAGCCACTATCCCGCTCTCAACCCATGTAGCCCACAGAATAGCATCCACGTTGGCATTCTTTATCCTGCTCAGCTCCTCCCTGTAATCGCCCTTCTTGGGGTCGTATCTTATGCTGATGACCACGGAGTCGCCCAAGTTGGCTTTGATTCCCTCCTCGATACCGATGCCGTAGTCGTTGGAGACGACGAAAGTCGCCAGCCTCCTGACTCCCTGCGACCGTATGAGGTCGGCTAGTGCCTTGGTCTGGATTGCGTCGCTCGGAACAACTCTGAAGATGTACTGCCCTCCTACCTTCGAGATCGCGGCCGCTGTGGCCGACATGCTTATCAACGGCACCTTCCTCTGGATAAGATAGTCTGCGATGGTCAAGACCTCGACGCTTGTGGCTGGGCCAACTATTACTTGAACGCCATTCACCTCAACCAGCTTCTTAACGGTCTCAAGAGCTTTATCGGGCAAGGCCAGACTGTCCTCAGCCATGATAGTTATTTTCGAGCCGGCAACGCCACCCCACTGGTTAACGAGTTTCTCAGCCAGCTTAGCGCCGTTAAGCATCTTTTGTCCTATCGGGCCCAGCTCGCCGCTCAAAGGCAGCATAACACCCACCTTAATCTCCTGAGGCAGCTGAGAAGTAGCCACTGTCCGCGTAACTGTCTGACCCCCAACGGTCACCGTTTCCCTCTGAATCACAGTCTGTGCTCCCGCTGCACCAGACCCAGCCAGATACCCGCCCAAGCCAGCCACTACTCCGACTCCCACGACCGCTCCAGCTGCTGCCGCCGTGCTGATAGCTTTCCTCCGGCTGATCTTGGTTCTGGATGTTTCTTCTCTGGTCATGCTGGTCTTAGCTTTTTTAGGAAATATAAGGCTTATGCTTGGTCGACAAAATTCAGCAGGCCACTGTCGGATAACCTGGTTTGGCGCACGCGCCGAGAGCACCAGGAGCTAGATCCTTAATGCCCCCGCATCGGCTCATACACAACCGGTAGACAGCGTTGCTTGTTATTCCACTAGCTCCCTGCAGCAAGCACGCCACCCATTTGTGAAAACATATTTATACCTGCACGCAAAATTAGTCGAACATGGTCAGGCAGGCGGCTGTTTCAAACACTGTCGCCGCAGTTTTGATGGTAGTTCTACTCGCTGCAGGGTTTGCTGGCGGATACTTTACCGCTGCGTTTACGGGGACGGGCCAGACGGAAATAGCGACAAAAACGGAATACGTGACCGTTGGAGGAACAGTGACCCAGAGAATAACGATAACAGCCACAACGACTGTTGGACAAACTTCAGGCCCACCTCTAAAGATCGGTATGACAATCTCCAAGGACGGGTTGTTCGCGCCTCTGACGAGCGGGTATGAGAGCTTCAACAGGGAGTGGCTCAACTGGGTCAACAACGTGAGGAAAGGCGTCTATGTCAGAGATCTTGGTGTGAGGGTTCCGGTTGAAATCATCATGTACGATGACAGGAGCCAGCCAGACCTAGCTATCCAACTCTACACAAAGCTCGCCACAGAGGACAATGTGCACATACTGGTGAGTCCCTACAGCGCCGACATAGGGATACAGCTAATCCCAACCGTCGCTGAGAAATACCGAGTGCCGATGATAATGGCGGAAGCAAGCACCAAGGACATGTGGAACAAGGGCTACAAGTACGTCGTCACCTCGATGGTTCCGTACTGGGAGGACAACCAGAACGGATGGTCAGCATCATACTTCGACCTGCAGGCAAATACAAAATGGGCTAAAACAATAGCGTTCGTCGGCTGGGACATAACATGGGCAATCGACACCTACAACAGCGGAAAATCCCTCGCGAGGAAAGCCGGTCTCGAAATAGTTTACGACCAGCTGCTCACCCCCGGGACCACAGACTTCTCGGGAGTCATACGTGAGCTGAGGAGGATAAACCCCGACATCGTGTACCTTGCGATGTTCGGGCCGGTCAACGCTCTGTTCATAAGGCAGGCTGCGGAGGCAGGCTATTCGCCGAAAGAATACCACGTCATCGAATACGGCGCCGGGTTCGTCAAAAGCCTCGGACAGCTGTCCGAAAGAGTAACTAGCGAGATCTTTTGGACCCCGTCGTTCAAGTACTATCAGTCAGACCTCCTCGTAGACCTTATGAACAAAGCTGGACTCAGCTGGGTTGACTGGCAGTGGACGGAGCTGAGGATGATCATATTCCAGATGATTATCTCAGCTGTTGAGGAGGCTGGAAAGCTGGACCGGGAGGCGATAAACACCGCTCTACACAACCTGCAAATAATGACGGTTAGCGGCCCGCTGATAATAGGTCCTCAAGGCTACGGCAACATCGGACTGGTCGCCATCCAGATACAGAACGGCAGGATACAGACAGTGTGGCCGAGAGACCTAGCGAACGCCACCTACCTCCACCCCTAAATCTCATGTTTTCCCTCCTTCTTTTTCTAGAATCGTTAATAGACGGTCTAGTCCTCGGCGGTATTTACGCTGTAATAGCTTTAGGACTGTCCCTAATCTACAGCGTTGCAGGCGTGCTCAACATATCGCACGGAGACTGGGTAATGCTAAGCGGGATGACGGCGTTCGTGCTGTTTTCATCGCTAGGCTCACAGCCCCTAGGATACCTCCAGTCATACTTGGCTGTTGTCCCCCTGTTCTTCGCCACGGGCCTGCTTTTTTACCTCGGCCTGATAAAGCCTGTCTCAAAAAGGCCCAAGCAGGAACTGCTGATAAGCTGCATCCTCATCACCTTAGGAGTATCATTCATCTTACAGGACGTAGCAGCCACCTCATTCGGCACCTTGCCTAAGAGCATCTATCTCGGCCTCAACCCCATCACCTTCATCGGCATATCAATACCGTTCTTTAGGTTCGCAACCTTCATCCTCGTGGTCGCAGCAACGTTATCAATATGGCTTTTCCTGCGGAGAACGATGACCGGCCGAGCCATGCGCGCCATCACGTACAACGTCGAAGTCGCGTCGTTCCTCGGAATACCCATCACCAGAGTTGCTGCCATAACCTTTGGGCTGGGAACCATGTTGGCCGCAGTGGGCGGGCTGATTTATCTCGGTAACGGTTTCCCGATAACTCCCTTCATAGGTATCTCCATCACAGTCAAGGCTCTGACCGTCCTCGTTGTGGGTGGGGCGGGGAAGCTGATCGGCTCCCTCGTCGGAGGCTTGGTACTCGGATTATCCGAAACACTCACAGGCGTGTTCATCTCATACTACTGGTCCCCAGCCATAGCAATCGTTCTCCTGCTAGTGGTTCTGATGGTGAGGCCGACCGGCCTCGTGAGTGAGTAGAGTGGATAAACGTCTAGCCTTTCTCTGGGGAATAGTGTTATGGTCAGCGGTCCTACTGGGATTTTTTTCTCCACCCTACTATCAGAGCTTGTTGATTTTTCTGTTCATCTACGGAACACTTGCACTCAGTTACGACATAATGGGCGGACTTCTAGGATACATGAACCTAGGCATCATAATATTCTACGGAGTCGGGGCCTACGTTTTCGCTCTAACCATAAACTACCTCCACAGCTTTCTCAGCGAGCTAGCCGTACTTTTTATCGCAGCAGCCTCATCTTCGGTAGCAGTGTGTGCACTGGTCTCGTTAACGTTGAGCTATCCTCTGTTCAGAGTGAAGGGGTTTTATTTTGCAGTCATAACTTTAGGGCTGATTGGGTTTGTCAACCTACTGGTAAGTTCCCCAGAGCTATCGCCGCTGACAGGTGGGTTTTCCGGAATTTCAATCAAGAGTCAAGTCACTCAGTATGGCAGCCAATTGGTCTCATACTTCCTAGCCCTCGCCGTCATCACCATCGGGGCAGTCGTATACGTCTTGGTGAAAAACAGCTCCTTGGGGCTTTTCTTCAGCTGTATCAAAGAAGACGAGGAGGCTTCTGAATGTACTGGAATAAACCTCTTCCGCGTCAAGCAGACTGCGTTTATCATCAGCAGTGTTTTAGCGGGATTGGCTGGAGTTGTGTACATGTGGTCTCAAACCTACACAAACCCCCGCTTCGTGTTCTCGATTGACTTCGCCTTTTTACCCATAACGATGGCTTTGTTAGGCGGGTCGGGGACTTTGGTCGGCTCATTCATAGGCGCGGCAATATTCACCGTCGTGTATCAGCTCTTGATCATTAACATGCCCTCGCTCACCAAGTCGGTGATAGGCCTTGTTTTGATAGGGGTTGGGCTGGGGGCTTCGCATGGCTTAATCGGTTTAAGCAGGAAGGTCTTTAGCCGCCTACAAAATATTTCTTGACTACCTCACTCATCCGCAACTCGTTGACAGGCCCCTCCATCCTGACTTTTCCAGCCTCCAGAAGATAAGCTCTGCTCGCCAGCCGGAACGCCCTGCTGACATCCTGCTCAACCAACACAACGCTCAGATTAGTTGAGCTAACTAGTTTCTCCAACATAGCGTAGAGGTTTTGGACAGCTATGGGCGACAGTCCAGTGGAGGGCTCGTCGAGCAGAATGACCTTCGGCTCAGCCATCAGAGCTCTACCCAAAACAAGCATCTGTTTCTCGCCGCCGCTCAAAGTAGCTGCCGGCTGCCGGCTTTTCTCTCCGAGGACTGGGAAAAAATCGTAAACTCTCTCAAGACGCTTCCTAAGATCCGACCGATGCCAGTATGCTCCGACTGAAAGATTCTCGAGAACTGTCAAGTTCCCGAAAACCCCGCTTCCGTCGGGCACGTACACTAATCCCTTTCGCACGAGTTTGTGTGGCGCTATGCCGTTTATGACCTGGTTTTGGTATATCACGTGTCCGGCGAACGGTTTTATGATTCCGGCGATTGTTTTGAGCAAAGTGGTTTTGCCGGCGCCGTTTGGTCCTATCACCGCCACAATCTCGTTGGCCTCTAGCCTCATGCTTATGTTCCAAAGAACCTGAAGCTTTCCGTATCCCGAGTTAAGACCAGAGACTTCAAGCAGAGCCAAACTGGCCACCTAGGTAGACCTGCAGAACATCGGTATTCTTCACTATTTCATGAGGCGTCCCCTCAGCCAGTTTAGTGCCTAGATGCAGGACGAAGACCCTGTTGGCGAGCTTCATCAAAGCTGAAACGACGTGCTCGACGATCACAAACGCGACACCCTCCTCTCTCAGAAGTTTTATGTCTTCGGCAAGATCGTTAATCTCTTCTTCAACGAGGCCTGCGAAGGGTTCGTCCAGTAAAACAAGTTTAGCGCCCCCGACGACGGCCTTACCAAGCTCCGTTTTCTTCCGTACGATGAGGCTGCATTCTGAAACTGCCTCGTCGGCGTATGGCTTCAGCCCAAGTAATTCGATGATTCGCATCACCTCTGCCGATACTTTTCTGCTTTCGACTCTAAGGCGGGCAGCGACCCTGATGTTTTTCTCCACAGTCAGGCTGTGGAAAGGCCTGACGTTTTGAAAGGTTCTACCCACGCCCATCCTGAAGCGTGCGTGGGGCTTTGTGCGTGATATATCCAGCCCCCCTAGATAAATCTGACCCCGGTCCTGAGCTAGGTTCCCTGTCAAAATGTTCAACAGAGTTGTCTTCCCAGCTCCGTTGGGGCCTATCATCCCCAGTATATCATTCCTAAAAACCTCCATGTCTACGTCTCGCAGCACAACTTTCTTGCCAAAGCTTTTCTGAATGTTCTTGGCGACCAGCAGCTTCAAGTTGTTCATGTGTTGCTATGCTGATTATTTAAACGCTTTTTGGAAAACATTAGGACAGTAGTCTCCGATAACCTCATGACGGATTAAACACGCTCCTACAACCCCAGACCAAGCTGCTCCACCTGTAGGAAACAACTGGGTCTCTGGGCCTTTCAATTACGTCCTTCATCCAACAGTGTTCAGAATAAGCAGCTCCGCGAGTGTGCGGGGGGTGGGATTTGAACCCACGAACCCCTACGGGACAGGGGCCTGAACCCTGCGCCGCAAGCCTCGCCCAGCTTAAGCCGAGCCTATTTGACCAGGCTTGGCGACCCCCGCCTCCACCCGTCAACCCCACGGTTGAAATTAATAGTTTTTCCAGCCCAGCCCACGCATAAGCTTTTTACCGGCAAGACCCAGACAACAACAGGGCCGGTAGATCAGCCTGGAAGATCGTCCGCCTAATCATAATATTAGATGGTTGGTTTGTATCTCTTTCTTCTTGGTTTTTCCCTAATATTCTGTTGCAGTTAGGGCAATTATCCCTGTTTTTAAATGTTTGACAGCATTTACTTCAATACCATTCCCCCCATGATAGTTCGGCTGACTGCCTGAAGGAACAAACGGAGGCTCCCCATGCTCTTCATAGCTGAAACATGGTGTTCCGTCCTCAACCCAATAGGGATATTCTAACCTCTCTCCCGTCTTTAGCCTCTAAATAAAACAGCGGTTTATACATGTTTGGTATTCTAAACCTCCATCCCGCCGTCACGTCATACCTTCCCCCTAAACCTCTCTCCCCTAACAACATAGTCTCCTTTATCGGGTATGTTTAAAGACTGCTGGCAAGGCTTACGGAGATGTGGTTGAAACCCCAGTGGTCTAGGACTGTTATGCTGAAGGTTCTGAGCTCCCCTGACCATGACGTAGTCTAGGTTTGTGAAGAGGGTTAGAGGCCCTATCCTGCCTCCGTCATCGCCTTTGAAGACTGCTTTTATTCTAAGCTCGGCCTTAAGCCTTACGACCGGAGAGTCTTGAGGAGGTTTGATTGTTAGGTTGAAGTATGTGTCGAGGAGCTTGGGTAGAATCTCCTCTATCAGATGTCCAAAAACCTACAGGCCTGTCATATCCTGAAACCATAAGCTCTATGCTTGTTATGTTGAACACTCCTGGCTCGAAGTTCTTCAGCCTCACCAATCCCCATCCAGCTCCGCCGGCATGTATGACTCCCTGCCAGCTGAGCAGGTCTGAAACAACCCTCCAAAACCCTCCCGTCTCCCTGAACAGGCATGTCGTGAAGACCTCTCCTATCGCGAACCTTCTCTCACCTTGGGTAAACCTGTAGCCGCCGGCGGTAATGTAGTAGGTGTAGAACCATGCGTAGCCCTGCATCTCGGCGTAGCCTGTGGTGTTTGTGACGGAGGAGACCCTGTGGCCGGGGTTGTCAAGATTGACTGAGGCTCCGGCTATAGGCTGCTGGCTGGAGCAGTCAACAACCCTGACGTAGAATTTGCCGAAAGGCGTTCCAGAAGGAGGAGGCTCAAGCCCGTAAACCGCAGGCAGAAAAAGCAGTATGATTAGAAACAGCCAGCACCTCATCGAAGCTGTCGTTCTGGAAAGACGGTTATAAGCGGATAGCCGTCAAACAACTGTTAAGAGCCAAAGACAGTTACGCTTTTATCCAATAGGTTGTATAGCGATTGTGATTTGCTGTCAGATGTTATCAATAAGAATTCGATTGCCTATAAGCGTTACCAACCTTTAAAAAATTTTCTCTTAGAGAGAACAAACAGAACCATCTTGATCGATTTGGAAACGGACACTAGGAAGCTCAGGTTTTTAAACAATGAGAGAATCTTGGCGATTGGCCTACTGGAATATTCTTCTTCCGACTGTCGCTCGTTGGTTCTCGCAAAAAATAATAACGAATCCGAGAAGAGACTGCTTAGTAGCTTCGACGAGTATTTGGATAATATAGAGCCGGATGTGGTCGTGGGTTATGGTATACGCTACTATGATATCCCTCTTCTTTCACAGAAGTACACTCTATACCGTAAGGGGCTTAAACTATACGGTCTGAGCGATATGATTGACACATCCCTGATAGTTGACCTAGCACCATTCTATGGTTATCGGAAATTAAGCAATATAATCCTTAATCTAGACGGGTTTGATGCACACTGCAAGAGGTTGGAGCGAGAGTCAGAATCGTCTCAAAAAGCTAGATGGGTTTATGATAAGTGGAGGAAGAGCAGGCGGGGATTCAAAAAATATCTTGAGTGCGACCTGAAAGCCTGCCGTGAACTCTATGAACAGCTCTTGGGAGAGCTTTGAAATGGGTTCTTTCACCGTTACGTGGGAGGATGTGTACGATTTTCTCAGGTGTCCGAAAATCCTAGCCTTTAAGACGATGGGTCTGAGGGTACGCAGGCTGGAAAGACGGAAAACACCGCGTGTTCAGCCGAGTGTCGTAGGAAAGCTTGGTGAAATGCTGGCGGAGAAGGTAATTCCGTCAGTTACCCGTTCGGCGAAAGCAATGGACATCGGATCCTCTCTGAAAGAGACGTCGCCGAGTTTGTTCAGAGAGGTTGCAGAACGCCTACCATATCTGAAAAAACGGGTAAAGCTTGTGTCCGAGCAGGTGCTGGGAAGGCCTCTACACCATTCGAGTAATTTGGTTAAGAACATTGTGAAAAGAGATGTCGTCGGCCTAGTTAAGATTGCGTCTATACTAGGGGAAGAGTACGGGAGACTGAAGGTGGTTGGTAGGTGTGATGTGAAATGGCCCGCCCTACCATCCCATGCCGTACCTGACCTAATCTTCAAGTCGGAGAGGTCAGGGAGTTATTTGGTTGCGGAGGTAAAGAATGTGGAGAGAGGAGCATCGTCGTTAGATTCTTATCAGGCAGGGTTCTACAACACTTTAAGCAGGATGGGAGGGCTTGTTTTGGGTAGGAGAAGGGAGGGAGAAGCATTCATTCCCCGGCCGGAAACCCTCCCTGCCGAAAAGATATCCACAGTACTGCTTTATCCACGCCATGGATTGGTTGAAGAAGTTGAGAAAGTATTCCGGCTGAAGAGCATACTGAAGGATATTTGGGAATCTAAACAGCTAGGGCTTATGGGTTTCCAGCCGGAGTCGCCGAAAAAGGACTACTGCACAAAATGCCAGTGGAGAAAGTTTTGCAGCAACTGGTCCAACCAAGGACCTAAAACGAGAACCTTGAGCGAAGTCGCCACGCCGTTACCGCTGATTTACGTAAAGGGTGCGCTGGAGAATGGACTCGATGTCGATACATACGTTTTCAGAGACTATGTATACGACATCATAGTGGAAATGAAAGTGGAGGTGCGCGACCAGATAATGAAGAGGCTGGACAGAGTTTACAGTCTAGAGTGGCAGCTACGCTTGCTTCAAAGTGACGGCGCCGAGGCTGAAATTAAGAAACTTGAAAAAGTCGCAGAACAATTGGAAATGAGAGAAAAGGCGGAAGCTACGCGTCTGATAGCTGATGAACTTGGGTTGTCAGTTAAACAGGCGTCGAAACTATACGAATTTACTTACTTGCGTTACCTTGGTTATGAGAAACCAATAATAAGTAAAATAAACCGTGATATGGCCTCTGAGTTAGAGCCTTGGAAGAAAATAGTCAGAAAAACTCGGGTGAAGGCTTGGAAGGTTAGATTTTCTCAACCTCCGTTCCACTCGTTTTTGACCACGTTAGGATTTCCTCAAAAAAGCGAATATTTAATCAACAAAGCTTGGAACACTTGGGATTAACACATCATTCGAGAACAGACATCCCTAGCAAAGCACGAAATACATGGGAAATACTGGTTAAACAATCGGCCGCAGGCATGTTCATACGGCGCGACCCTAGCATAGTGTTTCAATCAATTGACAGGCGGGCATCAGACCTAATAGTCTTCCGCTTGAAGGCTGTTAATCGTTTAAAGGCGTGGATTTGAGGTTGTAAGCCTCCCATACTCCCGCATGTTTGGAACGGAATGTTTTAGCCCAGTCCCAGCAGTCGTCGGAATGTGGGGAGAAATCTATTCACCTAACGTTTTTCTGCAAACGTTTAAATCATTTAAGGCCGCCGTTGAAAAGGCATGGTCGAGCTCAGCAAGCTCTACGAAGACCTTGAAATGGGTTATTACGTGGTGCCGGAGATTCAAAGACCATTTGTTTGGAGAAACCAGCAAGTGGTGGCGTTAGCTAACTCGATTTTCAACAAGCTGCCCATTGGGGCTATTTTCATATGCGAAATACCTAACGACCTGTTAGAAAACTACGAAAATCTGTTCAAACCTTTGACAGACGACCTAAAGCTAGCCAACGGTAGATACATGGTTATAGACGGTAGACAACGGCTCACTTCGCTGCTGTTGTTGAAATATGGCAGAATTCAAATAGGCGGTAAACAAAGACACGTACAGATTTACTTTAATCCTCTGGAGAATGATTTCATTCTAGCCCGTGGAAAACGCAAGCCCGGCGAGTACTATTTCCCAGTACCGGACATTCTTACCAAAGATACAGTATGGGAACTCTTAGAATCGGTAGAGGCAGAAGTCTCCACTAAAAACACTCTCCAAAAACGTTTAGAAAGACTGCGTCAAATTTTCAACACTTACCAGATGCCAATCGTGTCCGTAGAAATGGACTGGAAAAATAGCGACCTCTTACAGGCATTTGATAGAGTATCGCACATGTTCGTCAACCTCAACGATAGAGGGACAAAGGTGAAGCTCCCCGACTTAGTATTAGCGCTTCTAACGGGCAAGACTGTGAAAGAAAGTGGAGGAGTCTTCAGGCAGCGGTTCCAGAAGTTCTTGGATGAGCTGGCGAAAAATGATTACGACGTTAATTCGCCGCCTCTCATCAGGACGTACATGGCAATATCTACCGGGGAAACTAGGTTCAGGGAAGCCAAAGAGAAGTTAGAGCGTTTTGCAGCCAGTCAGCTCATGAAATATCTCGACGATACCAAAACAGCTGTAATGGCAACCGTTAAAATGCTCCGCGAATACGGCGTGAGACACAAGTATCTCAAATCTAGCTATTCACTTGTAATACCCTCCTTTTTCATCCACAGACACATGCAGTCGAAAACTTATGCAAGTGAAGAGTTCAAAAAAGCGCTTGTCAGGTGGATTATCCTGGCTTCTTTTAACTGGCGTTATACGGGTAGACTGGAAGGGGACCTTAAAGAAGATATTGAAATGGCGAAGAAAACCCTTAATCCCGCTGAACTTATCACAAACCTCAGGATTAAAGATTTGTCTGAAGACGAGTTGTCAGGCGAGTATGACGAAAATCACATCAACCTTTTGTCGGTTATTTACGCAGTTAATGGCGCAAGAGACTGGGACATACAGAGGACACAGGGTGATATGTTGAAGGACCTGAATGATGAGGAAATATCAATTCACCACATCTTCCCAGTTGAACATTTAGAGCAGAAGGGTGTTAAAGAGGAAGTGCTTAAAAATGATGTGGCAAACATAACCATAATTTCTAAAAAAGCAAACCAAGCGATAGGAGACAAAACGCCGGAGAGTTATCTAAGTGAGCTCCGTAAGAAAGACCCTACCCTTCTGGAACGACATTTAATACCGTCTGCCGAGAAATTATTAAAAGCAGAACACTACGAAGACTTTTTGAAGGAGAGGAGACGGCTGATAATTAATGAATTCCATAAACACTTCAAGAGCCAAGCCTAACTCTCTATTGAAGAAATTTATGTCAGCATCGTAGTATTGGTTCATGAGTTCCCGGGTCATTATGTTGGCCGCTCTTCTTGCGGCTGGTCTTGTTGCAGGGTTTGGGGCCGGAGCTTTCATCAGACCAGTTACCCATACGGAGACTCTCCGATTAACACTGACCGAGAGCGTTGTCTCCACCACTACTGTTCCAACCACACTTACAACATCCACGACAGCAACGCTTACCAAACCCACTACAATGACAGCATATATAACACAGACCACGAGCAAATTTATTACGACAACTGTCAGGTCAACCATAAGGACGACAACCACAAACACCGCCACCACATATGTGGTCTTTGTCACCACCGTCTACCCAGCTGAAAGGGGAACGGTGCTGGTTAGCGATAGAGGTAGTGGAGACAAGGAGACAAGACCCTTCACGCTAGACTCAACATCAGACCTCAGGCTGAAGCTAAGGATAACAGCTAGAGCAGACCTACGGTATGTCGGCCTAAGCTGGTATCTCTACCAAGTTGGTGCCACACGATACTTTAAGTCAGGCAGTATTGATGAAGAGCAGGGAGTGTTTGAGTTTTACCTAGCGGCTATACCTGCTGGAAACTGGTATGTCAAAATACTGGCTGCCAACTGCAACTGGGAGCTCATAGTCGAGAAGGTGACGTAGAGGTTCTGACATATCACCTGAGAAGTGTTCCCATTTTCACCCTACTCTCCCATCTTATATTGCCGCAGTTGATGGTATTTTTTATTACAATGGATTGCCGTCGTAGGCTTGGGGAGGAGCTTGGCAGATGGTCTGGTTTCAGAGACGCTCTTCTACAGAATGAGAGAGAGGTGTTTGACAGGCTTGTGGATAATTCTCTCAAGTATGCACGTGGTGCTCAGGCGTATTCTGAGAGGGGTGTTTTCGACCTTTTCGTCATGTCCTCGCTCCTGTCTCATGAGGAAAGACTCCGCATGCTTGAGAAGATGCTCAACGTAGGAATGAGGGTTGATGGAAGGCTTTTGTAGCGTATGGTATTTGGATGCGCAGGCTGCCCCAGCTCATGATAACTACAGTCATTCTATTAACGGGTTTAATCATAGTTTTAGCCACGCTCGCCATGGTCACTAGGAATGCTTCGGGCTTCACGCATGGTGGTTGACGTGAACGGCTTAACCAACAGGTCTTTCAAGCCTGATGGGCAGGCCTGTGTTGATAGAGTGGTGCCCGCACTGCAGCAATAGAGCTGTACCAAGCCTATGTTGGCATGGTTGTGTTCATAATAGTGGCCGGGGGTATACAGGTGGTGTGAAGGCTAGTTAAAGCGGCTCAGGAGGCTGACAAACATGATGGTGTCAATCATTTGACATTTATATAGTTTTAGACAACTGTTGTAATACTGCTCCATATTTTTAGATAGCTGTCGAGGCAAAAAATTGTCATCAACACCACAACAACCTACGGTGTTTCCTACGTGTTATAACAGCCTACTGTGTTATTATGGGTTCTGCTGCTTTGGGCAAATTGGTGTTCGACGGCTGTCGTTGGTCTGAAACAACGCCTGATTCACGTAAGCTTCGGCTTTCTACACAGTGTTTTCTCCATGTGTTATGGTAGTACGTTTCGGAGAATTTTTGACGCCTTGAAACCCTGCCTAAATCCCTGAAGTTTCG